>NZ_JBFAAR010000001.1:988994-1537123 GCF_040639855.1 Actinoplanes sp. NPDC023714
GTACCGTCCAAGATCGGCTCGGTCCGTGTGGTGCGGCGACGCTTCGCCTGTTGTCCGCGATCTTGGACGCTTTGCCGCCGATGTGGGTGGTGGCCCGTCCAAGATCGGCTCGGTCCGTGTGGTGCAGCGATGCTTTGCCTGTTGTCCGCGATCTTGGACGCTTTGCCGCCGATGTGGGTGGTGGCCCGTCCAAGATCGGCTCGGTCCGTGTGGTGCGGCGACGCTTCGCCTGTTGTCCGCGATCTTGGACGCTTTGCCGCCGATGTGGGTGGTGGCCCGTTCAAGATCGGCTCGGTCCGTGTGGTGCAGCGATGCTTTGCCTGTTGTCCGCGATCTTGGACGCTTTGCCGCCGATGTGGGTGGTGGCCCGTTCAAGATCGGCTCGGTGCGTGTGGTGTGGCGACGCTTCGCCTGTCGTCCCCGATCTTGATGATCCGCGCAGGAATGTCTGTGGGTGGTCGGTCGTCCAAGATCGGTCCGGTTCGGGCGGCGAAGCGTCCGTTGTCCGGGATCTTGGACGCTTTGCCGCCGGATCCGGTAGTGGATCGTCCAAGATCGCGGGGAGGGTGGGCTCGACCGCTGGGGCTCGGTCGGTGTGGGGGCGGCTGCGGCGGGCGGCAGGGCGAAGGCGGCAGGGCGAGGGCGGCAGGACGAGGGCGGCAGGACGAGGGCGGCAGGACGACGAGGGCGGGGCGAAGCGGCAGGACGGGGGCGGTTGCTGCGGGGCGGCGTGGCGGGGTTTGTGGCGCTGGGTCGTGATGAGTTCGGGTGGTTGGTGGGGTTCGCGGAGCGGGCTGAGGCTCTAGGGTGGCGGCATGGAGTTCCGGGCGGAGTTGCAGCGTACGGGCGGGACCACCACCGGCTTCCAGGTCGCCGACGCGATCGTGGAGGGGCTCGGCGGCGGCGGGCGGCCCAAGGTCGTCGTGCGGGTGAACGGCTACGAGTTCCGGTCGTCGATCGCCCGGATGGGCGGGGACTACTGGCTCGGCGTGAGCGCGGAGCGGCGCCGGGAGGGGAATCTCGAAGGCGGGGAGACGTACGACGTCGCGGTGGAGCTGGACAGCACTCCCCGCACCGTCGAGGTGCCGGCGGATCTCGACGCGGCGCTGACCGTGGAGCCGCACGTCAAGGCGTTCTGGGACAGCCTCTCCTTCAGCAACCAACGCTGGCACGCCGACCAGCTGACCTCGGCGAAGACCCCGGAGACCCGGGCCCGCCGGCTCGCGAAGTCCCTGGAGCTGCTCCGGGCCGGCAAGGCGCGCTGACCTTTCAGCGCTTCGTCGGGCGGTACGCCACCTCCGGGTCCAGCAGCGCCACCCAGGCGGGACGATAGGCGGGCAGCCGCCCCTCCATCTCGTCCTGCAGATTGGTGCGCCACGGCCCGGACACCCCGTCGTCGTGCCACCAGGCCGGCCACGAGTCGTAGCGGCGTTCCACCTGGACGCCGCTTGCGCTCGTCTCGACACGCAGGTAGAGCCACCGGCCGTAGCGCGGGTCCGACTCGGCCCGGCGCAGGGCCCGGACCAGCTCGGTCAGGCGCCGGAACCCGGCGAAGCGCTCCTCGCCGGGTTCGTCGGCGGGCGGGTGCTCGCCGGGCTGGGAGCTGAAGCTGGTGGCGTCGGCGTAGGCGAGCAGTGTGCAGCGGCCGTCCCGGGACGGGGAGCGTTCCTGGAGCCAGGCGATCAGCGCGTCCAGCTCGTCGGTGTGCGGCGGGGCGGGGCGCCGCAGCTCGGTGGCGTCCTGCATGGCGGCCCAGACGAGCCGGTCGTGTTCGCCCTGGCTGAGCCGGCGGACCCGGCGCATCGGGGGCCGTTTGCCGGGCGGGATGCGCGGGGCCTGTGAGCCGGGGACCAGCCCGGCCCGGGTCGCCACGTCGAGGGCGGCCCCGGCGTCGGCCGCCCCGCCCAGTAGTTCGGTGAACGACGAGCCGGTGAGCTCCGCCCGTACGGATGAGGCAAGCAGGCGGGAAGCCGCCTCGCGCGACCCACCGGGGATCATGGCGGTGAGGGCCGTGATCGTGTTGTCAGCGGTGAGCAGCGGCTCGAGCAGGTCGATCATGCCGTCGAGGTGGCCGTCGCGGTAGCGGACCCGGGACCAGCGGCCGTTCTCGTGCCAGATCACGAAGCCCAAATGGAGCGGGTCGAGATCGTCCCAGGGCAGCCAGTCGGGGGCGCCGGTGAGCAGGTCGAGCATCGGGTCGATCGGCTCGCCGGAGGACGGGTCGCGGTGGCCGTAGAGCACGGCGCGCCGTCCGTCGAGCAGAGCGAAACGGGCCCAGCCGCCGTCGCGGTCGTCGAGTGCGGCGCCACGGTCGTCGATCGACCACACGCCGGCGTGGCCGAGGCCGGTGAGGACGGCGCCCAACGTGGCCCAGCGGGTCCAGAGCAGTCCGGGCGCGGGCAGGTCCACGTCGGTCAGCATCCGTCCACTGTGCCAAACGTTGATGGGTGGTCGTCACCCCGGCTGTCGGTTGCGGCTTCGTTGTGCCGGGGTGCGATGCGGGTGCCGTCCGTCAGCGCGCCGATGACCAGGCCGAACGGATCGGTGTCACTGACACCGACTCGGAAACGGATCATGCTGCTCCACGTCTTCGGCACTCTCGGCGCCGCCCTGTCCATGTCCATCGCCTGGCCCCAGGTCTACCGCTCCTGCGTGCGCCGCCGCACCAGCGGTCTGTCCGCCACGGCATGCATGCTCGGAGTTGCGATGCCGCTGGGGTGGGTCACCTACGGTCTGCTGATCGGCGACCCGTTCCAGGTGGTCACCAACGTGGTTGCGTCCAGCACCGGGCTCGCGATCCTGATGGCACTGCTTTTGACCCAACCCCATCTTCGTACGCGGAAAGCTCTGCTGACGAGCGCCGGGACGGCAGCGGGCGTGCTCACGGCCATCGTGGTGATCGCCTCGCTCGCGGCGCTGCCGCAGATCTCCGGCCCGGCCGCCGCCGCCACCCTCGGCACGGTTCTGGCCTGCGTCTCGTTCGTCTCGGCGATCCCGCAGCCGCTGGCTCTGCTCCGCGACCGCACCCAGGACCTGTCCGGCCTGTCCCCGCTGCGCTGGCGGCTCGCCGCGGCGGCCTGCGCCTCGTGGCTGCTCTACGGTCTCGGCGCCGGGCAGCCGGCCGTCTGGGCGTCCGCGCTCGTCGGCCTGACCAGCGCCCTGATCGTCAACGGCGTGCTGATCGCCCGTACCCCGCGCCGCGCCAAGGCGCCGTCGGCCGCCGCGGTGACGTGGCGCCACGAGGTGGTCACCCGCAACCTGGCGACCGCCGGAATCTGATCATCTGGAAGGCCGGCCCCGGACTCGGGGCCGGCCTTCTCCTATTCCTATGCTGCTCTCCATGCGGCCAGGGTCGTCGAGCCGAGGCGTGCGCCGGGACCGGCCACCAGGGCGCCGGCCGGGATGTCGACGCCCATCCAGCCGCGGCCGGCCGTGGAACCGATCTCGCCGAGCGTGAGCACCTCCGGGCCGGCGACCTCCACGATGCCGTTGACCGGCGCGCCCTCGACGACCTCGACCAGATAGGCCACGAGATCGGACAGGGCGACCGGCTGCATCCGGAGGTCGGGCGCGCTGGTACCCATGCCGATGATCGTGTCCAGGAACTCGAAGAACTGCGTGGCCCGCACGATCGTGTAGTCCACGCCGCCGGCCTTCACGGCCGCCTCCTGCGCGAGCTTCGCCTGGTAGTACGGGTGCCCGCCGGCCGGCTCCAACCCGACGATGGAGAGCACGACGTGGTGCCGGACGCCGGCCGCCCGCTCGGCCGCCGCGAGGTTCTCGGACAGCGGAGCGAAGAGCGCCGGGTCGGACGGATTAGTCACGTCCACCACGACGTCGGCGCCGTCCAGCGCCCCGGCCAGCCCCTCACCCGTGACCGCGTCCACCCCGGTCGACGGCGACGCCGGGATCACCTCGTGCCCCCGCTCCCGCAACGCCTCGACCAGCAGCTTCCCGCTCTGGCCGGTGCCGCCTACGACTACTGCCTTCATGGTTGCTCCCTCGTGTGTCGGTCATGGGGAGGACGAGGCTGCTCCCGGAGATGTGACAGTGAGGGCGCTCACAGCACAGCTCCCACCGCGCTGGTCCCGCGGCGGCGCGGCCACCTCAGCGCGGGAGTTGCTCCTGGGCGGCGGCCAGCCAGTCGAGGGCGTATTCCAGGTCGGTGGCCGCGGCGCGGCGGCGGTGGGAGCGGTCGGCCCGGGCGGCGACGGCGCAGGCTTCGAGGCGGGGGCGGAGGGAGGCGTAGAGGTACGGGTCGTCGATCGCGGCCACCCCGAGCCGGGCGCGGCGGGCGGCGTCGAGGCGCAGGCGGCGGACCACGGCCAGGACGGCGAACCCGATCCCCACCCCGGCGGCGGCCGCCAGAGCGAGGATGACCGGGCCTGCCCCACCGACCACCAGAACGGCAATAATCCCGAAAAAGGTGGGAGATATGGTGGTCGGCCACGTCCGCCGGTGCCGCCCTCGCGCCCGGGATACGTCGGCCAGGACCTGCCCGAGCCGGGCGAACCCCACCCGATCCGGCCGATCCGCGGACCAGTCCCGTACCTGAGCATCGACCACGGCCGAGGCCAGCTCCCGCTCGATCCGCGCGAGCCGGGGCGCCAGCCGCCCGGCGAAGGGATCGTCACGCGACGGCACGGTCACCTCCCGAAGGCCGAAAGCCGGGCAAGATCCTCATCCCTTCGCCAGGTCGTCGAGGTAGCGCTCCAAACAGTCGACCGCCTGGCACAGCAGCAGATCGGCCTCGGCGAGCCGCCTCGTGACCGGGTCGGTGCGGGCTGCGAGCCTCAGTTCCGGCGATGTCCAGCGGCCCGAGCCGACGTGCCGGAGGGCGGCCGAGACGAGCCGTACCCGGGCCCGGGCCAGCAGCTCCGGCACGCTGATCAGAACCGGACCGGTAAGGGCGGGGATCGGGCCGAGGCGCCGCCGTCCGAGCGCGATCCGGAGGCGGCGGCCGGCCCAGGGGGTCAGGCAGGCGAGGATCACGAGGGTCAGCACGACGACGATCAGGGTGCCGGCCGTGGCGAGGCCGGCGGCGCGGGCGGCCGAGGCGGAGAGCAGCACCGCCGCGAACGAGACGGCGCCCATGGCGAGGGCCTGGACCGGGAGGGAGACCACGCCGGCGGCTTCGGTCAGCACGGCGTCGACGGCGGCGAGCCGGGCGGCCGCCGACCGGACCCAGAACTGGCCGGCCTCGGCGGCCGTGCCCACCTCGGCGAGGCCGTGCGACACCAGCGCACGCACCGCGTTCAACTCGGCGTGCAGCGCTGGCCCCGGCATGTCCCGAGCCTCGCACCGATCAGCGCCGATGCGGATCCCCTGGAGGGTGTCAGTTTTCGGCAGCGAGGCCGAGCCGCGAATCAGGGCAGCGAGTCAGGGCAGCGCGGCGAGCGCTTCCTCGGGGGTGGACACCACGGGGCCGGGCGGCAGTGCGGGACGGTCCACCATGACCACCGGGATGCCGAGCCCGCGGGCCGCCACCAGTTTGGCGTCGGCGCCGCCGCTGTCCTTGGTGACCAGCACGCCGATCCGGTGCGCGGCCATCAGTTCCCGCTCGCCGTCCACGGTGAACGGTCCCCGGTCGAGCAGCACCTCGAGGTGTCGCGGCAGGGTGCCGGAGGGCGGTTCGACCGAGCGCGCCAGGAACCAGCATTCGTCGAGTTCCGCGAACGCCGCGATGGTCTGCCGCCCGGTCGTCAGGAACACGCGGCGGCCCAGCCCCGGGATGAGCGCGGCGGCCTCGCGGGGCGACGCGACGCGGTGCCACTCGTCGCCCGGCGAGGCCGTCCAGCCCGGTCGGCGCAAGACCATGCGGGGTACGAGGGAAGCGGCGCACGCCAGCGCCGCATGGCCGGTCATCCGCGCGGCGAACGGATGGGTCGCGTCGACGAGCACGTCGATCCGCTCGTCCCGCAGGTAGGCGGTGAGCCCGTCCACCCCGCCGAACCCGCCGATCCGCACCCGGCCGGCCGGCAGCAGCGGATCCCGGGTGCGGCCGGCCAGCGAGCTGACCACGTCGTGGCCCGCGTCGGTGAGCAGCGTGGCGAGCCGCCGGGCGTCCGAGGTGCCGCCCAGCAGCAGGATCCTCATGGGGTGCCGCCCAGCAGCAGGATCCTCATGACGAGGACCGGCAGCGGTCGGCCGAGTAGAGGTGGCTGTCCGGGAACTGGCCGGCCGTCAGCGCGGCGCCGACCACGATCACGGCGGTCCGCTTGATGCCCGCCTCCTCGACCCGGGCCGCGATGTCGGCGAGCGTCCCGCGCACGATCAGCTCGTCCGGCCGGCTGGCCCGCGCCACCACGGCGACCGGGCAGTCCGCGCCGTAGTTCCCGACGAGTTCCGCGACCACGGCGCGGATCCGCTGGACGGCGAGATGAAGCACCATCGTGGAGCGGCTCGCGCCGAGTGTCGCGAGGTCCTCGCCGGGAGGCATGGCGGTGGCGCGTTCCGCGGTCCGGGTGAGGATCACGGTCTGCGCCACGCCGGGGACGGTGAACTCCCGCCCGAGCGAGGCCGCCGCCGCGGCGAAGGCCGGCACCCCGGGCGTCACGTCGTACGGCACGCCGGCCGCGTCGAGCCGCCGCATCTGCTCGGCCACCGCGCTGAACACCGACGGGTCGCCGGAGTGCAACCGGGCCACGTCGTGACCGGCCTCGTGGGCGGCGACCATCTCGGCGACGATCTGGTCGAGGTTCAGGTTCGCGGTGTCGATCAGGCGGGCGCCGGGCGGGCACGCCTCCAGCAGCTCGGCCGGGACCAGGCTGCCGGCGTAGAGGCAGACCGGCGCCGCGGCGATGAGCCGGTGCCCGCGCAGCGTGACGAGGTCGGCCGCGCCCGGTCCGGCGCCGATGAAGTGCACTGTCATGGGAGGACCACCGGCCGGATCGTGACGGGGATGGAGTGCGCTGTCATGGGAGGACCACCGACCAGATCGTGACGGGCATGAACGAGCGCCAGCCGGTGAAGCCGCCGACCGGCGAGCCGCGCTGCACGGTGAGCCGGGTCAGCTCGCCGCCGTGCTTCGCGTACGCGGCCGCGAGCACCGCCTCGGATTCGACGGTGACCGCGTTCGCGACCAGCCGGCCACCGGGGCGCAGCGCCGCGAGGCAGCGGTCCAGGACCCCGTCCCGGGTCACGCCGCCGCCTATGAAGATCGTGTCGGGCGTGGGGAGCCCGTCGAGGGCCTCCGGCGCGCGCCCGTGCACCACGCGCAGGCCGGGTACGCCGAGAGCCGCGGCGTTCGCGGTGATGGTGGCGACCCGCTCGGCGGACGACTCGACGCCGATCGCCCGGCAGGCCGGGTGGCTGCGCATCCACTCGATGCCGACGCTGCCCGATCCGGCGCCGACGTCCCAGAGCAGCTGTCCCGGCGCGGGCGCCAGCGCGGCCAGGGTCACGGCCCGCACCTCACGTTTCGTGAGCTGGCCGTCCCCCTCGTACGCATCGTCGCGGAGCCCGGGCACGCACGCGGCCGCAGGCCCGCCGCCCAGCTCGGCCGCCACCACATTGAGCGGATCGCCCGGCGGGACCACCCACGAGCCGGCGGTGCCGGCGACGACCCGCTCGGCCGGACCGCCCAGCTGTTCCAGAACGGTCAGCGACGCCGACCCGTAACCGCGCGCGGTAAGCAGCCCGGCCACCTCGGCGGGGGTGTCCGCGCCGGTGGAGAGGACGAGCAGCCGGCGGTTCGGGTTGATCCACCGGTTCAGCGCCGAGACCGGCGCGGTGACCAAGCTCACTACGTCCACGCCGGTCAGGTCCCAGCCCATCCGGGCGGCCGCGAGCGAGACCGACGACGGGTGCGGCAGGACCCGGATCCGGTCCGGGCCGATCAGCCGGGCCAGCGTCGCGCCGATCCCGTGGAACATCGGGTCGCCGCTCGCGAGCACGCAGACGGTCCGGCCGCGCTCCGCCTCCAGCAGCCCGGGCAGGGCCGGGACCAGCGGCGACGGCCACGGCACCCGGCGGGCGGCGACCGCGTCCGGCAGCAGGCCGAGCTGCCGCGGGCTGCCGAAGATCACATCGGCTCCGGTGAGCGTGCGTCGCGACGTACCCGAAAGGTCTGACCACCCGCCGGCGCCGACGCCGACCACCGTGACCACCTCGGGGTTCTCCATGCGGGCAACCTATCCCGATCCCGCGGATCGGAATTTTCCGGAGGGTCGTTGAGCCAACCGGCTGCGTGGCGCGTACCCATCCCTGACGGCTCCTCGCCGACCGGGGTCGTCACGTCAGCCGCAGGGGGTGGCAGACGCCGTGAGACGACTGCTGGCAGGTGAGGACGACATGGCCATACCGGCCTACCAGGACCAACGCGAGCTGCCCGACGACGACGGATACTTCGCGGATCTGCGCGACGACCGGTCCGATTTCGATCGGCGGCCTGATTTCGGGCAGCCTGAATTCGGGCGACCGAGCTGGGACAACCCTTCGATGCCGCCCTGGCCGGCTTCTTCGCAGGCCGACCCCTATCGGCGTGGCGAAGTCGTCGTGGAGTCGCTCACCGACCCGACCGGCTGGAAGGCCGGCACCGGCGTCCCGATCCCGGACGACCGTCCGCCCGCCGAGGCGACCAGTGGCAACCGGCTGCTCACCGTGCTGCTGTTCTTCTCGGGCCTGGCGACCAGCATCTCGCTCTGGCTCTTCAACACCCAGGCCGGCGCGGTCAGCGACACCACCAGCATGATGCTGGCGGCCGGCCGGATCACCGGGGTGGTCGGCGGCTACCTGCTCTTCATCCAGCTCCTGATGATGAGCCGGGTCTCCTGGCTGGAGGAGTGGGTCGGCTCCCGGGACCTCCTGCGCTGGCACCGCTGGCTCGGGACCTCGCTGCTCGCCGCGGTCGTCGGCCACGTCGTCTTCATCGTCTACGGCTATGCGCTCACCGCCGGGACCGGCGTCGTCGAGCAGGGCTGGACCGTCATCACCACGTTCCCCGACATGATCAGCGCCACCGTCGCGACCGTGCTGCTCGTCGTGATCGCGCTGACGTCGATCCGGTTCGTCCGCAACGTCCTGCCGTACGAGCTCTGGCACCTGCTGCACCTGTCCAGCTACGCCGTCCTGCTCCTCGGGTACGCCCACCAGATCTCCGCAGGCGCCGACATGAGCGGGAAGTTCGCCTCGGTCTTCTGGCCGGCCCTCGGCTGCCTCACCATCGCGGCGCTCTTCTGGGGCCGAGTCGTCGAGCCGGTCTGGCTCAACGCCCGGCACCGGTTCACCGTGGCCGAGGTGGTCGGCGAGGGCGCCAACACGTTCTCGATCTACATCGAGGGCAAGCGGCTCGACAGGATCCCGGTGCAGGCCGGCCAGTTCATGCGGTGGCGGTTCCTCACCGCGAACGGCTGGTGGCAGTCGCACCCGTTCTCGCTCTCGGCCGCCCCGAACGGCCAGTGGCTGCGGCTCACCGTGACGATCGCGGGCGGGCACACCGCGAAGCTCGCCACCATGCGGCCGGGCACGCCGGTCTGGGCCGAGGGCCCGTTCGGCACGTTCACGGCCCAGCGCCGTACCCGCCGCCGCGCCCTGCTGATCGCCGGCGGCAGCGGCATCGCGCCGATCCGGGCCCTGCTCGAGGACATGCCGCCGGACACCATCGTGATCTACCGCGCCAGCCGGCCTGACGAGCTGGTCTTCCGGGCCGAGCTCGAGGACCTGGCCGAGCAGCGGGACGCGTGGGTGCGGTACATCGTCGGCGGCCGCAACGACCCGGGCCCGCGGCGGCTCTTCACCCCCGAGGGCCTGCGCGGCCTGGTGCCGGACGTGAACCGGCGCGACGTCTACCTCTGCGGCCCGCCCGGGCTCGTCAACGCGGCGGTCGGCACGCTGCACGACCTCGACGTGCCGCAGAGCCAGATCCACCTCGATCCCTTCGAGTTCTAGTCCCCAGGGAGAATCGCGATGCGACGCAGTACCGCAGCAGCTGTCGGCACCCTCACCGGCGCGGCCCTGATCCTCGGGGTGCGCCTGAGCGTGCAGCCGCCGGACGCGCCGGTGGCGACCGCGCCGGTCGCGCAGGAGGCGGCGGCCGAGGGGGAGCCTTCGGAGGAGGGCACTGACGAGCCCGCTCCCGCTGAGAGCAAGAAGCCTTCCAAGAAGGAGTCCTCCGAGTCGGACAAATCGGACTCATCGGAGTCGTCGGATTCGTCGGAGTCGTCGGACAAGAAGGAAGAGGAAGCCGGGCTCAAGGCCGGCACCTACAAGGGCAAGGCCGCGCAGAACGAGTACGGCACCGTCCAGGTCACCATCAAGGTCAGCGGCGGCAAGATCTCGGCGGCCGACGCGACGTACCCGACCGAGGGCTTCAGCGGGACGATCAACCCGAACGCGGTGAAGAAGCTCGCCGCCGCGACGCTCCAGGCGCAGAGCGCCGAGGTCGACGGGGTGTCCGGCGCCACCTACACGAGCCAGTCCTACGTCGAGTCGCTCCAGGCCGCCTTGGACAAGGCGGGCGCGTAGGGTTGCGGCGTGCGTCATGTCGAGCAGGTCATGGGTACGGTCGTCAGCATCGAGCTGGCCGACTCCCGGCCCGAATCCGAGTTGTCGGATCTGGTGGACATGACCTGCTCGTGGCTGCATGAGGTGGACGCCCGCTTCAGCACCTACAAGCCGGACAGCGAGGTCTGCCGGTTCCGCCGTCACGAGGTCGCCCTGGCCGACACGTCGGATGACTTCCGGCACGTCCTGGACCGCTGCGCCGACCTGTGGCGGGACACCGACGGCTACTTCGACGCGTACGCCGGCGGGGCCCTCGACCCGTCCGGGTACGTCAAGGGCTGGTCGGTCGAGGTGGCGTCGCAGCGGCTCCTCGCGGCCGGCTCGCGGCGGCACTACATCAACGCGGGCGGCGACATCCGGATGCGCGGGGCCGGGCCGTCCGGGCGGCCGTGGCGGGTCGGGGTGCGGCACCCGTGGGAGGCCGGCAAGCTGAGCTGGGTGCTCGAACTCACCGAGGGCGCGGTCGCCACCTCCGGGACGTACGAGCGGGGTGCGCACGTCTTCGACCCTCGTACCGGGAAGCCGGCCACCGGCCTGCGCTCGGTCACCGTGGCCGGGCCCGACCTGGCCGTCGCCGACGCCTACGCGACGGCGGCGCTGGCCATGGGCGAGGCCGGGCTGGCGTGGCTCGCGAAGCGGGTGGACGAGGGATACGAGTCGGCCGCCGTGACCGACGACGGCCGGGCCTTCACCTCGCCCGGCCTCCCGATCGCCCTCACCTGACCGGCCCCCGGGCCTTCCGCGTCCCCTCTTCCCCTCGGCCTCGGCGATCATTGCCGTCATGACCAGCCTTGCGCCGGGATACCGGCTCGCCGACGGACCGCCCTCGCTCGACGCCTACCTGGCGCTGCGCACCGAGTCCGGCCTCACCCCGCCGACCCGGGAGCAGGCGGAAGCAGGCCTGGCCGGCGCCTGGGCGGCCGTACACGTGATCCACGAGGACAGCGGCGAGGCCGTCGGCATGGGCCGCGTCCTCGGCGACGGCGGCTGGTACTTCCACATCATCGACATGGCCGTCCTCCCCGCCCACCAGCGCCGCGGCCTCGGCGATGCGGTCCTCACCGCCCTGCTCGACCGGATCCGCCGCGACGCCCCGCCCGGGGCCTACGTGAACCTGCTCGGCGACCCGCCCGGCCGCCGCCTCTACCAGCGCCACGGCTTCCAGGAGACCGCGCCGCACTCGCTCGGGATGTTCCTCAAGCTGTGACCCCGCGGGCGCCCGGCCACGGTCCGGGCGTCTCCGCCGCGTCCTCCCGGGCCGTCACCTCGGTCCGGTACAGCTCCATGCCCCGGGCCCGGTAGTTCGCCAGCGCCGCCGGCCCGTCGAGGCTGCACGTGTGCACCCACACCCGGCGGATCGGCGTCTGGTGCTCCCAGCGCTCCGCGAGACCCCACGCGCGCCGCAGCCCCTCGGTGAGCAGGTGACCCCCGATGCCCAGGCCGGCGAACGAGGGCAGCAGGCCGAAATACGCGATCTCCACCTCGCCGGGGTTCCGGCCGTCCAGCTCGATGTAGCCGGCGGGCGTTCCGCGCACCGACGCCATCCACGTCTCCACGCCCGGCGCGGCCAGCCAGTCGTGCCACTGCTGCCACGTCCACGGCAACCGATCCGTCCAGAACCAGTCCCCGCCCACCGCGGTGTAGAGGAACCGGCTCAACTCCGGGCTCGGCACCTCGGCCCGGCGCACCTCCACCTCCTCGGACGGCCCCCGCCCCGGGCGGATCTGCGCGGCGGCGGTCTGTTCCAGGTACCAGGTAGTCAGCTCCACACCCCGGATCCTGGCGTGTTTTCCCAGGTGACGACACGCCGGGGTACCCCGGTTTGGCGGCGGGCGGCATGACCGGCTAATGTTTTGTCCGTCGCCGGGACACACCGGAGACACGCGGACGTAGCGCAGCTGGTAGCGCATCACCTTGCCAAGGTGAGGGTCGCGGGTTCGAATCCCGTCGTCCGCTCGGAGCGGCCTGTTACACAGGGGCCACCTCGGTGGAGTGGCCGAGAGGCGAGGCAACGGCCTGCAAAGCCGTGTACACGGGTTCAAATCCCGTCTCCACCTCGCACGAGAGCACCACATGCCAGGGCGATTGGCGCAGCGGGAGCGCGCTTCCTTGACACGGAAGAGGTCACTGGTTCGATCCCAGTATCGCCCACGAGACCGGGGCCGGAGTGTGTCAGCGGAACGCGCTGACCATTCCGGCCTCGTTTTGTTTGCGCGACTTCGTCGCGCGAGGCGGGGGCTTCGCCACCCGCACCCCCTCTGCCGGTCGTCAGCGCGATCGTGTGCTGGTTCGAGGTGAGCTGAGCGAGCGCAGGCCAAGCACACGCCCGCTGCGGTGCCCTGGCACAGGTGGCTGGATCGCCGTTCCATCGGTACCAGCCAAGCCCAGTGATTCCGGCCGCCCGGCCGGATGGAGGGACCTGTGCGAGAAGAGCATCCCGTCGACCGGCTCGTTGTCGCGCTGGAGGGAGACCCCACGGCATCGCGCCCCATTCCTCGATCAATCCAACGGGGCCGGCACACGCTGGGTCGGATTCGGATCGCAGCTCTACACAGCCCTAGCGCCATGGGGTGACGAGATCGACGAGTTCATCACCGGCAGCAGGCGGTCGCCGCGCTTGCCGTTCTGCCACGTGTGGTCCAACCGTGGTTCTGGTCCTTCGCGTCAAGGAAGGTTGAGGACCCGGCGTTCGGAAAGGTCGGGCAGGTGTCGAGCTGCGGTGATGAAGTCGTTGTCGTCATGCAGGACCGTCAGGCCGCCGACGGCGGCGCAGGCGCAGATCAAAAGATCCACGCAGGACAGTGCTCGGTGCGCGCCGGCTCGAAGCAGGCGGTACTGCGCTGAGTCCACCCATTGCCATGCGCTCTTGGGCACCGCGACGTCCGGGTACAGATCGGCGAACATCGAGGTCATTTCTTCGTACTCGTCCACTCCGCGAGCCGAGCGGCGGAACTCTGTGCGCTGCGGGCGGCACGATCCGATGGCGTGGTCCGAGATGACATCGGCCCATGACTCGCGGAGCGCATCGTCGCGTAGGATCCGCCAGGCCGCGGACGAGTCGATCAGATACTTGATCACTCTGCTGGCGTCTTGCTCGCGCGGTGCAGGTCCTGCCAGCCTTCGTAGTCCCAGCCCCGGGCGGCCGTCGCGTGATGATCGAGCGCCGCGATCCGCCGATGGCGGGCCGCGTACTCGCGTAGTGCCAGGTTGACCGTTTCCTTCTTGCTCTTGGCTCCGGACAGTCGCATCGCCTCGGCGAGGGCCTCATCATCCAGGTCGATTTGAGTGATCGCCATGTGCGCCCCCTTGTTGGTGATGTGTGGGCCCGTTAAACATTACCAACATCCGCGGACCGTGATGATGGGATGTACGTCGTTCGCGACGGCCGAGGACGCGTCACCACTGCTGCTCCTCGCACCCCCTGTCTTCTCCATCTCCTTGATTCCGTTCATCTCTTCGTCTCTGCGGTGGGCGGGTCATTCTCTGCGGGGGATGTCTTCGCGTGGGGTCGGGCCTTTGCTGGGGTGATGGCTTCGGCGTAGGGAGTGGGCTGTGGAGAGCGACGGCGGGGTGGGGCGGACCGGCGACGGCGAGGTGGGGCGGGCCGGCGGTGGCGGTGTCGGCCGGGGATGGGTGTCCTGGGTCGGGATGGCTGTTGCGGCTGCTCTGGGGGCCGTGGTGGGCGGGCTTGCGGTGTCGAACAACGACGGGGTGTCGGGCAGCCCTCAGGCCGTTCCGCTGCCGGACACCGCGGAGACCTGTGCCGCCACCGAAGTGGCGGCCAAGGCCCTGCCCAGCGTCGTGACCATCTCGGCCCGGGGTGAGCAGGCGGCGGGCACCGGGTCGGGGGAGATCATCCGGGAGGACGGGTACATCCTCACGAACAACCACGTGATCTCGCTGGCTGCTGACGGTGGCGAGGTCAGCGTGCTGTTCAACGACGGCCGGACCGTGCCCGCGGTGATCACCGGGCGGGATCCGAAGTCGGACCTCGCCGTGATCAAGGTGGACGGCCAGTCGGATCTGCCGGTGATCGCTTTCGGTAAGTCGGAGGACGTTCAGGTCGGCCAGCCGGTGGTGGCGCTCGGCGCGCCGCTGGGGCTGTCCAACACGGTGACCTCGGGAATCGTCAGCGCGCGGGACCGGACCATCGAGGTGCCCGGTGACGACGGGCAGACGGCGCTGCTGGTCTCGGCCGTGCAGACCGACGCGGCGATCAACCCGGGCAACAGCGGCGGCGCGCTGGTCAACTGCGCGGCCGAGCTGATCGGGGTGCCGTCCGCGGGCGCCAGCATCCCGGACTCGTCCGGCGGCAGCAGCGGCGGCGACATCGGCCTCGGGTTCGCCATCCCGGTGGATCACGCGAAGGCGGTGTCCGACGAGATCATCGCGACCGGGACGGTCACGCACGCGTTCTTCGGGTTCAGCCTCATCACGGTTCCGCCCACCCAGAACCAGCAGGGCGGCGTCTTCGTCCGGTCGGTGGTGCCCGGCGGTCCGGCCGCGCAGGCCGGCATCCAGGCCGGCGACGTCATCACGTCGATCGACGGCACGCCGGTCACGACGACCAACGACGTAGCGGCCGTGACGCTGATCAAGAACCCCGGGGACACCGTGAAGGTCGACTACACGCGCGGGGGCAAGACCGGAAGTGCACAGGTCAAGCTCGGTGCCCAGCAATAATCGGATGTTCCTAACATCCGGATGATGTGAGTATCCTGGTGGGCATGGTCCGGCTCACCAGGGTGGAACAGCAGGCCCGCACACGTTCGGCAGTGCTCGCGGCGGCGGCCGAGGAGTTCCGCGAGCACGGGTTCGCCGAGGCCAAGGTCGACCGGATCGCGGCCCGGGCCGAGCTCACCCGCGGGGCGGTGTACTCGAACTTCCCCAGCAAGCGGTCGCTCTATCTGGCGGTTCTGCTGGAGGCGGAGCGGCCGCTCACCCCGTACCCGGCAATGATGGACATGGATGGCCCGGCGGATGCCGCCGGAGAGTTCGCCCGCGCCTGGCTCGATCGTCTGCCGCTCGCCGGTGACTCGCCCGCCGACGGGAGGCTGCGTTCGCAGTCGCTTGCCGGGGTCTTCGAGGATGAGCCCGGACGGACTGCCATGACCGAAACGGCCCATCTGGAGGCCCTGCTCCTGGCCACGGTTCTGGATCATTCCGTACGCCGGGCGGCGCTGCTCCTGACGATGTTGCACGGCGCGCGGGATCTGGCCCGGTCGGCGCCGGGGTTCGGTGATCCCTTCGACGTGGTGGCCGCCTGCCGGCATCTCGCCGCGATGGACGTCGCCGACGTGTGGGATCCGCCTCATCTGCCGTTCGTCAGGCCGGCGTCCCCGGTCGCCGAGGCCTGGAGCCCGCCGGAGGGTTTGCTCGACGCGCTGACCGGCGAGCCCGCCGACCTCACCGCCGACGGTCTCGTGACGGTCCTCGGTTCCGCCCGTCTGAGCGCCGCCGAGGAGGCCGTCCGCGCCGCCGAACGAATGCCACCGTCCGAAAAGGCCCAGCCGAGCATCTTCGGCCCCTACGTCTCGCCGGCCAACACCTCGCCGGCCAACACCTCGCCGGCCAACACCTCGCCGGCCAACACCTCGCCGGCCAACACCTCGCCGGCCAACACCTCGCCGGACCGCAGCTCGCCGGCCGGCAGCGATCGGGTGGCGGCGTCCGGGAAGGCCGGGCCGAGGCAGCCGAGCGTCACGATCGCCGTGGTGACCGCCGATCCGGCCGAGACCGGCGCCCTGATCCGCCTCCGGATCGCCGAACTGGTCGGATGCCTGAGAGCGTCGGGCGCGGTGACGGCGGGGCAAGGCATGGCCGGGCAGGGCACGGCGGGGCAGGCGGCCACGTTCCCCTTCCGGCTGGTCATCGACGAGGAGGGCGCCGTGGCCGCCGCGATCGGCGCCGAGGTGGGGGAGGGCACCGAGACCGCGGTCCGGATCCGATCAGGCGAGATCGTGGCGAGGGCGAGCGGCCGGGGCGCCTCCTACGCGGCGGCCGGCCTGGTGACCGAGGGGGAGAGCCGCTGATGGACACCACCACCGACCTGCTCGTGCTGCACACCCTCCGCTGCATCGGATACGCCGAACTGCCCCGTGTCGCCCACGTCGCCGGCCTGAGCGAGTCCGACACCGAGTCGGAGCTCATCGACCTGGCCGTCGGCGGATGGGTCACCCGGGAGTTCGGCGGGTGGGGGCTGACCGAGAAGGGTCATGCCGAGGACGCCCGCCGGATCGCCGGGCAGCTCGACGTGAGCGGCGCGCGGGCGACGGTCACCCGGGCCTACGAGCGGTTCCTGCTGCTCAACCCGGAGCTGCTCGACCTCTGCTCGGCCTGGCAGATGCGCGGCGCCCAGGTGAACGACCACACCGACCCGGACTACGACGAGCGGGTCCTCCGGCGCTTCGAGGACCTGGACGGCCGGGTGGACGAGGTGCTCGCCGCGCTGCCCCGGTTCGCCCGGTACCGGACCCGGCTCAGCGAGGCCCTCACCATGGTCAGAAACGGTCAGCGAGAACATCTCGCGGACAGCCTCGAGTCCTATCACTCGATCTGGTTCCAGCTGCACGAGGACCTGCTGGCGACGCTCGGGATCCCGCGGTGAGATCCGCGAAGGAGGAGGGCCTCCGCACCCTCCGCGACCTCGGCCTGCCGGTCCCGCCGTGGATCGCGATCGGCCCCCGCGACCCGATCCCCGCCGGGTTGCGAGAGCTGAGCGAACGGATGGAGGGTGCGCCTGACCTGGGCGATCTCGTCTCGGTCCGCTCCGGCGCGGCCGTCTCGATGCCCGGCATGATGGACACGATCCTCGGCGTCGGCAGCGCCGGCCTCGCCGACGCCGTGCGCGCGGTCCGGGCCTCCTGGGACAGCCCGCGCGCCGTCACCTACCGCGAGCTTCACGAGATCCCGCACGACCTGGGCACCTGGGTGATCGTCCAGCGGATGGTGCACGGCGACCGGGATGACGACAGCTACGCCGGCGTCGCGTTCAGCCGGGACCCGAACACCGGTGAGCCGGAGCTGTTCGGGGAGGTGGTGCGCCGGGCGCGGGGCGACGCCGTGGTGGCCGGCGAGTCGCCCACGGACCCCCTCACCACGCTGCCCGGACACCTCCGCGACGAGCTGCGGTCCGCCCTGCGCGCCACCGAGCGGCACTACCGGGACGTCTGCCACGTCGAGTTCACTGTGGAGTCCGGGAGGCTCTGGTTCCTCCAGGTCCGGTCCGGCGGCCTGGCCGGCGCGGCGGCGGTGCGGGCCGCCGTCGACCTCGCCGACGAAGGGGTGATCAGCCGGGCGGAGGCGGTCCGGCGGGCGCGGCCCTCGCACGGGCGGGTCGCCCGTACCCAAGAAGTGATCAGAACCGGCCACGGCCTGGACGTGATCGCCAGAGGCCGGGGCGCCAGCCCCGGGGTCGCCGCCGGACGGATCGCGGTGACCTCCGACGAGGCGGTGCGGATGGCGCGGGAGGGATCGGTAGTCCTGGTCAGGCCGCATACATCACCGCTCGACATGCACGGATTGGCGGCCGCGGCGGGCGTCGTGACCAGCCAGGGCGGGCCGACCAGTCACGCGGCGGTCGTGGCGCGCTCGATGGGCAAACCCGCGGTGGTCCGGGCAGGCGTCCTGGTCACGCCTTCGGGGGTACGGGTGAATGACCGTTTCCTATCAGCAGGGAGCGTCATCACCATCGATGGCACGAGCGGCGCGGTGGTCCTCGGCGAGGCCCCGGTCGGCCGGCTCGGGTCGGACGATCACCTGCGCCGGCTGCTGGAGTGGTCGACTTCCCTGGATCTATCGTCGGAGGCATGACGACGACGCCCACCCGGTTCGGCCTCGACCGGGCGTGGTCCGAGCGGGCCGCCCGCCCACTGCGTCTGGTGGCCGGGCCGGACGCGGCGCCGACCCCGGACGAGCTCGCGTCCCTCGCCGCCGGCCTGAACCGCCGGGACGACCTCGCCGCGGCGCTGGTCCGATCGCGCAGGCCCGCCGAGCTGCACCGGATCCTCGCCTCGGGGCCGCTGGAGGAGCTCGGCGAGTTCTACGAGGCCGTCCGCCGGAGGCCCGCCTGGGTCGACGACGACCTGCTCCGCGAGGGCGCCGAGGCCTGCCGGATCTTCGGGCTGGACGCCGGGCTGGTCCTCGCCTACGGCTCGCTGCTCGGCGGTTACCGCACCGCGGCCGCCCTCGAACCGCTGGTGCGCACCGGGCGGCTGGCCGGCGGGGAGACGCTGCGCCGGATCCGGGAGACCACGACGTGGTGGCGGGCCGTGACCGCGCCCGGCGGCCTCGAACCGGGCGCCGGGGGGTTCCGGCTCACCCTGCACGTCCGGGTCATGCACGCCCTGCTCAACGCGAAGCTGGAGGCCGACCCGACCTGGGATCACGAGCTGCGCGGCCTGCCGATCAACCAGTACGACCAGGCCAGCACGCTCGGCGTCTTCAGCACCAGCTTCCTGCTGCACCTGCGGCTGCTCGGCGTCCGCGTCTCCGGCGCCGACTCCCGGGCCGTCATGCACCTGTGGAGCTACGTCGGCTGGCTCATGGGCGTCGACGAGGAGTGGCTGCCGCACACCGAACGCCGGGGCCGCCGCCTGCTCTACCACTTCCTCTCGAACGACCCGCCGCCCGACGGCAACAGCAGGGCCCTGGCGCGGGCGCTCATCCACATGTCCGACGACGTGCCCGGGTGGCGCGGCGTCTACGAACGCGAGCGGGCCCTCTCGGTCGCCTGCTGGCTGCTCGGGCCGGCCGCCCTGCGCGATCTCGGCCTGCCCTACCGGCTCCCGTGGTACGGGGCCGGCCGCCTCCTCGCCAACCTGGTGCTCAGCCACGGGGTGGGCCGGCTCCCGGGCGGGCGCTCCTTCCTGCTCGCCCGGAGCGCGCGGCAGGCGCCGCTCTGGGGTTGAATCGGATGATGTATCAGGTGCGGATCGCGGTACGCGGATACGAACTCGACCTCCAGGGACACGTCAACCAGGCCGTCTACCTGCAATACGGCGAGCACGCCCGCTGGCAGTGCTTCATGGCCGCCGGCGTCTCCCCGGACGTGCTCCTCGGCGCCGGCTTCGGGCCGGTGGTCCTGGAGACGACGATCCGCTATCTCAAAGAGCTGCGGGCGGGTGACGAGGTCGACGTGAGCTGCGTGTTCACGTGGGGTTCGGGGAAGACGTTCCGGGTGTCCCAGGACTTCGTGCGGCTCGACGGGACGCCGGTCGCGGCCGTCACGGGGGTGGCGGGCCTGCTGGACCGTCAGACGCGGCGCCTGCTCCCCGACCCGGTGGAACGGTTGCGGGCGGTGGCGAAGGACCCGGCGATCCTGGGCCTCTGAAGGCTTTCCGGAGCCCATGGCGAAGGCGGCGCGACCGGGGAAGTCACGCCGCCTCCGGGCTCTGCGGGGCGAATCGTCAGGTTCCGGTGCCCTGGCCGGCCTGCGTCTGGTTCTGAGCCGTGCCGCCCTGCGTCGTGCCGCCCTGCGTCGTGCCGTCTTGCGTCGTGCCGTCTTGCGTCGTGCCTTGGTCGGTGCCGCCGCCGAAGCCTCCTCCCTGGCCCAGGCCCTGACCTTGACCCTGACCACCGAAGCCGCCGCCGAACCCGCCTCCGCGCATGCCACCACCGCTGCCGGGACCGCCCTGCTGAACCGTCACGCCCGCGGCAGGCGCGCCATCCCCACCCGTGGCCGCCATGATCCCGGCGGTGAGGCCGGAACTCGCGACCGCGGTGACGAGTACCGCCGCGGCGAGCACCGCCTTGGGGCTCTTCGCGAGCCGGTCCTTCAGCGAGGCCTTGACCGGCGCCGGACCCGGCCCCGGAGGCGTCCAGGGCGGCGGAGCTCCGGCGCCGGAAGCGGCCGGCTCCCCACCGGCCTGCGCCCTGCCGGCCTGCTCCCCACCGGCCTGCTCCCCACCGGCCTGCGCCCCACCGGCCGCCGCCCCACCACCAGGCGCCGCCCCACCACCGGCCGGCGGCTCACCGGGCGTCCCACCGCCGGAGCCGTCCGAGGCCACCGACGCGACCGGTCCGGGAGGCGAGGCGGGCGTGCTGCTCACCTCCATGAACTGCCCGGTGCTCGCCCACTCCGGCGGCGTGGGCACTACTTCGGCGGGCGTCACCGGCACGGCCGCTGTCGGCTCGTCCCCGGCGGGCGGCGGGGTGGCCGGGAAGGCCATGGTCGCCGGTTCGGTGTCTACGGACTTCTCGTGCGTGCTCATCAAGGCTCCTCGACTGGTCACCGGCGACAAGCATCGGCAGCGCGCATGTGCGGAGTCTGTGACGGCGATGAGTTCCGACTGTGGCCCCGCCTGATCCTCCGAGTCGCCTCCGCCGTCTGGCCACAGTCCCGCTATATCGGACTTTTTCGTCTCACTGGTCGGCCGGTGGGCGAGGCCGCGGCGAGGTGGGAGATTGTGTCCCGTGATCGACGATTCTTTGCAGGCGTATACCGCCGGCCACGCCGACGGAGCCCTCCGGCACTGCGACCCCGCCCGGGCCGACCACCCCGAGACCGGACCCGACTACCGCATGGGCGTCACCGACGGAGAGATCGCCGCCTTCCAGGCCGAGCTCCTCGCCGCCGTCCGCCGGATCATCGGCGACCCGAGGTGACGAGAGCGGAGCGCCGACCCCGGTAGGGGACCCGCTTTGCGGCCGGTGGCAGCACTCAGCTAATGTTTCATCCGTCGCCGGGAAGTTCCGGGGGCGTGCGGACGTAGCGCAGCTGGTAGCGCATCACCTTGCCAAGGTGAGGGTCGCGGGTTCGAATCCCGTCGTCCGCTCGGAGAAGGCTGTTGCTGATCGACGGAGCACCGGCCGCCACGGTGGAGTGGCCGAGAGGCGAGGCAACGGCCTGCAAAGCCGTGTACACGGGTTCAAATCCCGTCTCCACCTCGCAGGGTTTTGCACCGCACGGGCGATTGGCGCAGCGGGAGCGCGCTTCCTTGACACGGAAGAGGTCACTGGTTCGATCCCAGTATCGCCCACGAGACTGGGGCTGGTCTGCGCTCGCAAGCTTCGCTTGCTCGCATGCCAGCCTCGTTTTGTTTTGCGCGACTTCGTCGCGCTTGGCGGGGGCTTCGCCACCCGCACCCCCTCTGCCGGGTGCCTGCTCAGCGGGTGGTTGCTGTGGAAAGTGCCACACCCCCGTTCGATCAACCCCCATCGACCCCATTGCTTTTGTACGGCTGAAAGCCCCGTCCAGGTGGACGGGGCTTTTTCGCCGCGCTGGGGTTGGGGTCAGCCGATGCCGATGTTGTTGTGGGCCGCTACCGGGTAGTAGTAGCGGTTGCCGTCGAAGACGGCGTCGTAACCGTTGACCAGGAGGTTGGCCAGGGACTGCGGCGGCGGGATCGGGCCGTTGCGGCACTCGGCCCAGCCGTTGAGGTCCGTGGTGGCCTCGCACATCGGGAAGCGCTCACCCGTCGTCACGAAGTTGACGATCAGGTTGGGGACGGGACGGCCGCCGACCGTGACGAACCGGGCCTTCAGGCCGAGGGTCTCGCGGGCGATGATGTCCATGGTGCCGTAGTACGCGGTCGCGATCAGACGCTGCCGCTGGAAGTTCGGTGCCGCCTGGGCCGGCGCCGGGTTGACAGCGACGAAAGCCGCCACCGCGGCCACCGCGGCCAGCCACCGCTTGGTCGTTTGCTTCATGGCGCAGAAAGCTAGGCGGTTCGCAGCCGTTCGGCAAAACGCCGCACTCACGAGTAGTCAATCGCCACCGGAACGGGTTGAAGTTCGTAACCTATTCCGGATCGGCGCGTTTCCCCGCGCGTCGACGATTTCCGCCACGATGCCTGCGGAGGCGTCCGGGGCAGTGTGCTGCGGATCATCGAACTCGCCCGACACCTTCCGATTCCCGCTCCGTTGATTAGGAGTGCGTGAAGTGTGGAGGGGGGATCGAGATTGGTATCAGGAATGAATTGACAGACGTGGTGAATTCGAGCGGGTGGCAGACGCATATTCGCAGCTCAGAGTAGGGCTGATATGCAGAGGCCGCTGCCTGCTCTCCGGCCGGGCCGTCAGGCACCGTAAGCATGGGGATTTCCAGTGGATATAGCGATCGTCGGCCTTTCCTGCCGTTTTCCGGGCGCTCGCGACGTTACCGAGTTCTGGGCCAACTCGTTGAACGCTGCCCACCAATTCCGGCCGGTTCCGGCGGACCGCTGGAATCACGAGACCTTTTACTCGACCGACTTCCGCGAGAAGTACGCGACGTACACCGACCGGGTGGCATTCATCCAGGACGTGGAGCGGTTCGCGGCCCTGCACCACCGCATTCCGCCGCGCCGGGCGAAGGCCATGGACCCGCAGCACCGGTTGCTTGTCGACCTGGCGCGCGAGGCGGTCCAGGACGCCGGGTGGGAGCGGGACGGCGCCTTCGACAGGTCCCGCAGCGGCGTGTTCGTGGGCCTCAGCTCCTCCGACTACCGGGAGATCGCCGGCGCCCGGGTCATCGCGACCATGCTGGCCGACGGTTCGCTCCCGGCCGGCGGGCACGACCCCGCGCTGATCGAGGCGGTGGCGGAGGCGGCCGCCGCGATCGAGCCGGCCCAGTCCTTCTCGCTCGCCGGCAACCTGCTCAACATGGCGCCGTGCACGGTGTCCGAGCTGCTCGACCTGGGCGGCCCGGCGTTCGCCGTGGACGCCGCCTGCTCGTCCGCCATGGTGGCGCTGCACGAGGCGGTCAACCACCTGCGTACCGGGTCGTGCACCACCGCGCTGGTCGGCGGCGTGTTCGTCAACATGACCCCGAACGCGCTGATCGGCTTCTCCCGGGTCGGCGCGCTCTCCCCGGCCGGTGTCTGCCGGCCGTTCGACACCCGCGCCGACGGCTTCGTGCTCGGTGAGGGCGGCGCCATCGCGGTGCTGCGCCCGCTCGAGGACGCCGTGGCGGCGGGCGACCGCATCTACGCGGTGCTCAACGGCATCGGCACCGCCAACGACGGCCGCGGCGCCGGCCCGATGACGCCGAAGGCCGAGGGCCAGGAGGCGGCCATGCGGGCCGCGTACGTGGACGCCGGGCTGGAGCCGGGCGCCATCGACTTCCTGGAGGCGCACGGCACCGGCACCTCGGTCGGCGACCGGGTCGAGGTGGAGGCGATCCGCCGGGTCCGGCAGGGCAGCGCGAGCCGGCCCTGCTACCTCTCCTCCGGCAAGGCGATCATCGGGCACACGCTGCCGGCCGCCGGCGCCGCCGGGATCCTCCGCGCGTCGCTGGCCCTGCACCACAGCACGGTCCCGCCGCAGCCGGCGATCACCGAGAACGCCGACCTGCCGCTGGCCGAGGCCGGCCTGCAGATCACGACCGAGCCGCAGGAGTGGCCGGAGGTCGGCGACGACCGGCGGCGTGCCGGGGTCAACTCGTTCGGGTTCGGCGGCACCAACGTGCACGCCGTGCTCAGCGAGGCCCCGGAGCCGAAGGCCGAGCCGGACGGCCCCGAGGCTGACGGGCGACCCTGGCTGGTCCTGGTCACGGCAGGCTCCACGGAGCTGCTCTCCTCGTACGCGAAACGCCTCTCCACCATGGTCTCCACCGACCCGGCCCTGACCCCCGCCGCGGTGGCCCGGACCATGGCCACCCGCCAGGCGCTCCCGGCACGCCTCGCCGTCATGTGCCGCACGCGAGCGGAGCTCGCGGCCCGGCTGGCCCTCGCCGCGCAGGAGCTCTCGGCGGGCACGCTGGGCAGGCTCGGACCCGGCCTGTACGCCTCGGACGCGCCGCTCGACGAGGAGCGGCGCCGGCTGGCCTTCCTCTTCCCGGGCCAGGGCTCGCTGCGCCCCGGCGTGCTGCGCGACCTGGTGGAACGCTTCCCGCTCTTCGCCCGGTACGCGGGACCGCTCGCCGAGACCGTGGACAAGCGCACCGGTGTGGCCGTCTCCGACCTGCTCTGCGAGAACCCGGGTCCGGGCGCCGAGGAGCAGGTCAGCGCCACCCGGATCTGCCAGCCGGGCCTCGGCGTCACCGGCATCGGCATGACCCGGCTGCTCGCCGACTGCGGCGTCACGCCGGACGTCACCCTCGGGCACAGCGTGGGCGAGCTCGTCGCGGCCGTCGCGGCCGGCGCGCTCACCCCGGAGGACGGCCTCGACTTCCTGATCGAGCGCGGCGCCGCGGTGACCGCCGGCCAGGAGCCGCCGCCCGGCACGATGGCCGCGATCAAGGCGGACGCGAGCTCGTTCGAGGAGCTGCGGTCCGGGATCCGGGGCGTCTGGGCGGGCTGCTACAACCACCCAGCGCAGACCGTCGCGAGCGGTCACCGCGACGCCGTGGCGCACCTGGTGGAGCGCTGCCGTACCCGGGGTGTCCCGGCGGTCGAGCTGCGGGTGTCGCACGCGTTCCACTCGCCGCTGCTCAGCGAGGTGGACGACCGGGTCGCCGCGTACGCCGCCGATCTGGCGGTGCGGACCCCGGAGGTCCGGTTCGTGTCCAGCGTGGACCCGCAGGCGCCGGCCGAGCCGGCCCAGCTGCGCACGCTCTGGGGACGGCAGACCTCGTCGCCGGTGTTCTTCACCGACGCCGTCGGCAAGGCGGTCGAGGCGGGCGCCCGGATCCTGGTGCAGGTGTCGTCCGGTGACGCCCTGCTCGGGATGGCCGCGCAGATCCCGTCGTCGGCGCCGCTCGACAAGATCATGCTGATGCCGGCCGAGCCGGACGGCGGATACGCCCTGCTCGAAGGCCTGGGGCGGCTCGCCGTCGCGGGTGTGCCGGTCGATCTCACCCCGCTGTTCGAGGGCCTCGGCGTGCCGCTGCTCACGCTGCCGCCGTCGCCGCTCGCCACCCAGCACTACTCGATCCGCCGCGCCGCCCGTGAGGACGGGCCGCGGCGGGCCGCCACCCGGGCCGGACGCCCGGCGGCCCCGGCCGGGCCGGCGGCACAGATCGCCGAGATCGAGGTCCGCGAGCCTGCGCGCGTGGCGCTGCCGGTCGCCAGAAGGAATGGAGATTCCACGCCAGTGAACGACGTCATTTCGCTGATGCGGGAGCAGCTCGAGGTTCTGCGTGGTCTCGGCGCCGCTCCCGAGCTGCCCTTCGCGGAGGCCGCGCCCGCTCTCGAAGCGGCTCCCGCCGTTCCCGCTCCCGCTCCCGCTCCGCCGGCGCCGGCGCCGATCCTGCCGGAGCCGAAACCCCGTGCCGCCGTCCCGGCGCAGAAGGCCGCGCCGAACGACACCGGGCAGATCGTCGCCGAGATCGCGGTGATGGTCGGCAGGATCAGCGCGTACCCGTCCGACCTGGTCCGGGCGGACCAGACGTTCAGCGCCGACCTGGGCTTTGACTCGATCATGACGGCCGAGCTGGTCTCCGCGGTGAAGCGCCGCTGGCCCGACCTCGAGCTGGACCCGGCCGAGGTGTTCGAGGTGACCACGGTCGGCGAGCTGGCCCAGGTGCTGTCCGGGGCCCTCGGCGGATCGCCCGCCCCGGCCGCTGCTCCCGAGCCGGTCCCGGTCCCGGCGCACGCCGCCCCGGCCCACGCCGCGCCGGTCGTCCCGTCGGCCGAGCGGGCGCTCGCGGTCCCGACCCGCAAGGAGGTCGCCGACGTGGCGTACCTGCCCGAGGTCGTCGAGTTCCAGCGCCGTGGCGTGATGCTCGACCGGGTCGGCGTGACCAACCCGTACTACCTCGTGCACGACAGCGTGATCGGTCGCGGCACCAAGGTCGGCGGGCGTCAGCTGATCTCCTTCTCCAGCTACAACTACCTGGGGCTGACCGGGCACCCGATGGTGGCGTACGCGGTGAAGGAGGCCGTCGAGCGGTACGGCTCCTCGGTCTCCGCGGCCCGCATCCTCTCCGGCAACCGGGCGCTGCACGACGAGCTCGACCGGGCCCTCGCCGAGCTGGTCGGGGCGGAGGACGCGATCACCCTGATCGGCGGCCACTCCACCAACGTCAGCGTGATCGGCCACCTGGTCGGCCCGGACGACCTGATCGTGCACGACGCGCTCGCGCACGACAGCATCCTGCAGGGCTGCCGCCTCTCCGGGGCGAGCCGCCAGCCGTTCGCCCACCAGGACTACGCGGCCCTGGACGCGCTGCTCACCCAGACGCGCGACCGGTACCGCCGGGTGCTGATCATCGTCGAGGGCGTCTACAGCATGGACGGCGACATCTGCGACCTGCCGGCCCTGATCGCCCTGAAGAAGAAGCACGGCGCGCTGCTCATGGTCGACGAGGCGCACAGCATCGGCGTGCTCGGCGCCCGCGGCGGCGGCGTCGGCGAGCACTTCGGCGTGGACCGGGCCGACGTGGACGTCTGGATGGGCACCCTCTCCAAGTCCCTGGCGAGCTGCGGCGGGTACATCGCCGGCCGGCACGAGCTGATCGAGTACATGCGGTACACGCTGCCCGGCTTCATCTTCAGCGCCGGCATGAGCCCGGCCAACGCGGCCGCGGCGCTGGCCGCCCTGCACATCCTCCGCGAGGAGCCGCAGCGGCTGGCCGCGCTGCACAACAACTCGGCGACCTTCCTCCGGCTGGCCCGGCAGGCCGGCGTCGACACCGGGACGAGTGAGGGCACGCCGGTCGTGCCGGCCATCACCGGCGACTCGATCAAGGCGCTGCGGCTCTCCGACACGCTGCTGAAGAACGGCGTGAGCGCCAACCCGATCCTCTATCCGGCGGTCAAGGAGAAGCTGGCCCGGCTGCGGTTCTTCATCACCGCCGAGCACACCACGGAGGACATCGAGAACACCGTGGACCTGCTGGCCCGCCACCTCGACCCGGCGACAATGCCACAACCCGCGTGAGCCTGCGATGACATCGGTTACCCCTCGCCGGGCGAAGATCGCCCGGCCCACCGCGACCACCGGCCCGGCTACCGGGCCGGTGGTCCGGCTCGTCACGCGCCGTCCCAAGTCCGTGCTGGTCACCGCCCTGCTGCTGGCGGTGGCCGCGATCGTGTTCAGCGGCGACCTGATCGGGTCGCTCAAGACCGGCGGCTTCGACGATCCGAGCTCGGAGTCGGTGAAGGGCCGGCACGGGCTGGCCCAGCACTTCCACGCGGCCGATCCGAACCTGGTCGTGATGGTCTCGAAGCCCGGCGGGTCGGTCGACGACGCCGACGTGGTGGCGGCCGCCTCCCGGGTGATGCAGCGGCTGTCCGCGACCGGCGGGGTGACCGTGGTCGGGTCGTACTGGAATCCGAAGAAGCCGGTGCCGCAGCTGGCCGGCCGGGACCGGGACAAGGGGGTCATCCTCGCCCGGGTCGACGGCGACGAGGACGTCAGCGCCGACCGCGTCCTGGCGTTGCATGATCAATTAGCCGCGCCCACCGCCGGCGTCAAGATCGAATTCGGCGGCCTCACCCAAGTCAACAACGACATCAACGAGCAGGTGACGACCGACCTCGCCCACGCCGAGGCGATCGCCATCCCGATCACGCTGGTGCTGTTGCTGCTGGTCTTCGGCACGGTCTGGGCGGCCGGCGCGCCGCTGCTGATCGGCATCTTCTCGATCCTCACCACCCTGGGGACGCTGCGCCTGCTGGCGGTCTTCACCGACGTGTCGGTCTTTGCCGTCAACATGGCGACCGCGCTCGGGCTCGGCCTGGCCGTCGACTACAGCCTGCTCTTCGTCTCCCGGTACCGGGAACAGCGGCTCCGCGACCCGGACAAGTACGCCGCGCTGGCCACGACGATGCGGACGGCCGGGTCCACCGTCGTGTTCAGCGCGGCCACCGTGGCGGTCGCGCTCTGCAGCCTGCTGGTCTTCCCGCAGTACTTCCTGCGCTCGTTCGCCTACGCCGGCATCGCCGTGGTGATCGCCACGGTCTGCGCCGCCCTGATGGTCCTGCCGGCCCTGCTCGTGCTGCTCGGGGACCGGATTGACAAGTGGCCGGTGCTGCGCCGGCGGACCTCCGCGGGCGGGCACGCGCCGTTCTGGGGACGGGTCGCCGGGCACGTGATGCGGCGGCCGTTCCGTACCGCCGTACCCGTGATCTTGATCTTGCTCGCGCTCGCCGCGCCCTTCGCCCACATCAAGTTCGGCATCGCCGACGACCGGGTGCTGCCGAAGGACGCGGAGAGCCGGGTGGTCGCCGACGCGATGCGCACCGAGTTCGCCGGTACCGGCAGCGGAGCCACCGTCGTGGTCGCCGAGCGGTGGGGCACCGGCACGAACGGCATCGGGCGGGCCGCCGTCTACGCGGCGCGGCTCTCCCAGGTCGACGGGGTCGCCCGGGTGGACAGCATGGCCGGGACGTTCGTGCACGGGACCGCCGTGCCCGGCGCGATGACCGCGCATCCGCGGACCTTCGCCTCGGGGAAGTGGGCGACCTATTTCTCGGTGCTCAGCGACGTCGAGCCGTACTCGGCGAAGGGGGCCGAACTGGCGCGCGCGATCCGGGACGTCCCGGTGCCGGCCGAGGTGCCGGTCATGGTGACCGGACCGGCCGCCCAGCTCGTCGACATCACCGGCTCGATCGGCGGCCGGCTCCCGCACGCGCTGATCCTCATCGCGATCACCACGTTCGCGCTGCTCTTCCTGCTGACCGGCAGCGTCCTCCTGCCGATCAAGGCGCTCGTCTTCAACCTGCTCACGATGAGCTCGGTCTTCGGGGTGGCCGTCTGGATCTTCCAGGACGGGCATCTCTCCGGCGTGCTCGGCTTCACCGCGACACCGCTGACCGTGGCGATCCCGGTGCTGCTGTTCTGCGTGGCGTTCGGGCTGTCGATGGACTACGAGGTCTTCGTGCTGTCCCGGGTGATCGAGCGGCATCGCCAGGGGGCGGACCTGCGTACCGCGGTGGTGGAGGGCCTGTCGCACAGCGGCCGGGTGATCAGCGCGGCCGCCGCGATCCTCTCGGTGTCGTTCCTGGCCATGCTCGTCTCCGGGGTGTCGTTCATCCAGTTCTTCGGCCTCTGCGCGGCGCTCGCGATCATCCTGGACGCGCTGCTGGTGCGCCCGGTGCTGGTGCCCGCGTTCATGCGCCTGCTGGGCCGGTGGAACTGGTGGGCGCCCAAGCCGCTGCGCGCCTTGCACGCACGACTGGGTCTGCGCGAGCACGTCTGATCGACGCCGGTCGGTTGGTCGCGCCGGGTGCGCGACCAGCCGGCCCCTTCCGGGTACGTTTTTGTCGGACCCCTCCGATACAACTACGCCCCATGAGCATCCCCTACGAGCGCCGCAGCTCGGCCCCGGTCATCGAGCCGGTCCGGCCGCGCAAACTGGCGAAGGTGCCCTTCCTCGAGCTCGCCGAGGGCCGGCTGCAGGGCGTGGTGTCGAGCGGCTCCGACGTCTCCCGGGTCTACGTCTCCTCGATCACCGCGGGCGACCACGGCCTGAGCTGCAACACCAACAACAACCGTCCCTGCGGCGGCCTGAGCGGGTCCTACCCGTGCAACCACCTGCGCTCGCTGCTCGCCGAGGCCACCCTGCAGTACGGGTCCGGCCGGGTCGCGCGTTACCTGCGCATCGAGGTGGCCGACGACGCCGACCTGATCACCGGGCTGCACCCGGTCGCCGCCCCCGGCCGGGCGGCCGAGGTGTTCAGCAGCTTCCTGCGCCACCTGTCCTATCTCGAGCTGCCGCCCACCACCGACCCGCTGCCCGAGCTGCAGTGGTTCCCGGCTCCGGGGGTGGCGCGCTGATGCTCGCCGACGCCCTGCGCGCCCGGCCCGCCGGCCTGACCGAGACGCTCGCCCTGGCCGACGGCCTCGACGACGCCCTCGTCCACGGCCTGGCCCGGATCGACGAGGAACGCGCCGCCTCGCTCGAGGCGCTGACCGGCGCGTTCGCCGGATCGCCGCTCGGCGACCGGGTGGCCGACTCGATCGGCAAGCTGATCGCCGGGACGGTGACCGACGAGCACCTGGCCGTGCTGGCCGGCTGCCGGGCCGCCCTCTTCGGCGCGGCCCACGACGCGCTGCTCGCCCCGTTCGGCCGCGAGCGCCGGCCCGCGCCGGCTCCGGCGCCCGGCCCGGTCCTGGTGGCCGCCGGCAGCCGGTCCTGGCTGCGGGAGCTGGCGATCGCCGGCTGGCACGGCGTCGACCACGAGCTGGCCGCGGCCGGCTCGCCGACCGTGCAGGCGCTGCTCGCCGACCCGGCCGCCGCCCGCCTCGCGGTCCTGCTCGACGGGTTCGCCGCCGAGCTGCGGGCCGCCGCGCCGGTCGCCACGCTGGAGCGGATCCCGGTCCGCCGCTGGGCCGACCTCTGGTCCCGCGCGCTGCTCCTCTCGCAGGAGGGCTTTCCGGCCGCCGCGGGTGAGACCGTCGACGGCCGGCTGCTGTTCCTCGGCGCCGACCTGCACGAGCACCCCACGGTCTTCCGGGTCCAGGCGCACGGCCTGCTCGAGACGGCCGGGGGAGAGGCGCGCGTGGTGCGCGTCTCGGTGGCCGCTCCCAAGGTCGAGACGATCACCGGGCCGTCCGCCTGGCGGATGCTCGGAGCCTTCCCGGTCCTCCGGGCCGTGCTGGCCGGGCAGCGCTCGGCCGAGGTCAGCGGCCTGACCCTGATCGGCGGCGACCTGATCTGGGACGAGTCCCGGGCCGCCGCGGGCGAGCCGGCCGAGGTGTTCGCGACCGCCCGGGTGCTGCTCGGCGCCGCGACCGCCGCGGCCGTCCCGCCGCTCGACAGGCACCCGGCCCTGATCGCCGAGCCGGTCCTGCTGGAGGGTTACACGCCGGGTGCCGACGCGCTCGTCGTGGACGGCGTCACCCTCCCGGTCGACCTCGACCGCCTGCCCGCCGCCGGTCCGCTCACCCCGGCCCTGATCGCCGCGTCCACCGCCTGCGTCGGGCTGCTGCGCTGGGACGCCGGGAGCTGGTCGGTGCAGCCACTCGCCGTGCAGGCCACGGTGAAACGCAAGGCGGTCACGGTGTCCACCGCCGACTGGGCCCTCGGCCCCACCGAGGCGAAAGCCGCGAAGGCGGAGGCGGTCGCCGGCACGGCCGTCGACGTGCTGCGCGAGCGCGCGGGAAGGCTGCTGCGCCGATGACCGCCACCGAGAACCGCCGCCAGGTCCTCTACTGGCGCCTGCTGGCCCGGCTCTTCGACCCCGACGAGCAGCCCGCGCTCGAGTCCGGCAGCATGGCGATCGTCGACGACCTCGGCCTGCCCGCCGCGCTGCTCGACCCGTCCGTCTCGCTGGACACCGTGGTGCAGCGGTTCCCGCAGCTCGAGGCGGAGTTCGACGGTCTGCTCAGCGGCGCCGGCGACGACCCGGGCGACGAGGTCCGCCGCGCCGCCCTCGTCTCCAAGCTGCTGCTCAACGTCTTCGGCACCGGTCAGGGCGACGTCACGGCCGGTCAGCTGGCCCGCTGGCAGGCCGACGCCGGCTGGTTCGAGCGGGCGCTCGGCTGCCGGCCCGGCACCCTGCGCGGCCGTCCCGGCGGTTCCTCCTCCTCGTCCTCCCCGTCCTCCTCCTCCGGCGGCGGTCCCGGTGGCTCTCCGTCCGGGACGGGTGGCGGGCGCGCGGCCGGCACCGGGCCGGGCAGCGGCTTCCACGCCGACCTCGGGCCGTGCCTCGCGGCGATCGAGGCCGACCTGGTCAGCCGCATGCGGCTGCGCGAGGTGCTGGCCGACCCGCGGCTGGCGAGACAGCTCACCCCGAGCATGTCGCTGATCGAGCAGCTGCTGCGCGACAAGGACAATCTGGACGGCGTGGCCCTCGCCAACGCGAAAGCGCTGATCCGGCGCTTCGTCGACGAGGTGGCCGAGGTGCTGCGCACCCAGGTGGCGCAGGCGAGCACCGGCACGATCGACAGGTCGATCCCGCCGAAACGCGTCTACCGCAACCTCGACATCGACCGCACGATCTGGAAGAACCTGCCCAACTGGGACCCCGAGGAGGAACGCCTCCTCGTCGACCGGCTCTATTACAAGCAGACCGCGAAACGGGTCACCCCGGCCCGGCTCATCGTGGTGGTCGACCAGTCCGGCTCGATGGTCGACGCGATGGTGAACTGCACGATCCTCGCCTCGATCTTCACGGGCCTGCCGAAGGTCGACGTCCACCTGGTGGCCTACGACACCCGGGCGCTCGACCTGACCCCGTGGGTGCACGACCCGTTCGAGGTGCTGCTCCGCACCCGGCTGGGCGGCGGCACCGACGGCACCGCCGCGCTCGACCTCGCCCGGCCGAAGATCGCCGACCCGCGCAACACCGTGGTCGTCTGGATCTCCGACTTCTACGAGTGGAAGGAGCAGGCCGTCTTCGACGGGATGGCCGCCATCCACCGCTCCGGCGCCCGCTTCATCCCGGTCGGCTCGGTGAGCAGCGGCGGGCAGCAGAGCGTCAACCCCTGGTTCCGCCAGCGGTTCAAGGACCAGGGCACCCCGGTCCTCTCCGGCCGCATCCAGAAGCTCGTGATCGAGCTCAAGAACTTCCTCGCCTTCTAGGAGACACCCCATGACCGACATGCTGCGCGCCCCCGCCGAACTCAAGTACGCCGACGAGCTGGACTGGCTCGAGTCGATCGACGACGGCCCGAAGCCGTTCTCCTGGCGGCTCAGCCCGAAGATGGTGCGCCTGTTCATCCTCGGCTCGGAGCGCGCCGACGGCCTCGACCGCGAGATCAGCCCGAAGTGGTTCGGCGACCGGAGTTTCGTCGAGCGCTCCATCGTCACCCTCGCCTCCGACCGCGGCCTGCTGCTGATCGGCGACCCGGGCACCGGCAAGAGCTGGCTCGCCGAGCTGCTCGCCGCCGCGATCAGCCGCAACTCGACGCTCGTGGTGCAGGGCACCGCCGGCACCACCGAGGACCACATCAAATACTCGTGGAACGTCTCGATGGTCATCGCAAAAGGACAGTCCCGCGCCTCGATGATCCCGTCGCCGATCATGACGGCGATGGAGACCGGCGTGATCGGCCGCTTCGAGGAGCTGACCCGGTCCACCAGCGACGTGCAGGACGCGCTCATCTCGATCCTGTCGGAGAAGTACGTCTCGATCCCCGAGCTCGACTCCGACAACATCGTCTTCGCGAAGCCCGGCTTCTCGATCATCGCGACGGCGAACAGCCGGGACCGCGGCGTCAACGACCTCTCGTCCGCGCTCAAGCGGCGGTTCAACTTCGTACGCATCCCGGTCGTCACCAACAAGAAGAGCGAGGCGGAGATCGTCCGCTTCCGCACCGAGGAGCTGCTGCGCCGGCACAACATCGAGCTGGAAGTCCCGCCGACCCTGCTCGACGTGCTGCTGCAGAGCTTCGCCGACCTGCGCGCCGCGGCCGGCTCGGCCACCAGCGACGACGAGCGCCTCGAGTCGGCGCTCTCCACGGCCGAGCAGATCGGCGTGCTGGAGGACGCGATCCTGCACAGCAACTTCTTCGGCGCCGCGACGCTCACCGCCGAGACGCTGGCCGGCTCGCTCGTCGGCTCGCTGGCCCGGCGCAGCCCGGAAGACCTGGCGATCCTCAACAAGTACTGGCACGGCGTGGTCGAGCCGCGCAGCCGGGAGAACGGCGGCGAGTGGGACGGCTTCCTCGAGGGCGGCCGCCAGGCGATCGCGACCCTCTCGTGAGCGGATCCCTCGTCTCCCCGGCCGGCGGCGGGCCGTTCGGCGCGCTCCGGGATCAGCTGCTCGGCGCGGCCGAGTCGCTGGCCGGCGGCCCGGCCGCGCTGCCCGAGATCCTGACCGGGATGGTCGACGACGTCGCGCTCGCCCTGCGCGAGCCGCTCGAGATCTTCCCGGTCTGCCACCACTCGCCGGCCTCGGCGCTGGCGATGGCCCGGCGGCTGCGCGAGAAACAGCCCAAGGTGATCTATCTCGAACTCTGCGAGGACCTCGCGCCGCTCCTCACCGAGCTGCGCAACTGCCGGCTGCCGGTGGCGCTCCAGGCGTTCGCGTCCGAACTCGACGGTTTCCCGGTCGAGTCGGCGCCGCTCAGCGTCGTCGCGCCGATCACCGAGGCGTCCGCGGAATACCAGGCGATCGCGTACGCCCTGCAGACCCCGGGCGTCGAACTGGTCCTGGTCGACCGCTCCACCGACCACGTCTTCCAGTGGCAGCCCTCGGTCGAGGCGCACCCCGGCGAGGAGCCCGAGGACGACCTGCACGGCGACGCGGTCGGCGTGGAGATCGGCGACCTGCGGCCGCGCTTCGCCGAGCTGGAGGAGCACCTGCTGCACCACGGCCGGGTCCGGCACTGGTCGGAGTGGTGGGACCAATACGTCGAACAGCCGCTGGCCGGGGCCGACCACGAGACGTACCGGCAGGTCATGTTCATGGTCGGCAGCCTCTTCCGCCGGCTCGACCCGCACGACACCCGGCGGTTCGCGACCGACGAGGACCGCGAGCGCTACATGTGGACCCGGATCCGCGAGCACCTCGCGGCCTCCGGCGCCGACCGGGCCGACTGCCTCTTCATCTGCGGCGCCTTCCACGCGTCGAGCCGGGTCGCCGAGGCGGGCTCCGAGCCGGGCACCCCGGACTTCGCGATCACCGGGCGGACCGCGACGAAGTGGCTCTACGGGCTCATCCCGTCCAGCCACTCGGCGATCGAGGCGCAGTTCGGCCTGGCGCCGGGCTCGGTCTCGATCGCGGCGGCGACCTGGCGGAAATCGCTGCTACGCGGTGGGGTGAAGCCGTTCGCGCTGGGCGGTCGCAAGAGCAGCCGCGGCAAGACCCCGGCGCCGGTCGCCGCGGGCCCGGTCACCGACCAGCTCAGCGGCTACCTCTCCGGGCCGCCGGCGCTCGACGGGCTCGACGAGGAGGAGCTGCGCACCTGGTGCGTCGACATCGTCCGGCTGGCCCGCCGCAACGGCTACCTCGCCAGCACGGCCGACGCCATCGCGGTGTTCGAGACGTCGGTGCTGCTCGCCGGGATGCGGGGGAGGCGGCGGCCCACGCCGTACGACTTCCAGGACGCGGCGGTCACCTGCATCGAGAAGGACACCGTCCCGGGCCGCCGCGACGTGCGCCGGCTCTGCGAGATCCTGCTCGGCGGCGACCGGATCGGCCAGGTGGGCTACGACGCCCTGCCGCCGCTGGCCCGCGACGTCTACGACCGGCTCGCCCCGCTCGGGCTCAACCTCGAACAGCGGACGATCCAGCGCGCCCTGCTCGACCTCGCCGCCCGCCCCGAGCTGGCGGCCTGCTCCCGGCTGCTCTGGATGCTGCGCTACCTGCTCCCCGACCAGGCGGTCCGGCCCATCATGGGGTCGCGGCGGCTCGGCGAGAAGCACATCCAGGAGAGCTGGGACCTCGACCTCGGCCGGCACCAGCGGACCATCATCGAGCTGGGCTACGAGGGCGTCACCGTCGAGCAGGTGCTGGAGCAGCGCCTGCGCCGGTCCGCCTGGGACCCGAAGGCGACGGCCGCGACGGCGCTCAAGGCCGTCGAGGACTCCCTGCTCTTCCTGCAGAGTCCGCGGCTCACCGAGGAGCTCGGCGCCCGGGCGGTGGAGCTGCTCGCCGCCGAGCGCACTGTCGACGAGGCGCCGGCCGTGCTCCGCCGGATCCGCCGGCTGATGGCGCACTACCGCGCCACCCGCCCGGAGCTGCCGGGCTGGTGCGAGCGGTTCGTGACCGAGGGGTACGCGCACTACTGCACCCTGCTGCCGACAGCCTTCGTCGACGACGACACCGGGGTGCGTCAGGTCGGGGCGATGCTGGGCTTCCTGTTCAGCATGGAGAGCCTCGCGTTGTCGCTGGGCTGTGACCGTACGCAACTCGAGCTGGCGGTCCGCCAGTCCCACCCGGAGGCGCCGGCCAAGCTCGCCCTGCTCTGGGCCGCCCGTCACCAGCTCGGCGACCTGCCGATGGCCGACCTCCGCGCCCGCGTCGACGACCTGCTCGCCAACCCGCTGGTGGTGCCGGCGTTCCCGCAGTACGTCAGCGGTTTCGTGCAGGCGCTCGAACCGGTGCCGAGGCTCGCGCCGTTCGTCGTGGAGACCCTGTCGAAGGCGTTCGGCCGGCTGCCCGACCCGGTGCTGCTGCCATGGCTGCCCACGCTGATCACCACCCTGAAATCCCAGGCGGCCGAGCTCATCCCGGTGCTGACCAGGGAGGCGGGGCGCACCTTCCCGGCCGCCCTGCCCGCCCTCGACGCGTGGACCCCGCCCTGGCTGGCCCGCCCCGCCAGGCCCCGCCCCGGCCCCTCACCCGCCGGCGCGGGCCGGCCGAGCCCGGTGTTCGCACTGCTGGCAACCCACCCGGCCACCACCGACGCGGTGGCGGCCCTGCTCGGCGGCGCCCCGGGCACCTGGTCCGAGGCGGCCGAGCCCGGACCCTCCGACGCGGTGGCCGCTTTCCTGGCCGCCCATCCCGGCACGGCAGAGGCGGTGGCCCACCTGATCACAGCCTGAGGAGAGAGAACCCACGCCTCGCCGAGGCCGCCCCGAACACCAGCGACGGCGGCGGCCTCGGCGAGGCTGCGGTCCCGCCCGTGCCGCGGTGATGCCGGCCGTGTGTGACCCGGCGGTGGGGGAGGGGCTGCTCCTCGTCCCACCGCCGGGAGCGGTAGTTGGTGCGGGGCCGGGCCGAACCCCCCTGGCCGGGCCGGCCCCGCACCTGTGGAGTGGTGGACTAGAGGACCGCGCAGGTGGTGCCGTTGAGGGTGAAGGCGGTCGGGGCGTGGTTGCTGCCCGTCCAGCTCGCCAGGAAACCGACCGAGGTTGAGGCGTTCGGGGCGAGGGTGCCGTTCCAGGAGGCGTTCGCGACGGTCACGGCGGCGCCGGACTGGGTCGCCGTGCCGTTCCAGAGCTGGGCCACCTGTTGGCCGCCGGTGAACTGCCAGGCCAGCTTCCAGCCGCTGACCGCCGAGGAGCCGGTGTTGGTGAGCTTGACGTCGCCCTGGAAGCCGCCCGGCCAGCTGCCCGTCACGCGATAGGTGACAGCGCACCCGCCATTCCCTGAGGAAGAAGACGGCGAAGAAGACGGCGACGAGGAGGGCGAGGACGAGACCGACGGGGACGGGGACACCGACGAAGACGACGGGGACGGGGAGACGCCGATCTTCGACGGGTCGACGACGCCCCAGTACGCCTGCTTCGCCTGGAGGCGGGTGTCGAAGAGCAACGGCGCGTCCTTGCGGGTGACCGGGAAGGTGTCGAGCCAGGTGTTGTCGTCGGCGAGGCCCCACAGCGTCACCGAGGTGATCTCCGAGGCGTAGCGGGTGAAGAGCGCGAACATGTCGCGGTAGACGTACGCCTGCTGCAGCAGCCGGTCGGCGGGCGGGGCCGGGAAGCTCTCGCCGTTGTTCGTGTAGATGCTGACGTCCATCTCGGTGACCTGCTGCTCGACGCCGAGCGGGACGAACTTCTGGATCATCGCCTCGGTCTCGGCGATCGACGGCCAGCTCACGTTGATGTGCATCTGGTGGCCGACGCCGTCGATCGGCACGCCTTCGGCCTTGAGCTGCGCGACCAGGTTGTAGAGCTTGTCCCGCTTGGCCGGCACGTTGGTGTTGTAGTCGTTGATGAACAGCTTCGCGTCCGGCAGCACCTCGCGGGCCACCCGGAAGGCGGTACGGATGTAGTCGAGCCCGGCCACGGTGTACCAGGTCGACCGCCGCAGGCCGTCCGCCTGGTTCTCGTCGATCACCTCGTTGACGACGTCCCAGACGCCGATCGAGGAGCCGTAGTGCCCGGCCACGTTGCGGATGTGGTTCTCCAACCGGGACAGCAGCAGCGCCTTGTCCTCGGCCGTCGCGGTCATCGGCTGCCCGTCGGCGCCGGTGAACACCCAGGACGGCGTCTGGTTGTGCCACACCAGCGTGTGCCCGCGGACGGCCAGCCCGTTCGTCTTCGCGAACGCGATCAGCGGGTCGGCCTGGGCGTACGTGAAGGTGTTCTCGGACGGCTCGGTGGCGTCCCACTTGAGGGCGTTGCCGGGCGTCACCGAGTCGAAGTGCCGGCGGAGCAGCGCGCCGTGGTCGGTGACGATCTCGGCGCCGGTGATCGCGGCGCCGACCGGGAACGCGGTGACCGCGTCGCGGACCGCCGGGATGTCCGTCTGGATCGGCAGTGACGGCACGTAGGAGGCGGTCACGTCGTCGAGGAAGAACGAGCCGGTCGTCGACGCCGTCTCCACGTAGACCCGGAGGAAGTCGACGTCGGTGGCGAGCGTGTACCGGCCGGTCAGGTTGGTCCAGCCGCCCGCCGTGACGGCCGTGTTGCCGACCACCTGGTCGTAGGAGGCGACCTCGCCGGTGCGGCGCTCCACGCTGAGCCGGGCGTTGTCCGAGCCGGACTCCATCCGTACCCAAGCGGAGATCGTGTAGGCGGTGCCCTTCTCGAACGTCCCGAGCACGTCGTGCGACGGGCCCTGCCAGGCGGCGGTCCGCCCGGAGACGGCGAGGCTGCCGGTCCCGCCGTGCGCGACGGCGGTGCTGTGGGCGATCGTCTCGGCGGACCGCCCGGCCCAGCCCTGGGCGGTGCCGTCCTCGAAGTCGCTGGTGAACACCGTGATCGGGGCGGGATCTTCGGCGGCGCTCGCGGTGGTGGCGACGGTGACGGCGGCGACGGGGGCCGCGACCAGGAGGGTGGCCGCGGCGAGTCGCGCGAGAGCGCGCATCTGCGTGGTCCTTCGCGTGAGGGGGGTACGAAGAAAAGTGACGCTCATCGTTACATGGGAGCGCTCCCATTACAACGCGGTGACGGAACTGTTTCCGGCCCCGCTGAGAACGGTGAGGAGGGCCTGCTCCCATTGGTGGCGGCGTCGCCGTTTTTAAGTCGATTTGGAACTATCTGCGTTCGGGAAACCATTAGAACTCTCATGGCGAATTCTTAGAAATCGCTTCTAGGTTTGAGTAATGCAGACTGTGGCGGTCGTGCCGTGATGACGGTTCTCCGCCCGGGGGGCGAGCAGGATCCGCCTCCGGGGGAGAGAGCGCCGGGCGCGATGGGGGCGACGGCGCCGGGCACGACGGGGGAGCAGGCGCCGGACACGACCGGGGAGGCGCCGCGGGCCAGGAGACGGTGGAACACGCCGGAACGGCGTCGCCGCATCCTCGTGGCGGTCGTCGTCGTGTGGGCGGTCGCCCTCACGGCGCTGGTCCTCGTACAGAATCGGGGTGAAACCACCGACCCCGCCGCAGCCGCCCCCTCGGCCTCGCCCTCCGCCTCGGACGCGCCCCTCACCGTCGCCGAGGTCTCGCAGGCGCTGACGCCGTCGGTCGTGGTGATCGAGACGGCCGGCCACGACTCGCAGAACCACCTCGAGGCCGGCACCGGCACCGGCGTGATCGCCAACGCCGACGGCACCATCATGACGGCGGCGCACGTGATCGACGGCGCCGAATCGATCAAGGTCACCTACGCGGACGGGAGCAGTTCCTCCGCGGCGATCGTCGGTCAGGACGACGAGCAGGACATCGCCACGATCAGGCCGCAGAAGCTGCCCGAGACGCTCGTGCCGGCCGTGCTCGGCGGCGGCGTGGCGGTCGGCGACGACGTCGTGGCGATCGGCAACCCGCTCGGTCTCGCCTGGAGCACCAGCAGCGGCGTCGTCTCCGGGCTGGACCGCAAGCTCGACCGCGACGACTCCGCCGACATCGCGGGCCTCATCCAGTTCGACGCGGCGGTCAACCCGGGCAACTCCGGCGGGCCGCTGATCAACACGCGCGGGCAGGTGGTCGGCATCGTCGTGGCGCTGGCCAACCCGACCGACGCGGGCACCTTCATCGGCATCGGCTTCGCAGTGCCGATCGGCGCGGCCCTCGGCGGCGGCGACGGCGACGGGCAAGCACCTCCTCTCTGAGCACAAAGGACGGTTTCATGAGCTGGACCGACGCGCCGGCGGCCTCCGCCGGGCCGATCGAGAAGGTGCTCTACGAGGTCAAGAAGACCATCGTGGGCCAGGACATCCTGCTCGAACGGCTGATCGTGGCGCTGCTGGCCCGCGGGCACATCCTGGTCGAGGGCGTCCCCGGCCTGGCCAAGACGCTCGCCGTGAAGTCCCTGGCCGAGGCGATCGGCGGCGACTTCCACCGCGTCCAGTTCACCCCCGACCTGGTGCCCGCCGACATCGTCGGCACCCGGGTCTACCACCAGCCGACCGGCGCGTTCCAGGTGCAGCTCGGGCCGGTCTTCACCAACCTGCTGCTCGCCGACGAGATCAACCGCGCGCCCGCGAAGGTGCAGTCGGCGCTCCTCGAGACCATGCAGGAACGCCAGGTCACGATCGGCCGCGAGACGCACAAGCTGCCGAACCCGTTCCTCGTGATGGCGACCCAGAACCCGATCGAGAACGAGGGCGTCTACCCGCTCCCCGAGGCGCAGGTCGACCGCTTCATGATGAAGGTGGTCGTCGGCTACCCGTCGCTGACCGAGGAGTTCGTGGTGGTCGAGCGGGCGCTCGCCCCGGCCGCCGCGATCCAGAAGATCATCAATCCGGAGACGCTGGTCGCGCTGCAGCAGGAAGCCGACCGGGTCTACGTCGATCCCTCGCTCATCGACTTCGCCGTGCAGCTCGCGCACGCCACCCGTGAGCCCGGCCGGGTCGGGCTCACCGACCTGGCGCGCTACGTCACGTTCGGCGCGAGCCCCCGGTCGTCGATCAGCCTGGTGCTCGCCGGGCGGGCCCTCGCCTACATTCGCGGCCGGGAATACGTCGTGCCGGAAGACCTCAGCGACCTCGCCCTCGACGTGCTGCGGCACCGGCTCGTGCTCTCCTACGAGGCGCTCTCCGACGAGGTCACCCCCGACCTGATCATCTCGAAGATCCTGGCGAACCTGTCGTTCCCCGAGCCGCGCGGGGGCCGCTGAGACATGGTGACCGCCCCCGACCGTCTGCTGCGGCGTCTCGAGTGGAAGCTCGGGCGCCGGCTGGACGGGCGCCTGCAGGGCGCGTACCGCACGGTGTGGCACGGCACCGGGCTCGACTTCACCGATCTCCGGTCGTACACGCCGGAGGACGACGTCCGGCACATCGACTGGAACGTGACGGCCCGGCTCGACGAGCCGCACGTCCGGCAGTACACCGAAGACCGCGAGATGACCGCCTGGTTCGTCGTCGACCGGTCGGCGTCGATGCGGTTCGGAGGTCATGAGGGCAAGCAGTCGATCGCCGCCGAGCTCGCGATCGGCCTGGCGCGACTGATCTCCCAGGGCGGCAACAAGGTGGGTGCGGTCCTCTTCGACAATGTCGACAGAAAGGTCGTTCCGCCTCGCGGAGGCCGGGATCAGATTCTGCGGATCGCGCGCGAGTTGACCCGTACGGATGGGGTGTCTTCAAAAGGCGCAACCACTGATTTGTCGGAAATGCTCCGCCTAGCAGCGACCACCACCTCGCGTCGCCGCAGTCTCATCTTCGTGATGTCCGACTTCATCGGCGACCCGGGCTGGGAGCGGCCGCTCGCGATGCTCACCCACCGGCACGAGGTCGTGGTGATCCGGGTCGTCGACCCGGCCGAGCTGGAACTACCCGACCTCGGCCTCGTGCTCGTCGAGGACGCCGAGACCGGCGAGCAGATCCTCGTCGACACGAGCGACCCGCTGCTCCGCGGCCGGCTCGCCGAGCAGGTCGGCGCCCGCGAGGACGCGCTCGCCGCCGCGATGCGGAAGGCCGGCGTGCGGCCGCACCGGGTCACCACCGATCAGGACCTGCTCGCCGTGCTGATCGACATGGTGAGGCGGTCCGGCCGATGAGCTTCCTGAACCCCCTCGTCCTGGTCGCCGCCGTGCTGGTGACCGCCGGGGCGGTCTACGGCTACGTCGCGCTGCAGCGGCGCCGAGCTGCGGCCCTGAGCGCCGCCGGATTCGGGTCGATGGTCGGCGGCGGACTGCGCCGGCACCTGCCCTACGCCCTGCTGCTCGCGGCGCTGCCGGTCATGCTGATCGGCCTGGCCCGGCCGCAGGCGCAGGTCGCGGTGCCGCGCGTCTCCGGAACCGTGCTGCTCGCCTTCGACGTCTCCAACAGCATGTCGGCGACCGACGTGGCGCCGAGCCGGCTCGCCGCGGCGCAGGCCGCCGCCACCGGATTCGTCGAGGAGCAGCCCGACACGGTCGACGTCGGCGTGCTCGTCTTCGGCGACCAGGCACTGCTGACCCAGGAGCCCACCGACGACCACGCCGCCGCCGTGGCCGCGATCCAGCGGGTGAAAGCGAGCGGCGGAACCTCGCTCGGGCAGGCCATCCTGGTCGGGCTCGGGACGATAACGGGCAAGCCGGTGTCGCTGGAGTCGACGCAGGCCGATCTCGGCTACTGGCCCTCCGCCACCATGGTCGTCTTCTCCGACGGCGAGGAGACCGGCGGACCCGACGTGCAGGCCGCGGCCGAGCTCGCCGCCGCGGCCGGAGTCCACATCCAGACCGTCGGCGTCGGCACGGCCCAGGGCGGGACCGTCGAGGTCGACGGCTTCCAGCTGGGCACCGCGCTCGACGAGTCGCTGCTCACCGCGGTCGCGCAGGTCACCGGCGGCACCTACCACGCGGCCGGGGACGCGGCCGTGCTCGCCGACACCACCAAGTCGATCGACCTGCGCCTCACCACCGAGAAGGAGCCGCTCGAGCTGACCGCGCCGTTCGCCGCGGCCGCCCTGCTCCTGCTCACGCTGGGCGGGCTGCTCGGCACCCGCTGGCACGGAAGGATCGTCTGATGTCGCTGAGCTGGCCGTGGGCGCTGCTCGCGCTGCTGATCGTTCCGTTGCTACTGGCCGCGCGCTGGTTCCTGAACAGGCGTCGCAAGCGGAGCGCCGTGACGGTCTCGAGTGTCGCGCTGATCCGGGCCGCGTTGCCGGGTCGGACGGCATGGAGGCGGCGCATCCCGATATTTCTGTTTTTATCCGGATTAATCGCCCTGGCTGGCGCTGTCGCGCGTCCTCAGGCCTCGGTCGCCGTGCCCTCCAACAACACGACGATCCTGCTCGCCATCGACGTCTCCGGTTCGATGTGCAACACCGACATCGCCCCCAACCGTCTCGCCGTGGCCGCCGACGCCGCCCGCGAATTCGTCGAGGCCCAGGAAGGCGAGACGAAGATCGGTCTGGTCGCCTTCTCCGGCATCGCCGGCCTGCTCGTGCCGCCGACCACCGACAAGCAGCCGCTGCTCGACGCCATCTCCACCCTGAAGACGGCCCGCGGCACCGCTATCGGCCAGGCCATCCTCACCTCCGTCGACGCGATCGCCGAGACCAACCCGGACGTGGCCGCCACCGGCGTCGACCTCGGCGACACGGTGCCGCAGACCGGCGACTACGAGGCCGACACGATCGTCGTCCTGACCGACGGCTCCAACACGACAGGCGTCGACCCGGTCACCGCCGCCCAGGAGGCCGCGGCCCGGCGCCTGCGCGTCTACACGATCGGCTTCGGCACCACCGACCCGCAACAACTCGTCTGCACGGCCGAACAGGTGAACGGCGACTCCCCCTTCGGCGGCGGCAACGGCTTCGGAGGCAACGGCTTCGGAGGCGGCGGCTTCGGCGGCGGCGCCCGAGGCGGCGCCCGCGACCTCGACGAGGAGGCGCTCACCCAGGTCGCCGATCTCACCGGCGGCCGCTACTTCAAGGCCGAAGACGCCGAACAGCTCACCGGCGTCCTCGCCGACCTGCCCAGCGAATTCGGCCTCACCAGGCAGAACGTCGAGATCTCCTCCTGGTTCCTGCTGGCCGGCTTCCTCCTCGTCGGCTCGGGCATCGGCCTGTCGCTCTGGTGGAACAGAGGTCCGACGATCCGTCGCGCTTAACCCCATTCTTGTACGAACCACACCTCCCCAACCGCATCAACGACAGTCCCCTGGCGCACCACACCTGCGGCCACCTTCCGCCGGCTCACGCCGCCGCCGGCCCCGGCGTGCCCGCACGCCCCACCCGGCCGTCCCGGTTTTCCGAAGCCGGCCGCGCGCTGTATCGCCGTCCCGCCCGCCCGCCCGTCCCGCCGCTGTCTCGCCCGCCGTCCCGCCGGCAATGGACCGCAGCCGGTGGCCGGGCGGGCTGCAGCCTGTGGTTGTTCGCGCGGCGTGTCGGGAGCTATGGGCTGCAGCCGGTTGGGGGTGTTTGGGGTCTGTTCGGGTGGCTGGTGGGGTTGGCTGGCGCTGAGGGCTGGGTTGGCGGTCGATTTGTGGCTCTGTGGTGCAGCTGGTGGGCGTTGGCTGGCGCTGAGGGCTGGGTTGGCGGTCGATTTGTCGCTCTGTGGTGCAGCCGGTGGGGGTTGGGGAGTCGTGGGGGCGGGGCGGTGTTTATGATCTTGCCGCGTGATCCACAGGAAACTGTCCATTGTGGCAGCAATAGGATTGATCGCCGCTAATGTAGCGTTGGGTGCTTCGCCCGCCACGGCCGATGAGGTTCCGGAGACTCGGGTGGAGCCGCCGCGGGTCGAGCTCGTCCTGGACGTCAGCGGGTCCATGCGGGCGGACGACATCGACGGCGAGACGCGGATCTCGGTCGCGAAGCAGGCCTTCAACGATGTCGTCGACGCGTTGCCGGAGACCACGCAGCTCGGTATCCGGGTGCTCGGGGCCACGTACGGCGGCGAGAACAAGAAGGTGGGTTGCAAGGACACCCAGCAGATCGTCGAGGTCGGGCCGGTCAACCGGGTGGCCGCCAAGAACGCGATCGCGACGCTGAAGCCGACCGGGTTCACGCCGATCGGGCTGGCGCTGCGCAAGGCGGCCGAGGACCTGGGGGACACCGGTTCGGTACGCCGGATCGTCCTGATCACCGACGGCGAGGACACGTGCACCCCGCCCGACCCCTGTACGGTCGCCCGCGAACTGGCGGCGCAGGGCACCAGCCTCGTGGTCGACACGCTCGGCCTCACCCCGGACGAGAAGACCCGCAAGCAGCTGGTGTGCATCTCGACGGCGACCGGCGGGACGTACGCGTCGGCGGACAGCGAGGAACAGCTCACCGAACGGATCAAGCAGGTGGTCGACCGGGCCGCACTGCCGCCACCGGTCGTGCCGGCCACCGTCGCCGGCGCCGAGGATTGCACGAAGGCGCCGTGGCTGGCGGCCGGGGTGTACACGGACCGGGAACTGATCGGGGAACACCGGTACTACCGGGTCGCCGTGCGGCCGGGACAGGAACTGCGGGCGTCGGTGAGCATCGCGCTCGACCGGGAACTGAACCGTGACTACGGGGTGCTGCTGAAGGCCTCCACCGAGGGCGGGCGTGAGCTGGTCCGGGGCGTCGACGCCGGGAGTGGGCGGGCGGACGTGCTGTCCACGGGCCTGAGATGGTCTGGTGATGATAAATCCGAAAAGTCGGGCGGCGAGGAGGAAGGCGATGAGGAAGGCGAGGAGGAAGGCGATGACGGAGGGCGTGCCGAGGGCGACGATGCGGGACGCGGTGAGCGTGACGCCGTGGAGAGCGTCTGCCTGATCGTCAGCAACTCGTTCGCCTCGAAGACCGCGGCCGGTGCGCCCGGCATGCCCCTCGAACTGAGCATCGACCTCGTCGACGCCTCGCAGACCCCGGACGCGCCCGGCCTCGGGCGCGGCTGGCTGCTGCTCTTCGTGCTCGCGATCGCGGGCCTCGTCGCCGGTGTCCTGGCCGGCTGGCTGACCCGCTGGTGGGTCGCCACCTGGAGGGAGAACTGACATGCGGGCCGTTCGACTGATCGCCACCGCGAGCCTGACCGCCGCCGTGGCACTGACCCTGGCCGGCCTTCCGGAAGAGCCTGCCCAGGCCGGCCTTCCGGAAGGGCCTGCCCAGGCCGGCCTTCCGGAAGGGCCTGCCCAGGCCGGCCTCGCAGAAGAGCCGGCTACCCTGGCGGGCCCGGCGACGAGACTCGCCACCCCCTCGCCGGCGCCGGCCGTGAGCAGCGCCGGCACCTCGTTCCTCACCGCCGTCGGGATCTCGCCTGATCAGCCGGCGCGTGTGAGTGCGGTGACCGGTGACTATCTCTACTGGTCGTTCACCGCCTCGGCCGGGCAGAACCCGACGCTGGCGGCGACCGTGGCGCTGCCCGATTCCGGCCGTACGGGTGCGCAGGCGTGGACCGTCGAGGTGTTCGACGGGTTGCGCCGGCGGCAGGCGTGTGTGGCGGGGGAGCAGAGTCCGGTGGCCGATACCGGGGCGTCGTCGCTGACGCTCGGCTGCCGGTTGCGGCAGGTACGTTCGTGGGCCGAGCCGTGGGACTCCGACCCGCTGCCGGGGACCTACTATGTGCGGCTCTCCAGCACCGAACTGCCCGAACAGGATCTCGGTCTGCCGATCGACGTCGACCTCACGCTGACCGCGCCGGAGGGGGACACCGGCGCCGACCAGGGTGAGCTGGAGGCGCCGCTGGTTCCGGTCAACCGTCCGGGTCAGGTTCTGACCGCGGCGCCTCCGGTGGAGGAGGCCGAGGAGACCGGGAGCGGTTTCTCGGTGCCGGAGTTCTCGTCCCGCTGGGTGTGGACGGTCGGCGGTGGCGTGCTGGCCGCGATCGCCGGTCTGGTCGGCTTCTCCTGGACCCGCAGGCGCCGGCCCTGAGCGACGCGGCACGCGCGGGCGCCGGCCCTGAGCGACGTGGCACGCGCGGGCGCCGGCTCTGACCGACGCGGCTGCCCTTGATCCCGGCGAGAGGTCGGGATCAAGGGCAGCGCGTGTGAAGAAGCGTGCGGGAACGCCGGTGCCGGCGGCGGCGTGAGCCGGCGGAAGGTGGCCGCAGGTGTGGTGCGCCACGGGACTGCCGCCGATGCGGTCGGGGCGGTGTGGTTCGTACGAATGATGGTTTTAAAGGCGCTGGAGTTGAGTGACGACCATGGCGATCGCGAAGAAGCCGTAGAAACCGATCGCTATGAGCATGCCGCCCAGGCGCCAGCCCCGCATGCGGATCGGGGCCGGGAGGTCGCGCGTGTTGAGGCGGACCAGCAGGATCGAGTAGAGCAGTGTCACGACCGAGGCGGCGCAGGTCGAGACGATCAGCAGGCCGAGCGGCTGGTCGAAGCCGGCCAGCAGGATGGCGGAACCGAGGACGATCTCGGCCCAGACGACGGCTAGGTAGAGGCGGGGCTCGGTCCAGCGGGCGGAATCGGTCAGGTAGTTGCGACGCAGGAAGTCAGAGGCGAGCCGTCCGATGATGTCGAGCAGGCCCATCGCCGCCGCCCAGAGGGAGACTGCCGCGACCGCGAGGAAGAGCAGGCGCAGCCAGCCGCCCACCTCGGAGGAGAAGATCTCGCCCTGGATCCGGAGGAAGGACGGGTCCGACTTGAGATCGTCGCGACCGAAGAGCGTCTCGTAGGCGAGCAGGCTCATGATGCTGATCGTCACGAAGCAGACCGCCACGAACGTGACCAGGTGCTCGGTGTTCGCCCGCTTCCACCACACCTTCCAGCGGCCGAGTGAGGTGTCGTCGAGCGGGAACTCGTAGCGGTCGGCGCCGGCCGCCTCCTCCTGACCGGTGATCGGGGAGATCAGCCGGGGCACGTGCGCCCCCATGCCGTAGCGCTTGTCCCGGATCCAGTTGCTGAGGACCAGATTGTGTACGCCACCCGCACCGGCAGCCCCGATCGCGCTGAGGATGAGGGTGAACGTGATGCCGTCGGGGATCTGACCGAACTCGGTCACGGTGGCCTTGGCACCCTCGCCCCACGTGCCCAGCGAGATCACGAAGATCACGACGACGACGAGGAAGAAGAGGGTGAGCGCGACCTTGACGAACTCGACGCGCTCCACCGTCGTGTAGATCACTTTGGACACGGTCAGCAGCAGGCCGACGACCACCAGGGTGGCCACCGTGATCCAGACCGGGTCGCCGCCGCCGATCAGGTAGGTGAAGACCGTCGAGCCGCTCGTGGCCCAGCCCGGCCAGACGTACTGGAAGGCGCCGGCCAGGCAGATGATGATGCCCCAGCCCTTCCACCAGCGGGAGAAGCCGGCGAGCGCGGTCTGCCCGGTCGCCAGGGTGTACCGCTCGATCTCCATGTTGATGACGAACTGCACGGCCAGCGTGGTGAAGGCGAGCCAGAGCAGGCCGAGACCGCCGATCGCGGTGAGGTAGGGCCACAGGATGATCTCGCCGGCGGCCATGCCGATGCCCACGGCCACGATGCCGGGACCGATCATGCGACGGAGGGAGAGGGGTTCCGGGAGTTCCCGGGTCGTCGTGTCGGTGATCATGGGAACGCTCCCTTTCAGGTGCGTTGCAGGGAGGAGGGGTGCGGTGCGATTCGGGAAGAGCGGATTCAGGTGCGTTGCAGGAGGAGGACGTCCAGGTGGCGCAGCATTCGTGGGATGTCCGGGGCTATGCCGGTGAAGAGCTGGAACGCGGCGGCCGCCTGGTAGGCGCACATCGCCGTGCCGCCGAGGGTTCGCAGGCCGGCCGCGCGGGCCGCGCGCAGCAGTTCCGTCTCGACCGGCATGTAGACGATGTCGGCCACCCACAGGCCGGGGTGGAGCAGCTCGGCGGGCAGCGGGATCCCCGGGTGGTGGTGCATGCCGATCGGGCTGGTGTTGATGAGGCCGTCGGCGGTTCCGATCGCTCGGCGCAGGTCACGGACGGGTTTCTGGCCGACTTGGACCGATAGATCGTGGCTTCTCGTCTCGTCGGGGTCGACGATGGAGAGGGTCTCGGTGCCGAGCTCCAGCAGCGCGTGTGCCACGGCCGCACCCGCCCCGCCGGCTCCGAGCTGCACGACATGCCTCAGCGGGACATCGGGCAGATGGGCGCGAAACGACCGGAAGAATCCGTACGCATCGGTGTTGTGACCGAACCGCCTGCCGTCGCGGAAGACCACGGTGTTGACCGCCCCGATCGCCCGGGCCTGCGGGGAGAGGTCGTCGAGCAGCGAGATGACCCGCTGCTTGTAGGGATGGGTCACGTTGACCCCGGCGAATCCGTCGCGCTCGGCCCCGGCCAGGGCCGCGTCGAGATCGGGTGAGTCGAAGAGCGTGTACGTGAGGTCGAGCCCCTGTGACCGGCCCTCCGCCTCGTGCAGCGCCGGGGACAGCGACGTGCCGATCCCCGCCCCGATCAGTCCGCACCGGCACTCCGCCACGTCACACCCCTGTGCTCATCAATGTACTAACTGGTACGTTAGTTATCGGGTGTGACGGGGACCACTGTCAAGGCCCACGGCAGACTTGCCTCATGGCGCAGGAGAAGACGCAGGAGAAGACGATGCTCGGAGTCCGGCGGCGGGATGCCGGGCGAACCCGGGCCGAGTTGCTCGACGTGGCCACCGAGGAGTTCGCCGAGCGGGGCTACAGCGGCGCCCGCGTCGACGAGATCGCCGACCGGACGCGCACCACCAAACGGATGATCTATTACTACTTCGGCGGGAAGGAGCAGCTCTACCTCGCGGTGCTGGAGAGGGCGTACGCCGAGATCCGCGCCGCCGAGCGGGCCGTCGACGTCGACCACCTCGACCCGGTCGCCGCGGTCCGCCGGCTCGCCGAGGTCACCTTCGACCACCACGAGGCGCACCCGGCCTTCATCAAGCTGGTCGGGGTGGAGAACGCGCAGCAGGCCAAGCACATGAACCACGTGGCCGGCCTGGTCGACCTCAACAGCTCGGCGGTCGCGCTGCTCGAAGGGGTGCTCGAGCGCGGCGCCGCCGACGGGGTGTTCCGGTCCGGCGTGGACGCTCTCGACGTACACATGCTGATCAGCTCTTTCTGTTTCTTCCGGGTCGCCAACCGGCACACGTTCGGGGCGCTCTTCGACCGGGATCTGCTCGACCCGGCGCGGCGCGAGTTCTACCGGACCATGCTCGGCGATCTCGTCACCGGATATCTACGCATATAGGAGGATTTATGCGGCGCTCGATCGCGACCGTCTGCGTCTCCGGGACGCTCGACGACAAACTCACGGCGGCCGCCGCGGCCGGCTTCGACGGCATCGAGATCTTCGAGAACGATCTCGTGGTGTCGCCCTGGTCGCCGCGGGAGATCCGGCAGCGCTGTGACGACCTCGGGTTGACGATCGAGCTCTATCAGCCGTTCCGCGATTTCGAGGCGGTTCCGCCCGCGCTGCTCAAGGAGAACCTCGCCCGGGCGCAGCGCAAGTTCGACGTGATGTCGGCGCTGGGTGTGGGGACGATGCTGGTCTGCTCGTCGGTGCATCCGGCCGCCATGGACGACGACGAGCTGGCGGCGGAACAGCTCTCCGACTTGTCGGATTCAGCGCGAGATAATGGTGTGCGAATCGCCTATGAAGCCCTCGCCTGGGGCCGGCACGTCTCCACCTGGGACCACTCCTGGCGGATCGTCCAGCTCGCCGATCACCCCTCTCTCGGGCTCTGCCTCGACTCCTTCCACGTGCTCTCCCGCGACGTGCCACCGGACGGCATCGCGGACATCACGCCCGGGAAGATCTTCTTCTTGCAGCTCGCCGACGCGCCCTATCTGCGGATGGACGTTCTGCAGTGGAGCCGCCACCACCGGCTCTTCCCCGGTCAGGGCAGCTTCGACCTGGCCGGATTCGTGGCGCTGACCCGGGCCGCGGGTTACGACGGGCCGCTGTCGCTGGAGGTCTTCAACGACGTGTTCCGGCAGTCGGACCCGGCGCGTACGGCCGTCGACGCGATGCGTTCGCTGATCGCGCTGGAAGGGTCCATCCCACCTAATCCCGAAATTTCGGGTTATGCCTTTACGGAGCTCGCCGTCGACGGCAACTCCGGCCCGTCGCTGCGCACCGCCCTGCGCGGCCTCGGCTTCGCGCACACCGGCCAGCACCGCACCAAGCCGGTCGAGCTCTGGGAACAGTCCGGCTGCCGCATCGTGCTGAACAGCGCCGTCACCCGCCCGCAGGCCGCCACGATCAGCGCCTTCGCCGTGACCTCCGCCGATCCTTCCCAGTCACTCCAGCGTGCCGAGGCCCTGCTCGCCCCGGCCCGCCCGAACGCCCGCGAACCCGGCGAAGCGGAACTCGCGGCGATCACCGCCCCGGACGGCACCAGCATCTTCGTGACCGATCCCGGCAACGACTGGCGCAACGACTTCCTGCCGACCGGCTCGGCGTCCCCGGGCGCCGGCCTGCTGACGACCGACCATCTGGGCCTGGCGCAGCCGTTCGACAACTTCGACGAGGCCGGCCTCTTCTACCGCACGGTGCTGGGCCTCGAACCGCTCGCCACCGAGGAGTACGCCGCCCCCTTCGGCCTGATGCGTTCCCGCTCGCTGACCGGCGACGGCCGCCACCTCCGCCTGGCGCTCACCACGGCCCTGCTCCGCCGCGGCGACTGGGCCCCCGCCGTGTCCGATCCCCAACACGTAGCCTTCAGCACCGCCGACATCTTCGCGACGGCCGCAAAACTGACCCTGCCGCCCCTATCAGTTCCAGACAACTACTACGAGGACCTGGCGGCCCGCTTCGCCCTCCCCGACGCCGTCGTCGCCGCACTCCGCCGGCACGGCATCCTCTACGACCGCGACCCCGCCGGCGGCGAACTGCTGCACCTCTACACCCCGGTCCTCGGCGGCCGCGTCTTCTTCGAGATCGTCGAGCGCCGCGCCGGCTACGACCGATTCGGCGAGCCCAACGCCCCGGTCCGGATGGCAGCCCAGCGCCACAGCCGCCTGCTCTCCGGTGGTTGATCTTCCTTTTCGGTACGAAGACGAGCGCCCGTCCCGGCCGGATCCCTCCGCCCCCGATCGTCCCCCGCGAGCCCCTGCCCGGTCCGGGCCACCGCGCGAGCTGCGGGATAGGTGCCGGGTCAGGCCCGCGACCACCGCGCCCGTCCCGCTCCGCGGGGCGGCTCCGGCAGGACGTCCGGTCCCGCTCACGATCCCCCACCCGGGCGATGGGTCGCGCTCCCGGCGAGGCTCACGCCGGGCGCTCCCGTCGAGGCTCACGCCGGGCGCTCCCGCCGAGGCTCACGCCGGGCGGGTGCTCGCGGCCGCCACGGTGAGGAAGCACATCGCGGTGATGGCGCCGACGGCCAGGGTCAGGGTGCCGGCCGGGGCGCCGGACATGGCCCAGGCGTCGCCGGCGAGCAGGGCCGTTCCGGAAATCGCCGCGGTGACGGCGAGACAGCGGGAGCCGGCTGCCGCATAGCGACGGGAGCCGGCTGTCGCATTGCGGCGGGAGCCGGCTGTCGCGTAGCGGTGGGCCAGCACGTAACAGGTGGCGATCAGCGCGGCGAACGTGATCGAGCCGGCGGCCATGTGGCCCATCGCGGAGGGGCTCATCGTGGTGGGGACGGTGTCCGGGGTACCGGCCGGGAAGCCGCTGCCCGGGTCCATCACCAGTACACCGGCGGCGACCATGCCGAGGCCGGCGAGACGTACCAGCCGGGGCGCCCATCGTCCGGGCAGCGCACCGGCGCCGGCGATCAGCAGGCCGCCGGCCAGCACGAAGTTCGCGATCTGGATCCAGCCCAGCGAACCGGTGCTGAGCAGGCTGAGCGGGTGCCGCATCAGATCGAAGCCGTCCCGGGTGGCGACCTGCGCCAGCGAGACGACCGCCCAGAGCGGACCGGCGACGGCGAGCGCGATCCGGGTGCGGCCGGCGGCGGTGGCGGTGGTGGCGGTGGTGGTGGCGGGGTGGCTGGTCGTGGTGGTCATCGGAGGACTCCTTCGCTGGTGGGTTCCGACCGGACGTCGTCTGGTGGCATGTGACAGGTAATGCTTCGATTACCTGTCACATGGGCCGGGGCGACGCCGTGGCGACGATCCACCGAAAGGGAGAACGATGCGCTACCTGATGCTGCAGAAGTCGCACGCCGGCGAGCCCGACGAGAAGCTGTACGCCGAGATGGGCGCGTTCATCGAGGAGTTGACGGCGTCCGGTGTCCTGCTCGCCACCGGCGGGCTCGACGCGGCCGGCTTCAAGATGACCTCCGCGGGCGACGACCTGACCATCACCGACGGGCCGTTCACCGAGGCCAAGGAGGCGATCGGCGGGTTCGCGCTGGTCGAGGTCCGCTCGAAGGAGGAGGCGGTCGAACTGGCCCGCCGCTTCCGGAAGATCGTCGGTGACGGCGAGACGCTGGTCCACCAGGTCTTCGGCCCGTGACCGAACCCTCGGCCGAGCCCGGCGCCGCGCCGCGAGAGGTGGATCCCGGCGCCGCGCCGCGAGAGGTGGAGCCCGGCGCCGCGCCGCGAGAGGTGGAGCCCGGCGCCTCACCCCGAGAGGTGGAGGCCGCGAGCGTCGCCGGGGCGGTGTGGAAGCAGGAGTCCGCCCGGATCGTGGGCGGGCTCCTGCGGATGGTCCACGACGTCGGGCTGGCCGAGGAGTTCGCGCAGGACGCGCTGGTCGCCGCCTTGGAGCAGTGGCCGGTGGGCGGGATTCCGGACAACCCGGGCGCCTGGCTCATGACGATCGCGAAGCGGCGGGCCGTCGACCACCTGCGCCGCGAGGAACGGTCCGGCCGGGCGCGGGATCAAGCGGCCAGGGAGGAGGAGCCTGCCGGACCGGGCGGCGACGACGTGCTGCGGCTCATGTTCACCGCTTGTCACCCCGTACTCGAAACCCAAGCTCGAGTGGCACTCACCCTGCGCGTCGTCGCGGGCTTGACCACCGCGGAGATCGCGCGGGCTTTCCTGGTCGGCGAACAGGTGATCGTCCGGCGGATCGCCGACGCGAAACGGACGCTCGCCGAGGCCGGGGTGGCCTACGAGCCGAGCGGATCGCTGGCGTCGGTGCTCGAAGTCGTCTACCTGATCTTCAACGAGGGGTACGCGGCCACGTCCGGCCATGATCTGATCCGGTCGGAGCTGACGCTGGAGGCGTTGCGGCTCGGTCGGCTGCTGGCCGGACTGGCGCCGGACGAGGCCGAGGCGCACGGGCTCGTCGCGCTCATGGAGATCCAGCAGTCGCGGTCGGCGGCGCGTACCGGGCCGCGCGGTGAGCCGGTCCCGCTGCACGAGCAGAACCGGGGCCGCTGGGACCGGCTGCTGATCAGGCGAGGGTTCGCGGCGATGCTGCGGGCCAGGGCGGCGGGCGGCTCGCCCGGACCGTACGTCCTCCAGGCCGCGATCGCGGTCTGTCACGCGCAGGCCCGGACCGCCGGGGAGACCGACTGGCCGCGGATCGCGTCCCTCTACGACGCGCTGGTCCACCTGCTCCCGACGCCGGTGGTCAGGCTGAATCGGGCGGTGGCGGTCGGTTTCGCCCGCGGTCCACAGGCCGGGTTGGATCTCATCGACGAGTTGCGCGCCGATCCGAGGCTCTCCCGATATCACTTACTGCCCAGCGTACGAGGGGACCTCCTGTGGCGGCTGGGCCGGACACCGGAGGCACGGCGCGAACTGGAACGGGCCGCTGGGCTGGCCGCCAACGCCGCCGAGCGGGAGTTCCTGCTCACCCGGGCCGCGGCGCTCACCGTTCCGGAGGAGCCGGCCGGGCCGCCGCTCGGCGCCGCGATCACGGCGTTCCTGGAGCCGTTGACCGCGAGCACGGGCCGCGCCTACGGCCAGTCGCTGCACCGGGTCGCCGAACTCCTCGGCGAACGCACGCCGCTGCCGGAACTGACCGCGGACCGGGTGGCCGAGGCGTGCGGGTCGCTCTGGGCGGACGTGATGCCCCGGACCTGGAACCGGCACGTCGCGGCGGTCCGCTCGTTCACGGCCCACGCCGGCTTCCCGGATCTGGCCGCCGGCCTGAAGAACCGGGCAGCGGCGAACACGGGCGTGGGAGGAGATGTGGCGCTTCCCGCTGACGCCCCGCTCAGGGAGAGGGCACTGTGGACGCTGGTTCGGGAGTCGCGGGCGCCGATCGGGGTGATTCTGCGCATCGACGTCGAGGACATCCGGGATGGGCGGACTGCCGACGGGCTGGTCAGGTGGAGTGCCGGGACCGGTGGGTTGGTGGAGGCACTGTGCTCCGGCCGTACGCATGGGCCGTTGTTCCTCTCCGAACGACGGACCGGACCCGGCCGCCCGCCTGCCGCGCGGGACCTCTGCCCGATCACCGGCAGGCGGCGGCTGTCCTATGAGCGCGCCGCCTATCTGTGCAAACGGCTGACCGGGCAGACTCTGAGCCGCCTGCGGCCCGGCTGAACAGAGCGGCGGTCACGAGACCCGGGATCAGCGGAAGGCGGCGTGGCCGGTCAGCTTCTGGCCGATCACCAGGGTGTGGATCTCGGAGGTGCCCTCGTAGGTCAGCACCGACTCCAGGTTGTTGGCGTGCCGGAGAGGGGAGTACTCCAGGGTGATCCCGCTGCCGCCGAGGATGGTGCGGCACTCGCGGGCGATCGCGAGCGCGGTCCGGACGTTGTTGAGTTTGCCGACGCTCACCTGGTGCGCTTTCAGGGCGCCGGCGTCCTTGAGCCGTCCCAGGTGGAGGGCCAGCAGCAGCGACGTGTTGAGGTCGACCGCCATGTTCGCGAGCTTCTCCTGGGTCAGCTGGAAAGCGGCGATCGGCCGGTCGAACTGGATGCGGCTCCCGGCGTAGTCGAGGGCGGCGCGCAGGCTGTCCCGGGCCGCGCCGGCCGAGCCGAAGACGATGCCGAAGCGGGCCTCGCCGAGGCAGCTCAGCGGGGCGCCGAGGCCCTCGGCCAGGGGGAGCCGCGCGGAGGCGGGCAGCCGGACCTCGTCGAGGATCAGCTCGCCGGTGATCGAGGCGCGCAGCGAGAGCTTCTGCTTGACGGTGCGGCTGGTGAAGCCGGGGGTGCCGCGCGGGACCAGGAAGCCGCGGATGCCGTCCTCGGTCCGCGCCCACACCGTGGCGACGTCGGCGATGCTGCCGTTCGTGATCCACATCTTGGTGCCGGTGAGGATCCAGTCGTCGCCGTCGCGGACGGCCCGGGTGCGCATGTTCGCCGGGTCGCTGCCGAAGTCCGGCTCGGTCAGGCCGAAGCAGCCGATCGCCTCGCCGGCCGCCATCCGGGGCAGCCACTCCTGCTTCTGTTCCTCGGAGCCGAAGCGGTGGATCGAGTACATGGCGAGCGAGCCCTGCACCGAGACGAAGCTGCGCAGCCCGGAGTCGCCGGCCTCCAGTTCGAGGCAGGCCAGCCCGTAGGCGACCGCGCTCGTGCCGGCGCAGCCGTAACCCTCGAGGTGCATGCCGAGGAGGCCCAGTTTGCCGAGCTCCGGCGCCAGTTCGCGGGGGAACGTACCCTGCTCGAACCAATCCGCGATGTGGGGACGCACGTGGTCGGCCACGAACCGGGCCACCGTCTCCTGGATGTGCCGCTCCTCCTCGCTGAGCAGGCCGGCGACATCGAGGAGATCGAGTTGGTCAGTCATACCAGGATTGTGCACCCCCGGTAACCGAATCGGGGGAATCAGCGACCTCTCAGCGAGATGATCTAGCCTCAAGATCATGACGGTGGTGAACGACTTCATCGATCCGGAGGTGCGGGAAGCGGTCTCCGGCTTCCTGGGTGACGTGGAGGTCGGGCTGCGCGCCGCGGTGGTCAGCCCGGAGCCGCTGATCTCCGAGGTCGCCGCGCACCTCGTCGAGGCCGGCGGCAAGCGGTTCCGCCCGCTCGTCGTGGCGCTCGCGTGCCAGTTCGGCGACGAGGGAGATACCCGCGGCCGCGACGAGGCCGTCGTCATGGAGCTGACCCACCTGGCGACGCTGTACCACGACGACGTCATGGACGAGGCGCCGATGCGCCGGGGCGCCGCCAGCGCCAATTCGCGCTGGACCAACTCGATCGCCGTGTACGTCGGCGACTACCTGCTGGCCCGGGCCGCGGCCATCGCGGCCGGGCTCGGCGAGGAGGCGGTGCGGCTCCAGGCCCGTACGCTGGCCCAGCTCGTCCGGGGGCAGCTCGCCGAGACCGTCGGGCCGCGCGGCGCCGACCCGATCCGGCACCACCTGCGGGTCATCGAGGACAAGACGGCCTGCCTCATCGCCACCTCGGCCCGGCTCGGCGGGATGGCGGCCGGCCTGCCCGCCGATCAGATCGCCGCGCTGGAGGCGTTCGGCACCTCGATCGGGATCGCCTTCCAGCTCTCCGACGACCTGCTCGACATCGCGTCGGAGTCCGCGCAGTCCGGCAAGACGCCCGGCACCGACCTGCGCGAGGGCGTGCCGACGCTGCCGGTCCTCTACGCGCTCGCGGCCGGCGACACCGGCGCCGACTCGCAGCGGCTCAAGGAGCTGCTCACGTCCGGCCCGCTCACCGACGACGCCCTGCACGCCGAGGCGCTCTTCCTGCTGCGCGAGTCGGCGGCGCTGAAGCAGGCCCGGGAGACCGTGCACGGGTACGCCGAGGACGCCCGCCGGCACGCTCGCGCGCTGCCTGCGGGGGCGCCGCGGCGGACCCTGGAGACGTTGTGCCACTTCATGGCCGAGCGCACCGGGTAACCCGTACGCCGTTTCAGTGATACCCGTCACCGGATGACGTCAGTACCGTGTCGGGCATGGTCGGCCTGCTCGAGCGGCTCAGCCCGGGCGACCACGCCTGCCTGGTCGCCGGTGACGAACCCGCCCTGACCCGCAGCGTGGCCGCGTACGTCCGGGCGGGCCTGCGCGCCCGGCACCGGGTGCTCTACCTCGGCCGGGGTGAGCGGGTCGTCTCCGAGCTAGCCGCGCTCGGCGTCGACGTGCGGTCCGCGCTCGCGGCCGGCCGGCTGCGGATCGAGTCGGCCGCCGGGGAGTACGTGCACGGCGGCGCGTTCGACGTGGAGGCCTCGGTGGCGCACTTCCGGGCCCAGGCCGAGCAGGCCCGGTCCGAGGGGTTCCGCGGGTTCCGTGCCTTCGGCGACATGTCCTGGGCGGCCCGGACCGGCCGGACCGCGCTGCTGCCGCACTACGAGGCCCGGGTCAACCGGCTCTTCGCCGAGGGGTTCGCCATGGGCGTCTGCCTCTACGACCGGCGGCTGTTCGGGGCGGTCGAACTACGCGACATCATCCGCTCGCACCCCTGCACCATCACGGCGCAGACCGACCCGGAGGCGGTGCCGCTGCTGCGGGCCGTGCGGATCGCCACGCCGGACGGCGCCGGCGTCCGGCTCGAGGGCGAGGCCGACCTGTCGAACCGGAACGCCCTGCGCACCGTCCTCGAGCACCTGGCCGAGGAGTCCGGTGAGACGCTGACGGTCGAGGTCACGGCACTGCGGTTCGCCGACTCGGCGGCGGCGCGCACGCTGCTGGGGGTCTCCGGGCCGGGCCGCCGGAAGCTGCGGGTGGTGGGCTGCTCGGCCACGCTGCGCCGGCTGTTGCTGCTGCACGGGGCCGGCGCCGAGGTGGAGTTCGCCTAGAGGATCACCACTACCTTCTCCGCGGCGCCGGGCGTCGAGCCCAGTTCCAGGGCGCGCTGCGCGTCGGCGAACGGAATCCGGTCGCTGATCAGCAGTTCGTACCGTTCCCAGTGCTCGACCAGGTCCTTGGTGACCTCGAAGATCTCGGTGGGGTAGCCCATCGACAGCACCACTGTCAGCTCGGTGGTGAGCAGGCCGCCGAAGTCGACCGGCACCGGCTTCTTGTGCACGGCCACGATGCCGAGGGTCGCGCCGTGCTTCGCGGCCGCGAGCGCCGTCTCGAGGACCGCCGGGGCGCCGGCCGCGTCGAGGTAGATGTCGGTGTCCGGGCGCTCGCCCCGGACCGGCGCCGAAGACCACCACCTTGTCGCCGGGCTCCGGCGCGGTCCGGTTCACCGCGTGGCCGGCCACCGCCATCGGCTCGTTGAGCGCGAGCACCTCGAACGGGATGTGCTTCGGCACGGTGACCAGGTGCGTGCCGGCCACGGCACCGCGGACCAGCACGAACTCGGCGAGGCCGCCCTGCGCGCCGCCGCTGCCGATGATCCCGTCGCTCGACGCCATCGGGTTGAGCACCACGTGGTCGCCGGCCGCGATGCCGGTGACCTCCGATCCGACCTCGACGACCTCGCCGGCCGGCTCGTGGCCGAGCGGGGTGGCGCCCTGCCGCGGCGGGATGCCGCCGACGGCGATGTAGAGCCCGTCCGAGCCGCAGATGCCGCACGCGCGGATCCGGACCAGGACGTCGGCCGGCCCGGGCACCGGCTTCTCGATCTCCACGAACGCGGTCCGGCCCGGCCCGGTGACCTGTACTGATTGCATGGCGACCTCACTAATTCGTATAAGTTGACGAGTACGATAGCTCGCGTGACGACCTCGGCGCGAGTGACGATGCGCGACGTCGCGCGGGCCAGCGGGGTCTCCCAGGCCACCGTGAGCTTCGTGCTGAACGACACGGCGAACCAGACGATCCCGGAGGCCACCCGCGAGAAGGTGCGCCGGGCCGCCGCCGAGCTGGGGTACGTGCCGAACTCGATCGCCCGGGCGCTGCGCGAGGGCGCGTCCCGGATCGTCGTGCTGGAGGTGGGCGGCCTGCCGCCGGGCCGCAGCCTGGACGCCTTCATCGCCGGGATGGACGCCGAGCTCGCCGCGGCCGGGCACGGCCTGCTGGTCTCCTACGGCTCGGCCGCCACGGCGATCGACGCGGTCTCGCCGCGGGCGGTGATCGACCTGCCGGCGATTAACGCGACGCCGGACGGCAGCATGCACGGGATGGCCGCGCACGCCCGTGTCCAGATCGGACATCTGGCGGCCCGCGGTCACCGGTCGATCGCGGTCGCCGTGCCCGAGGAGGGCGGTCTGGTCTTCGACGCGACGGCCGGCCACGTGCGGGCCGCGGCGACGGCACTGGATCTGCCCGAGCCGGCGACCCTGCTGGTGGGGGCGGCCGAGACGACGGCCGAGCGGTTGCGGGCCCTGCTCGGCGAGGGGACCACGGCGGTCGCGGGCCTCGACGACGACCTGGCGATCAGCGTGCTGGCCGCCCTGATCGATCTCGGTCTGCGCGCTCCCGATGATCTCGCGGTGATCGGTTTCGGCGACACCGCTCAGGGCGCTCTCTGGCGTCCGAGGCTCACCACGGTGCGGATCGATGCCCATATGTACGGGCGGAGAACCGCGCGCCAGGTGCTGGGCCTGTCCACGGCCGACGTCAAACCCGCCCCGGCCGAGGTGGTCGGCCGGGACTCCGCCTAGGAGAAGTCGCCCCGGACGCTCAGGTCCGGCGACGACGCCGTGGACGCCGTGGCCTCGTACGTGTCGGCGCCCGCGTCCCGGCCCTCACCCGGATGCGTGTACTTCGCCGTGAACGTGTACTCGCCCGGCGCGAGCGTGTCGGCCGAGGAGAGCACGAACCGGTAGAGGAACACGTCGCCCTGCTCGGTGACCGAGGTGGTGACGCTGCCGCCGGGCGTCCGCTTCGTGGCGCCGCGCGGGGCGAACCCCTCGGTGCGGGCCACCCGGATGACCACGTCGAGGGCGGTCAGCTCCTCGGTCGTCGTGAGCGTCACGACGCTGGAGCCGTCGACGACCGAGCCGTCCGCCCGGAGCGGCGTCGGGTCCTCTTCCGGCGCCTTCGTCCTCGGCTCCTCCGGCGCCGTCGTCCTCGGTGCGGGCTTCCGCGACGGTGACTTCGGGGAGGCCGGCGACGGCGCCGCGCTGCTCGGCGCGGCCGACGGGATCGCCGGCGGAGTGGTCACGCTCGGCGTCGGAGGGGGCGTGTCGTCGTCCCCGGCCAGCGCCCAGTTCGCGACGCCGCCCCCGGCGAAGAGGGCGGCCACGGCCGCCGCGGCGGCGGCCGTCCGGATCCGGGAACCCCGCTGCGGCGCCCGCCGCCGGGTGACCGGCTCCCCGGTCGCGGCCATGGTGATCCGGTCGAGCATCGCCTCGCGGTCCGGCCGGTGCGCGTCCGCCTCGGCGCGCAGTGCCGCGCGCAGCTCGTCGTCGGAGAGTCTCATCGCGCCGCCTCCCACCCGTCGATCCGTGTCACGCCGCTGTCACCGAGCAGTTCGGCGAGTTGCTTCGCGCCGCGAGAGGTGGCGCTCTTCACCGCGCCGACGGAGATGCCGAGGATCGCCGCGACCTCGCGTTCCGGCAGGTCGAAGGCGTACCGCAGGACCACGCAGGCGCGGCGGCGGTGCGGGAGCCGGCGCAGCGCCCCGCGGACGTCGAGCACCGCCGGGACGTCGCTATCGGTGCGGCCGCGCCGGAAGCCGTCGAGCGTGAGCAGCCGCTCCCGGCCCCGGCGGCGGACCCACTGCCGGGCCAGGTTCATGAGGATGCCGTGCCCGTACGCGGCCGGGTCGTCGGCGGCCGTGACCCGGTCCCAGTGCCGCCAGCACTCGGTCAGGGCGTCGGCCGCGAGGTCGTCCGCGGCGTCCGCCTCGCCGGTCATCAGGAAGGCCAGCCGGGACAGGGAGGCGTGATGCCGCTCGAAATACGCATGGAACGCGCTTTCGCGCATGAGTGAACACCTCCCTGGACCGGGAGACGTTAGAGATCCGAGCCGCCGGAACGCAAGGCGATGAGACCGGATTATCAGAGGGGGAAGCCGGCGGGAAGCGGCTCCCCCCGTACGCGGCAGGGGTCTAATGCTCTTCGGGAACCGGAACCGGGGAGACCCGCCAGATGCGGGCGGCGTAGTCGGCCACCGTGCGGTCGGCGGAGAAGAAGCCGCTGTGCGCGGTGTTCAGGATCGACATCCGGGTCCAGCGATCCGGGTCGCGCCAGGCCTGCTCCACCGAATCCTGACATTCCAGGTATGCCCGGTAGTCCGCCAGCGTCAGGTACTCGTCGTGGCCGAGCAGGGAGTCCGCCACCTCGTGCCCGACGCCGCCGAACACGCCCGCGTTGATGGCGTCGACGGCCTGGCGCAACTCCTCGTCCCGGTCGTAGAACTCGCGTGGACGGTACCCGGCGATCCTGGCCTCCGCCGCCTCGAACGCGTCCAGGCCGAAGAGGAAGAAGTTCTCCTCGCCGACCCGGGCCCGGATCTCGATGTTCGCGCCGTCGAGTGTGCCGATCGTGAGCGCGCCGTTGAGGGCCAGCTTCATGTTGCCGGTGCCGGACGCCTCCTTGCCGGCCAGCGAGATCTGCTCGCTCAGGTCGGCGGCCGGGATGATCCGCTCGGCGAGGGTGACGTTGTAGTTCTCGGCGAAGACCACCTTGAGGTACGGCGAGACGACCGGATCCGCCGCGACCGTGGCCGCCACCGCGTTGATCAGCCGGATGATGTTCTTCGCGGCGTGGTAGGCCGGCGCCGCCTTGCCCGCGAACAGGATCGTGCGCGGCACCCAGTCGGCGCCCGGGTTCGCCCGGATCCGGTGGTAGAGCGTGATGATGTGCAGCAGTTTGAGCTGCTGGCGCTTGTACTCGTGGAAGCGCTTGATCATCACGTCGTGCAGCGAGTCCGGATCGCCGGCGGCCAGGTCGACCTTGTTGGCCCGCTTGATCGCCCGCCAGCGCTCCTGGAATGCGGCGTCACCGGCGAACGCCTCCAGCTCGGCGAGGCGTTCCAGGTCGGTGAGCCAGCCGTCGTCGCCGAGCGACTCGGTGATCAGGTCGGAGAGGCGCGGATTGGCGAGCCTCATGAACCGGCGCGGCGAGATGCCGTTCGTGACGTTCTGGAACTTGGCCGGCCACAGGTCGGCGAAGTCGTCGAGCACGGTCTCGCGCAGCAGCTTCGAGTGCAGCTCCGCGACGCCGTTGACGGCCTCGGTGCCGACCACCGCGAGGTTCGCCATCCGCACCCGGCGCTCGCCCTCCTCGCCGATGATCGACATCCGGCGGATGCGGTCGGTGTCGCCGGGGAACCGGTCCTCGACCTCGCGCAGGAACAGCATGTTGATCAGGTAGATGATCTCGAGGTGGCGGGGCAGCAGCCGCTCGAAGACGTGCACCGGCCACGTCTCGAGGGCCTCCGGGAGCAGGGTGTGGCAGGTGTACGCGAACGTGCGCCGGGTGATCGACCAGGCCCGGTCCCAGTCGACGTCGTATTCGTCCACGAGCAGCCGCATCAGCTCCGGGATCGCGATCGTCGGGTGCGTGTCGTTGAGCTGGATGACCGTCTTCTCGGCGAAGTCGTCCCAGTTCTCGTTGCGCAGCCGGAACCGGCGGATGATGTCCCGCAGCGAGCAGGAGACCAGGAAGTACTGCTGCTTGAGCCGCAGCTCGCGGCCGAGTTCGGTGCTGTCGTCGGGGTAGAGGACCTTGCTGATGTTCTCGGCGCGGACCGCCTCCTGCACGGCCTCGGCGTATTGCCCCGCGGAGAACCGGCTCAGGTCGAACGAGGCCTCACTGCCCCGGGCCCGCCACAGCCGGACGATGTTCACGGTCTCGGTGCCGTACCCGGGGACCAGCATGTGGCTGGGCTCGCCGAGCACGATCTCGCCGGGGACCCACCTCTTCCGGGTGTCCGAACCGGGAACCGGCTCGGTGTGCCCGTAGAACCCGACGGTCTGCCGGTCGTCCGGCGCCGGGAACTCCCACGGGTTGCCCTGGAACGCCCAGTCGTCCGGCCGCTCGGCCTGCCCGGCCTCGCCGATCGACTGCTTGAAGATGCCGAAGTCGTAGCGGATGCCGTAGCCCACGGCCGGGATGTCCCGGGTCGCCATCGAGTCGACGAGGCAGGCCGCGAGCCGGCCCAGGCCGCCGTTGCCGAGGCCCGGCTCGATGTCCAGGTCCTCGATCTCCTCGAGCGTCAGCCCGAAGTACTTGACCGCCTGGGCGGCGATCTCGCCGGTGCCGGAGTATAGGAGGTTCTGCTCCAGCTGGGCGCCGAGCAGGTACTCGGCGGAGAGGTAGTAGACCCAGCGGGGGTTGCTGGCGTAGTGCGCGGCCGCGGTCCGGGCCCGCCGTTCGGCCAGGTGGTCGCGAACCGTGAGGGACAACGTCTCGTAGGCGTCCCGCATGCTCGCCGACTCGACCGTGGTGCCGCGCCGGAAGTAGAGGTTGCTCAACAGGTCCTGCTGGAACTCATCGACGGTCTTGCCAAGCTTGCGAAGACCGATGCCCTGTCGAAGATCCATGCCGCCATTGTGCCGCGTTCAGGTTTCCGATTGCCCAGCTTCCGCGTTTGTCGGCTTTCCGGCATTCATTCGTACGGGATGACGGCCGTGCCCGGTGTGCCGGTGGGGAACGGGGGCGGGCAGGATACTGCGCGGGAGGTGCTCGTGCTCGAGAAGTTGCTGCCGGACGAGGTCCGCAGCGCCGAGGCGTTCAGTGACGATCCGGGCGAACCGTGCTTTCCGGGCGAGGAGGATCTGGTCGCCACGGCGGTGCCGGGGCGGCGCCGCGAGTTCGTGACGGCGCGGCGGTGTGCGCGGGAGGCGCTCGCGCTGCTGGGGGAGCCGCCGGTGGCGATCCGGCCGGGTGCCCGGCGGGAGCCACTGTGGCCGGACGGCGTCGCGGGGAGCATCACGCACTGCACCGGCTACCGGGCGGCGGCCGTGGCGCGGCGCAGCGAGATCGCCAGTGTCGGCATCGACGCCGAGCCGCATGCGCCGCTGCCGGCGAGGGTGCTGCCGGCCGTGACGACCGAAGCCGATAGACGGCATTTGTCGCAGATGTCCAATGTGGCGCACTGGGATCGACTGCTCTTCAGCGCCAAGGAATCGATCTACAAGGCGTGGTACCCCCTGACCGCCCGCTGGCTCGGATTCGAGGACGTGTCGCTCACGATCGACCCGGTGGCCGGCACGTTCACCGGCCGCATCCACATCGACGCCCCGTTCGACGAGATGCACGGGCGGTTCGTGATCGACCACGGCCTCGTCGTCACGGCGGTGCTGGTCCCGGCGTGACGCCGTCAGGAGCAGAGGGGCGAGGGCTCGCTGCCTTCGGTCCGGCTGAGTGGGATCTCGATGCGGCAGAGCCTGCGTACGGCGGCAGCCGGGTCCAGCGGCCAGACGCCGACCTGGCTGTCCGTCCCCGCGGTGGCGAGGAGCTGCCCGTCCGGGGAGAACGCGAGGCCGGCCGGCGGCTCGGTGTGGCCCTCGAGGGTGGCCGTCACGGTCCGGCTCCGGCCGTCCCAGAGCTGGACGTCGCCCCGGACGCCGGTGACCGCCAGCGTCCGCGCGTCCGGTGAGAAGGCGATCCGGTCGACCTGGCCGAGCTGTACCGGCGACTGCCAGATCGTCCGCTCGCCGCCGGCGCTGCGGACGTCGACGACCCGGTTCGTGCCGGTGACCGCGAGCTGCCTGCCGTCCGGGGAGACCGCGAGGTCGAGGGCCTGGTAGCGGCCGAGGTGCTGGCCGCCGATCTCGGTGAGCCCGGGCACCCGCCAGGAGCGCAGCACCGACTGCACGGCGGGCCGGCCGGTGCCGAAGTCGGTGGTCGTGGTGGTGACCGCGGTGTGCAGGACCGCGCCGTCGGCGGAGAAGGCGATCGCGTACGCCGTGTCGTCCCCGAGACCGGCCGTCCCCACCGGCTTCCGCCCGGCCACGTCGTAGACCAGCACCCCGGACGGCACGGTCCCGGGCTCGTCCTCCAGCCGGCTGCCGGTGGAGACCGCGAGCAGCCGGCGGTCCGGGGAGAGGACCAGGTCGCGCGGTTCGCCGGGGAGCGGGACCCGGGCGAGGCGGCCGCCGTCGGCGTCCCAGATCTCCAGGGTGCCGGCGAACGTGGCGACGCCGAGGACGCCGCCGTCCGCGTGGACGAGGCCGCTCACCCCGCCGGCCGGCCGGAACGCGCGCACCAGCTCGCGGGAGGCGGTGTCCCAGATCCGGACCGTGCCGTCGAGCCCGCCGGCGGCCAGCGTGCGCCCGTCCGGGGAGAACGCGACGTCGTAGACCGCGCGGTCGTTGTTCAGGAAGTTCACCGCCCGCCGGAAGACCACTGTGGGATCCTCCGGCCCGGTCACCACGACGACCTGGCCGTTCGCCGAGGACGCGGCCGCGCCGTAGGCCCACAGCCCGGTGTCGAGCGTGCCGGGGATGTCGTTGGTGAGCGACGAGATGTTCGCGGTGCGGCGGATCCCGTTGGAGATCACCATGCCGTCGCCGGTCACCGCGATCCTGCCGGGCGCCGACGAGCCGGACGATCCGGAGGCGACGGTGCGGAGGCGGCGGCCGGACGGCACCTCCCACTGCGCGACGTCGCCGCCGCGGCCCGCGGTGATCAGGGTTCCGTCCGGGGCGAACGCGAGGTAGACCGCCTCGGGCAGGGTCGTCACCGGTCTGCCCTCGCTCACCGACCAGAGCTGGGGCCGGTCGTTCGCGCCCCGCTCGGCGACGAACCGGCCGTCCGGGCTCGCGGCGATGTCCCAGCCGGTGCCGGGGTCGGCCGCGAACGCGCGGGTGAGCCGGCCGGTGGCCGCGTCGAAGAGACCGAGCCGCAGGTCCGCGCCGGACTTCGGGGCGTGCGCCGCCACCACGGTCGCCGACCCGGGCAGCCAGGTGGCCGCGCCGAGCGCCTCGAGGGTGCGCAGCGGCCGCCCGGTCGCGGCGTCCCAGATCCGCACCCCCGGGTTGACGAAGGCCCCGGAGAGCAGGAACCGGCCGTCCGGCGAGAACGCCAGCGAGGTCACCTGGGTCTGCTGCGGATAGGCGAGCGGCTCGCCCTGCGGCGTGAGGGTGGTGGCGTTCCAGAGCCGGATGGTCCCGTCGGTGTGCCCCACCGCTATCCGGGAGCCGTCCGGGCTGACCGCTGCCGACCATCCGCCGGGCGCGGTGCCGAGCCGGCCCGCGAAGCGGGTCATCTGGGCGGAGAGCAGCGCGCTCCGGGCCTCGGTGGTCGGGGCCGTGTGCCAGCCGGCCAGGGCCTTGCGGACCGCGCGGCCCTCGTCCTGGCGCAGGGCGCCCACCGACTCGGCCGCGTACTGGCGGGAGAGCGAGTCGCGGCTCTGCCGCTCGGACTCCTCGCGCTGGTCGAGGGCGTAGAGTCCGCCGCCCACGGCCAGCAGCAGGGCCGCGGCCAGGCCGGCCGCCAGGCGGCGGAGGCGGTTCGTGCCCCGGCGGCGGTCGGCCTCCCGCTGGTCGGCGGCGGCCCGGCCGGCGGCCAGGTAGGCGCCCACGACGCCGTCCGGGCCGGTCAGGGACTCCCGGGCCGCGAGCAGCCGGGAGCCGCGAGGGAGCAGGTCGGGGTCGCGGCCGGACCGGTCCCAGTCCTCGGCCGCCTCGGTGATCCGGCGCCGGAGCAGCAGGTCCTCGCGGGCCTCGGCCACCCAGCCGGCCAGCCGCGGCCAGCCGGTCAGCAGGGCCTCGTGGCTGATCTCCACGGTGTCCGCGCCGACCGTGACGAGCCGGGCCCGGACCAGGCGGCGCAGGACCCGGGAGTCGGCGGCGGCGCGCTCGCCCCGGCGGCGCGCCACGGTGCCGTCCTCGGTCACCGTGACCAGGGCGAGCAGCGCCTCGCGGAGGCGTTCCCGGTCGTCCGGCGGCTGTTCCAGGTAGATCCGCTCGGCGGTGTCGGCGACGGCGTGCCGGATCCCGCCGGTGGCCCGGTACGCCCCGATCGTCAGCCGGACGCCTTCGCGCTGGTCCCAGGTGGCGCGCAGGGCGTGGGCGAGCAGCGGGAGGGCGCCCGGCTCGTAGCCGTGGTGGTCGTCCGCGCCGAGGTCGCGCAGCAGCAGGTCGGGCAGCCCGGGCTCGACGCTGAGACCGGAGTGCTCGGCCGGCTCGACGACGGCCCGGCGGATCGCGTCCGGGGTGAGCGGGCCGATCACCACGTGCCCGGCGGCCAGCACCCCGGCGAGCGGGGGCAGCGCGACGCAGGCCGGGTAGAAGTCGGAGCGGACCGCGATCACCACGAGGGCCGGGGCCGCGGTGGTCAGCTCGGTGGCGTAGGCGAGCCGCTCGGCCGGGTCGGGGCACTGCGTGAACAGCTCCTCGAACTGGTCGACCACGATGACCGGCCGGTTGCCGTCCGCGGCGGCCTTCGCGGCGAGCTCCCCCAGCGAGCGGCCGGCCGCGCCCCCGGCCAGGGCGCGGACCTTCTCCCGGAGACGAGCGAGGGGACGTACCCCCGGGCTTGTCACCACCCACGGCCAGGCCGCCGCCTGCGCGCCCAGCGCGCCCCCCGCCAAGCCGGGCAGAAGTCCCGCCCGGACCAGCGATGATTTGCCCGCGCCGGAGACCCCGGTGACGATCAGCGGCGGACCGCCGACCGCCTGCTCGGCCAGACGGCCCAGCAGCTCGGCCACCTCCGGCTCCCGGCCGCGGAACCACGGCGCGTCCTCGGGTTCGAAGTGGACCAGGCCGGGATAGGGCGGCACGGCGCCGCCCGGCACGTCGGCCGGCACGCCGTCCCCGGCCGGAAGCTGCTCGCGGGTGAAGGCGACCAGGTGGCGGCGCACCTCGTCGAGCTCCCGGTGCAGCCGCAGGCTCTGCGTCGCGAGCTGCCGGCCCAGGCGGTCCACGCTCTCCCGGACGTCGGTGAGCATCCAGCGCAGCTCGCGGACGCCGAGGCCGAGCTCCTGGAACGCCGCCTCCAGGGTGTGCCGCAGCTCCTCGTCGACGACCGCGGCCTCGCCGATCGCCGTGTTGACCGCGTCGACCTCGCGCAGCACGCGCGAGATCTCCTCGTGCAGCGCGCGGCCGTCCTCGCCGGCGGCGGCCAGGCGGGGGAGGAGGTCGGCGGCGAGGGCCTCCCGCCACTCGTCGGCCGTGGGGTTCCTGAGCCTCTTCGCGGTGTCGGCCATGGCGTCGGCGAGGAAGTTGCTCCCCATCCCGCCCAGCTGATCAAGAGCGGTCGTGAACTCCGACGGCGCGCCGAGCCCGGCGCCCGCGATCGGCGCCACCGCCGAGGCGGTGAGGAATGCCAGGATCGCGTACGGGCCGGCCGACCGCACCCGGGACCCGGCACGTCGCACCCAGGCGCGCACACCCGCCCTGGCCTGCTCGGCCGCGGCCTCCGGATCGGGTTCGCGCACGTCTGCCGTCCCTCATGGACATCGACACCCTTGAAGGCTCCATGATGGCACCGGCGTGCGAGGGTGGCGCCGTCCTCGTACGGTGGGGAGCGTGGCGAACACGCTGAGCGATGCGGCCGACACGGAACGTATGGATGCTCTCGGCCGGCGGCCCGTGGCCTGGTGGCCGGTCGGCCTGATCGCCTCCGGGACGACGCTGCTTCTCCTGATCACCGCGGGCCGGTACGACTACCACCGCGACGAGCTCTACTTCCGGATGCTCGGCATGCGCCCGCAATGGGGATACGTGGACCAGCCGCCGTTCACCCCGCTGCTGGGCCGCCTCGGCATCGAGGTCTTCGGCGACACGGTGTGGGCCATGCGGGTCCCGTTCGCGATCATTCTCGGACTCGTCGTGGTGCTGACCGCCCTCATCGCCCGGGAGGCCGGCGGCGGCGCGGGCGCTCAGTCGCTCGCGGCGGCCGGGGTGGTCAGCGTCTTCCCGCTCACCGCCGCGCACGTGGGCTCGACCGCCGCGCCCGACCTGCTCGTCTGGCTCGGCGTGATCTTCTTCGTGATGCGGGCGCTGCTGGCCGGCCGGGAGCGGGCCTGGCTCGCCGCCGGCGTGACGGCCGGCCTGGGCCTCTACAACAAGCACCTCGTCGTGCTCCTGCTGCTCTGCCTCGGCGCCGGGCTCCTGATCGCCGGCCCCCGGGAGGTGTTCCGGTCGCGGTGGCTCTGGGCCGGGGTGGCCGCGTGTCTCGTCGCCGGCCTGCCCAACCTGATCTACCAGCTGGTCAACGGGTTCCCGCAGGCGGCGATGGCCGCCGCCATCAAGGCGAACAAGGGTGACGAGTCGCGGGCCCTGCTCATCCCGCTGCAGTTCGTGCTGCTCATCCTGCCGCCGGTGTGGATCGCCGGGATCGTGGTGCTGCTGCGGGACGCCCGGCTGCGGGCGGTCCGGTCGCTGGCCGTGGCGTACCCGCTCATGCTGATCCTGGTGCTGGCCATGGCCGGGCAGCCCTACTACCCGCTCGGCCTGCTGCTGGCGCTTTTCGCGATCGGCGCGGTCCCGGTCGCCCGGTGGGCGCGAGGCTGGCGGCGGCACCTCCTCGCGATCGGGGTCGCGGCCTTCGCGCTGCTCGCCGTCCTGTCGTCGCTGCCGGTCGTCCCGGAGGACCGGCTCGCCGAGAGCGGGATCGCCGAGATGAACGAGACCGTCGCCGACCAGATCGGCTGGCGGGACTACGTCTGGCAGGTCGGCAGCGTCCACGCCGGGCTCTCCGAGGCCGATCGGCGCAGGGCGGTGCTCTTCACCGGCAACTACGGCGAGGCCGGCGCCCTCGACCGGTACGGGCGTGCGCTCGGCCTGCCGGACGTCTACAGCGGGCACAACGAGCTGCACCACTTCGGCCCGCCGCCGGCCGGCCGCACCGTGGTGATCGCGGTCCTCCAGGTGCCGCCGCGCCTGCTCGGCGACTGCTCGCCGAAGGCCCGGCTGCGCAACGCGGCCGGGGTGGAGAACGAGGAGCTCGAGGCGCGCGTCTACGTGTGCCGCCTGGACCGGCCGTGGACCGCGATCTGGCCGGAGCTGCAGCACTACGACTGACGGGTCTAGATCTGGCGGTTCCGGCCGGCCAGGGCGCCGGCGATCATCTGGGGGACGGTGAGGGCGACCATCACGGCGAGCGGCGCCTTCCAGCTGTCCGTGGCGTCGTGCAGGGCGCCCACCACGAACGGGCCCGGGATGGCGATCAGGTAGCCGACGCTCTGCGCGAAGGCGGACAGCTTCACCACCGTCGCGGGTGAGCTGCCGCGCAGCGCGATCATCGTGAGGACCAGCGGGAACGCGGTGTTCGCCACGCCCAGCAGGATCGCCCAGAGCCAGGGCGCGCCGGACGGCGACAGGAGCAGGCCGCCCCAGCCGGCGATGCCGAACAGGCCCAGCGCCACCGCGATGGCGCTCTGGCTGCGGATCCGGCCGGCCAGCGAGGAGAGCGCGAAGCCGAGCGGCACCCCGAGGAACGAGGTGGTCGCGAAGAGCAGGCCCGCCATCTCCGCCGAGATCCCGGCGTCACGGAAGATCTGCGGGAGCCATCCGATGATCACGTAGGCGGCCGTCGACTGCATGCCGAAGTAGACCGCGAGTGCCCACGCGACGGGGTGGCGGGTCACCCGTACCGAAGAAGGCTTCTGCCCTGGATCGTGGGTCTTCGCGCCGTCCCGGGCGATCATCAGCCAGGGCGGGAGCGCGACCACCGCGGCCAGCGCCCAGCAGGCCAGCCCGAGCCGCCAGTCGTCGCCGAACGCGCCGGTCAGCGGCACGGTGGCCGCCGCCGCCGCGGTCGCGCCGATGTTGAGCGCCACCGTGTAGAGGCCGGTCACGGTGCCGACCTGGTGCGGGAAGTGGTCTTTCACCACCGAGGGCAGCAGCACGTTCACGAGCGCGATGCCGGCCAGCGCCACCGCACTGAGCAGCAGGAACGTCACCGAGTCCGGCGCGAAGGACCGGGTGGCGAGACCCGCCGTGAGCAGGGCGATACCGCCGAGGATCACGCGAGCGGCGCCGAAGCGCCGGGCCAGGCGGGGCGCGGCCAGGCCGATCGCCGCGAAACACACCACGGGTACGGAGGTGAGCAGGCCCGCCACGGTGGTGGACATCCCGAGGCCGGTGCGGAGTTCGGTGAGCACCGGGCCGACGCTGGTGACCGCCAGGCGCAGGTTGACCGCGGCCAGCAGCAGCGCGATCAGAATGAACAGCCGACCCTGGCGGCGCGCGACCGCCCGTTCCTCGAGTAACACCACGGAAACATCATGACCCCTGGTCAGGGGCCGGTGCCCGGCCGCGTGTGTACGGTCACAGCGGCCGGTCGCTGCTTACACCGCCGCGGACGTCTCCTGCTGGCGCTCGGTCTGCTCGTTGAACTCGCGCTTGCTCGACTGCCAGCCGTCCTCGTTCATCCCGTTGCGCCAGTAGCCGGAGATGGAGAGCTGGTCCATCGTGAGGCCGCGGTCGAGACGCAGGTGGCCGCGGAGATCCCGGACGAAGTTGGCCTCGCCGTGCACGAACGCCTGCACCCGGCCCTCGGGGAAGGTCAGGCCGCGGACCGCCGGGCAGAGCAGCGAGCCGACCGGGCGGCCGCCGCGGTGCAGCCAGGTGATCTCGGCGTCCGCCGGGGTGTCCAGCTTCTGCTCCTCGTCCGCCCCCTCGACCTCGAGGAACGCGCGCACCCGGGCGCCCGCCGGCATGCCCTCCAGCGCCGCGGCGATGGCCGGCAGGGCGCTCTCGTCGCCGGCGAGCAGGTGCCAGGAGGCGTCGCCGTCCGGCGCGTAGCCGCCGCCGGGGCCCATGAACCGGAACGGGTCGCCGGGCTTGGCCCGCGCGGCCCACGGGCCGGCGATGCCGCTGTCGCCGTGCACCACGAAGTCGACCCACATCTCCGGGACCTCGGGCAGCCATCTGCGCACCGTGTAGGTCCGCACCACCGGCCAGGTCTCGCGCGGCATCGTCTCGCGGATGACGCCCATGTCGAAGGGCTCCGGGTAGTCGGCGCCGGGCTGCGGGAAGAGCACCTTGATGTAGTGGTCGGTGAACTCCCCGGCCGTGATGCCGGCGAGAGCGTCACCGCCGACGACCACGCGGACCATGTGCGGGGTCAGCTGCTCGACCCGGGTGACCACGCCCTCGTGGGCCGGTCGCGGTGGTCTGTTCGCCATTACTGCACCTCACTGCCCTGGGAACCGCATACCGGCAGGTAAGGCTACCCTTAATTTCCCTGATGTAACGGGTCGCACCCCGGTGAATGTGACTTATCCCGGCGAAAAAAGCGGCCGCGGAAGTCCGCGGCCGCTTCTCTCAGTCGTTCGTCAGCGCCAGGAGTTGCGGGGGCGGTTGCGCATCAGCGCCGCCGCGACGAGGCCCACCAGCAGGAGCACCGCGCCACCGCCGACCCAGGCGATGTTGTTCGCGATCAGGCTGATCGGGCCGCTCTCCTCGGCGACCGGCGGCTCGGCCTGCGGGTTCGTGTCGGCCGGGACGTACTCGATCTCGTCGGGAGCGCCGTCGTCGCCCGCGCCGGTTCCGGTCGAGTCCTCGTCGGTCGTGGCGTCGGTCGCGGCATCGGCGGCGGGGGAGGACTTCGGCTTGGCGGCCTTGGTGGTCGCCTTCGGAGTCGCCTCGTCCTCGGCCGTCGATTCCTCGGTCGAGGACTCGGTGCTCTCGGTGCTCTCGTTGTTGTTGTTGTTGTTGTTGTTGTTGTTGTTGTTGTTGTTGTTGTTGTTGCTGCTCGCGCTCTCCTCGCTCTCCTCGTCGGAAGAGCCGGAGTTGTTGTTCGCCGAGACGTCGTCGTCCGACTTCGTGGTGGCCTTGGTGGTCGCGTTCGTGCGCGGCGTCGCCGTGGTGGTGTCCGGCTTCGGCTCGACAGTCGCGTTCGGCTTGGCGGTCGCGGTGGCCGCGGGCTTCGTGGCGGCCGGCTTGGTCGGCTTCACGGCGCCGCTGTTGGTGTTGTTCCCGCCACCGTTGTTGCCGCCGCCGGCGTTGTTGCCACCGCCGTTGTTGCCACCGCCGTTGTTGCCGCCGCCGGCGTTGTCTCCGCCGCCGCCGTTGTTGCCGCCGCCGCCGTTGTTGCCGCCGCCGTCGTTGCCGCCGGCGGCCTGGACGGTGACGCGGACCGAGTCGAGGGCGGGCGTCTGGTTGGCGCGCTCCATCATCGGGATGCGGTGCGAGCCGTCACCGGCCCACGACGAGCACTGGGCGGTGCCCTCCTGCGGCAGCCCCGGCACCTGGATCGTCACGGTGTCCGGCTCGGCGCCGCCGCGGCTGTCCTCGGTCGCCACGAAGAAGGCCGGGACCGGTTCGGGCGCGGGCGCCTCGTCGGTGCTGGTCAGCATCCGGCACGCGGTGTGGAAGTGACCGCGGACCAGGCCGTTCTGCAGGACCGAGCTCTCCACGTAGTACCCGCCCTGGCCGGCCGCGAGGAAGCGGTCCCGGATCAGGTTGCGGGTGCTGACCCGCAGCGTGAACGGCGTGGCGACGGCGACCTCGCGGGGCGCCTCGGTGATCAGCAGCGTCGGGTTGTTCGCGGCCGCGCCGACCTCACCGAACTCGGTGGAGACGCACCGGTTGCCCTTCTGGAAGCCGTCGTGCGCTTCGAGCTGACTGTCCACGCAGGTGTCGGTCAGGATCGTGAGGTTGTTGCCCACGACCTTGCCGGCGCCGCTCTCGCCGGCGCGCGTGGCCGGAGTGTCCTCGGCGTACGAGAACTGGGTGAAACCGATGACACCGCCGACCGCGGCTAGAACTGCTCCGGCGGCCAGAAGCCGGGTGCGTCGCATGACGTGACCTTCTTTTCCCCGAGTTCCCGGTAATCGTGAGCGCGGGTTGCGCGCCGACGCCCAGACGTTAAGAGGCGCTTCCACGGAAATCAATTCCGCGCAGGAAATTCAGGGATTCTTATGCCGAACTTAAAGAAAAAATATGGGGTGATCCTTGAACCCCCGGCATCATCCGTTCGGATGATGTCCCCGGTTCACGCGATCTTGGGCGATAACTCGCTGAGCTGGAAGGTTACAACAACAGCCGGTGAGCCGGTAGTTCCTCACCGGAGCGGGAGGCCCCGGGCCGAGAATACGTCTTTCAGGACGTCGATGCGGTCGGTCATGATGCCGTCGACGCCCATATCCAGCAGCGTATTCATCATTTCCGGATCGTCTATCGTCCAGATGTGCACGGCCAGGCCGAGGCGGTGCAGATAGGCGAGGAATCGCGGCGTGAGCACGGTGAATCGGCCGTGCCGCACCGGGATCTGGGCGGCGATCGCCGCGACGGGCGGCCGCAGCGGCAGACCGGCGCTCGCGGCGACCCGCAGCCGGGCCACCTCGCCCATCCCGAGCGAGGTCGCCACCCGGGGGCCGGCCAGCCGGCGGACCCTCGCCAGCCGGCGGTCGCTGAACGAGGCGAGCAGGACCCGGTCCTCGCTGCCGGTCCGGCGGACCGCCTCGACGGCCGGCCCGACGACCGGATCGGCCTTCACGTCCACGTTGAAACGGATCTCCGGCCAGGCGGTCAGGACGTCCTCGAGCCGGGGGACCGCCGCGGCGCCGCCGACCCGGACGGTCGCGAGGTCGGCCCAGGTCAGATCGGCGACCCGGCCGGGACGGCCGGCCACCCGGTCCAGTGCCGGATCGTGGATGACGACCGGTACGCCGTCCGCCGTGGCGTGCACGTCGGTCTCCACGTACCGATAGCCCAGCCCGACCGCCCGCTGGAAGGCGGCCGCCGTGTTCTCGTCGCCCTCGGCGGCGCCGCCCCGGTGCGCGAAGGCGAGCGGCCGCGGCGCGTCCAGGTACGGATGATCCACGCGACGAGTATGCCGGGCTTTGTTGCGCATCGGTAAAAGACCTGTAGGCCCATTGACCGGCGCCGGTCCCGTGAAGATCCTGTCTTCGCGAAGCGACCACGGTCGCCTCCGCGCAAGGCGAGACACGGGAAGGAGGTGGGTTGCGGTGAGAACCTGTGCGGTGCGCCGGAGCACCATCAAGCGCCGTCACGTCACCCGGCGGTTCGGGGCGCGCCCGCGGGCCCGGCTGCGGATCGTCCCGCGCTGGCCCCGGCTGCGCTGGTCCGCCCGGCTCTCGCAGACCCGCTGACGATGCCGGGACCGAAGGTCGTCGTGATCGGGGCCGGCATCGTCGGCTGCGCGCTCGCCGACGAGCTCACCGGTCAGGGCTGGACCGACGTCACGGTCCTGGAGCAGGGCCCGCTCTTCGCCACCGGCGGATCCAGCTCGCACTCGGCGGGCCTGGTCGTGCAGACCAGCCCGTCCCGGACGCTGTCCCGGCTCGCCCGCTACACCGCCGACAAATACACCGAGCTCGGCTGTTTCGCCCCGGTCGGCAGCCTCGAGGTGGCGACCACCCCGGAGCGGCTGGCCGAGCTGCACCGGCGGTTCGGCTTCGGCCAGGCGTGGGGGATCGGCGCGGCGGTGCTCGACCCGATCGCCTGCCGGCAGCTCTTCCCGCTGCTCGACCCCGGCCGGATCCTCGGCGGGCTGCACGTCCCGTCGGACGGCGTGGCCGCGCCGGTCCGGGCCGCCGAGGCGCAGGCCGCGCGGGCCGCGTCGCGGGGCGCCCGGTTCATCGGCGACGAACGGGTGGTCGCGATCCTGCGGCAGGGCGACCAGGTCAGCGGCGTGCGCAGCGCGGACGCCACCTACCCGGCCGACGTCGTGATCAGCTGCGCCGGGTTCTGGGGGCCGGCGATCGGCGAGCTGGCCGGGGTCACCGTGCCGATGCTGCCGATGGCCCACCAGTTCGTCCGCACCACCGCGGTCGGCGCCCCCGACGGCCTGCCGGTGCTGCGCCACCCGGACCGCGGGCTCTACCTCCGGGCGTACGGCGACCGGCTCGGCGTCGGCTCCTGCCTGCACGAGCCGATCCCGGTGGACCTCGGCGACGTGCCCGGCGACGCGCACCCGGCGATGCTGCCGTTCACGTCCGGCACCTTCAAGCAGTCCTGGTCGGCGGTGGCCGAGCTGATCCCGAGCCTGTCCCGCACCGCTCTCGAGGAGGCCTTCAACGGCGTGCTCGCGGTGACCGCGGACGGCTTCCCGCTGCTCGGCGAGTCCCGGGAGCTGCGCGGCCTCTGGATCGCCGGCGCCGTCTCGGTCACCCACTCGGCCGGGGCGGCGAAGGCCCTCGCCGAGTGGCTCGTCGACGGCTATCCCGGCATCGACCTGCACGAGTGCGACCTGAACCGGTTCGACGAGTCCCGGCTGTCCCCGGCCTACGTGCGCCGGCGGGCGATCCGGACCTACGCCGACACGTTCGGCATCGTCCACCCGCAGGACCCGCCCGCGGTCCGCAACCTGCGCCTCAGCCCGTTCCATCCGCGCCAGGCCGAGCTGGGCGCGGTCTTCGGCGAGGTCTCCGGGTGGGAGCGACCTCTCTGGTACGGGACCAACCCGCCCCCCGAGGAGATCGGGTCGCGGGACGACTGGTCGGCGCGGCACTGGTCGCCGATCGCCGAGACCGAGGCCCGGCAGACCCGCCGCCGGGCCGGCGTCTTCGACCTGACCGGGCAGACCCGGATCGAGGTGACCGGCCCGGCCTCCTTCCTGGCGGGCCTGGTCAGCGGCGACCTGCCCGGCCCGGGATCGGTGACGCACACCCTGCTGCTCGACCCGGCCGGCGGCATCCGCGGCGACATCCGGGTGGCCCGGCTCGCCGAGCAGCGGTTCCTCGTCATCGGCGGCCCGCTCGACTTCGATCATCTGGTGCGCCGGGCGCCGGCCGGCGTCACGGTCCGCGACGTCACCGGCGGGACCTGCGGCCTCGGCGTCTGGGGCCCGCGAGCGCCGGAGTTGCTCGCCTCGATCCACTCCGGCGGCTACCTCGGCATGGTCCCGGTGACGGTGCTGCGGTGCTCGGACGTCGGCGAGCCGGGCGGCGAGGTCTACGCCGAGGCCCAGTACGGGGTGCGTCTCTGGGACACGATCTGGGAGGCCGGCCAGGAGTCGGGGCTGGTGGCGGCCGGGTGGCTGGCGTACGAGAGCTTGCGGATCGAGCACGGGCGCCGGGTCTGGGGCGTCGACATGACCGGTGAGGACGATCCGTACCAGGCCGGGCTCGAGGCGGCGGTGCGGCCGGGCGCGCGGCCGGCGACCCTGCCCGACCGGCGGCTCGCCTGCCTGCGGATCGGGGACACCGGCGAGGTCCCGGTCGGTGGTGAGCCGGTCTACGCCGGCGGCTTCGTGGTCGGCCACGTGACGAGCGCCGCGTACGGGTGGGCGGCCGGCGCCCCGCTGGCGTTCGCCTGGCTGCCCGCCGCCCTCTCGGTCCCGGGCACCCAGGTGGAGATCGGCTACTTCGATCGCCGGCTGCTCGCCACCGTCGCGGCCGAGCCGGTCGTGGAGCCGGAGCAGGAGCAACGACCCCGCCGGTGAACAAACGGGGGTAATTACCCAAGACTCGGACACATGACTCCATGGTCTGCCCTACCTTAAGCCAGGTTCTACTCGGGCAAATCAACTGAAATGGAGCATCTCGTGCGTTCGTCAAGATTCGCGCGGGGCGGCCTCCTGGCCTCTGCCCTGCTTTCGATACTGGCGGCGGTGCACGCCGGCGGGGCTCAGGCCGCCGACGAGACGATCAAGCCGATCGACGCCGGTTACGCCGACTCGCTCGCGCTCAACGGCACCGCGACGGTCGCCTCCGACCGCGGCGCCCACCGGGTCATCGAGCTGACCGGCGGCGGCTTCAAGCAGGCCGGTTCGGCCTGGTCCACCGGCCGGGTCGACCTCACCGCGTCCTTCGAGACGTCGTTCACGGCGCACCTGCACCACGGCCGGCCCGGCGCGGACGGCATCGCGTTCCTCGCCCAGGCCGCCGGGCCGCGGGCGCTCGGCGGCTGGGGTGGCGGCCTCGGATACCGGGGCATCGCCAAGAGCGTGGCGGTCGAGTTCGACACCTACCAGAACACGCCCGACCCCAGCAGCAACCACCTCGCCGTGGTGCTCGGCGGCAACCCGGACCGGCACGCCGCCATCGCCGAGTCGTCGATCCCGCTGTTCGGCAGGCCGTTCCACGCCCGGATCCGCTACGACGCGGCCGCGCACACCCTGAAGGTCTACGTGAAGGCGAAGGGCTCGCCCGAGGAGCTGCTGCTCGACCACCGCGTCGACATCGCCCGGAGCGCCGGCGCCACCAGCGGATGGGTCGGCTTCACCGCGGCCACCGGCGACGTCACCGCGCGCCAGGACGTCTACGACTGGACGGTCGACGCGCCACTCGCTGACTGAACCAATTTATGTCTTTATTTCGAGAATTGCCCGATCGGAGACAAAGCTGATGCCCACGGTCGACCGTGTGCTGTCCGACGAGACCGACGCCACCGCTCCCACCCGGACCGCACCGTCCGAGAAGGAGCCGACAGTCAGCGTGATCGTTCCGGCGCTGAACGAGGCCCGCAACCTGCCGCACGTCTTCGCGCGGCTCCCGCAGGTGGACGAGCTGGTGCTGGTGGACGGGGGGTCCACCGACGACACCGTGGCCGTCGCCCGCCGGCTGCGCCCCGACATCCGGGTGGTCCGGCAGAACCGCCGCGGCAAGGGCAACGCCCTGGCCTGCGGGTTCGCCGCCGCCACCGGCGACATCATCGTCATGATCGACGCCGACGGGTCGACCGACCCGCTCGAGATCCCGAGCTTCGTCGAGACGCTGCGCTCCGGCGCCGACTTCGCGAAGGGCTCCCGCTTCGGCGCGAGCGGCGGCAGCGCCGACATCACCCGGCTGCGGCGGGCCGGCAACAGGTGCCTGAGCCTGCTGGTGAACGCGCTGTTCGGAACCCGGTACAGCGACCTCTGCTACGGCTACAACGCCTTCTGGGCCCGGCACCTCGACGTCTTCGACCTCGACCACACCTCGCCGGCGCCGGACCGCGCGGACGGCCGGCTCTGGGGCGACGGCTTCGAGATCGAGACCCTGCTGAACCTGCGCGCGGCCCGGGCCCGGCTGGAGATCGTGGAGGTGCCGAGCTTCGAGCACTCCCGCATCCACGGCGTCAGCAACCTCAACGCGTTCACCGACGGCATGCGCGTGCTGCGCACCATCGCCCGCGAGTGGCGTCCGCGCCGCCGCACCGCCACGACCTCCCGGAACGGGGCACGCGTCGGATGAGGATCGGCATCGTCGCGAACGCGTACCACCCGGACATCGGCGGGGTGGAGACCCATGTGAAGCGTCTCTGCGCCGGTCTCCTCGCCGCCGGGGACGAGGTCGAGGTGATCACCCAGCACCGGTCGCGCTCCGAGGAGACCGTCGACGGCGTGCTGGTCCGGCGATTCCCGCTCACGGTTCCGGCCGGCAACTACCGCCTTTCGCTTCCGCTCTGGCGGTGGTTGCGGCGTCATGCCGACGAGTACGACGTGCTGCACGTGCACAGCTATCACGCGCTGGCCTCGCTCGGCGCGGCGCAGGCGGGCACCCGTACCCCGATGGTCTTCACGCCGCACTACCACGGGACCGGGCACAGCAGGTTCCGCGCCGCGCTGCACCCGCTCTACCGCCCGCTCGGCCGGACCATCCTGACCCGCTCCAGCGCTGTCGTCTGCGTGACCGCCGCCGAACGCGAGCTGCTCCTGCGGCACTTCCCCGAGGTCGGCGACCGCACCGTGGTCATCCCGAACGGCACCGATCCGCGCCCGGCCGTCCCGGTCGTGCCCGCCCAGTCCCGCCGGATCCTCTGCGTCGGGCGGCTGGAGCAGTACAAGCGGGTGGACCGGGTGATCCGGGCGATGGCGCACCTCGGCCCGGACCACCGGCTCGACGTGGTCGGCACCGGTCCGGCGGCCGACCGGTGGCGGCAGCTCGCCGCCCGGCTCGGCCTGGCCGGCCAGGTCGTCTTCCACGGCCGGCTCGACGACGCCGCGTTCGCGTCCTGCCTCGCGCAGGCCTCGGCCGCGGTCTCCGCCTCGGCGCACGAGGCGTTCGGCATGGCGGTGGCCGACGCGCTCGCCGCCGGCCTGCCCACTGTCGCCGCGCCTATCCCGGCGCACCAGGAGGTCGCCCGGCTGGCCGGGGACGGGGTGTGGCTGCGCTACGCCGACCCGGACGACGAGGCCGACCTGGCCGCCGCGATCATCGAGGCGACCTCGGCCGGTCGCAAGCGTCCCGCCACCCTCCCGACCTGGGACGACGTGGTCGGCGGCATCCGGGACGTCTACGCCGCGGTGACCGCCCGGCCGGCCGCGCAGATCCCCCAGCCGGCGGCGGCGCTCTCTCAGCCGGCGGCGGCTCCCTCCCAGCAGGCAGCTGCGCTCAGTCAGCAGGCGGCGGCTCTCTCTCAGCCGGCAGCGGCGCGGACGCAGCCCGCGGAGGCCGTCGGCTGATGAGTGCCACGACGGCCGGGGTCGACGCCGGCCGGTTCCTTCGAGTCCGTCCTCCCGGCGGCCGCTCCGGCGGCTGGGGGACGGCCGGGTGCGCGCTCACGCTCACGGCCGCGGCGGCGGCGGGCGCCGCCGCCCTGGTGGTCGCGTACCGCCGGGCCGAGTGGGGCGAGGAGGGCCAGTTCGCCTTCTTCTGGGCGGGCATGTTGCTCTTCGTGCTCCCCGCGGCCTTCTTCGGGGTACGCCGGGCCGCCGGCGCCCGGACCCGTCTCGCCGTGCTGACGGGGTACGCGTGCTTCACCTACCTGCCGAAACTGCTCCGCAATCCCTCCGGCCCGCTCTACCACGACGAGTACGCGCACTGGGGTCAGGCGCACGACATCCTCCTGGACGGCCGGCTGTTCGAGCAGAACCCGATCGTCCGGGTCGTCGGCGACTACCCGGGCCTGCACGCGACGGTCTCCTCCCTCGCCGCGCTGACCGGCCTCACCGTCTGGCACGCCGCCCTGCTGCTGCTCGTCACCGCGCACGTGCTCGTCGTCCTCGGCGTCGCGGTCGTCGCCGGTCAGCTCTGGCCGGACCCGCGGATCGGCGTGGCGGCCGCGCTCGTCTACGGCCTGAACAGCTCGTTCCTCTTCTTCGACACCCAGCTCGGGTACGAGTCGCTCGCGATCGCGGTGCTCGTCTGGTCGCTCGCCGGCGCCCTGCGCGCGATGCGGGCGGACACCCGTGGCACCCGGGCCGGCTGGACCGCCTTCGCGCTGCTGCTCGCCGTCGCGACCGTGGCGACCCACCACCTCACCGCGCTCTGGCTCACCGGCATCCTCGGCCTGCTCGCGCTGACCTGCTCGGCCGTCTCGCTGCGCCGCCGCACCCGGGCGATCGGCACGGCGGCCCGGACGGCGTGGGCGCTCACCTCCGGCGCCGCGCTGATCGTCGCCTTCTGGATGGGCGCGGTCGCCCCGCGCACCGGGAGCTACCTCGACCCGTACCTGGGCCGGGCGCTCGGCCAGTTCGGTGGTCTGGCCGGCGGCGGCTCGGGCGGGCGCACCCTGTTCAGCCAGTCGATCGCGCCCTGGTGGGAGCAGTACACCGCGTACGCGGCGCCGGGCTTCGCGCTCGCCGCCATGGCCGGCGCGGCCGCGCTCTGGTGGCGCCGCCGATCGGTGGCGGACCCGTTCACCTCGGCCGGCGTCGCCGCGTTCCTGCTGGTCGGAGCGCTCTACTTCCCGGCCACCCTGCTGATCCTCACCCCGGCCGGGGCGGAGGGCGCACGGCGGTCGTGGGCGTTCAGCTACCTCGGCCTCGCGCTGGCCGCCGCCCCCCTGATCATCGCACTGCTGGACCGCTCGCGCCCGCGGTTCCGCCCGCTCACCGGTGCCCTGCTGCTGCTCGCGTGCGCGCTCGTGCTGGTCGGCAACAACGCGGCCGGGATGAACCCGTCGTACCGCTTCCCCGGACCGCCGGTCTTCGGCTCGGACACCCGGGCCGCCACCCCCGAGGTGCTCGCGGCGGCCGCCTGGCTGCGCGAGACCCAGGGACGGGAGACCCGGCTCGTCGCCGACCGCTACTCCGGACTGATCTTCGGCTCGTACGGGGAGCAGGAGCCGACCACCGGCTCCGCCACGTTCCCGGCGTACGACCTCTACCTCGCCCGGCCCGGCGAGCCGATCGCGCCGGCGCTGCTGGAACAGCTGCGCAGCTGGCGGTTCGAGTTCCTCGTGGTGGACCGGCGGATGGCCGAACAGGTGCCCGACATCAAGATCTATTTCGAGACGAACGAGCCGATCCCGCACGACGGCCGGCCGGCGTTCACGAAGGCCCAGCTCACCAAGTTCGACACGATGCCCTGGCTGATCAAGATGTACGACGGCCCGAACGTGGCGATCTACCGCTTCGACTTCGCCCGGCTCGGGAGCGCGCGATGAGGACGATCCGCCTGGCCTGGCTCGCCGTCGTCTGCCTGGCCGGCGCCCTCGGGGTCGAGGGCCGGGCCTGGGCCGCCGTGCCTCTGTGCCTGGTCGCCCTGGTGATCGTGGGGGAGTTGCTGCTGCGCGCCCTGCCGGGAGTCCCGGCGGAATCGGGCGTGCCGGCGGCCCGGGCCGGGATGGCAGCGGTGGCCGGCCTGGTGACGCTGCCCCTCGTGGCGCTTCTTCTGCACGCCGCCGGCTCTCCGGTCCGCAGCGTCCCGCTCGTGATCGGCGAGTCCGCGGTCGTTCTCCTCGCGGCGCTGGCGGCGCTGCTGCGTGATCGGGGTAGGCCGGCGTCGACGGTTCGAAGTGCCGGCCTGCCGGCCCAGCGATCGGCGAAGACGAGCCTGGCGATGGAGTGGCCGGCCGGGGATGGCTCGGCCGCGGGAACCGCCGGCGTGGGCACCCCGGCGGCGGACGGTCTCGCCGCGGGCGGCCATGCCGCGGCGAGCCTGGCCGTCGCGGAGACGGTCCCGGCCGCTTCCCCAAGTGCCGAAATTTCAGGACAAAAGGTGGGATTGGCGGCGGTCTGGCTCGCTGGTGCTCTTCCGGTGGTTCTCGTCGGGGTGATCGGTGCGGTGGCGGCGAAGGTCTATCTGGAGTCGCCGCGGCCTGCGGAACCCGGGTATCTCAGCGTGGCGCTGGGCGGGTGGGCGGCCGGGATCGAGGCGCCGGTGACGGTTCCGGTGCGGGGGCTCGCCGTGCCGGTGCGGGTCACGAGTGCCGGGCTCGGGGACGTCACGACGATGGTGCGGCTGCGGATCGGCGGCCGGATCGTGGCGGCCAAGCGGGTGACCGTCGCGGCCGACACGGTGCGGTCCTTCACGATCCGCGTTCCGGCCGTGCCGCCGGACGGCTGCCTGCACCCGGTGAACATCAGCGTCGGCAGGATGAGCGCCGGCTTCTACGCCCGCGGCCCGGTCACGAGCCGTCTCGAGAGGCGCTCGGCGTGCTGATCGGGGCGGTCCGGCGGCTCGGGCATGATTCGCTGGCCCGGAACAGCCTGCTCATCATGGCCACCACCGTGGCGAACGGCGGGTTCGGCTATCTCTACTGGATGCTCGCGGCCCGGTGCGTCCCGGCCTCGGAGATCGGCACGGCGACGGCGCTGATCTCGGCGGCCACGGCGGTCAGCATGATGGCGAACCTGGGCGCCGGGCACATGTTCATCCAGCGGCTGCCCGGCAGCGACCCGGCCGGCTGGTCGCGGATCGTCTCCGGCGGACTGATCTTCGCGGTGGCCGCGACCGCCGCCGTGGCGACCGCGGCCGCGCTGGTCGTGCCGCCGGTGGCGGGCAACTTCGGGTTCCTGGCCGGGGCCGGGGGTGCGGCCGCGCTGGTCTGCGCCGCGGTCGCGGTCACGCTCACGACGTTGCTGGACAGCGTCTACGTGGCGCACCGGGCCGGGCACGGCATGCTCGTCCGCAATCTGACGGTGGCGCTCGGGAAGATCCTCGTGCTCTTCGTGATCCTGGCCGTCCCGCGGGTGGCCGGGCTGGACTGGGCCGAAGCCGTCCTGGTCTCCTGGACCCTGCCGGCGCTGCTGGTGAGCGCGCTGACCGTGGTGGTCGGCCCGAGCCGGTTGCTGCCGGGCGCGCGGCTGCTGCCCCGGTTCCGGTCGCCGGCCGGGATCCGGTCGGAGCTTCCTCATCTGTGGACGGCGCTGACCGGGCATCACCTGATCAATCTGGCGCAGGCCGGGCCCGCCGCGCTGTTGCCGGTCCTGGTGACGGCGCGGCTCGGGCCGGATGCGAACGCGCACTTCTACCTCGCCTGGATGACCGCGTCGATGCTGTTCATGGTGTCGCCCGCGGTGGCGTCGGCGCTCTATGCCGAGCGGACCAACGCGGGGCGGACCAATGCGGGGCGGACCAACGCGGGGCGGACCAGCGCGGGGCGGACCAGCGCGGGGCGGGCCGGGATCGCTCGCGCTTCGGTCGTGGTGGTGACCGTGGTGGGCGGGCCGGCGGCCGTGCTGCTGGTGGCCGGGGACGCGATCCTCGGGCTGTTCAGCGCCGGGTACGCGGCCGAGGGCGGACTGCTTCTCAAGATCCTCGTAGTGGCGGCGCTTCCGGACGCGGTCACCAATCTGGCGGTGGCGCACTGGCGGTCGCAGGGGCGGTTCCGGCTCTGCCGGCGGCTCAACGCCGTCCGCGCCGGGGCGTGCCTGCTGCTCACCTGGATGCTGCTGCCGTCGCTCGGGGTGACCGGGGCCGGGGTCGCGTGGCTGGCCGGGCAGGCGACGAGTGCCCTGGTCGTCGGCGTTCTGGCGATCCGGGGATCCGGCGCGCACGTGTTGCGACCCCTGGTGTTCCGGCCACGAGCAGGGTCCGGAGCCTACGAATCAGCATCCGTGCGTCACCGCCGTCACGGGACCGCCGCCGATGCGGTTGGGGAGCAGTGGGTCGTACATGTCGGAAATGAGACTGACCGGCGCGAAGCCGGCGGCAAGCCGGGGGGTTTCCGATGAGGATCCTGCACCTGTCCAATCTGTATGCGCCGGTGATCGGTGGGCTGGAACGCAGCATCGCGACCAGCAGCGAGGAGATGGTGCGGCGCGGCCACGAGGTCACCGTGCTGACGCTCGCGACCCCGGCGGCGCCCGACGACGAGGAGATCAACGGGGTACGGGTGCTGCGGGTGCGCAGCATCGCGAACACCATGCTGCCGGGACTCAACGCCGACGCGGCGAAACCGTTCCACCCGACCGTGCCGGACCCGCTCACCACCTCGGACATCGCCCGGACGCTGCGTGCACACACGTTCGACCTGGTGCACAGCCACGACTGGCTGATGTACAGCTACCTGCCGCTGCGGTTCGGCCGGCTCGGCCTGCCGCACGTGCACACCGCGCACGACTTCGGGCTGGCCTGCGTGCGCAAGACGTTCTCCCGCAACGGGCGCCGCTGCACCTCGGGGCCGAGCCTGGCCCGTTGCGTCGGCTGCGCCACCGGCCAGTACGGACGCCCGCGCTCGGCCGTGCTCACCGCCGGGCTGCGCAGCCAGCGGCACCGGGGCATCGACGCGCTCACCGCGATCTCGTCCTCGGTGGCGTCGGCGCTGAACCTGGCCCGGCTCCCCGGTGACCTGCCGGTCCGGGTGCTCTCCAGTCTCGTCCCGGACGGCCTCGACGACCTGGCCCGGGACACGCCCCGGCCGGACTGGCTGCCGGACCAGCCCTACCTGCTCTTCGTCGGCCAGCTCGGCCCGCACAAGGGCATCGACGTGCTGTTCACGGCCTACCGGCGGCTGGTCGCGACCGTGCCGGACGCGCCCCGGCTGGTCTGCCTCGGCACCCGCCGCGACGACACCCCGCCGATCCCGCCCGGCGTCGTGGTCCGGCACGACGTGCCGCACGCGCAGGTGATGGCGGCCTGGCACGGTGCGGCGGCCGGGGTCGTGCCGTCGCTGCTGGAGGGGATGGGCCAGGTCGCGGTCGAGGCGATGCTGGCCGGCGCGCCCCTGGTCGCCTCGGCCTCCGGCGGCCTGCTCGACGTGGTGTGCGACGGCGTGAACGGCCTGCTCGTCCCGCCCGGCGACCCCGACCTGCTGCACACCGCGCTGCTGCGCGTGCTCACCGACCGTGACCTGGCCGGGCGGCTGCGGGACGCCGGCCTGGAACGCGGACTCGACTTCACCGCGGCGCGCGTCGTCCCCCAGATCGAGGAGGTCTACCGTGAGTGCATCGCCCACGCATCCTGACCAGCGGATCCGTGTTCTCGTCGTCGGCTCGGGCTGGCGGTTCCTCTCCGGGATCAGCTACTACACCTGCCGGCTCAGCAACGCGCTCTCGTCACGCTACGAAGTCGGCGCGCTTCTGATGCGCCGGCTGCTGCCGGCGCGCCTCTATCCCGGGCGTGAGCGCGTCGGTCACTCGCTTGCCGACTTGCGCTATGCGTCTTCGGTACGGGTGTTCGACGGCGTCGACTGGTTCGCCGTGCCGTCGCTGTTCCGCGCCGTGCGATTCCTGCGCTCGTTCCGGCCGGACGTCCTGGTCCTCCAGTGGTGGACCGGGGCGGTGCTGCACTCGTACCTCGCCCTGGTCCTCGCCGCGCGCTCGCTCGGGATCAAGGTGGTGGTGGAGTTCCACGAGGTGCAGGACACCGGGGAGGCGCGGCACGCGTGGGCGGCCCGGTACGTCCGCCGCTGCATCCGGCCGCTGCTGTCCCGGACCGACGGGGTGGTCGTGCACTCGCGGTTCGACCTCGCGGCCGTCTCGGACATCTACGGCATCGCCGGCGTGCCGGCCGAGATCGCCCTGCACGGGCCGTTCGACCATCACGAGCCGGTGGCGCGGCGGCCCGGCCCGGACGGGGTCTGCCGGCTGCTGTTCTTCGGGACGATCCGGCCGTACAAGGGGCTCGAGGACCTGATCGAGGCGTTCGCCGGGCTCGGGCCGGGATACCACCTCACGGTCGTCGGCGAGACCTGGGAGGGCTGGACGCTGCCCGGCGAGATGATCGTCGACTCGCCGGTGCGGGACCGGATCACGTTCGTCAACCGGTACGTCGCGGACGCCGAGGTGAACGACTTCTTCGCCGGGGCGGACGTGGTGGTGCTGCCGTACCGCCGGAGTTCGGCGAGCGGGCCGCTGCACATCGCGATGAGTCACGGGGTTCCGGTCGTGGTGACCGGGGTGGGCGGGCTGGTCGAGGCGGCCTCGGACTACAGCGGGACGGTGTTCGTACCGCCCGCGTCGCCGGCCGAGCTGGCCCTCGGCATCGCGAAAGCCGCCGGCCTGGCAGGCCGGCGGCACGCGGATCCGTCATCGTGGGCGAAGACCGTCGACGCCTACTCCCGGTTGTTCGCTCAGTTCTCTCAGTTGGAGAGCACGACGTCGTCGAACCAGACCGAGCCGGAGTTGTCGCCCGACTTGAGGTGAAGCTGGACGCTGGCGGCGCCGGCCGGGGCCGTCGCGTCGACGGTCAGCTTCGTCCAGTTGCTGGTGCCCTTCGCGACCTGCTTCGAGCTGCTCTGGCCGAGCCACTTGTCGTTGGCGTCGAACCAGCTCAGCGCGATCTCGTTGGAGCCGGTCACGCCGGTGCCCTTGGCCCAGGCCTCGGCGTGCCACTTCTGGCCGGGCAGCACCGGGTTGACCGGGGAGGTACGGACCGACGGCAGGCCGGCGGAGGTGCGGCCGGTGCCCGAGAAGCGGGCCGAGCCGGAACCGGTGTGCGCCACGTCGCGGACCCGGACGGCGGAACCCTGCTCGGCCAGGTACGGACGCCACGGCGAGTTGCCGGCCGCCGCCTCGAAGCCGAGGTCGAGCACGCTGTTCGTGAGCTTGCCGCCGGTCCACGCGGTGCGGACCACGGCGGCGGCCGGCTTCGCGGTGCCGTCCGCCCGGTACAGGCCGAACCGGTACTGTGCCGCCAGCTTCGACACCTGCGAGTTCGACGGGATCGCGCCGTCGCTGAAGTCGTTCAGCGTCCACGGCGCCACCGAGCCGACCTTGGCGACCTGCGCGGCCTGGAAGACCCGGGCCAGGAACGCGGCCTGCTCGCCCTCGCTGCCCGAACCGGCCGCGGTGGTCACGCCGGTCTCGCCGATCACGATCGGGGAGGGGCTGACCGCCGACTGCGCCTTGCGGATCTCGGCGAGCGAACGCTCCGAGGAGCCGTAGAAGTGGAAGTCGTAGTAGTCGAGCGGGGTCGCCGACAGCAGGGACTTGATCTTCGCCATCGCGGGGGCGCCGCTCTGGCCGTCGACGCTCAGCGTCAGCGGCATCTGCGGGACGGCCGCGCGGACCGCCGGGATGATCCGCTTCACCCAGGCCACGGCGGCCGGGTCGTTCGGGTTGAACTCGTTCTTCAGCTCCACCGAGATGACGCGGGGGTCGTTCGCGTACGGGCTGAGCACGGCCTTCGCCCAGGCGGCGCTGCCGGTCGCGTCGTTGTAGCCGGCCCACCAGTCGAAGAGCGTGAACTTCACGGTGAGGCCGTACGAGTCGGCGATGTTGACGAACTTGCGGAGGCGCTCGGTGTACTCGGCCTTCGGGGTGGGGTAGCCGAACGCCTGCGGAAAGACGATCACGCGGACGTTGTCGGCGCCGAGCGCGGCGGCCTTCGCCATGTCCGCGTCGATCCGGGCGGCGTCGAACGAGGTCCACATCGCGGACCAGCCGGCGTCCGACGGGTAGTAGTTGATCGTCTTGGCGGAGAGGGTGGCGTCGAGGCGGCTCGCCTTCGTCGCCACTACCGAACCCTGCACCTTCACGGCCCCGGCCTGCATGCCGCTCTTCACGGCCACCGCCTTGCTCTTCGGGGTGGGCGTCGGCTTGGTCGCGGCCGTGGCCTCCCCGGCCGGCGTCACGACGGCGAGGAGGAGCGAGGATGCCAGGATCGCCGCGCGGCTGCGAACAGTCTTCACGGAAGCTTGAGCCCTTCATTCGAACGTTCTGCGGTGTGGCCCCTCCATTCGGCTCATGGGGCGGCCCACCTCAGGCTTCCGTCGATGCAGTGCGGTTGCCGGTGGGGAGCGGAAAGGTGCACAGCCTTCATTCCCCGGACGGCGGCCGATGGTGCGCCGGCTCACCGCCCGGGAAACTTCGGACTTTTGCCTGGTCAGGCGGGGTAGTGCCGAGGTGTGTAGACCGAACGGCCACCCTTCGACACCCGAGTCTGCGACGAACCGACGATGAGCAGGCAGCGCATGTCGACAGTGGCCGGGTCGAGCTCGGCCAGCGTGGTGATCCGCACCTCCTCGGCCGGGCCGCCGACATCCCGGCCGACCACCACCGGGGTCTCGCCGGCCCGGTGCTCCAGCAGCAGCTTGCGGGCCCGGACCAGCTGCTCGGTCCGGGACTTCGACGCCGGGTTGTAGACGGCGATCACCAGGTCGGCCGCGGCAGCCGCCTCCAGCCGCCTCTCGATCACCGACCAGGGCTTGAGCCGGTCGGAGAGGGACAGGATGCAGAAGTCGTGCCCGAGCGGGGCGCCGGCCCGGCTCGCCACGGCCTGCGCCGCGGTCAGCCCCGGCACGATCCGGACCGGGACCTCCCGCCACTGCGCGTCCTCGGCGGTCTCCAGCACGGCTGCGGCCATGGCGAACACCCCCGGATCCCCGGACGAGACCACGGCCACCCGCCGGCCGCGCTTCGCCAGGTCGAGCGCGAAGGCGGCGCGCTCGGCCTCGACCTTGTTGTCCGAGGGATGGCGGCGCTGCCGGGGGTTCGCCGGCACCCGATCCACATAGGTGGTGTACCCGATCACGTCGTCGGCTGCTGCCAGGGCGGCGGCGGCCTCGGGCGTGAGCCAGTCCCGGGGGCCCGGCCCCAGCCCGATGACGGTGACGCTCCCGAGCCCAGGCTGTACCTCCCCGTCACTCGGCGCTGCGCTCCAGCTCAGCCGCTCACCGGACGCCGGCACCTCACCGGACGCCAACGGCTCCGCGGTGTCGGCCGCCACCCCTTCCTGGCCTGACATAACCGACGTGGCGGCCGGGCTCGGGAGGAGGGCGAGGGAGAAGTACGGCACCGACTCCGGATCCACCTCGCTCAGCGGCGCTGACCGTTCCCGATCAGTGGTGGCGCGTTCGACGTACCACGCGTCGTCGAGGCGGCCGGCCTGTTCGAGTGCTTCCCGCACGCCGGGGAAGGTACGGCCCAGCTTCATCACGGCCGCCGAGTCGGTGGTGGCGAGGCGGGCCGCCAGCTCGGCCGGCGGGAGGGTGCCGGGCAGGACCGTGAGCACCTCGTCGCGTTCCATGAGCGGCCGGCCGAGGACGGCCGAGGCGGCGCTCACCGAGGTGACGCCCGGGACGACGGTGGTCTCGTACCGGTCGGCGAGACGCTTGTGCATGTGCATGTAGGAGCCGTAGAAGAACGGGTCGCCCTCGGCCAGCACCACCACGTCGCGGCCGGCGTCGAGGTGCGCGGCCAGGCGGGCGGCGGCCTCGGCGTAGAACTCGTCGATCGCCCCCTGGTAGCCGCCCGGGTGATCGGTCGTCTCGGTGGTGACCGGGTAGATCAGCGGCTCCTCGATCTGCCCCTCACGGAGGTAGCCCGCCGCGATCGCCCGGGCGTTGCTGCGGCCGTGCCGGGCGGCGTGGTACGCGATGACCCCGGCCTCCGCGATGAGCCGGGCCGCCTTCACGGTGACCAGTTCGGGGTCGCCGGGGCCGAGCCCGACACCGTAGAGCCGGCCTTTCCTGTTCTCCACGTTCGTCACTCTTTTTCCGAGGCGATGGCGTTGATCGCGGCAGCCGTCATGGCACTCCCGCCGCGGCGTCCGCGAACGATCAGATATTCCAGGTCCGAGCCGGCGAGCGCCTCCTTGGACTCGGCCGCCCCGATGAACCCGACCGGGATCCCGAGCACCGCGGCCGGCCGGGGCGCGCCCGCCTCGATCATCTCCAGCAGCCGGAACAGCGCGGTCGGCGCGTTGCCGATCGCCACGACCGCGCCGCCGAGCCGGTCGCCCCACAGGTCGAGGGCGGCGGCGCTGCGGGTGTTGCCGACCCTCTCGGCGAGCTCCGGGACGGCCGGGTCGCGCAGCGTGCAGACCACGTCGTTCGCCCGCGGCAGCCGGGCGCGGGTCACCCCGGACGCCACCATCTCGGCGTCGCACAGGATCGGCGCGCCGTCGAGCAGCGCCTTCCGGGCGGCCGTCACCACGCCCGGGCTGAACCGCACGTCCCCCACGAGATCAACCTGCCCGCACGCGTGGATCATCCGAACCACGACGCGGGCCACATCATCCGGCAGCCCGCTCAGATCGGCCTCGGCGCGGATCGTGGCGAACGACCGCCGATAGATCTCAGCGCCGTCGCGCACGTACTCCATCAAGCCCTCCTCGCCGCCGCCACCACGTCTCCCAGCTCACCCGAGCCGAAAGCGAGGGCGACAGCCTCATGACCGACATTTCCGATATGTCCGGCGAAACCGGCACCATATTCCCGCTCCGGCCCGGCGCCCCGCTCCGGCTGGGCGGCCCGCTCCGCCTGGCCGCCCCGCTCCGCCTGGCCGCCCCGCTCCGCCTGGCCGCCCCGCTCCGGCTGGGTGACGCGATAGCCCGCCGGAGTGGCCAGTACCTGCACATGGCGTCCCGCCGGACTGCCGCAAGCTCTCTCGCACCCGACCCAGTGCACCGGCGACCCATCGACGAAACGGGATGTTCTGGTGGCGTCAGAACGCACGTCAGCCAGGGATTTGGCGCAGCCCGGACGCCCGGCACAGGCGGTCACACCCACCCACGGCGAATCGGGCGCCAGGGCCAGGCCCGCGTCGGCGAGGCGTTCGATCCAGCCAGGAGCCTCGTCGGGCCGCAGGTCGGTCACGAGCACCCCACGCCCCGGAGTGATCACCAGGCGGGCCGCTTTTTCCAGGACCTTCATGTGTACGGGACCAAGCCTCCCCAACGGCACCAACGCCCCGACCGCGACGAGCGGACTACCCGGCTGTTCCAAAATCCCGAGCAGATCACCCCGCTCCCCACGCTCCTCCCCGCGCCCCTCCCCACGCTCCTCCCCGCGCCCCTCCCCGCGCTCCTCCCCACGCCCGTCCGCGCGATCTTGTGACTCTTCGCAGGACCGTTCCTGCGCGAATTCACAAGATCGGGGAAAGGGGGGTCGCGGGGAGGCGGGTCGCGGGGAGGCGGGTGGCGTGGAGGCGGGTGGCGGGGAGGCGGGTGGCGTGGAGGAAGGCTGCGGGAGGCTCAGTGCTGCTGTGACGCGGGCGGACACTCGGGTGGGGCCGTCGGTCAGTTCGCGGAGGCGCCAGGCTTTTGACTGCTGGGAATCCCGTTCGGCGAGGAAGGCGTGTGCCGCCGCGATCAGTGCCTCGACCACGCGATCCGGGCCGACGCGCAGGCCGGTGTCGTGGCCGCCCAGCAGGATGGCGAAGGAGTCGCCCGAGGACGACCCGGTCCCGGAGGAGCCATCCGGGATGGGGACGGCCGCTACGTCGGTTGCCAGCGGGACCTCGCCCAGGGCGAAGAGGAATTTGCCTGGTAGGCGGGGTAGTTCCGGATCGGCGAGGAGGGCGGCGTCCAACTGGGGGAGTAGGGCGCGGAGCTCGGGTCCGGCCAGTGGGGGCGCCGCTATGTTGCGTACGGGATCGTGGGTTTGTGAAGGCAGGAGGCCCGCGGCGCGCAAGCGGGCCGCCAAGGTCTCCGCCGCCTCGGCTCGCACGCCTCTGATTTGGAGATTCGCTCGCGAGGTGAGTTCGAGGGAACCGTCGCCGGCCTGCTCGGTGAGCTCGCGGAGCGCGCGCATCTGATCGCCGGTGAGGACGCCCGCGGGCAGCCGGACACGCGCCAGGAGCCCGTCGGCCGCGGCATGCAACCGCAGCGCTCCGGGGCAGGCGTCGGTGTCGGACTGCCGGAGGGGTGCCACGGCCCGGATACTACGGGCGGCCCCCGACAGCGTCGCATCCTCGGGTCGGGAGCGTCACCCCGCCTTGACGGCGAGCGGGGCGTTCGGAAAGGTGGGAGGTCTACCAGCGGCGAAGCCGCGGAGGAAGCCGGTGCGATTCCGGCGCGGTCCCGCCACTGTGACCGGGTCAGCACGACCCGGAAGTCAGGAACTCCGTTCGCCGTGATCTCGACGACCACGGGGCGCGGACCCCGAGGGGGAGCGCTACGCGTGTTTCTGCTGCTGTCCACGTCCGACACCGATCTGCTCAGTGCCCGGGCCAGTGGCTCCGCGTGGCGACTCGGCAACCCGGCCCGGACCGCCGTCTCCGATCTGCCCGCCCTGCTCGACGGCGTCGACCTGGTGGTCGTGCGCATCCTCGGTGGGCGCCGCGCCTGGGAGGAGGGCCTCGACGCGCTGCTCGACAGCGAGCAGCGCGTGCCGGTCGTCGTCCTCGGCGGTGAGCAGGCCCCCGACGCCGACCTCATGAAACTGTCCACGGTGCCGGCCGGTGTCGCCGCGGACGCGCACGTCTACCTGGCCCAGGGCGGCGGGGAGAACCTGGCGTCGCTGCACGACTTCCTCTCCGACACGGTGCTGCTGACCGGCAACGGCTTCGCGCCGGCCGTCGAGGCGCCGCAGTGGGGCGTGCTGCCGCGTCCTTCCACAGAGGCCGAGACCACGGTCGCGGTCCTCTACTACCGGGCCCACCACATGGCCGGGAACACCGCGTTCGTCGAGGCGCTCTGCCAGGCGATCGAGGCGAAGGGCGCCCGGGCGCTGCCGATCTTCACGGCTTCGCTGCGTACCGCGCCGCCCGAGCTGCTGGCCGAGCTGCGCAAGGCGGACGCCCTGGTGGTGACCGTGCTGGCAGCCGGCGGCACCAAGCCGGCCACCGCCGGTGCGGGCGGCGACGACGAGGCGTGGGACGTCGGTGTGCTCGCCGACCTGGACGTGCCGATCCTCCAGGGACTCTGCCTGACCAGTTCGCGGGCGGCCTGGGAGGAGAGCGACGACGGCCTGTCCCCGCTCGACGCTGCCACGCAGGTGGCGATCCCGGAGTTCGACGGGCGGATCATCACGGTGCCGTTCTCGTTCAAGGAGATCGACCCGGAAGGGCTCTCGGTCTACGTGGCCGACCCGGAGCGGGCGCTGCGGGTCGCCGGGATCGCGGTGGCGCACGCCCGGCTCCGGCACGTCCCGCCGGCCGACCGCAGGATCGTGCTGATGCTGTCGGCGTACCCGACCAAGCACTCGCGGATCGGCAACGCCGTCGGCCTGGACACCCCGGCCTCGACGGTCGCGCTGCTGGCCGCCCTGGCCGATCGGGGATATCGGGTCGGCGACTTCACGTCCTACGACGGCGACGGTCTCATCCACGCGCTGATCGCGGCCGGCGGTCAGGACCCGGACTGGCTCACCGAGGAGCAGCTCGCCGGAAACCCGGTGCGCATCTCCGGCGCCTCGTACAAATCATGGTTCGACACCATGCCGGAGGACTTCCGGGAGAACGTCGAGCGGCACTGGGGGCCGGCGCCGGGCGAGCTCTACGTGGACGGTGGCGACATCGTGCTGGCCGCCCTCCGCGACGCGAACATCGTGGTCATGGTGCAGCCGCCGCGCGGTTTCGGCGCGAACCCGGTCGCGATCTACCACGACCCGGACCTGCCGCCGTCGCACCACTACCTGGCCGCCTACCGGTGGATCGCCGACGACTTCCGGGCCGACGCCGTGGTGCACGTCGGCAAGCACGGCAACCTGGAATGGCTGCCCGGCAAGAACGTCGGCATGTCCGCCTCGGACGGCACCGACGCGGCGCTCGGCGACCTGCCGCTGATCTACCCGTTCCTGGTGAACGACCCGGGCGAGGGCACCCAGGCGAAGCGCCGGGCGCACGCCACGCTCGTCGACCACCTCATCCCGCCGATGGCGCGGGCCGAGTCGTACGGCGACATCGCCCGCCTGGAGCAACTCCTCGACGAGCACGCGAACATCGCGGCGCTCGACCCGGCGAAGCTGCCCGCCATCCGGGCGCAGATCTGGACGCTGATCCAGGCCGCGAAGATGGACCACGACCTCGGCCAGGCGCACCGCCCGGACGACGAGGAGTTCGACGACTTCATCATGCACATCGACGGATGGCTGTGTGAGGTCAAGGACGTCCAGATCCGGGACGGCCTGCACGTACTCGGCGCCGCGCCGGTCGGCGAGCCGCGGATCAACCTGGTTCTCGCGATGCTCCGGGCCCGGCAGATGTGGGCCGGCAAGGTGGCGGCCCTGCCGGGGCTGCGGGAGGCGCTCGGCCTGGCCGAGAACGCGTCGACGGCCGAGACCGACGCGGTCGAGGAGCAGGCGAGGGCCCTCGTCACGGCGATGGAGGAGCGGGGCTGGCCGGCGTCGGTTCCGGCGGACCTCCTCACCGACATTCCCGACATTTCGGATTTTTCCGAAATGTCGGAGGCGGTGACCCGCGTGCTCGAATTCGCCGCCACCGAGATCGTCCCCCGGCTCGCCCGGACCACTGATGAGATCACCCACGTGCTGCACGCCCTCGACGGCGGCTACGTCCCGGCCGGCCCGAGCGGCTCCCCGCTCCGCGGCCTCATCAACGTCCTGCCGACCGGCCGCAACTTCTACTCGGTCGACCCGAAGGCCATCCCCAGCGCGCTCGCCTGGGAGACCGGCCAGGCCATGGCCGAGTCGCTGCTCGACCGGTACCGGGCCGACCACGGCGGGACCTGGCCCAAGTCGATCGGCATCTCGGCCTGGGGCACGAGCGCCATGCGGACGGCCGGCGACGACATCGCGGAGATCCTCGCGCTGATCGGTGTCCGGCCGGTCTGGGACCCGGCCTCCCGCCGCGTCACCGGCCTGGAGCCGATCTCCCGGGAGGAGCTGGGCCGGCCCCGGATCGACGTGACGGTCCGCATCTCGGGTTTCTTCCGGGACGCCTTCCCGCACGTCGTGGCGATGCTCGACGACGCGTTCGCCATGGTGGCGGCGCTGGACGAGCCGGACAACCACGTCCGCGAGCACGCGCTGCGCGACCAGGCGGAGCACGGCGACTGGCGGCGGGCCACCATGCGGATCTTCGGGTCGCGGCCGGGGGCGTACGGCGCCGGCATCCTGCCACTGATCGACAGCCGGAACTGGCGGGACGACGCCGATCTGGCCGAGGTCTACGCCGTGTGGGGCGGGTTCGCGTACGGCCGGGACCTGGACGGCGTCCCGGCGCGGCCGGACATGGAGAACGCCTACCGCCGGATCGACGTGGCCGCCAAGAACATCGACACCCGCGAGCACGACATCGCCGACTCGGACGACTACTTCCAGTACCACGGCGGGATGATCGCGACCGTGCGGGCGCTCACGGGGAAGGCGCCCGCGGCGTACATCGGTGATTCCACCAACCCGGACCAGGCACGGACCCGCAGCCTGACCGAGGAGACCGCGCGGATCTTCCGCGCCCGCGTGGTGAACCCGCGCTGGATCGCCGCGATGCGGCGGCACGGCTACAAGGGCGCGTTCGAGCTGGCCGCGACCGTGGACTACCTCTTCGGGTACGACGCCACCGCCGGCGTGGTGACCGACTGGATGTACGAGCAACTGGCCGCCAGCTACGTGCTCGACCCGGAGAACCAGAAGTTCATGCGGCAGTCGAACCCGTGGGCGCTGCACGGCATCAGCGAGCGCCTGCTCGAAGCGGCCGAGCGCAACCTCTGGGAGTCGCCGGATCCGTCGACGATCGCCGCGTTGCAGCAGCTCTACCTGGAGACCGAGGGCGAGCTGGAGGACGGCCCGGCCTAATTCGCTTGTGTTCATGGGGGCCGGTCGTGAGGCTGGCTCCCATGATCGTGGAGCGGGAGCAGCCCGGGCAGGAAGCCGAGATCCGCGCGGTGACGCTGGCGGCGTTCGGCCGTGCCGCCGAGGCCGACCTGGTCGATGCGTTGCGCGCAGACGAGGGCCGGATCCCGGAATTGTCGCTTATAGCTAGACAAAACGGGCAGATCACCGGGCACGTGGTGTGCTCGCGCGGCTATGTGGAGACGGCGCCCGCTCTCGGACTCGGCCCGCTCAGTGTCCATCCCGATCACCAGAAACGCGGCGTCGGCTCGGCGCTCGTGCACGCCGTCCTCGGCGCGGCCGACGCCCTCGGCGAACCGGTCGTGATCCTGCTCGGCGACCCCCGGTATTACGCCCGGTTCGGCTTCCGGTTCGCCGGCGAGTTCGGCATCACGGCCCCGGTGGCCGAGTGGGCGCCCTATTTCCAGGCGCGCCCTCTCACGAGCTGCAGCCCCTCACTGCGGGGCGGCTTCACCTACGCCGCCCCCTTCGACGCCGTTCCGGCGTAGCAGGTAGGTGTCCATGATCCAGCCGTGCCGGGCGCGGGCCTCGGCGCGCGTCTTCACGATCTCCTCGGCCACCTCACCGACCCGGCCCGCGGCGAGCAGCTCGTCCTCGGTGCCGACGTAGGCGCCCCAGTAGATCTCGGCGTCCGGGTGGGCGGTGAACGCCTGCTGGGCGTCGAGCATCACGACCACGTCGTCGACGCCCTCCGGCCAGCCCTCGTCGGTGAGCCGCCGGCCGGTCGTGACCTGGAACGGACGGCCCACCCGGTTCAGGCCGATCCGGTGCTTGGCGGCCAGTGCCGACACGCTGCTGATGCCGGGGATCACCTCGTACTCGAAGGTGGTCTCGCCGCGGCCCAGGATCTCCTCGAGGATCGCGATCGTGGAGTCGTAGAGCGACGGATCGCCCCAGACCAGCAGCGCGCCGATCTCGTCGTCCCTGAGGTGCTCGCCGATCAGGCCCTCGAGCATGAGACCCCGCTCGTGCCGCCAGCCCGCGATGGTGCCGGTGTAGTCGGACGGGGTGCGGTCGCGGTCGGGGTCGCGGCCCTCGACGATCCGCTTGTGCGGGTGCGAGTAGCCCCGGATGATGCGTTCCCGCAGGTCGATGAGGCTCTGCTTGGTCTCGCCCTTGTCGATCAGGAAGAACACGTTGGTCCGGCCGATCGCCTTGGCCGCCTGGAGGGTGAGATGGTCCGGGTCGCCGGCGCCGATCCCGATCACGTAGATCTTCCGCATGAGGAGAAAGTCTGCCTCAGCCGCTGCTTCAATCGCTCAGCAGGGGAACCGAGGGGGACATCGTCCGGCCGATCATCGCGGCCCGGCGCAGCGCGTCATTGCCGAAGCGCTCCCGGACCTGGTCCATCGCGGCGTCGAGACGATCCACATCCGGCGCCTCTTCAAAAGGCAATTCCATCTGTACGTTGCCGTCGCCGTCGAGATTGCTCACGGCGACGCCGACCAGCGTGAGGCCGCGCTCAGCGATCAATGGCCGGGCCTCGCGCAGCAGATCGCCGGCCGTCCGGGAGATCGCCTCGGTCTGCATGGTGGCCTTCAGCAGGCTCCGCGAGCGGGTCGCCCGGGTGAAGTCGCCGAACCGGAGCCGCAGCGTGACGGTCCGCCCGGCTCGATGGGCCCGTCGCATCCGGCGGGTCACCCGGTCGACGAGGGCGTCGAGGGTGGCCTCGACCTGCTCGGTGCTGTGCGCGCCGCGGCCGAGGGCGCACTGCGCGCCGATCGAGCCCCGCCGGTGCCCGGTGCTGACCCGGCGCGGGTCCCGGTTGTGGGCGAGGGCGTGCAGGTGCCGGCCGGCGTTGCCGCCGAGGATGGAGACGAGCGCGGCCTCGCCGATCCGGGCCACGTGACCGACCGTGTGGATCTGGCGATCCCGCAGCTTGGCCGCGGTGACCGGGCCGACGCCCCAGAGCTTCTCCACCGGCAGCGGGTGCAGGAACGCGAGCTCCTCGCCGGGCGGGACGACGAGCAGCCCGTCCGGCTTGCCGGCGCCGCTCGCCACCTTGGCGAGGAACTTCGTCCCGGCCACGCCCACCGTGATCGGCAGCCCGGCCCGCTCGCGGACGTCGGCGCGCAGCCGGTGGGCGATCTCCACGGGCGTACCCCGGATCTTCCGCAGCCCGTCGACGTCGAGGAACGCCTCGTCGATCGAGAGCGGCTCGACGATCGGCGTGGTGTCCTCGAAGATCTCGAACACCAGGCGGCTGGCCTTCGTGTAGGCCGACATCCGCGGCGGGACCACGATGGCCTGCGGGCAGAGCGCCCGGGCCTTGCTCAGCGACATCGGCGTCCGCACCCCGAACGCCTTCGCCTCATAGCTCGCGGCCAGCACCACCCCGCCGCCGACCAGCACCGGGCGCCCCCGCAACGAGGGGTCGTCGCGTTGCTCGACCGAAGCGTAGAAGGAGTCGAGGTCGGCGTGCAGGATCACAGCCGCAGCATAGTACACATGTTCTAATCATGGCGGCCGTCACGATGGCTGGAAGCGGCACAGCGGGCTGAGTAATTTGAGGGAATCCCGAGGCGAGATTCTCGGTTTCTGAAGTTGAGTCACCCACGCTCAAGCCTTGGAGCCACCACCATGTTGCTCAGTACCCCCACCGTGCGCGAGCTCGAGCACCTCACCGCCCGCGTCGTCGCCACCCGCGAATCCGGTGCCCGGCTCGACGCGTACCGCCGGGACGAGACGTTCTTCATCGACATCGACCTGCCCGGCGTCGACCCTGCCTCGATCGACATCACGGTCGACGGCAAGGTACTGACGATCCGCGCCGAGCGCCGCCGCGCCGACGACGTCCAGCTGCTCGTGGCCGAGCGTTCGATGGGCGACTTCTCCCGCCGGCTCTCCGAGAAGCTCGACGTGGACCGGCTGGAAGCCCGCTGCGAGAACGGCGTGCTCACCCTCCGCATCCCGGTGCTGGAGTCCCGCGAGGCCCTGCTGGCGAACGCCTGATCCCGGCCGCAGGCCCTCCGTCCCGCGCTCGCTCTCCCTCGCGCTCGCTCTCCCTCTCGCGCTCGCTCTCGCGCTCTCCCTCCCGCGCTCGCTCTCCCGGCGGATCTTGGACGCCTGCCCACCCCCTCAAAGATCTTGGACGCCTGACCACCGAAAACGGTTGTGGATCGTTCAAGATCGCAAAGAGGGGGCAATCGTCCAAGATCGCGAAGAGGTGGGCAATCGTCCAAGATCCGCAGCGGCCGGAGCGCGAGGGCGGTGAGTCCGCGAGGGCGGCGAAGGTGCGCTGGCGGCCCCGGCGGTCAATCCGCGAGGGCGCGGTGACGGCGAGAGTGCGGCGACGCTAGGGCGCGGCGACGGCGAGGGGCGGCGACGCGAGGGTGCGGCGACGCGAGGGCGCGGCGACGCGAGGGCGCGGCGACGCGCGGGCGCGCGGCAGCGAGGGCGCAGCAGGCGGCCATGTTGCGCAGGCGGCGGGACGCTCGGATGGCGAGAATGCGGCCGACGGCAGTGCTGCGCGGGCGGCGGAGGTGCGGCCGGCGGCAGGGTGCTGCTGGGGGCGGGGTGCTGCTGGGGGCGGGGTGCTGCGGCGGGCGGCACGGGCCTGATCCGGGCGGGCAGGCGGGCTGGGCCGGCGGTCAGTGGGCGAACTGGATCCAGTTCACGTTGACGAACTCGGTGTCGTCCGGGGCCGCGAACGTCACGAACACCGTGTGCACTCCGGTGATCGGCTGGAGTGCCGCCACGGTGGTGACGTACTTCTGCCAGTCCCCGGTGTCCGCCACCGACACCTCGCCGACCGGCGCGTTCGCCCTGCTGTCGAGGCGGATCTCGACCCGCCCGCCGGTGACCCCGGAGGCGGCCGAGATCCGCAGTCTCGCCTTCGTCGCGGGCACCTCGCCGAAGTCCAGGTTGTCGAACCGCAGGTGATCGCTCCGGGTGATCCAGGCTGTGTTCAGCCCGCCGCCCTCGTCCCCGGTCTCCTGCGTCTGGATGCCGGCCAGCTCGGTCGCGTTCTCGGCCTGGATGACCGGGTAGTCGACGGCTCGGGGAGCGGCCGATGCCGGAGCGTCCGAGGTGGGAGTGGCCGGAACCGGGGCGGCCGCGGAAGTGACAGCCGGCGAAGGGACGGCCGGTGCAGAGACCGGCACGACCGCGGCCGGCGTGTCCTGCCAGCGGCCGATCGCGTATCCCAGCAGCACCAGCGCGACCCCGCCGAGCGAGGTCAGCACCCGCCGGCGGGTCGTCCAGGAGCGTGTCCGGTAGACGTTCGGAGATCGGTGGTCCACGGGCAGAATGTAGCGGCTCAGCCCGGCGCCAGTTCGGTGAGGATCTCTTCGCCCAGCTCGGCGGCCCGGACCGGGTCGGCGTCCGGGGCGCCGATCCGCGGGTCCCAGTTCGGGTCGTAGAAGAGCTCGGTGGCGCCGGCCTCGGCGTAGCGCTGCGCGCCGTCCCGGATCTGCGCCCAGGTCCCGGACAGCGCCCCGCTCTGCAGGGCCCCGCGCACGACGACCCGTACGGATGAGGGGTCCTTCCCGGCCTCCTCGGCCGCCTGCCGGACGACGCGCGCGCCCCGCGCGATGTCCTCGAGGCTCGCCCGGCTGCTGCTCACCCATCCGCCGGCGATCCGGCCGGCCCGCCGCAGCGCGACCTCGGCCGTGCCGCCGAGCAGGATCGGAGGCCCACCCGCCTGGACGGGCAGGGGTGACATGAGGCCGGGCGGAACCTCGTACAGATCGCCCTTGAATCCGGACTCGTCGCCCGCCCACAGAGCCCGCAGCGCCGCCAGGTACTCCTCGATCCTGCGGCCGCGGGGCCGGGGATCAGAACCGGTCGCCACGAACTCCGGCTCGGACCACCCGCTGCCCAGCCCCAGGTCGAACCGGCCGCCGGACAGCACGTCGAGCGTGCCCACCTGCTTGGCCAGGTAGGCGGGCGAGAGGTAGGGCAGGTTGATCACCGAGACGCCGATCCGGATCCGGCTCGTGGCGGCCGCCGCCCAGGTCAGCGCCACGGTCGGGTCGAGCACGCTGCGATAGACCGGCGCGAGGTCCTGGTCGCGGCCGGCGAGCAGCCGCTGGAACGCCCACAGACCGTGGTAGCCGAGTTCCTCGGCCCGCCGCGCGACCGTGGTGAGCGTCTCCGGCCGCGCCCAGGCGCCGGACACCGGCAGTCCGAAACTGATCAGCATCCCCACAACCTAGCCGGGGTTCTGACCCTTCAGTAGTTCGTCCACCTTCGCCCGGATCTCGTAGCCGAGCATCGCCGCGACGGCCGCCCGGTTCAGCGCGAACGAGCCGGTGATCGTCGGGTTGCCCGGCGCGTCCGAGCCCGGGTTGACGATCCCGCCCGCGGGGATCTTGCCGCTCGCGTCCTTGCCGGGGTCGTAGGTGAGCACGGCCTGCGCGATCGCCTCCCGCCCGGCCTTGCTCCGCGCCCACTCGGTCATCCACGCGGTGAACTCGCTCTTCGTCACGTCTGCCTCCAGCAGCCCCCACGGGCCGGTGTCGTCCTCCTGCGCGGTCGTGTACCGGCTGGAGAAGTGGGCGTGCTCGGTGTGTGCGCTGGCGCCGGTGTACTCCCGGGCCGTCCATCCCCAGGACCGCGACCAGATGCGGCGGTTGTAGATGACGTTCTGCAGCCGGTCGTCCCGCCCCTCCCGGTGCCGGATCACGATGATCTCGACGGCCCGGAGCATGGTCCAGCCGGGTTTCCGGAGGTCGGCGTCGACGTCGACGGCGTGTACCTCGTTGCGGCTGTCGGCGTCCTCGTAGGGCGTCGCGCCGGTCTCGTCCGGGTTGTGGTCGGATCTCTGCCCGGCGTGCGAGCTGTCCCCGATCGATCCGTCGCTGCCCTTGTCCCGGTTCGGCGCGAGCGCGTTGAACTCGCTACGCAGACTCTTCAGGCACGGGACCAGGATCCAGGCCATCCGCCCCCTCCTCCCACGGATCGGGGACGTCCGCGCCGGCCCAGTCCTCGCCGGCGCCGGGATCGTGCGGCCCGGCCGGTCGCTCCTCCTCGTACTCCTCTGCCATGGCCTGATGGTCCACCGGAACGACGGCTATCAATAGCCGGAATCAGACAAACTTAAAGAAGATGTCGCAGCGGGGTGGGGGGTGCGGACCGCTGCTCACGCCGAGGGCGCGGCTTCGCCCGCCGGCCGCTGCGCGTCCGAAGCGCGAGCGACAGCCACGCGGCCTGCGGGAGCGGTTGCGCTCCTCTTCTCTCAGTTCACGCCGTCGGATAGATGCGGTCCGGCGTCACCAGGACCGCGGTCCGGCGCTGCTCGGCCATCGTGCGGTCGTAGGCCGCCCAGTCGTCGTGCGTCCCGCCGGCCGCCGTGAAGATCTCGCGCAGCAGCAGGCGCAGGCGTTCCGGGTCGAGCCACGGCTGCGGGTCGTCCGGGCCGGCCAGCAGCGCCCGCCCCTCGACCGTGGCGTAGCGCCAGCCGCTCCGGAACGCGACGGCGAGCCGCGGCCGCTCCCGGAGATTCCGCAGCTTGACCGCCCCGTAGGTGACGAACGCGAGCACCGGCGACCCGTCCACCGGGTGCGCGATCAGCCCGGTGTTCACGAGCGTGGACTGCACGGTCAGGTCGGCGCGGACCGTCGACACGATGGCGAGCCCGGTCTCGGCGCGGCTCAGCTCCCAGGCATCCTCCAGAGCACCCATGCGTCCGACCATAGTGGTCGTCAGCGCCACGTGCTGGACCACACCGTGACCCGGCGGGTGCGGACCTCCGCGCGGCCGGCCACCCGTACCCGGAAGGTCTCGACGGCCGGGCGCCGCGTCTGCCAGATCTCCTCCGACGCGCCGGCGGGGGTCACGACGGTGCGCAGATACCACCAGGCGCAGACCCGGCGGGTGAGATGGCGGCAGAGGAGTTTCCGCTTCGCGGCGGACGGGTCGGCCGTGGCGGGCCAGTCCGGGCGCAGGGTGGCACGCATGGCCCGGTACCAGGCGTAGGCCATCTTGCTGTACCCGAAGCCGTTCGGATGGTGGTTGTCATAGAGGTCGAGCCCGGCCACCGAGGCCTGGTCCACGAGGTGCACGTTCGCGTCCTTGCCGGCCACGACGCCGGGGATGAGCCGGTTGAAGGCCCGGTTCGCCAGGTCCTCGGCCGGGACCGCGGTGCCGACGATGGTGGACACGAAGATCGCCGCGCGCGGGGCGCCGGACCGGACCCGGTCGATCAGCCGGGACAGCTTCGCGGCGGTGACCGCCGGCCGTTCGAGGCGGGTGACGTCGTTCGTGCCGGCGTGCAGCAGGACCACGTCCGGCTTCGCGGCCGCCACCCAGACGTCGGCATCGACCGCGAGCTGGTCGATGGTCCAGCCGCCGTGCCCCTCGTGGTCGGCGTCGCCGCGGCTGGTGCCGGTGGTCTGCGAGCCCACGAAGTCGAAGGCGAGGCCCGCCTCGGCGAGCCGGCTCTGCAGCTCGATCCGGTATCCGTTGCGCCCCGGCGACCCGGTGCCGACCGTGATGCTGTCTCCGAACGGCATGATCCGTACGACCCCGGACCCGGCCGCCGCCACCTCGGCCTCGGCCGGCTCCTGACGGCCCGGCATGACCACCCCGGCCAGCACCGCGACCCCCGCCGCGACGTGCGGCAGATACCGCACCACTCTCGTACCAGCAGACACCCGCCCACCCCGCCATAGCCATCCCTGTACTTGAGAGGAACGCTCGTTTCGCGTTTTGGCTACGGCTGATCTCAGGCGACGGCCCCCTCCAGGAACAGGCGGCCCGCCTCGGCGGCCGGGACCGGGCGCGAGAAGTAGTAGCCCTGCGCGAACCCGCAGCCCATCTCGCGGAGCGCGGCGAGCTGGCCGAACTCCTCGATGCCTTCGGCCACGGTCGCCATGCCCAGGCTCTTGCCGAGCCGGACGATCGTGTCGGTGAGCGCCGTGTCGTCGGCGAGCACCCCGAGCCGCTCGACGAACGAGCGGTCGATCTTCAGGGTGTCGACCGGGAACCGGCGCAGGTAGGCGAGGGACGAGTAGCCGGTGCCGAAGTCGTCGATCGCCAGGGTGAGGCCGAGCGCCTTGAGCCGGACCAGCTGCTCGAGGTTCGACTCGGTGTCGGTCATCAGGACGCTCTCGGTCATCTCCAGGCACAGCCGGTCGGCGGGCATGCCGGTCTCGGCGAGGATGGCCGCCACCGTCTCCGGGAGGCCGGCCTGGTCGAACTGGCGGACGGACACGTTGACCGACATCTTCAGCGGCCGCCCGCCGGCCGCCGCGCTCCACTCGACGGCCTGCCGGCACGCCTCGTGCAGCACCCACCGGCCGAGCGGCACGATCAGCCCGGTGGCCTCGGCGATCGGGATGAAGTCCAGCGGGTTGATCATCCCGCGGGTCGGGTGCGGCCAGCGGACCAGCGCCTCGAAGCCGACCACCTCGTGCGTCTCCAGGTCGACCGTGGGCTGGTAGTGCAGCCGCAGCTCACCCCGCTCGAGGGCGCCGCGCAGGTCGTTCTCCAGCTCGAGCCGCTCGATCAGCCCATCCCGCATCCGCGGCCGGTACTCGGCGAACACCCCGCCGCCGGCCGCCTTGGCGTGGTGCATCGCGAGGTCGGCGTTCCGCATGATCTGCTCGGCGCGCTCCCCGGCCGGCAGCGCCGCGTCGCCGTCGGGGCCCGCGGAACCGATGCTCGCCCGCGCGTGGATCAGCCGCTCACCCACGACGATCGGCTCCTCCAGATCGTCCAGGATCCGCCGGGCCACCGCCTCGGCGCCGTCCCCGGTCACCAGCACCCCGAATTCGTCCGCCCCGAACCGCGCCACCACGTCCGAGTCCCGCACGCACGCCGTGATCCGGTCGGCCACCTGCACCAGGAGCTGATCGCCGGCGAGGTGCCCGAGGCTGTCGTTGACCCGCTTGAATCCGTCGAGGTCGAGGTGCAGCACCGTCACGTCGGTGGAGGCCTCCAGCGCGGCGGCGGTCCGATCCCGGAAGAGGGCCCGGTTCGCCAGCTGGGTCAGCGAGTCGTGGTAGGCCTCGTACACGAGCTGCTCCTGCAACTCCATCCGCTCGCTGATGTCCCGGGTGTTCAGCACGAGGCCGCCGACGTGCGGGTCGTCCAGCAGATTCGTGATCGTCATCTCGGCCTCGCGGGTCCGGCCGTCGCGGTGCTGGACGGTCAGCTCGAGGACGGTCGTGGCGTGCGGGCGGCCGGTGACCTGGCGCAGTGCCTGGGCGAGCCGGTGCGCCGACGCGGGGTCGAGCAGCTGGGTGAGCCGGCGGCCGGTGAGGAACCGCGGCGCGTACCCGAAGATCCGCTGGACCGACTCGCTCTGGTAGATCACGTCGGCGTCCGGGCTGACCACCGTCACCACGTCGGAGCTCTGCTGGACGAGGGCGTGGAACTGCTGCTCCCGGACGTAGAGCTCGGCGGTCCGGTCGGCGACGCGCTTCTCCAGGTGCCGGGTGAGGCTGCGGTTCTCCAGCTGGGTGAGCAGCTGGCGGCCGACGATCAGCAGGATCAGGAACGAGCGGGCGTACGCCACGAAGGGGTGGCTGTGCCCGGTGGAGACGTGGAACAGCACGCTGGACGCGAGGGCGGCGAGGACCGCGAGGTACGGCAGCATCACGGCGCCGCCGAGGACGCCGCGCGGCAGGTCCATCGGCGGGACGGCGGGCACCCGCGGACGCAGGGCACCCGCGATGATCAGGCCGTATCCGGCGAGCCAGCCCAGGTCGAGCAGCCGGCCGATGCCGTCGTCGTGCACCAGTCCGAGGTAGGCGTACCCGATGTCGGAGACCGCGAAGGCGAGCATGCCGGCGGCGAAGAAGGCCAGGTCGGCGCCGCAGCCGTGGCGGCGGCGCAGCTGCGGGAGCATGTACGCGGCCATCGTCGCGATCACGATGTCGCCGACCGGGAACGCCAGCGTCAGATAGAACGGCAGGCCCACCCCGGCGCCGGTGATCAGCTCGGCGGCGGCGACCCAGGCGACCAGGATCAGCGAGGTCGCGATCATGAGGCCGTCGAGGATGCTGCGGATCCGGTTGACCAGCGGCTGCGAGCTGCTCGGCATGATCAGCAGGCCGGCCGGGACGAGGACGGCCATCCCGAGGAGGGTGAGGCTCGGGTCGATCGGCCCGGGCTCGACGCTCGGCCCGGTGCCGAGCAGGAAGCGGAACTGGCCGGCGCCCCATAAGGCGATGCCCGCCGCGAGGGTGGCCCAGCCCCAGCGGGCCCGCCCGGTGAACTGCCGGGACCGCCACAGGCAGGCGGCGGCCGCGGCGACCGCGGCGAGCGGCAGCGCCGTGAGCGCGACGATCCGGTCGGTGTCCGGCGCGCCGCCGGTGAGCAGCACGACGACCACGACGAGGAGCGACACGATCAGGGCGCAGGCGCGCAGCCAGCGGCGTCCTGCGGTGGAGCTCGGTGCCATCGCGCCTCCATATCCCGTGGTCATCGGGGACATCGGGCGGCCGGACCCCGGCCTTAGAGAAACTCAGATGAGACCGTCCTCGTACGCCACGATGACGAGCTGCACCCGGTCCCGGACGCCGAGCTTCGCGATCGCCCGGGTCACGTGGGTCTTCGCGGTCAGCGGGCTGATCACCAGCCGGGCGGCGATCTCGTCGTTGGAGAGCCCGGTGGCGACGAGCCGGACCACCTCGCGCTCCCGCTCGGTCAGCACGGCCAGCCGGTCGCCCCCGGGCTTCGCGGCGGCGGGCACCGGGCGGTGCGCGAACTGGCCGACGACCCGGCGGGTGACGCTGGGGGAGAGCAGGGCGTCGCCGGCCGCCACGACCCGGACCGCGGTGCGCAGACCGTCCGGGTCGATCTCCTTGGTGAGGAAACCGCTGGCCCCGGCGGCGAGCGCCGAGAAGACGTACTCATCGGTCTCGAACGTCGTCAGAATGATGACCTTGCTCTTCTCCGAACGGAGGATGGCCCTGGTGGCGGTGATGCCGTCCATCCCCGGCATCCGGATGTCCATGAGGATCACGTCGGGCGCCAGGGTCCGCGCGGCCCGGACCGCCTCGTCGCCGGTGGACGCCTCGCCGACGACCTCGATGTCCCGCCCGCGGCGCAGCAGGCTGCGGAATCCGGCGCGGACCAGGTGCTGGTCGTCGGCGAGGAGAACGGTGATCGGCACTGGGTCAACTCCCGACGGGGATGCTCGCTCGCACCACGAATCCGGATTTGTCGGGACCGGCCGTCAGCGCCCCGCCCAGCGCCGCCACCCGCTCCCGCATCCCGGCGATCCCGTGCCCGTCGACGACCGCCTCCACCGGGAGTGTCCCGTCGTCGCGCACGTCCACCACCACCCGGCTCGGCGAATACCGCAGGGTCACCACGGCTCGGGTCGCCTGCGGCGCGTGCCGGACCGTGTTCGTGAGCGACTCCTGCACCACGCGGTAGACGGCGGTGGCGACCGGCGCCGGCACGTCGACCGGGTCGCCGAACTCGTTGAGCGACACCCGCAGGCCGGCCGTGCGTACCTGATCGACCAGGCCGTCCAGGCTCTCCAGGGCCGGGACCGACCCCTCGCGCAGCACGCCGACCAGGGCTTTCAGGTCGGTCATGGCCCGGTTGCGCACCTCCTGGGCCAGCTTCAGCGACGACCGCGCCTCCTCCGGTTCGGCGTCGAAGGCGTCCAGCGCCACGTTCAGGTGGACGCCCACGACGGCCAGCGTGTGCGAGACCACGTCGTGCAGGTCGCGGGCTATCTCGACGCGCTCCTCGGCCCGCCTGCGGCGGGCGTCGATCTCTCGCTGCAACTCGTCCTGGGTGATCCGGTGGGCCATCTCGGTGCGCCAGCCCAGAGCATTCCGGTACGCCGTGACGCCCGCGAGCGCGGCTCCCAGCCAGAGCGCCTCGCCCCCGGAGTGGGCGAAGATCCAGTCCACGGGCCGTTCGGCGACCGTCGCATCCCAGTTCGTCCAGAAGAGCAGGGCCAGCGATCCGGCGACGACGGCGAACCGGGTCCGCCCGGCCAGCGCCGCCCCGACGAACGCGGCGGTCGCCGGCCAGATGCCGCCGGCCTCGATGAGGAACGAGGTGCGCTGGGTGAACACGCAGAGGAGGGAGAGCACGAGGATCGTGCGCGGCCAGCGGCGGATGCCGAGGGCCAGCAGGGCGAGGGTGACCGCGAGCGGGCCGGTGAAGACGCCGTCGACGTTGCCCCCGGTCATCGCCAGCCCGGCCGGGACGCCGACCAGGGTGAGCGCGGAGGCCGCATAGGTGAACTTCGTGGTGACCATGTCCGGAACGCTAGGGACTTCCGGCAGGCCGGCGCGTCGTCCCGCCGCTGGCAACCGCATGGACTCCTCCCGCGTACGGCGTACATCGTTCGATGTATGCCGCCCCGCTCGATAAGGTAGCCCAGTGACCGCCGCGGAACTGCTCGCCGCCTCCGGCCGCTTCACCATCGCGCCCGGCTTGTCCGAAACGGAACTCTCCGGCATCGAGCGGGAGTTCGGCTTCACCTTCGCGCCCGACCACCGCGAATTCCTCGCGGCCGGCCTGCCCACCGGCGTCGGCTGGCCGGACTGGCGATCACCCGACCGGGCCGCCCTGCGCGCCGCACTCACCGCGCCGGTCGAGGGCGTGCTCTTCGACGTGGCCGAGAACGACTTCTGGTACGAGGGCTGGGGCCCGGCCTTCGGCGACCGCCTCGCCGCCGCCCGCACCGGCCTGCTGATCGCGCCCCGGATGATTCCGCTCTACGCCCACCGCTACCTCCCGGCCGGCCTGCCGGACCACCCGGTGCTCTCGATCTACCAGACCGACGTGATCGTGTACGGCGCCGACCTGCCGGACTGGCTGAACCGCGAGTTCGCCATCGGCGAGCCCGCCACCCGCCATGTCCGCCCCACGGTCCCGTTCTGGAGCGCCCTGGCCACCGCCTGAAATCCCGGCTGTACGCCAGGGCTGTCCCCGCGCCCGAATTGCCGCTCTGTTGTGCAGCCGGTCGCCGGCTGTACGCCAGGGCTGTCCCCGCGCCCGAATTGCCGCTCTGTTGTGCAGCCGGTCGCCGGCTGTACGCCAGGGTCGTCTTCGCGCCCGAATTGCCGCTCTGTTGTGCAGCCGGTCGCCGGCTGTACGCCAGGGTCGTCTTCGCGCCCGTTTTGCCGCTCTCCCGTACAGCCACTCGTCATTGGCTGTACGCCAGGGCTGTCTCCGCGCCCGAATTGTCGCTCTGTCGTGCAGCCGGCCGCCGGCTGTACGCCAGGGTCGTTCTCGCGCCCGTTTTGTCGCTCTCCCGTACAGCCAACCGTCATTGGCTGTACGCCAGGGCTGTCCCCGCGCCCGAATTGCCGCTCTCCTGTGCAGCCGGTCAGGACTCGGCTTCGCGTTTGGCCCTGGCTCGGCGTTTGCCCTCGTGCATGGCCTGGACACGGGCGACGGGGATGGTGTGCCCCTCGTCGATCACGTCCTGGGGGAGCGGTTGCGGACCGGGCAGCGCCTCCGCCCAGGGGTCGCGGTCGCCGAGCAGGCCGGGCGCCGTGTGGATGGTGAAGTCGGCCGGGACCACGTCGTCGAGGTCGTCCCAGCCGAGCGGGTACGAGACCGGGACGCCGGGCCGGATCCGCGGGCTGTAGGCGGCCGCCACGGTGGCCCCGCCGGCCCGGGTCGCGTCGAGGAAGACCTTGCCGTGCCGGTCCTCGCGGATGAACGCGGTGGTGGCGAGCTCCGGGTCGAGCCGTTCGGCGCGGGCGGCCACGGCACGCTGGGCGGCGGCCACGTCCTCCGGGGCGGCGTCCGGCTCGAGCGGCACGAAGACGTGGACGCCCTTCGAGCCGGAGGTCTTCACGGCGCCGGTCATGCCGGCGTCGGCGAGCACCTGCCGGACCAGGCGCGCGGCCGCGACGGCGAGCCGGAAGCCCTTCGCGCCGTCCTCGCCCTCGGGCGGGTCCAGGTCCATGATCAGGTGGGTCGGGTGGTGGGAGCCGGCGAGGGTGAGGCCGGGGTGGTACTCGACGGCCCGCTGGTTGCCGAACCAGATCAGCGTCCGCCGGTCGTTGCCGAGCCCGTAGGTCACCTCACGATGCGACGCGTCGGCCCAGATGGCGGTCCGCGGAACCCAGTCCGGCGTGTACTTCGGCAGGTTCTTCTGCATGAACCGTTCCGGCTCGCCCTTGCCCTTGGCGAGGATCCGGATGACCGAGAGCGGGCGGTCGCGCAGCACCGGGATCATCCGCCCGGCCATGGCGTCCAGGTAGTCGACGAGGTCCCGCTTCGTCGCCCCCGCCTCGGGGAAGAGCTCCTGGTCCAGGTTGGTCAGCTTCACGCCGTCGCGCTCTTCGCCCGCGCCCTTCGCAGCAGCCATGGCCCCATCGTGCCGGAAACCCGGCTGCGGCGCATCGCTGCCGGTTCTACTCCTGCTTGACGAACTGGGTGGCGGCCGCGGCCAGGGCCTTCTGCAGGGCCACCACGCTGTGGTGGGTCGTCGAGTAGGCGCTCAGCGCGGTGTTCACGGCGTTCTGCCACGCCTGCGAGCAGGCCGAGCCGTGCGCGCAGGACGGGACCGGGGTGGCGGCCTTCCAGTCCTCGACGGCGGCGAGCTGGTAGGCGGAGAAGCCGTCGGTCGGGGTGTCGGTCCGGGCCGGGATCGACCCCTTGGCCGCGTTGAACGCCCGCTGGCCCTCGGCCGAGGCGACCGTGGAGAGCCAGCACTTCGTGCCGTCCGGGTTCGGGGCGCCGGTCGCCAGCACGAACGAGTCGGCCAGCCACTGGAAGGCGTCGCCGTTGCCGGGGAAGGTGAACCAGTCGTACGCCGGGAAGCCCTTGGCCGTGAGGTCGGCCGCCTCCCAGTCGCCCATCAGCTGGTAGCCGGCCCGGCCGTCGATGAGCAGACGCTCGGCGTCCGGCCAGTCCATCGAGTCGCGGTCGGCGTTGCTGTACTTCACCAGCTTGTCGAAGTCGCGGATGCCGGCCGAGACGGCGCTGCTGTTCCAGCTGGTCGCGCCGGTGAAGAGGCCGGCGAACCTCTCCGCGCCGAGCTTGGTGATGAGCACGGCCTCGAGCAGCATGAGCTGGGTCCAGTCGCGGCCGAGCGCGAGCGGCGCCTCGATGCCCGCCTTCCGCAGCTTCTCCAGGTCGCCCAGGAACGCGGTGATGGTCTTCGGTTCGGCGTGGATGCCCGCTTCGGAGAGGACCTGCGGGTTGGACCAGACCACGTTGGCGCGGTGCACGTTCGCCGGGATCGAGTAGATCTTGCCGTCGACCGTGAGGTCGTCGATGAGTCCCTGTGGCAGCGCGTCGCGGAGACCCCACTCGTCGTACTCGCCGGTCAGGTCCTCGACCCGGCCCGCGTCGATGTAGTCGGTGAGCTCGGCGCCGGCGTGCGCCTGGAACGTGTCCGGCGGGTCGTTCTGCGCGAGCCGGGCGGTGAGCACCTGCTTCGCGTTGATGCCGGCGCCGCCGGCCACCGCCGCGTCGGTGAACTGCTGGCCGGCGCAGTCCGCGGTGAACCGGCTGACCAGCGCGTCCATGCCGGCCTTCTCGCCGCCCTCGGCCCACCACGTGAAGACCTCGACCCGCGCGGCCTCCGGGTCGTCGTCACCGCCGGTGCAGGCGGAGGCCGCCAGCAGCAGGACGACCCCGGCGGCCGCCAGGGCGCGTCGCGTACGACGTCCGGCCAACCCGCGCATGACGGCCCCCATCATCCAAGTTCGTCGTTGCCCTGCAGGCGAATGGGAGTACCGTGCCGCTCAATGCGCAAAAGTGTCAACTCGTGACCTACCGTGGCACTCACCCGCAGAGCGGCCCATATAGATCTTGACCTCGGCGGACGCCTTCCGACGCCTGGTTACCCTGCAGTAGAGATCACAATCCACCGGAGAATCCAGGTGACGATCGGTTGAGCTTTGGAGCTAATTCCTTCGGGGTACGTCAAACGGGCCATAGCTCGCGGTCTATCAACATAGCCACAATCGAGGCATGACCGCACCGGGCGACCTAGTGATCATCGCCGTCCTGCTCTCGCTCTTCGTGGCCTGCTGCGGGTACGCCGCGGGCCGGATCCACCAGCGGCGGCAGAACGGCGCGGACCGGGCCGAGGCCTACCGGGACGGGTATGCGACCGGCACCCGCAGCGTGTTCAGCATGGCGGCGCGCGCGGCCGGCCGGCGGCGGGAGAGGGCGACGGCGCGGGTGGCCGTCCCGCGCCCGGTGCCACCCCGCGGCCCGGAACAAAGGCCCGAACAGAAGCCGGGACAAGCGCCGGAACAGGGGCCGGCACCAGCTTCGGCGGACGGGACGGACGGCGTACCGAAAGAGGGTTTTCCCGCTCCTCCGCCGCATGCCGGGCCGGGGATTCCGGAACCGGCCGCGCCCGGTGGGGTGGCCTATTCGACGCTGCCCGATCCTCGATGGGCGGCGCAGCCGTGGATACCGGAGCAGCGGGAGGGGAAGCACAGCGTGCCGGAGGAGCTGGTCAGGGCGGCGACCTATCGGCTGCCCCCGGATCGCGTGGCCCGGGCGAAAGTGATCAGGCCGGACGAGTAGCGGCCTCCACGGCCTCCTTGAGGCCCCGTGCCGCCAGGCGGTCGGCGCGCTCGTTCTCCGGGTGGCCGGCGTGCCCCTTCACCCAGTGCCAGCTCACCTCGTGCCGCCGGACCGCCGCGTCGAGGCGCTGCCAGAGGTCGACGTTCTTGACCGGCTGCCGGGACGCGGTCTGCCAGCCGTTGGCGCGCCAGCGGGGCAGCCACTTCGTGATGCCGTCCCGGACGTAGACGCTGTCGGTGTAGATGTCGACGGTGAGCGGCGCCCGGTTCAGCGTCTCCAGGGCCCGGATCGGCGCCATCAGCTCCATCCGGTTGTTCGTCGTCGGGTTCGCCTCGCCGCCGCAGAGATCCTTCTCGGCCCTGCCGTAGCGCAGCACCGCGCCCCAGCCGCCCGGGCCGGGGTTCGGCGCGCAGGCGCCGTCCGTGTAGATCTCCACGACCGTGCTCATGGTCAGTGAGAATAAGGGTGAGGCATTGCATCCTGTGGGACTGCCGTGGCGAGTGCCGGGAGGTCCGCGCCGTATGGTTGCAAGGGCGGCGGCGATTCCAAGGGGAGCTCAATGGTGGGTGGCGACGTGGCCGCGGCGGTTGATGTCCGAGACGTCGTGGTGCGCTACGGCGAGAAGACCGCCGTCGACGGGGTGTCCCTGACCGTGCCCCGGGGACGGGTTCTGGCGCTGCTCGGCCACAACGGCGCGGGCAAGACCAGCCTCCTCCAGGTGTGTGAGGGCTTCCGGCGCCCGGACGGCGGCGCGGCCACCGTGCTCGGGCTCGACCCGGTCGGCGACCACGACGAGCTCATGCCCCGGCTCGGGATCATGCTGCAGTCCGGCGGGGTCTACCCGTGGGCGGCGGCCGGCGAGATCCTCGAGCTCTTCGCGTCGTTCGCGGCGAACCCGCTCGACACCGGCATGCTGATGGACCGGCTCGGGCTGACGAAGTTCGCCCGTACCCGCTTCCGCCGCCTCTCCGGCGGCGAGCAGCAGCGGCTCAGCCTCGCGGTGGCCCTGGTCGGCCGTCCCGAGCTGGTCTTCCTCGACGAGCCGACGGCCGGGATGGACACCGAGGCCCGGCACACCACCTGGCAGCTGATCGAGGAGCTGCGCGCCGACGGCGTCTCGGTGCTGCTCACGACGCACCTGCTCGACGAGGCCGAGCGCCTCGCCGACGACGTGGTGATCATGCGGAACGGGAAGGTCGCCGCGACCGGGACGCCCAACGAGCTGACCGCCGCGGCCGGGATCGACCTGCTGGAGGTGCGCGCCGATCCGGGACTGGACCTCAGCACGCTCCAGCGGACGATCACCGAGACGTCCCCCGGCGAATACTCGATCACGGGGGCGCTGGACACCCGCGACCTCGCCGACGTGCTCGGGTGGTTCGCGGCCCGGGGCGCGCACGTCACCGCCGTGAGCAGCCGGCGCCGGACGCTCGAAGACGTCTACCTCTCGTTGACCACCGATCTCGTGGGAGCCGCCAAGTGAGCGCCGGAACCTTCGCTCCCGCTCCCGGCCGGGCGCCGATGCGGACGATCATCGGCCGGCAGATCCGGATGGAGCTGCTGTTGACCGCCCGCCGCGGCGAGGCCGTGGTGCTGGCCATGGGCGTGCCGCTGCTGGTGCTGCTCGGGGCCGGCCTCTTCGAGGTGACGAACCTGCCGACCGACGACCGGCTCGGTTTCGTGGTGCCCGGCGTGCTGGCGCTGACCGTGATGTCGACGGCGTTCACCGGGCAGGCGATCACCACGGGCTACGAGCGCAGCTACGGCGTCCTCAAGCGCCTCGGCGCCTCGCCGCTGACCCGGCCCGGCCTGCTGCTCGCCAAGACCGCCGCGGTGCTCGTCCAGATCGTCCTCCAGGTGCTGGTGCTCGGCGCGGTCGGCTTCGCGGTCGGCTGGCGCCCGCACGGCGACCAGGTGCTCCCGGCCGTGGCGGTGACCGTGCTCGCGGCCGCCGGATACAGCGGGCTCGCCCTGCTCCTGGCCAGCGTGCTCAAGCCGGAGACGACGACCGGCGCGGCGACGCTGATCTACGTGGTGATGCTCTCGGTCGGCGGGATCATGTTCGCGGCGCCCGACCTCGGGACGGCCGGCTGGTTCCTGCTGCCGCTGGCGGCGCACGCCGAGGCGCTCCGGGCCACCCTGCTCCACGACTCGTCGGTGCCGTTCACGATCTGGCTGAGCCTGGGCCTGTGGGCGGTGGTGTGGCTGACCGCCGCGGCCCGCAATTTCCGCTGGGAGTAGCGCCTCTGTCCATCGATCGGTTGACAGCCGATGACGGTCGCCCGGTCGTCCTTTTCACAAGGCGTCCAGAGGCACGATCAGTGGCATGGAAGCGATCGAAGTAACTGGGCTTCGTAAGACTTACAAGGATCGGGAGGCGGTCGCGGGCGTCGACCTCGTCGTCGCCCGTGGCGAGATCTTCGCGCTGCTGGGCCCGAACGGCGCCGGCAAGACCACCACTGTGGAGATCCTCGAGGGTCACCGCCGGCGTACCTCCGGTGACGTGCGGGTGCTCGGCGAGGATCCGGGCCGGGCGGGGTCGGCCTGGCGCAGCCGGATCGGCATCGTGCTGCAGGACGCCGACGACGCCGCCGATCTGACCGTCCGCGAGATGGTCGGGCACATCGGAGGCTTCTACCCCGACGCGCGCCCGGCCGACGAGGTGATCGAGCTGGTCGGGCTCACTGCCAAGAGCAAGAGCAGGATTCGTACGTTGTCAGGCGGCCAGCGCCGCCGGGTCGACGTCGCGCTCGGCATCGTGGGGCGTCCGGAGCTGCTCTTCCTCGACGAGCCGACCACCGGGTTCGACCCGGAGGCCCGCCGCCAGTTCTGGGAGCTGATCCGCCGGCTCGCCGCCGACGGCACCACGATCGTGCTGACCACGCACTACCTGGACGAGGCCGAGGCGCTCGCCGACCGGCTCGTCGTGATCGCGGACGGGAAGATCGTCGCCGAGGGCACGCCGGCCACGCTCGGCGGCCGGGGAGCCGCGGCCGCGCAGGTCCGCTGGCGCTCGCCGGACGGGGTGGCGCACGAGGAGCAGCACGAGGATCCGACCGATCTGATCCGTCGTCTGGTCGCCACGGGGGCAGATCTGACGACGCTCACGATCACCCGGCCGACCCTGGAAGACACCTACCTTCGCCTGATCGGTGGTGCGGCATGAGCACGCTGGGTATGAGCGCCCGTCGAGGAAACGTCGAGCTGCTCCAGTTCGTCCGGGACAAGACGGCGCTGGTCTTCACGTTCGCCTTCCCGGCGATGCTCCTGCTGCTCTTCGGGACGATCTTCGGGGACGAGTACAACGACGCCGGCGTCAGCGCGAGCCAGGTCTTCACGGCCAGCATGATCGCGTACGGGGTGCTCAACACCGCGTTCGTGACGATGGGGGCCGGGCTCGCCATGGACCGGGAGGACGGGACGCTCAAACGCCTCCACGGGACGCCGATGCCGGTCTCCGCGTACCTGATCGGCAAGGCTCTTCTGGTCCTGGTTCTGAGCCTCGCCGAGGCAGCGCTGCTGATCCTCATGGGTGTGCTCGTCTTCGACATGCCGCTGCCGGACGCCCAGCACTGGGTCACGTTCTCCTGGATCTTCCTGCTGTCGGTGATCGCCTGTTCGCTGCTCGGCGTCGCGGTGAGCGCGCTGGTCCGCAACGCCCGCAACGCCGGCGCCATCCTCAACGTGCCGGTCGTGGCGCTCCAGTTCGTCTCCGGCGTGTTCATCCAGCCGATGAGCCAGCTGCCGGACTGGCTGATCACGGTCGCCTCGCTCTTCCCGGTGCGCTGGATGGCGCAGGGCTTCCGGTACGTCTTCCTGCCCGAGTCGGCGGCCAGCCAGGAACTCGACGGCTCCTGGCAGCTCGGCACGGTGGCGTTGGTGCTCGGCGCGTGGTGTGTGATCGGATTGGTGCTGTGCCTGGCGACCTTCCGGTGGAACAACAGCGAGCGTTAACGATTCCCCCCGAATAGGTTCGGGGGGTTTCCTCCCTGCACACCAGGGATTCCCCAGCTCGGACCGCAGTGATCCACCGTCCCGGGAGGAGGCGATCAGATGTCTTACGTCGTCAGCGCCGGCACGGTTGCGTTCAGCCGTGACGAGGATCGTCCTCGCGGCGTTGAGGTCGCGGTCTGCGATGTAGCCACAGATCGTGCACTCGAAGATGCGCAGACCCAATCCGAGGCGTTCCTTGGTTCTCGTTCCGCACTCGGCGCAGGTCATGGTGGTGTACGCGGGCGGCACCAACACCACCTTCCGGCCCGCCCGCTTACCTTGAACGATCAATTCTTTTTTGCAGGCGCCGATGGCTGCGTCGGCAGCCTTGCGGGCCATGCGTGTCTTGGCGAGGAACGTAGGCTTGAAATCCTCGACCGCGATCAGCGCGTGGTGCTCGGCCACCCGTCTCGCCCAGATGCGGGCGTCGTGGCTGTTCTGCCGCGCGGCCCGCTTCTCGACCCGGGCGGCTTGCCGCTTGGCGTTCAGGTAGCCCTTAGATGGCGCGAGACCCTCGGGGCGGCGTCGTCGGGCCATCCTGCGCTGGGCCTTGGCTCGTTCGGCGGCACAGCGGCGACGGTGGCCGAGATGCGGCAGGTCGAATGCCGGGTCGGTCGTGGTGGCCGTGCTCTTCACGCCCCAGTCGACGCCGATGCCAGGCAGGTCCGCCTCAGGAGTCTCGGCACGATCGCGGCGCACGACGAACGAGGCGTACCAGTGGCCGAGGTTGTCTCGATAGACCCGCACGCTGGTGGGATCGGATGGCAGCTTGCGGGACCACACGATCGGGACGGTGACCTTGCCGGGAAGGCGCAGGCGACCGTCCTTGATCCGAAAGCCCCGCGTGGTGTATTCCAGGCTCGGGAAGACCTCCTTGAGCCGCTTGACTTTCGGCCGGCCCCGGCCTTTGACCTTGAACGAGGCGTCCAGGGCCGCGGCGTAGGAGCGCAGCGTCTGCTGCTGAGCCACCTGGGAGCCCTCGCGCAGCCAAGTGAACCGGGCACGCGCCTCAGTCAGCATCCTCGACAGTTTGCAGAGGGTCGGCTTGCGGCCTGCCTTCTGTTGATGGACAGCCTCATTCCACAAGAACCGGCATTTGCCCCACTCGACCAGCATCGCGGCCTGCGCCTGAACGCCTGGCCGCAAACGGTAGGTGTATCGCACCGTCTCGATCATATTGATCATCATCATAGTCGAAGTTGTGGTCGGCAGGTGCAGGCGAAGCCTGGAAGTCCCACGGAAGTAGGTTCAATGAGCTCCACCACCTCACCTCCGGCGCTCTGGCTCTGGGATCTCTACTTCGCGGTGGTCGCGGTCGCGGTGGCGGCCGCGATCGTCATGGTGGACGGCTATTCGATCGCGCTCCGCGCCGGCGCGATCGCCGCCATCGCCGCGATGGCGGTCCTGCACGCGGTCGCCGGCCGGCAGCTGATCCGGCGGGAGGCGGCGAACACCTCGGCCCTGGTCGTCTGCGTGGCGCATCTGATGCTCTTCGCCGTGGCGATCGCCTGCGTGCCGGTGGCGACCTGGCTCATGTTCGCGGTCCTGCCGATCTTCTTCATGCTGGTCCCGCTGCGCCGGGCGATCGTCCTCGTGGTGGTCGCGAACGTGATCCCGGTCCTGCTGGAGCTCCGGGCCGACCCCGGCGGCATCGGCATCGACCTGGTGATCGCGGCGATCTCCACCGGCGCCGGGGTCTGCATCGGGGTCTGGATCACCAAGATCGTCGAGCAGAGCCAGGAGCGCGCCTCGCTCATCGCCGAGCTCTCCGAAAGCCGGGCCGAGCTGGCCCGGCTCTCCCACGAAGCCGGCGTCGCGGCCGAGCGGAACCGGCTGGCCGGGGAGATCCACGACACCCTGGCGCAGGGCTTCACCAGCATCATCACGCTGATCCAGGCGACCGACCCGGAGCTGAAGGACGAGCGCCTCGCCCTGGCGGTGCGCACCGCGAGGGAGAACCTGGCCGAGTCGCGGGCGCTCGTGGCCGCCCTCTCGCCCGCGGCGCTGGCCTCGGCCTCGCTGCCCGAGGCGATCCGCCGGCAGGCCGCCCGGTTCAGCGAGGAGGCCGGCGTGGATTCCACGGTCCGGGTCACCGGGGATGTGCGGGAGCTGCCCACCGCCGTCGAGGTGGTGCTGTTGCGGGCGGCGCAGGAGGCTCTGACGAACGTACGCAGGCACGCGAACGCCGGTTCGGTGTCCGTGGTGCTGGCGTACTCGGTCGATGCGGTGCGGCTCATGGTGCGGGACGACGGGTGCGGTATTTCCGACATTTCCGAAATGTCGGGTGGGTTCGGGCTTCCCGGCATGAAGGCCCGCGCCGATCAGGTCGGCGGCACGCTCACCGTGCACGGCTCCGACGGCACCACGATCGAACTGGAGATCCCCGCATGATCCGGATCCTGCTCGTCGACGATCATCCCGTGGTGCGGATGGGCCTGCGCGGCATGCTCGACGCCGAGAGCGACCTCACCGTGATCGGCGAGGCGTCCTCCGGTACGGCGGGGGTGGCCCAGGCGGTCGTCCTCCGCCCGGACATCGTGCTGATGGACCTGCGGATGCCGGACGGCGACGGGGTGGAGGCCACCGGCCGGATCCTCGCCGAGGCGCCCGGCGTCCGGGTCATGGTGCTGACCACCTACGAGTCGGACCGGGACATCCTGCGGGCCATCGAGGCGGGTGCCTCCGGATACCTGCTGAAGGACGCCTCCCCGGCCGACCTCGCCGACGCGGTCCGGGCGGCGGCCCGCGGCGAGACGGTCCTCGCGCCGAGCGTGGCCTCGACCCTGGTGCGGCAGGTCCGCACCCCGGCGCCGCCGGCGCTCTCGGCGCGGGAGACCGAGGTGCTGCGGCAGGTGGCGGCCGGCCTCACCAACGCCGAGATCGGCAAACGCCTGTTCATCTCCGAGGCGACCGTGAAGACCCACCTCCTGCGGATCTTCAACAAGCTGGACGTGGCGGACCGGACGGCGGCCGTCACCACAGCGATGCGGCATGGGCTACTTGAGGGCGATTCGACTTAAAAAACCGTTCTGCCGGTAAGGGGACGATACGCCGGTTAGATTACGGAAGGCGCGACCTCATGCCGGATCACGATCCGGTGTTTGCGCTGCTCACATACCGGTTCCCCGGTGCCTGGGCGGCCATTTTCGTTTTCGGCTGTCAGGCGCGGTACCCGAACAGGCAAACCCGTCGTGAGGCGGGGGCGCAAAGCCAGGGGCCTCCCCGAACGGAGGTAGCCCAGCCGCCGAAGGAGAAAGAAACACATGCGCTATCCACAAGCCCATGCGGCCAAGAGCGGCTCGATTCCGTTCGCGCTGCGTGGCCCGAAGTCGATGCGACGGGCCCTCTCGATCGCTGTTGCGGCGGCGGTGGGTCTCGTCCCGACGGTCATGATCACCTCGCCCGCACACGCGGCCGCCGGTGACGTGACGATCTCGTCGCCCACGATCACCGAGGGCGGTGACCTCGTCTTCACGCTGACCCGGGAAGGCGCCGGGTCCGGCCAGACCATCCCGACGGCGACCTACACGCTCCGGACGGAGGCGGGATCCGGTAACGCCGCGACGGCGGGCACCGACTTCGTCACCTCGCCGTCACCGACCTCCGTCAGTTTCCCGGACAGCGAGACCAACGTGACGCGGACCGTGACGGTCCGCACGATCGACGACGCGCTCTACGAGGGCGCCACGCCCGAGACGGTGAAGCTCGTCGCCACGTCGGGCGGGACCACGGTGGAGGGCTCCGGCTCGATCAGCGACAACGACGACGCGCCGGGATACACGCTGACCACGACCGGTCCGGTCACCGAGGGCAGCGGCGCGAAGGCGACCCTGACCGCCAGGCTGGACGCTCCGTCCGGGCTGGAGACCGTGGTCACCCTGACCGCGGTCGACGGCACCGCGACCAAGGGCAACGACTACACCGACTTCGGCTCCGGTCAGAACACGATCACGATCGCCAAGGGCAAGACGAGCGCGACCAAGGACATTGTGGTCGGCAAGGACGACGTCCGGGACTCCGCCGAGCTCGAGAACTTCACGGTGACCGGCACCGCGACCAACGTCGCGGCCCCGGCCAACACGTCGGTCCAGGTCGGCATCACCGACATCGACCCGCTTCCGAAGGTCAGCATCGCCGACTCGCTGACGGCCACGGTGTCCGAGGGCGCCGGCACCAAGACGATCCCGCTGGAGCTCGACCTCGGCTCGGACAAGCCGGTCACGGTCCGCTGGGACGCGATCCCGCCGACCGCCAAGAACGAGGACCACGAGCTGGCGACCCAGGGCACCGACTTCGGGTACCCCGCGTCGACGTCGCGGACGGTCACCTTCCCCGCGCGGGACACCGCCGAGGACGCGACCATCACCATCACCGACGACTCGTTGAACGAGGCGGACGAGGACTTCGGCGTTCAGCTGGCGAACCCGTCCAACGCCGAGCTCGGCACGCCGTCGAAGGCCGACATCACGATCACCGACAACGACAGCAGCCAGCCCGACGTCACCATCGACACCACCACGGTGCAGGAGGGCAACAGCGGGCGTGCCAGCCGTACCATCACGGCGAAGCTGAGCGCGGCCTCCGGCCGGACCGTCAAGGTCAAGTGGGCGACCGAGGCGGAGGCGCCGGCCATCGGCAAGGCCACGGCGGTGAAGGACTTCGTCTCGAAGTCCGGAACCCTCACCTTCCCGGCCGGCACCACCACCCAGACCTTCTCCGTGGACGTCGTCGGCGACACGGTCTACGAGCCGGGTGGCGGCACCGGTGAGACGTTCAACATCGTCCTGAGCGACCCGGTCGGCGCGGCCAACCCCACGCCCACCAACGCGGTGACCATCACCGACGACGACTCCAAGCCGACGTTCGTCTTCGACGACATCGCGATGCCGGAGGGGAACGAGACCAGCGCCGTGCTGCTGCCGGTCAAGCTCAGCAACGGCAGCGAGAGCCCGGTCACCTTCGAGCTCACCGACCCCGGATCCGGCACGGCGGTGACGACCAACAGCGGCGTCGGGGGGAACGACTACGCGGCCGGCAGCGCCGAGGTGACCATCCCGGCGGAGAGCACCACCGGTTACGGCGTCATGCTGATCAACGGTGACCTCGTCAACGAGCGCGACGAGACCGTGAACCTCACCCTCACGCCCAAGTCAGGTGACTCCTACCTCAGCAGCACCCGTGTCACCGGCACGTCGGACTCGCTGGTTCTGACGCTCGAGAACGACGACAAGGCGCCCGAACTCAAGATCAACGATGTCACGGGCGAGGAGGGCGGCACCGTTGCGGTGACCGGAACCGTCTCCGGCGTCTCGGACCAGGCGATGACCGCGACGATCGCCTTCGCCGGTGCGTCCGGCAACGGGGTGAAGGCCGCGGACGCCGCTGACTTCATCAACCCGGGCACCCAGACCGTCAGCATCGACCCGGGCACCGAGCCGGGCTCGGTCGTGGCGATCACCGATGTCCAGATCGCCGATGACGAGGTCAACGAGCCGAACGAGACCATCCGGGTCAGCGGCACGAGCCTCGGCGGCTTCGGTTCGGTGACCGAAGGCTGGATCACCATCGCGGCGAGCGACGGCGGGGCTCCGGAGACGCCGGGTGCGCCGACGATCAGCACGCCGGCCGCCTCGATCAAGGGTGCGGGCAACGCGACCATCACCGGTAAGGCCACGGCCGGCGCCACCGTCGACCTGTGGGGCGCGCCGTTCGGCGCCGAGGGTCCGGCGGTCAAGCTGAAGAGCGTCACCGCCAACTCGACGGGCGCGTACACCTTCACGCACGCGATCACCCAGGGCTTCATCTTCCAGGTCGCCGTCGGGGACATGAAGTCGAAGGAACTCGCGGTCCGGGTCATGCAGACCCCGGTCCTCACCGCCACCTCGCCGAGCCGGGGCAACTTCACGGTCACCGTCACCGGTAACCCGAAGGGCGCCGGCCAGGACATCCTGGTGCAGAGCTGGGTGAGCGGCGCGTGGAAGACCGTCTACAAGGGCAAGACCGGCACCAACGGTGTCTACAGCATCAACAAGAAGCTGACCAGCGGGAAGTCGCTGACGTTCCGGGCCTTCGTCGCCGGTAACACCGGCGTCGGCGTCCTGGGCGGCTGGAGCGTCTCCAAGAAGGTCACCGTCAAGTAGTCCTTGAGAAAAGGGGGCGGCCATGCGGCCGCCCCCTTTTTCCGTGGGTCAATCCACTTCGGCGACCGCCTGCGCGAACTGCGCAGAGTACAACCGCGCGTAGGCCCCGCCGGCCGCCAGCAACTCGTCGTGCGAGCCCTGCTCGACGATGCTGCCGTTCTCCATCACCAGGATCACGTCGGCGTCGCGGATCGTGGAGAGGCGGTGGGCGATCACGAAGCTCGTACGCCCGGTCCGGAGCGTGTTCATGGCGCGCTGGATCAGCACCTCGGTCCGGGTGTCCACCGAGCTGGTGGCCTCGTCGAGGATGAGGATGCTCGGCTCGGCCAGGAACGCCCGGGCGATCGTCATGAGCTGCTTCTGCCCGGCGCTGATGTTCGAGCCCTCTTCGTCGATCTTCGTGTCGTAGCCCTCGGGGAGCATCCGGACGAAGCCGTCGACGTGGGCGGCCTCGGCGGCCTGCCGTACCGCTGTCATCTCCGGCGAGCCGGAGGCCCCGTACGCCAGGTTCTCCGCGATGGTCCCGCCGAACAGCCAGGTGTCCTGCAGGACCATGCCGATCTGCTCGCGCAGCTGCTCCCGCGGCATCGTGGCGATGTCCACCCCGTCCAGGGTGATCCGCCCACCGGTCACGTCGTAGAACCGCATCAGCAGGTTGACCAGGGTGGTCTTGCCGGCGCCGGTGGGCCCGACGATGGCGACGGTCTGACCCGGCTCGACGGTGAGCGTCAGGTCCTCGATGAGCGGCTTGTCCGGCAGATAGCGGAACGAGACGTTCTCGAAGGTGATCCGGCCCCGCACGTGCGGCATGTCGAGGGGCGCCGGGTCGGGCGTCTGCTCGGCCGCGTCGAGCAGGGCGAACACCCGCTCGGCCGAGGCCACGCCGGACTGCACCAGGTTCGCCATGCTGGCGACCTGGGTGAGCGGCTGGCTGAACTGCCGGGAGTACTGGATGAACGCCTGCACGTCGCCGAGGGTCAGCGTGCCGGATGCCACCCGCAGGCCGCCGACCACCGCGACCAGCACGTAGTTGACGTTCGAGATGAACATCATGGCGGGCTGGATCAGGCCGGAGATGAACTGGGCGCGGAAGCTGGACGCGTACAGCTTGTCGTTGTGCTCGCGGAACGTCTCGGCGGCCTCCTGCTGCCGGCCGAAGACCTTGACCAGCGTGTGGCCGGTGAACATCTCCTCGATGTGGCCGTTCAGCTGGCCGGTGGTCTTCCACTGCGCCACGAACTGCGGCTGCGACCGCTTGCCGATCACCGTGGTCAGCCAGAACGACACCGGCACGGTCACCAAGGCGATCAGGGCGAGCAGCGGGGAGATCCAGAACATCACCCCGAGTACGCCGACGATCATCAGCAGAGCCGTGACGAGCTGCGCGAACGTCTGCTGGAGGGTCTGCGCGATGTTGTCGGTGTCGTTGGTGGCCCGGCTCAGCACCTCGCCGCGCGGCTGCTTGTCGAAGTAGGAGAGCGGCAGCCGGGCCAGTTTCGCCTCGACCTGGTTGCGCAGGTCGAAGACGGCGGTCTGCACCACCTTGGCGGTGATCCGGCCCTGGAGGACGCCGAACACCCAGGCGAAGAGGTAGATCACCGCGACCCAGGTGAGGACCTGCCCGAGCTTCGTGAAGTCGATGCCCTCGCCGGGGACGGCGCCGGAGCCGGCGACCAGGTCGGCCTGGCTGCCGTCGCCCCGGGCGCGGAGGGCCTCGACGGCCTGCTCCTTGGTGAGGCCGGCCGGCAGCATCCGGCCGATCACGCCGTTGAAGATCACGTTGGTGGCCTGGCCCAGGAGGTAGGGGCCGATCACCGAGAGCGTCACGCTCGCGATGCCGAAGATCAGCACCACGCCGACCAGGGCGCGCTGCGGCTTGAGCAGGCCGAGCAGGCGCTTCGTGGACCCCTTGAAGTCCTGCAGCTTCTCCGGCGGGCCGCCCGCCATCATCATCCGGGCGGCCGGCGGGCCACCCATGGGCCGCGGTTGCGGCCGGTTCTCGCTCATCGGGTGACCGCCTCCTTCTCGGTGAGCTGCGAGAGGACGATCTCGCGGTAGGTGGGGTTCGACCCCATGAGCTCGTCGTGCGTGCCGGTGCCGACGACCCGGCCGTCGTCCAGCACGATGATCCGGTCGGCGTCGCGGATCGTGCTGACCCGCTGCGCCACGATCACGACGGTCGCCTCCTGGCCGCCGCCGGCCGTCAGATAGTCGGTGAGGGCGGCCCGCAGCGCCGCGTCGGTGGCGTAGTCGAGGGCCGAGAACGAGTCGTCGAAGAGGTAGATCTCCGGCCGGTGCACGAGCGTCCGCGCGATGGCGAGGCGCTGGCGCTGACCGCCGGAGACGTTCGTGCCGCCCTGCGCGATCGGGGCGTCCAGGCCGCCCTCCATCGACTCGACGAACTCCCGCGCCTGGGCGATCTCCAGCGCCTTCCAGAGATCCTCGTCGGTGGCGTCGGGGTTGCCGTAGCGCAGGTTGGAGGCGATCGTGCCGGTGAACAGGTAGGGCCGCTGCGGCACCAGGCCGATCGTGCGGGCCAGCAGGGCCGGGTCGAGCTCGCGGACGTCGACGCCGTCCACCAGGACCGTCCCGCCGGTCGCGTCGAAGAGCCTCGGCACGAGGTTGAGCAGGGTCGTCTTCCCGCTCCCGGTGCTGCCGATGATCGCTGTCACTTCACCGGGAAGAGCCTTCAATCGTACGTCCGAGAGCACCGCGGCCTCGGCTCCGGGGTAGCGGAAGTCCACGTCCCTGAGTTCGAGCTCGCCGTGTCGCGCCAGCGTGGTGACCGGGGTGGCCGGCGGGGTCACGCTGGTGTCGGTGTCCACCACCTCCTTGATGCGCTCGGCGCACACCTCGGCGCGCGGGATCATCATGAACATGAAGGTGGCCATCATGATCGACATGAGGATCTGCATGAGGTAGCTGATGAAGGCCGTCAGCTCGCCGACCTGCATGCCGCCGGAGTCGATCCGGTGCCCGCCGAACCAGACCACCGCGACGCTGGAGAGGTTCACGATCAGCATGACGGTCGGGAACATCAGCGCCATGATCCGGCCGACCCGCAGCGACACGTCGGTGAGATCGTCGTTCGCGACGCCGTAGCGCTCCCGCTCGTGGTCGTCCCGGACGAACGCGCGGATCACCCGGATGCCGGTGATCTGCTCGCGCATGACCTGGTTGACCCGGTCGAGGCGCTCCTGCATGAGCCGGAACAGCGGCCGCATCCGCGAGATGATGAAGCCGACCACGGTGATCAGGAGCGGCACGATCACCAGCAGCAGCGAGGAGAGCGGCACGTCCTCGCGCAGCGCCAGCACGATGCCGCCGACGCACATGATCGGCGCCGACACCATGAGCGTGAAGGTGAGCAGCACCAGCATCTGGATCTGCTGCACGTCGTTCGTGGTCCGGGTGATGAGCGACGGCGCGCCGAACTGGCCGACCTCGCGGGCCGAGAAGGTCTGCACCCGTTCGAAGATGGAGGCGCGCAGGTCACGGCCGACCGCCATGGCGGTCCGGGCGCCGAAGTACACCGCGACGGCCTGCGCGGTGATCTGGACCAGCGTGATGCCGAGCATGCCGGCGCCGACCCGCATGACGTAGCCGGTGTCGCCCTCGACCACGCCGTTGTCGATGATGTCGGCGTTGAGCGCCGGCAGGTAGAGCGTCGCCAGCGTCTGCAGGAACTGGAAGAGCACCACGAGGGTGATCTCCGTTCGGTACGGACGCAGATGGACGCGAAGTAACTTGATCAGCACGGTGACTGATCCCCCCGCTCCGATTCGGTTGTCAGGATTCCGTCGAGCAGTAGTGACGCCAGGTCGGCGCCGCTGAAGGTGGACGGTTCGCCGAACGGCCCGAAGGCGTCGGCGCCGCAGTGCAGCAGGAGCAGGCGGGCGGCCCGCTCCGGGGAGATCCGGAGCCGGTCGGCGTCCGGCGCGAAGACGCCGACGACCGCGGCCGACAGCTTCTCCCGCGAGGCGACCATCCGCTGGTGGGCCTCCGGTTCCGGCCCGCTGCGATCGAAGATCAGCTTGCGGGCCGCGTTCATGAGGTGCGCGTGCTCCTGGAAGCGCTGGTGCACGAGGTCGGCCGCGGCGGCCACCCGTTCCCGCAGGCCGGCCGCGGGGTCGATGGCGGCGATCCCGTCGAGGGTGTGCTGCGGGTCGAGCGCCTTGATCACCGAGCAGACCACGAGCTGGCTCTTGCTCTCGAAGACGCCGAAGATCGTGCCCTCGGCGACGCCGGCGGCGTGCGCGATCTGCCGGGTGCTCACCTCGAGACCGTGCTCGTGCAGCAGCGGGATGGTCGCCGCGATCAGCGCCTCCCGCCGTTCCTCGGGTGCCATGGCCGGCACCCGTCTACGCCTGGCTTCCATACCGGGAACTCTAATGAGCGAGCACTCACTCATCCACTGACTTTTGTCATGGGTAGGCCGGTCGAACCGCTTTCAGGTAGGAGGCGTATCAACAGACTGTGAGCAACGAAAAGCCGTACCGCCGCGCAGCAAGGCACCTGACCACCGGTTTCGCCGCCGTTCTGGTCTTCCTGGCGCTCATCGTCCCGGACCAGATCTTCCGGCTGCCGCCCGGCAATTCGGCATTCACCGCTCTCCTGCGCATCCCGGTCGAGGCACTGGTGGCCGGCACGGTCCTGCTCCTGCTGCCGGAACGGGGGCGCCTCGGCCGGGCCCGCCGGCCGATCGTCCTCTCCCTCGGCGTGCTGCTCGGCCTGCTCACCGTCGTGAAGTTCATCGACATCGGGTTCTTCGCGGTGCTGGCCCGCCGGTTCGACCCGGTCCTCGACTGGATCCTGGTCGACGACGGCTTCAACTTCCTGACCGACTCGATCGGCAAACCGGCCGCGATCGCCGCGGCGGCCGGCGCCGTCGTGCTCGCCGCCGGCCTGGTCGCCGCGATGGCCTGGGCGGTCAACCGGCTGGCCGCAGTGCTGTCGGACCACCGTGGCAGCGCTCGCCGGGTCTGGGCCTGGCGGGGTCTCGGCACGGTGGGCGTCGCCTGGGTCGCGCTCACCGCCATCGGCTTCCAGCTGATCGGCGGCATCCCGGTCGCGTCGTACACCGCCGCCGAACTCGCCGCGCACACGGCGCTCGCGCTGCCCAACGACCTGCGCGACCGCAAGCGGTTCGCCGAGGAGGTCCAGGTCGACGCGTTCCGCGACCGGCCCGCCGACCAGCTGCTCACGGCGCTGCGGGATAAGGACGTGATCGTCTCGTTCGTGGAGAGCTACGGGCGGGACGCCGTGGAGAACCCGCAGTTCAACGGCCCGGTGCTGGCGAGCCTCGCGGCGAACGGGGACCGGCTCGCGAAGGCCGGCTTCGCGTCCCGCAGCGGATACCTCACCTCGTCCACGGCCGGCGGCGGCAGCTGGCTCGCGCACGCCACCTTCCTGTCCGGCCTGTGGATCGACAACGAGCAGCGGTACCGCAGCCTCGTCTCCACCGACCGGCTCACCCTGACCCGGGCGTTCAACGAGGCCGGGCACCGCGCCGTGGGCGTCGAGCCGGGGATCACCTTCGCCTGGCCGGAGGGACAGTTCTACGGGTACGACCACATCTACGACTCGCACACGCTGGGCTACAACGGTCCCGCGTTCAGCTGGTCCACGATGCCCGACCAGTACGTCATGTCGGCGTTCCAGAAGCTCGAGTACGCGAAGAAGGACCGCGGCAAGCTGCTCGCCGAGATCACCCTGACCTCCAGCCACACCCCGTGGGCGCCGGTGCCGGACATGGTCGGCTGGGACCGGGTGGGTGACGGCAGCGTCTACGGCCCGATGGTCACCGGCGCCGAGTCACCGCAGAGCCTGTGGAAGGACGGCGACCGGGTGAAGTCCGCATACGCCCGGTCGGTCGCCTACTCACTGGACAGCCTGCTCGGGCACGCCGCCGAGTACGGCCGGGACGATCTCGTCATGGTCTTCCTCGGCGACCACCAGCCGGCGCCGGTCGTGGTCGGGCAGAACGCCACCCACGACGTGCCGATCACGATCGTCGCGAAGGACCCGGAGGTCTTCCAGCGGATCGCGTCGTGGGGCTGGACCGACGGCCTCAAGCCGGCCCCGGACGCGCCGGTCTGGCGGATGGACACCTTCCGCGACCGTTTTCTGACTGCTTTCGGCCCGGACGGTGACCCACACTGACCTTTCTCCACCCTGGACCGGCCGGCCACAACGCCCCGTGGCCGGCCGGTTCGCCTTCCCAGCTGTCCCGGCGGCCGGGATCTTCCGGCCGCGGCCCTCCGAAGGGGCCGGTCAGTCGAGGATCTCGATGACCTGGCCGGCGGGGAGGCGCGGGGTCTTGGGCGGCGCCGAGTGGGCCGGGTCGAGGGTGCCGAGCCGGAGCGCCAGGAACGGCCAGCCCAGGCCGCCGAGCATCTGCCGCAGCGCGACCCGGCTCGACGGGATCTCCACCGGTCCGCTCAGCGGCAGCAGGCTCACCGCCTGCTCGGCCGCGGTCAGCCAGAGCCGGCTCAGCGCCTCGCCGCCCCGCAGCCAGTCGGCGGAGTCGTCGCCGGTGCCGTAGAGGACCGCGTACGTCGCCCCTTGATCATGCCCCCCACCTGCCGGAAGCGTCCCCCGGACCGAGAAGTCGCGCTCCGCGACGGTGGTGAGCGGAAGCTCCTCGGGGAGGGCCGAGGCCGGGATGCCGGTGCCCTCCTCGCGCTCGCCGCCCACCCAGTTCGCCGTCTCGGCGCGCAGCCGATCGTCGGTGTCCTGCGCCTTCTGCGCCTGCTCCACCGCGACGGCCAGCTCGATGACCTGGTCGCGCTTGAGCACGTGCAGCTTCGCCCCGGCCTCCTCGGCGGCCTTCGTCAGGAACGCCAGCACGCTCTCCGGGATCGCCTCGTCGGTGACCGTGCGCCGGTCGGTGCGCCGGACCTGCAACATCTGGAAGTGCCGGGTGGCCTCGGGCCGGATCGCCTCCCGCTCGGTCGGCCTGATCACGGCGAGCGGGCCGTTCTCCGGGGTCTCCGGCCGGGAGATCTCGTAGCGCCAGCCCTCGGCCTCGAGCGCCACCTGGGCGTGGTGCAGGGCGGTGCCGCAGCTGAGCAGCAGCATCCGGCCCTCCGGGTCCTGCTCGGCGAGCTGCCGCTCGGTGACCCCGAACAGTCGCAGCTCACCGCCCTGCACGACCCAGCGCCACGGCTGAGTGTTGTGGATCGAGGGAGCGAACCGGGCGGCGTCCGCAGCCTGCACCAGGGCCTTCTTGACCTCTTCCGCATTGCTCATGGCACCAGTATTGCCGGTACCTGGTGCTCCGAGTACGGCCTTCAGGCCCTAGTCTGCGCAGGTGTTCTCCATTGATCTCGGCGACGGCGCGCAGCTCCGGCCGATCGAACCCTGGCAGGCCGCGGAGTTCCTGGCGCACATGGACCGGGCCCGGGAGACCGTCGATCCGTGGATCCCCTGGGCCAGCATCAGCACCGACCTGGCGACTGCAAGAGCAACCCTTCAGAGGTACGCCGACAAGCAGGCCGCCGACACCGGACGCCTCCTCGGCATCTGGCGGGACGGGACGCTCGTGGGCGGCGTCATGTTCGTGGCGTTCGACACCGGATCGGGCAACTGCGAGATCGGCTGCTGGCTGGAGCCGGCCGCCACCGGCCGCGGCCTGATCACCACGGCGGTCCGGGTGCTGATCGACTGGGCGTTCCGGACGCGCGGCATGCACCGCGTGGAGTGGCACTGCGACCCGCGCAACGTGGCCAGCTCGAACATCGCCCGCCGGCTCGGCATGACCCTGGAGGGCACGCTGCGCGAGGCGTACCCGTGGAAGGGCACCCGGCGGGACACCGAGATCTGGGCCCTGCTGAATGTTCGCTGAACCCTCCCTCACCCATCGGCGGGAGGACGGCGCGGACGTCCCGCTGCTGCTCTGGCGGTTCCCGTCGCCGCTGCTCGGGGCGTCGACGGCGGTCCTCGGCGGCGGCGTCGGGCCCCGGGAGTGGCTGATCAACGCCAGCGTGCCGATGTCGTACTCCCGGCCGGACCCGGACGCGCACCTCGCCGGCCTCGCCGATCAGCTGGGCCTCACCGGTCCCGGCGTCGGCATGATGACCGGCGTGGACGTGGCCGACGTGGTGTCCGCGCGCGACGACGGCGTGCAGGTCTGTGCCACGGTCGGGCTCGGCGCGCCCATCCCGGCCGCGGATCCGGACGCGGTCGGCTTCGAGCATCACGCCGGGACGGTGAACATCGTGGTGTGGATTCCGCAGCGGCTCGGCGACGGGGCACTGATCAACGCGGTGGCGACCGCCACCGAGGCGAAGGCCCAGGCCATCGGTGATCTGGGGCTGGCCGCGACCGGGACGGCCACCGACGCGGTCGTGGTGCTCTGCCCGCTCGGCGGGCCGGTCGCGGCGTACGGCGGCCCGCGCTCGCGCTGGGGCGCCCCGATGGCCCGGGCCGTGCACCGCGCCGTGCTCGACGGCGGCGCGGTCAACCTCGCGACCGGCCGGTCCTGGTCCGACCGGCGCTCCTGAGACCGGCGCTCCTGAGACCGGAGTTCCTGAGATCGGCGCTCCTGAGACCGGCGCTCCGGTGGTGTCGGCATCGCGACGCTCGGTGGGCGGGTTCGGGGTCGTACCGGAGGAAAACGCCACGAAAGAATCGACATTCGCGGCGAATCGCCTGCGCGCAAGGACGTTGCGTACGTCACCCCGACGCCCCATGCTGGTGGGCGTGCCCGAACGCATCGCCGAAGTCACCGCCCTGCTCGCCGAGGTGCTGGCTCCGCGCGCCCCGCTCACCGTGATCGTCGACGGCGGTGATCCGGGCGCCGCCGCGGCGTTCGCCTCCCGCCTCGCCGCCGCGTTCCCGTCCGCGTCCCGGGCCTGGAGCATCGACGCGGTGCTCGGCCTGACCGGCCCCGGCGGCGGCCTGTCCGACTCGGCGCTCAACGTGCTCGAACCCGCCACCGACCGGATCCTGGTCTTCCTGCGCGGCGGCCCGCGGCACCGGTTCGCCGAGGGCGACGGCGAGCGCCGCGCCCAGGTGGTGATCGACCACCGCGACCCGGAGTGGCCGGTGATCAGGCAGATCGACCCCGACCTGGCCGACCCCGACCGGTGGTACCTCTCGGAGAGCCGGGCCTTCTTCGCGGCGAAGGCGGAGGACTGGGACGCCAAGTTCGGCGACGACATGCCGCGCTACGCCGAAGCGGTCCGGCTCGCCGGCGTCGAACCCGGCCACGTGGTCCTCGACGTCGGCTGCGGCACCGGCCGGGCGCTGCCCGCGCTCGCCGCCGCGGCCGGGCCCACCGGCCGCGTCCTCGGCCTCGACTTCACGCCCGAGATGCTGGAGGAGGCCCGCAAGGACCGGCGCGACGAGTGCGCCACCCTGATCCTCGCGGACGCCCGGCGGCTCCCGGTCGCCGACGCCTCGGCCGACGTGCTCTTCGCGGCCGGCCTGGTCCACCACCTGCCCGACCCGGTCGCGGGCCTGGCCGAGCTGGCCCGGGTGACCCGCCCCGGCGGCACGCTGGCGATCTTCCACCCCACCGGCCGCGCCCAGCTGGCCGCCCGGCACGGCCGCACCCTGCGCCCCGGCGAACCGCTCAGCGAGGAACGCCTCGGCCCGCTGCTCGCCGGGTCCGGGTGGGAGCTGCGCGACTACGAGGACGTCCCGGATCGCTTCCTGGCGCTGGCCGAGCGCTGTTGACGGCCCTCGATAGCCTCCGCTGCCATGACCGACGTCAGAGATGCCGCCCGGCGCTGGGCGGAGACCTGGACCCGGGCCTGGCCGGCGAAGGACGCCGCGGCGATCGTGGCGCTCCAGGCCGAGGCCGGTGACCACTGGGCGTCGATGTTCCGGCGCTATCCCGGGCGCACGGGGCTTTCGGCGTACCTGAAGGAATGTTTCTCGCAGGAGAGGCTCCCTGCCGAGGTCCGGTTCGCGGAACCGCGGGTGGACGGGGACACGGCCGCGGTGGAGTACTGGGCGGTCATCCATCCGGGCGACGAGCCGCTGACCATCTCCGGGTGCACGGTGCTGCGCTTCGACGAGGACGGGCTGGTGGCCGAGGCGCGCGACTACTCCCACGTCGAACCGGGCCGGATCCCGCTGCCGGACGGGTTGTTCCGATGATCGCGCTTCCGGTCTCTTCGGCCTAGGTTCCTAGGACGTCCATCGCCCCGCCCCGGCGTCGAGGTGTTTCAGTTCGTCGGTCAGCAGGGTGGTCAGGTAGTCGTGGCGTTCGCCGTCCGCGGGGATGCCCCGGCTCGGGCCCTCGGTCAGCATCAGCGTGTAGAGGTGGATGCGGTAGAGCGCCATCCGGACCAGGGCGGGCCTGTCCCAGGGCTCGGTGCGGGCGTAGCCGGCCAGGAAGGGGTGGCCGGGTTCCTCCTCGATGCGGCGGAAGAGGGCGGGGGAGACCAGGTCCAGCAGGGGGTCGCCGTAGAGGTAGCGCTCGCCGTCGACCACGCCGCTGAGGGAGCCGTCCGGGGCGACGAGCACGTTGCCGTCCCAGAGGTCCCAGTGCAGCAGCGCCGGGCGGGTCACCTCGGCGAGCGCGTCGTGGTAGCGGGCGACCAGGCCGTCGAGCGGGGGCAGCGGCACGTTCCAGTGGGCGGCGTCGGCGCGCAGCTGGTCGAGCATCGCCGCGAAGACGGCGGGCCAGGAGTCGCCGGAGGGGCGGTCGCCGGTGTAGCCGAAGTGCGGGCCGGTCACGGTGTGCACGCGGGCCAGGGCCGCGCCGAGCTGGCGGCGGGCCTGCGGGGAGTCGCCCTCGGTGAGCGCGCGGCCGGGGAGCAGGGTGGTGATCAGCCACGCCGGCTCGGCGCCGGCTTCCGAGGTGGCGAGGACCAGGGGCACGGGTACGCCGGGAACGCGCTCGCGGACCAGCCGGAAATACTCCGCCTCGGCGGCCAGCACGTTCTTCTCGTACCCGAGAAGGCGGGCCTGCGGCGGAGGTCCCACCTTGACCACCACCTGATCACCCGAATCGAGGGTGACCCGCCAGACGGTGGCGAAGCCGCCGCCGGTCAGCTCGGCGCCGTCCCGGACGCCGGAGCCGAGGCCGGAACGCACGATCGCGGCGACGTCGTCGAGGATGAGTGATCGCTGAGTCGGACTGCGCATGACAGGCATTGAACACCGGGACATCCCCGGCAGCGTGTGCGCCGCCACGGCGGAGGGTGTCGCCGAACACGTGACGGCGTGCAAGGCTGCTTAGGTCGCAACGGAAAGAGCGGGGAAGCTTCCATGGGGATGGTCAAGGTCGTGGGGCTGGTGCTGCACCCGCGGCGGGACTGCGGGTCGGCGGTCGACACCATCGTGAACTGGGCGGCCGAGCGGGGAGTCACCGTGCTCGGGCTGCCCGACGAGATCACCCGGATCGCGTGCACGGCCGTCGCGGTGCCGCAGGAGGAGATGGTCGAGCGGGCCGGGCTGCTGGTCAGCCTCGGCGGTGACGGCACGATGCTGCGGACCATGCGGCTCGTCGAGGGCCGCAAGACGCCGGTGCTCGGGGTCAACGTGGGCCGGCTCGGCTTCCTCGCCGAGGTGGATCTGCCCGACCTCAGCGACTCGCTCTCGGCGATCGACCGGCACGATTTCACGATCGAGTCGCGGACGGCGGTCCGCACGGTGCTGCCGGACGGCCGCGCGGTGACAGCGTTCAACGACATCGCCCTGGTCCGGGTGCCCGGTCACGGCCTCGCCGCGGTCGGGATCCGGGTGGAGGAGCACGGTTTCGTGAACTACGCGGCCGACGCCGTGATCGTGTCGACGCCGACCGGGTCGACCGCGTACAGCTTCTCGGCCGGCGGTCCGATCGTGTCGCCGAACGTCGAGGTCCTCATCGTCAGCGCGGCCGCGGCGCACTCGTCGTTCAACCGCTCGCTGGTGCTGGACACCTCGGAGAAGGTCGCGCTCGACGTGCTGCCCACCAGCGGCCGGCTCGCGATCGAGGTGGACGGCATCATCGAGGGCTACGCCGAACCCGGCACCCGGCTGGAGATCGAGCCGCTGCCCGCCGCCGCGCAGGTGATCCGGTTCGGCCGGACCTCGTTCTACGAGCGGGCCCGCCGCAAGCTCCGGGTCGAGGGCAGCGCCCAGGTCGGCGCCCCGGACACCGGCGACGCCGTGGTCGTCGACAGCTTCGAGCAGCAGCGCTACGAGGTGATGCTCGGCGGCGAGGTGGCCGGCGTGCTGCACTACCGCCGGCACGGCGACCGGGTCGAGCTGCTGCACACCGAGGTCGACCAGGCCTTCTCCGGCCGCGGCCTGGCCGGGCGCCTGGCCGCCGCCGCCCTGAACGACGCCCGCTCGCGATCCACCCCGGTTACCGCCACCTGCCCCTTCGTTGCCGGATATCTAGAACGCCACCCGGAGTTGAGGTTTTGATGGGCCAGCCCGCGATCCTGACCGTCGACGACGACCCCTCGGTCTCCCGTGCCATCGCACGAGACCTGCGCCGCCGCTACGGCGACCAGTACCGGATCATCCGGGCCTCGTCCGCCTCCGAGGCCCTCGACGTGCTGCGCGAGCTCAAGCTGCGCGGCGGCCGGGTCGCGGTCATGCTCGCCGACTACCGGATGCCGCAGATGAACGGCATCGAGTTCCTGGAGCAGGCGATGGACCTGTTCCCGCACGCGCGGCGGGCGCTGCTCACCGCGTACGCCGACACCGACGCGGCGATCCAGGCCATCAACGTGGTCGACGTCGACCACTACCTGCTCAAGCCGTGGGACCCGCCGGAGGAGAAGCTCTACCCGGTGCTCGACGCCCTGCTGGACGCGTGGCAGGCCACCGGCGACACGGAGCTGCCGGACATCCGCGTGGTGGGCCACCGCTGGAGCGAGCCGTCGTACCAGATCCGGGATTTCCTGGCCCGGAACCTGGTGCCGTACAAGTATTTCGGCGCCGACGAGCCGGAGGGCCGCCGGCTGCTGGAGGCCGCGGACGCCGGGCCGGAGTCGGTCCCGCTCGTGGTGACCGCGGACGGCAAGGCGCTGACCCGGCCGAGCGTGCAGCAGGTCGCCGAGGCGGCCGGCCTCTCCACCACCCCGGGACGCGACTTCTACGACCTGATCATCGTGGGCGGTGGCCCGGCCGGCCTGGGCGCGGCGGTCTACGGCGGCTCGGAGGGGCTCAAGACGCTGCTGGTCGAGCGCCGGGCGGTCGGCGGTCAGGCCGGGCAGAGCTCGCGGATCGAGAACTACCTCGGCTTCCCGGACGGCATCTCCGGCGCCCAGCTCACCGAGCGGGCGCGCCGGCAGTCCGAGAAGTTCGCGGCGGAGACCCTCAACACCCGCGAGGTGGTCGGGATCCGGGCCGACGGCTCGGCGCGGACGCTCACCCTCGCCGACGGCCGGGAGATCTCCTCGCACGCGATCCTGCTCGCGACCGGCGTCTCCTACCGTCCGCTGCTGGCCGACGGCGTGGAGGGGCTGACCGGCTCGGGCGTCTTCTACGGCTCGGCGTCGACCGAGGGACCGGCCTGCGCCGGCACCGACGTCTACATCGTCGGCGGGGCGAACTCGGCCGGCCAGGCCGCGCTCTTCTTCGCCAAGTACGCCCGGAAGGTCACCCTTCTGGTCCGGGGCGACTCGCTCGAGTCGTCGATGTCGTACTACCTCATCCAGCAGCTCGCCCGGATCGAGAACATCGAGGTCCGGACCCGCTGCGAGGTGGTCGGCGCGCACGGCGACGGCCACCTCCAGGCGATCACGATCTGCGACAGCAAGGACGGCACGAAGGCGACCGTGGAGTGCGGGTACCTCTTCGTGTTCATCGGCGCGGAGCCGCGGACCGACTGGCTCGGCGACACCGTCGCCCGGGACGGGAAGGGCTTCATCCGTACGGGTCCGGATCTCGTGGCGAACGGTGAGCGCCCGCGGGGATGGGATCGGGACCGGGATCCGTTCTATCTGGAGAGCAGTGTCCCCGGCATCTTCGCGGCCGGCGACGTCCGGGCCAACTCGATCAAGCGGGTGGCCTCGGCGGTCGGCGAGGGAGCGATGGCCGTCGCGCTGGTGCATCGTTATCTGGAGGCGCAGTAAGTCATGACCATCGAGACAGAACAAGTCCGGCTCGAACCCTGTGACCCCGGCCGGCTCACCGTGGACGAGCTGCGCACCCTGTTCCTCTTCGAGAAGCTGACCGACGACCAGCTGTCCTGGCTGGCCGGGCACGGCTGCACCATGCGGGTGCCGGCCGGCGGTCTCGTGCTGCGCGAGGGCGACCCGGCCGAGTCGTTCTTCGTCCTGCTCAGCGGCACGATCTCGCTGACCCGGCGGGTCGGCGCCGACGACGTCGAGACGAACCGCACCGAGCAGCGCGGCGTCTACATGGGCGCGACCCAGGCCTACCTGCGCGACGACGGCGTGCCCCGCAACTACATGGGCTCGATGCGGGCGCTCTCCGACAGCGAGTTCTTCGTCCTCTCCGCGTCCGACTTCGGGTCGCTCATGCGCGAGTGGTTCCCGATGGCGATCCACCTGCTTGAGGGCCTCGCCTTCGGAATGCGCAGCTCGCAGGCGGCGATCGGGGAGCGGCAGCGGCTGGCCGCGCTCGGCGCGCTCTCGGCCGGCCTCATGCACGAGCTGAACAACCCGGCCGCGGCCGCCGCCCGGGCCACCGGCGCGCTGCGCCAGCGGGTCGCCGCCATGCGGATGAAGCTCGGCAAACTGGCCGCCGGCAAGGTAGCCCCGGACCGCCTCGTCGCGCTGCTCGAACTCCAGGAGGAGGTCATCGAGCGGGCCGCGAAGGCGCCGGCGCTCACCGCCATGCAGACCGCCGACCGGGAGGACGAGCTCGGTGACTGGATGGAGGAGCGCAACATCACCAACGCCTGGGACGTCGCGCCGGTCTTCGCCCAGGGCGGCCTGGACACCGACTGCCTCTCCGAGATCGAGGAGCGGCTGGCTTCGGACGAGCTGCTCGACCAGGCGATCCACTGGATCGGGTACGCGCTGGAGACCGAGCAGCTGATGACCGACATCGAGGACGCCTCGGGCCGGGTGTCGTCGCTGGTGTCGGCCGCCAAGCAGTACTCGCACATGGACCGGGCCGCGCACCAGTGGATCGACGTGCACGGCGGCCTGGACAGCACTCTCGTGATGCTCGCCCACAAGCTCGGCGGGGGCGTCCGGGTGGTGAAGGAGTACGACCGTACGCTGCCGCAGGTCCCGGCCCACCCGGCCGAGCTGAACCAGGTGTGGACGAACCTCATCGACAACGCCGTGCACGCGATGGCCGGGGAGGGGACGCTGACGATCCGGACCTATCGGGAGAACGACCGGGTGGTCGTGTCGGTCGGCGACACCGGCCCGGGGATGCCGCCCGAGGTGCGCAAACGCGTCTTCGAGCCGTTCTTCACCACGAAACCGGTGGGCGAGGGGACCGGCCTCGGGCTGGACATCTCGTACCGGATCGTGGTGAACGGCCACGGCGGGGACATCCTCGTGGAGTCCCAGCCGGGCGACACGCGGTTCCTGGTCCGGCTCCCGATCGCGGAGCCGGCCTCGGCCTAGCCTTTCGACGCGCCTTTCAGAGCAGGCCGCGCACGTAAGCGGCCTGCCCGGCGTGCTGGACGTCGTCGTCGATCACGCTGACCAGGCGGACGCCGAGCGTGACCGGCGGGTCCCAGTTCTCGTCGACGACGCGGTCCAGGTCGTCGCCGGTCAGGCCGCGGAGGTAGCCGAGGGTGCGGGCGTGCACGGCCGCGTAGTAGTCGGCGAGGGCGTGCCAGTTCTCCGGCTGCACCGCGGCGACCTGCTCGGGCGAGTGGCCGTACCCGTGGTCGGACGGGTCGGGCTTGAGGCCGAAGCGCGGCGCCCACTCGCCGGTGAGATAGACCTGCTCGGCGTCGATCAGCTCGGCGATCTGGGCGTCCTGCCCGCGGGCGAGGTGCCAGACCAGCCAGCCGATCGTGTTGGCGCCCGCTTTCGGCGCCCAGCGCAGCTGCGCCGGGGTGAGGTCGCGGACGGCGACGTCGACCAGCTCGGGGAGGCGTCCGTGCGCCTCGATCAGGATGTCCTTGGCGTCCATGGTCATTCGGTGCCTCCCTGGATCTCGCTGCCGCCCGTGTCGCCGCCGCCGGTGGTCGTGTCGCCGCTGCCGGTGTCCTCGCCCGACGTGCTGTCGCCGCCCGTGGGCTGCTGCGTCTCCGCGGGGGCTTCCGGGGCGGCGGTCTCGGTGCCCTCCTCGGCCGGCGCGGTCGGCGTACTTGTCTCGGGCATTTCCTCCGAGGTCTCCCTCTGCTGCTCCTCCTCGGCCGAGGTCGCCGGCGCCGGCGTCTTCTCGTCCTCCGTCTTACCGGACTCCCCGGACGAGTCGCCACCGTTTCCGGAGAGCTGGAACAGCGTCGGGCTGCCGCTGTCCCCGCCGCGGGTGGCGTCCGCCGCGGACTTGCCGGTCATCAGCTCGACGGCGGTGAGCGTGCCCAGGCCGAGCACGAAGAGCGCGCCGGCCACCAGGGCGACCCGCTTCCACCGGATCGGGCGGGCCGGCTCGCCGGACGGCGGCTCGTCGGTGGCGGGCACGTCCGGGGTGCCCACCGCGGCCGGCGCCGTCACGAACGTGGCCTGCAACTTCTTGGTCCCGTGCTCGAGGTAGCGGTGGTAGACCTCGGTGGCGATCGAGCTGATGAGGCTGGCCACCGCCGCGCCGATCACGGTGCCCGCCAGGCCGAGGAACGAGCCGACCACGGCCGCCGAGACGGCCGCGAGAGTGCCGGCGATGGTCTTCGGAATGTCGATCTTCGACCAGATCCGGGGCTGCGCGAGGTCGGACATTTCCCTCCTCGGGAGTGTGGGGTGTCAGCGCCAGCCCTTGCCCTTTACCGCCACTCCCAGGGATAAACCTCTATCCCTGCCGGCCGGCCCCTATCCCTGCCGGCCGGCCACGGCGAAGCGGGACGCGAGCGCCTCCCGCAGCGGCCGGATCACGATGCCGTCCTCCAGCTCCATCTTGCGACGGGCCAGGCGGCGGGTCCGCAGGATGCCCAGCACGCCGATCGCGGCGACGGCGAACTGCACCGACATGGCGACCCGGAAATCGTCGATGTGATAGTCGGCACTGCCACCCGTACGGGCGTCCAGGACCAGGCCGATCAGCAGGATCGAGAGCAGCGACGCCACGAAGCCGCCGACGTTCACGACGCCGGTCGCGGTGCCGAGGCGGCTCGGCGGGTTGAAGCTGCGCGCGTAGTCGAACCCGATCATCGACCCGGGGCCGCCGAGGCCGAGCGCCACCACCAGCAGCACGAGCAGTGCCGTCGGCGCCTGCCCGGGCCAGGCCAGGACCAGCGCCCAGGCGCCCATGTTAGCGGCCACGATGCCGAGCACCATCAGCGAGCGGCGCAGCGGGAACCGCTGGGTGAGCATGCCGAGCACCGGGCCGGAGGCCATGCCGGTCAGGACGAAGACGATGAGCAGGGTGCTCGCGGCGCCCCGGCTCAGGCCCTCGCCGGCGATCAGGAACGGCACGCCCCACATGAGTGCGAAGACCGTGCCGGTGAACTGGGTGGTGAAGTGCGTCCAGAGGCCGAGCCGGGTGCCGGGGTGCCGCCACGCGCCGGCCAGGTCGGCGCCGAGCCGCTGCCAGGTGATCGCGCTGCCGCTGTTGACCCGGCGCTCCGGGGTGTCGTGCAGGGCCGCGAACGCGACGACCGCCACGAACACGCCGGCGCCTGCGGCACCGACGAAAGCGGTGGTCCAGCCGGGACCGGCGAGGAGCGCTGCCAGGGGTACGGCGGAGAGCAGCTGACCGATCTGGCCCACGATCCCGGTCACCTGGGTGAGGACCGGGACGCGCCGTGGCGGGAACCAGTGCGGCACCAGCCGCAGCACGCTGATGAAAGTCATGGCGTCGCCGGCGCCGACCAGGACGCGGGCCGTGACCGCGCCGGCCACGTCGCCGCTGAACGCCATGAGCGTCTGCCCGGCCACCATCAGCAGCGCGCCGGACAGCACGAGCCGCAGTGATCCGAATCGGTCGAGCAGCATCCCGACCGGGATCTGCAGGCCGGCGTAGACGAGCAGCTGCAGCACGGCGAAGCTGGCCAGGGCGCTCGCGCCGATGTCGAACCGGTGCTGCGCGTCGAGCCCGGCCACGCCGAGCGACGTCCGGTGCAGCACGGCGATGACGTAGGCGGCGAGGCCGGCGGACCACACCGCCCAGGCCCGGGTCTCGGGACGCAGGGGCATGGCTCGCCTCTCAGCCGGAAGTCAGGTTCCTCCCAAGCCTTTCTCGGCGAGCCGCCCGCGACAACGTGCGCTTGTTCACTGCTCCGCGGCGACCAGGTGGGTGTCCAGCCACTCCAGGACCACGCGGAGGTACTCCGCCCGGGACGACCGGCGCAGCAGCTCGTGGCCCTCGCCCGGGAAGAGCAGATAGCGATGCGGCACCCCGCGATCGGCGAGCGCCTCGACCACCTGCTCCGCCTCGATCACCGGGACGTTGCTGTCGTTCTCGCCGTGCACGACCAGCAGCGGCGCGCGCAGCCGGTCGATCCGGGTGATCGGCGACAGGTCCCGGAGCAGGTCGGCGTCGCGTACCGGGTCGCCGTACTTGCTGACGGCGGCCGCCGCGATCCACGGCTCGGTGTGCTCGTAGAACGTGGCGAAGTTCGACATGCCGCACACGTCGATGCCGACGTCGAAGAGGTCCGGGAACGTGGTCAGGGCCGCGAGCGTGAGATAGCCGCCGTAGGACCGGCCCATGCAGCCCAGGCGCGAAGCGATGCCGTTCTCCCGCAGGAAATCGGCGCACGCCCGGACGTCCTCGATCGCGGCGTACCGCCGGGCGCCGTTGTCGGCGTCCACGAAGCTGCGCCCGAATCCCGACGACCCGCGCACGTTGGCGGCGAAGACGGCGATGCCCCGGTTCACCAGCGACTGGAAGAGCGGCCCGTGTCCGGGCCGCTCCTGCGCCTCCGGGCCGCCGTGCAGCCAGAGCAGGGCCGGGTGCGGCCCGGGGGTGCGCGGCCGGAAGAGCCAGCCGGTCAGCGTGAGCCCGTCGTGCGCCGGGAAGACCTCGAGCGTCGGCCGGACCGCCCCGGGCGAGGCCGCGTCCGCCGAGACCGCGCTCACCTCCCCGGTCGCGCGGTCCCAGACCCAGACGCCGTGCGGCTGTCCCGGCCCCTCCGCCGTGAAGGCCAGCGCCGACCCGTCGAAGCTCCACGCGAGCTCCCCGACCACCAGGCCGGGGAGCGGCGAGATCAGCTCCGGGACGCGATCTCCGTCGTGGTCGAGGCCGATCAGCGCGACCTCCGACTCACCGCCGCGCACGTTCCACAACACCGCACAGGTACGGCCGTCGGCCGTCACCGCGAAGTCCTCCACCTCCCCGGCGTCGACCCTCCCGGCATCGGGGTCGCCACCCGGAGAGACCGTGCCGGTGAACGCCTCCACCGCGTCGCCGTCGACCCGGAGCAGGACCGGGCGCTCGCCGTCCTGGCTGAGCGCGTAGACGCAGCCGCCACCGGGGCTGAACACGGCCCGCTCGCCGCGCGTCACCGGCTTCTCCACGCCGCTCGCCAGCTCCCGCAGGACGATCTCGCGGGCGCCCCGGGGCCCGTACCGGAGCAGCGCGAACCGGCCGGCCGGGTCCATGTCCAGGAGCGAGAGCAGGTCGCCGCGCGCCACCACCGTCCGGGTCTCCTGCACCACGTCGACGAGGACCGCCGTGGTGAGGTTCTCGGTGAGCGCCAGCACCGGGCGGCCGGGCAGCCACCGCATGTTCTCCGCGGTGTCCGCGCCGAAGCCGCCCACCTGGTGCAGGTCGGAGCCGTCCGGGCGGACCAGCCAGACCTCGTGCCGGGGCGCGCCGCCGGGGGTGATCTCGCAGGCCAGCCAGCCGCCGCCGGACGACCAGCGGACCGCGGCGACCGGTTCCGGGCCGGTGTCGACCCGGAAGGTCAGCTCGCTGCCGACCGGCTGCACCCAGACGGCCGGGACGCCGCCGCGGTCGGAGACGTACGCCAGGTGCCGGCCGTCCGGGGAGAGGGTGGGCGACCAGTTCCCGGCGACCTCCGACTCCTGCCGATGGCGGGCCGGATCACTCCAGCCCACCGGCAGCACGGTGATGTCGGCACGGCCGAGCTGACCACCCATCCCAACCTCCAGATCCCTAGATCCCGTTGTTCTGCAACCACATCTCCAGCAGCGCGAGCTGCCACAACTGGTTCGCCCCGAGGGTCGTGCGCGGCGTGTTCGGGTCGGCCAGCAGCGCGTCGACGTACTCCGGCCGGAACAGCGCCCGGTCCCGGGCGGCCGGCGCGTGCAGCGCGTCGCGAACCTTCTCCAGCATCGTGCCTTCGAGATGCCGGATGCCGGGAACCGGGAAGTAACCCTTCGGCCGGTCGATCACCTCGTCGGGCACGATCCCGCGGGCCGCGTCCTTGAGCACCCCCTTGCCGCCCCGGGCCAGTTTCACCTCCGGCGGGCAGGCCGCCGCGAACTCCACAAGCTCGTGATCCAGGAACGGTACGCGTGCTTCCAGGCCCCACGCCATAGTCATGTTGTCGACCCGTTTGACCGGATCGTCGACGAGCATCACCTGGGAGTCCAGGCGCAGCGCGGCATCGACGGCCGTGGTGGCGCCGGGCCGGCCGAAACTCCGCCTCACGAACTCCAGCGAGGGATCGTCCTCGGCCAGCCACTCGGGGTTGAGCTGCCGGGCGAGGTCGCCGTGCGGCCGGTCGAAGAACTCCTTCGCGTACGCCTCGACGGCCTGCTCACGGGGGACGCCGGCGAGGGGCGGGTACCAGCTGTAGCCGGCCAGGATCTCGTCCGCGCCCTGTCCCGACTGGACGACCTTGACCTCCTTCGCGACGTCCTCGCTGAGCAGGTTGAAGGCGATGCAGTCGTGGCTCACCATCGGCTCGCTCATCGCCGCGACGGTCCGCTCGACGGCCGGCAGGAACCGGTCCCGCCCGATCCTGATCTGGTGGTGCTCGGTGCCGAACTTCCTCGCGATCAGGTCGGAGTACTCGAACTCGTCGCCGCTCTCCCCGCCGCCCGCGTCGAACCCGATGCTGAACGTGGTGAGCCCGGCCTGTCCCTGCTCGGCCAGCAGCGCCACGATGAAGCTGGAGTCGAGGCCGCCGGAGAGCAGCACCCCGACCGGGACGTCGGCGACCATCCGCCGCTCGACGGCGATCCGCAGCTTCTCCCGGACGCCCTCGGCCCAGTCGCCGGCGGAGACCGGCGAGGACGCGGGCCGGGTGTGGGTCGCCTCCCAGTAGACCCGCTCGGTCGACGTGCCGTCCTTGCGGATCACCCGCACGGTGGCCGGCGGCAGCTTGCGCACCCCGGCCAGGATGGTGCGCGGCGCCGGGACCACCGAGTGGAACGTCATGTAGTGGTGCAGCGCCACCCGGTCGATGCCGGTGTCCACGCCGCCGGCCGCGAGCAGGGCCGGCAGTGTCGAGGCGAACCGCAGGCGTCCCGGCGTCTCGGCGAGATAGAGCGGTTTGATGCCGAGGCGGTCACGGGCCAGGGTGACGGTCCCGGTCGCGTGCTCGGCGATCGCGAACGCGAACATGCCGAGGAACCGGGTGACACAGTCGGCACCCCACCGGTGGTAGGCCTTGAGGATCACCTCCGTGTCCGACGTGGAGAAGAAGCTGTATCCGTACGATTGAAGCTCCTCCCGCAGTTGACGGTAGTTGTAGATGCAGCCGTTGAAGACCACGGTGAGGCCGAGCTGCTCGTCCGTCATCGGCTGGCGCCCGGCGTCGGAGAGGTCGATGATCCTCAGCCGCCGGTGGCCGAACGCGAGGCGCTCCCTCGCCCACAGTCCCTCGCCGTCCGGGCCCCGGCTCTCCAGGCAGGGCAGCATCCGGCGGACCGCATCGGTGTCCGCGGACCGGTCGCCGTAACAGATCTCTCCGGCGATCCCGCACATGTGAATCCTCCTCCGTCATCCCAACAGCCAGGTGTCCTTCGAGCCGCCGCCCCGCGAAGAATTGACGATCATGCTGCCGGCCGGCGCCACCCGGGTGAGCGCCGCCGGGGCGACCGTCGAGTGCTTGCCGGTGAAGACGAACGCGCGCAGGTCCACGTGCCGCGGCGCGAGCCGGTGGCCGTCGAAGACCGGGTGCGTGGAGAGCTGCACCAGTTCCTGCGCCACCCAGCGGTGCGGCGCCGTCTGGATCTGGCGGCGCAGCGCGTCCAGCTCGTCGGCGGTGGCGTGCGGGCCGATCACGATGCGGTCGCCGCCGTAGCCGTCGACCGGCTTGCAGACCAGCTCGTCCAGCCGGGACAGCACCTCGACCCGCTGGTCCGGGATGCCGCACAGATAGGTCGGCACGTCCGCGAGGATCGGCTTCTCGCCGAGGTAGTACTCGATCATGCGGGGGACGTAGGCGTAGATCGCCTTGTCGTCGGCGATGCCGTTGCCCAGCGCGTTCGCCAGCACGACGGTGTCCGCGTGCAGCGCCGACACCAGGCTCGGGCCGAGCGGCATCCCGTCCGCGCCCGGCGAGTGCACCAGGCTGTCCTCGCCCATCCGCAGGTAGATCACGTCGACCGGGTGCCGGTGCCCGTCCCGCAGGCGCCACACCCGGCCCTCGTCCACGAAGAGCTCGGTGCTGCGGACCACCGGGACGTCCATGGCCTCGGCGAGCATCCGGTGCTCGAACCAGGCCGAGTCGTCCGGCCCCTGACTCAGCACCACCAGCTTCGGGTCGTCCCCGGCCGCCGGGCCGGCCGCCTCCAGCAACGCCCGCTTCAGCAGCTTCGGCGTGTCCTCGACCGAGATGAGCCCGGCCGGCCGGGGCAGCTCCGGCAGGACGCTCCAGGTGAGACGGCGGTTCTGCATCGCGTACGCGATCCCGGACGGCACGCGGAGATTGTCTTCGAGGACGCACCACCGGTTCTTCTCCGCGTCGTGCACGAGATCCACGCCTGCTACCTGCGTACGCACCGCCCGGCGGTGGATCAGGGCGCCGCTGGCCCGCAGCTCCGGCGACCCGTTCACGACCCACTCCGGGATCACGCCGTCGCCGACGATCTGCCGGTCGCCGTACACGTCGTTGAGGAACGCGTCGAGCGCCTGCACCCGCTGGGTGAGGCCGGTCCGCAGATGGCCCCAGTCCTGCGCGTTCACGAGCCGCGGCACCAGGTCGAACGGGAAGAGCCGGGTCGCCGCCTCGCCGGCCACGCTGAACGTGATCCCGCGGGCCCGCTGCTCGTCGTCCCGCTTGTCCTCCCGGTGGCGCAGCCCGGTCGCCCCGAGCGCGGTGAGCACCGGCAGGATGCCCGCGTAGCCGGGCTCGACCCGCCCGTCCGGGAACGCCTCGTCGCCGGCGGCGCCGTACGTCTCCAGCCGCGCCGGCTCCGGCACCCCGGCCGGTCCGGCGCCCGGGACACCGCCCCGGGTGTCCGCCACCAGCAGGTCCACCACGTCGGCGAGCCGGCCGCGCCGGGCCAGCGCGCGCCGCTGCCGGGCCGCCGAGCTGCCCCGGCTCAGCGCGCGCAGCGACAGGTCGAACACCTGCTCCCAGTCGCCGAGTTCCTCGAGCTGCGGGCGCAGCTCGCCGACCAGGCGCTCGACGGCGGCCGCGGCCGGGATCGGCACCGGCGAGCGCGGCAGGTCGAGCAGGTCGCCCTCGAGGCCGGAGCGGGCGGCCCGCCACATCGCGGCCCGGTGCAGGGGCGGCCGGGCGGCGGGCATCGGCTCGCCGGCCCGGTGCTGCTCGCGGGCCCGCAGCACGAGGGCCCGGAACAGGCCGGCGATCAGCACGACCGTCTCGGTGTCCGGGCTCGCGTCGGTCACCCGCAGCTCCACGGTCGGCACGTGCGCGGACGGCCGGACGTCGAAGTAGACCATCTTCGGGTCGCTGATCGTCCCCGACGCGATCAGGTCGCTGACCAGCTCCTCGTGCTCGGCGGCGGACAGCAGCGGGCCGCTGTCGCCGGCCGTGGGCCAGCGCATCCAGACCAGCGAGCGGACGCTCGCGTACCCGGAGTCCTCGCCCATCCAGTAGGGCGAGCTGGCCGAGAGGGCGAGCAGCACCGGCAGCACCGGCGACACCCGCTGGGCCACCGCGACCGCCTCGTCCCGGTCCGGGACGCCGACGTGCACCTGGGTACCGCAGATCAGCTGCTCCCGGACCAGCATCTGGTACTCGTGCAGCATCCGCTGGTAGCGGCTGGTGGGCGTGACCGGCAGCCGGTCCAGGTCGACGAGCGGGACCGTCCCGGACGCGACCAGGCCCAGGCCCAGCGACTCGGCGACCGCGACGGCCGTACGCCGGCGCGCCGTGATGCCGTCGCGCAGACCGTCCAGGGTGGCCGCCACCGGGGTGTTCGTCTCCACGACCGAGCGGTGCAGCTCGGCCGAGAACTGGCTGGCGTCCAGCCGGTCGAGGATCTCCGGCGCCCGGGGGACCAGCTCCCTGGTGGAGAGGTCGACCACGTGCAGTTCCTCCTCGACGCCGAGGGTGAGGTCCGGGCCCTTCCTCTGAAGAGCGACTGGTGCCTGAAGGGACTCCGTCATCGACCGCCTCCGCTTTCCGCCTGATTCATGGCGGGAGCTTTCCCACTTGATGTAGCGAATCTGTGACGTGCCCGTTTCGCGCTCTCGTCAAGCATCTTCCGGGTGTGAGGTCGACCGGCCCGTCCGGCGCGTGCCGGAGATGTGTAACCTCGGCCGGTGGCTGGTGTTCAACCTCGGAGGTCCTGATGAGCAGCGTCGTCGTAATCACCGGATCCGCCGGCCTGATCGGGTCCGAGGCGGTCCGGCACTTCGCCGGCCTCGGCATGGACGTGGTCGGGGTCGACAACGACATGCGCGGCTACTTCTTCGGCGCCGACGGCTCCACCAAGTGGAACCTCGAGCGGCTGACCAAGGAGGTCGGCGACCGCTACACCCACCACGTCGTCGACATCCGCGACCGCGACGGCCTCGACAAGCTCTTCGCCGGCCTCGGCCGGAACGTCGGCCTGGTGATCCACGCGGCCGCGCAGCCGAGCCACGACTGGGCCGCCCGCGAGCCGTTCACCGACTTCGACGTCAACGCGGTCGGCACGATCAACATGCTCGAGGCGACCCGGAAGCACGCGGTCGACGCGCCCTTCGTCTTCACCTCGACCAACAAGGTCTACGGCGACCTGCCGAACTCGCTGCCGCTGATCGAGCAGGAGACCCGCTGGGAGCTGCCCGCCGACCACCAGTGGTACCAGGGCATCGACGAGACCATGTCGATCGACCAGTCGCTGCACTCGGTCTTCGGCGCCTCCAAGGTCGCCGCCGACGTGATGGTCCAGGAGTACGGCCGCTACTTCGACATGCCCACGGCGGTCTTCCGCGGCGGCACGCTGACCGGCCCCGGGCACTCGGCGGCCGAGCTGCACGGCTTCCTCGCGTACGTGATGCGCTGCGTCATGGAGCAGCGGCTCTACCGGATCTACGGATACAAGGGCAAGCAGGTCCGCGACGCGATCCACTCGAGCGACCTGGTCTCCGCGTTCGAGGCCTTCCACAAGGCGCCGCGGGTGGCCGAGGTCTACAACATGGGCGGCGGCCGCACCTCCAACTGCAGCGTTCTGGAGGCCTTCCAGATCGCCTCGGAGATCGCCGGCGTCGAGGCGCAGACCGAGTACGTCCCGGAGAACCGCATCGGTGACCACCAGTGGTGGATCAGCAGCACGGCGCGCTTCGAGGAGCACTACCCGGACTGGAGCGTCAAGTACGACGTCCCGATGATCCTCCGCGACATGTACGAGTCCAACAAGGACGTCTGGAAGGCCTGACCCCTCCGTCTCCTCCGCAACCCACGGCCCGCTGTCCGGGTCGTGGGTTGCTGACGTTTCGCCCCACGGCGGGGCGTCCGGCCCATCGGGAGCCGGACCGGGCTCGCGGGATCTATCCGGCAAAGCGGAAGCGCGCGGCGGTTGCGGGCTCGGGCTCGTCGCCGTACCGATTCTCCGGTTTTGCAGTTGTTTAGAAGCGAAATTTCCTGACTTATCGGTGATCGGCTGCGGTATCTCCGGTTGGATCTTGCACGGAAAGCTGGGACCTCGCTGAGTGCCAGGCGGCAACTTGCTGTGTTTTGCGGGTAAGGCCCAATTGCGTAATGACCCGTTAACCAATATCCGCTATTTTGCTGAAATGTCCGACTTGACGCAGCTGTTGCGCCGGGACTTGCCGGCGTCCATCGTCGTGTTCCTGATCGCCATCCCGTTGTCGCTCGGTATCGCCGCGGCATCCGGGGCCCCGCTGTTGGCGGGGTTGGTCGCCGCGGTTGTCGGCGGCATCGTCGCGGGCGCCCTCGGCGGCGCCCCTCTCCAGGTGAGCGGCCCCGCGGCCGGCCTCACCGTGATCGTCGCCGGCGCCGTGGCCGAATTCGGCTTCCCCGGCACGGCCGCGATCGTCGCGGTCGCCGGCCTCGTCCAGATCCTGCTCGGCGCCTCCCGGATGGGCCGCGCCGCGCTCGCCCTCTCACCCGCCGTCGTGCACGGCATGCTGGCCGGCATCGGCCTGGTCATCGCGCTGAGCCAGATCCACGTGATGCTCGGCGGCGCGCCACAGAGCTCCGCCTGGCAGAACCTGCGGGACCTGCCCGCCCAGATCGTCACCCACCACGGGGCGGCGGCGCTGCTCGGCGTCGCCACGGTGGCGATCCTGATCTTCTGGCCGAAGCTCGTGAAGATCTCCCTGCTCCCGGCCGCCCTCGTGGCGGTGGTGTCGATGACGGCCGTCGCCACCGTGACCGGCGCCGACGTGGTCCGGGTGAACCTGCCGGACGAGCCGCTGTCCGGGCTCATCCGCCCGGCCTGGCCGGGTGCGCCGGTCCGCGAGATCGTCGTGGCGGTGATGACGATCGCCCTGGTGGCGAGCGTGGAATCGCTGCTCTCGGCGGTGGCCGTGGACCGGATGCACGACGGCAAACGGGCCAACCTCAACCGCGAGCTGGTCGGCCAGGGCGCCGCCAACACGGTGTCCGGCCTGCTCGGCGGCCTGCCGGTGACCGGCGTGATCGTACGGTCGTCGACGAACGTGGCGGCCGGCGCCCGGACCCGGGCCTCGGCGATCATGCACGGCCTCTGGATCGCGGCGTTCGTGCTGCTCTTCGCGAACCTGCTGGAGACCATCCCGATGGCGGTGCTCGCCGCGGTGCTGATCGTGGTGGGTCTGCGGCTGGTCAGCCTGGCCCAGATCAAGACCTACGCGCGGCACCGGGAGCTGCCGACGTACCTGGTCACGGCGCTCGGCGTGGTCTTCACCGACCTGCTGACCGGCGTGGCGCTCGGCATGGTCACCGCGGCCCTGATGATCCTCTGGCGGCTCACCCGCTGCGAGATCCGCCGGGTCCGCAAGGCGCCGGGGCAGTGGCTCGTCACGATCACCGGCACGCTGGCGTTCGTCGAGTCGGCCCGGCTCACCCGCGAACTGGGGGCGCTGCCCGCCGGTGAGGAGGTCGACGTCGAACTGCACCTCGACTACCTGGATCACGGGGCCTTCGAGACGATCCGCGACTGGCAGGAGGGCTACCAGCGGGCCGGCGGCCGGGTGCGGATCCGGGAGGTGCACGACTCCTGGTTCCACCAGGCGACGTCCGGCCGGCTCGGCGGCGGCAAGCGCACCCCGCGGCTGGTCGGCTCCTGGTCACGCTGGCAGGGCATGGACCACCAGCGCCGGGACGCCATGGCGGCCGGCATCGCCGAGTTCGAGCGCTCGGTCGCGCCGATGGTCCAGCCGCACCTGGCCGACCTGGCCCGGGACGGCCAGCAGCCGGAGCAGCTGTTCATCACCTGCGCCGACTCGCGCCTCGTACCCAACCTGATCACCGCGAGCGGGCCAGGGGACCTGTTCTGCGTCCGCAACGTCGGAAATATCGTCCCTGAGTACGGAAAAGCGGATTCGTCGGTCGGGTCGGCGATCGAGTATGCCGTGGACGTTCTCGGCGTCTCGACGATCACCGTCTGCGGCCACTCCGGCTGCGGCGCCGTCCGCGCGCTGATGACCGATGCCGCCACGCCTGGCTCGGACCTGGGGGACTGGCTGTCGCTGTCCAGGGTGCGGTTCGCCGACACCGGAGACGAGAAGAACTGCGTCACCGACAACGTGTCACAGCAGCTCGCGAACCTGCGGACCTACCCGACGGTCCGGGCCGCCGAGGCGGCCGGCCGCCTGCGCCTCACCGGCATGTACTTCGACCTGGCCGAGGCCAAGATGTACGAGGTGGACCCGAATTCGGGCGCCCGCCCGATGACCACGCCACCGACACCCGACGAATCCCTGACCGAAGCAGCCGCCTGAAACCCGCTCCCGTCTCCGTCTCCGTTCCCGTTCCCGCCCCCGCCCCCCGCAATCTTGTTGACTCCCACAGGCCCGTTCCTGCAAAAAGTCACAAGATCGCGGGGAAGGGGCGGGCCGGACAGCTCCTAGCGCGACACCTCCCGCGATCTTGTTAATTGCCACAGCAACGGTGCTGCGGCGTTCCACAAGATCGCGGGAAGGGGTGGGCGGCTGGCAGCTCCTCCCGCGTCTCCTCCCGCGATCTTGTTGATTGGCACAGGAACGGTGCTGCGGCGTTTCACAAGATTGCGGGGGAGGGCGGGCGCCTGGCGAATCCTCCAGCGATCTCGCGCGATCTTGTTGATTTCGACAGGAACGGTCCTGCGGGAAGTCACAAGATCGCGGGGAGGGGTGGGCGTGTGACGGCTTCTCCCGCGTCTCCTTGCGCGATCTTGTTGATTGGCACAGGAACGGTGCTGTGGCGTTTCACAAGATTGCGGGAGCGTGGGCGGCGGAGAGCTTCTGGTGCGGTTCCTCCCGCGATCTTGTTGATTCCTGCGGGAACGGGGCTGCGGGAAGTCACAAGATCGCGGGAGGAGCGGGGCGGGGCCTGGGTGCGGGGCGGGCGGGGCGCGGGGCTGGGTGCGGGGAACCGGCTAGTTGCGGGTGATGGTGAAGGTTGTGGTCGGGTTTTCGATGTCTCGGTAGTTGCCGCTCATCTGGAGGTTGGTGAACGTCGCCGAACCCACGGCCGGGCCCTGACCCGCCTCCGGCATCGGGTTGGCCCAGATGCCGTAGCCGGACTTGGCGTCGTACGCATCACCGCTCTTCTTCGCCCCGGTGATGGTGACGTTGGTGAAGACGGTGTCCTTGATGATGTTCTGCGGCTGGCCACCCACGTAGTTCGTCTGGAACATGATCCCGGAGTAGGTCGGGTCGACGATGTCGACGTTGCTGACCCGGATGCCCTGGAACGCCTTCGACGCGCTGAACAGCCAGATCGCCGGGAAGACCTGGTTGCCCCAGAAGTGGCCGCCGGCCCGGACGATCGAGATGTTGTCGAACACGGTCGGCGGCGAGGCGCCGAAACCGTTCATCGGGTAGCCGAAGTCGAGCGAGCTGATCGTGATGCCCGAGTAGACCAGGGTGTCCGCGATGTAGATGTTCTTGAACGTGTTGGCGTAGCCGCCGTAGACCGCGATGCCGGCCGCGCGCCAGGTCAGAATCGACGTGAGGTTCGAGTAGACGTTGTCGATCTCGTCGGCGCCGCCCGCGTCGATCGCCGAGAAGAGCGCGAAGCTGTCGTCGCCGGTGGCCCGGGCCTCGTTGTTGTCGACCAGGTTGCCGGTGCTGCCGTTGGTCATGTTGACGCCGTCGGCGAAGGTGTTCCGGATCCGCGAGTTCGTGATCTTCATGCGGTCGGTGTTGGCGCCCCAGTAGAGGCAGACCACGTGCTCGGCCCAGATGTTGTCGATCGTGATGTCGGCGACGTTGGCGAAGTCGAAGACCTTGCCGGGGCCGTCGATACGGATCGTGTAGTTGCCGAAGAACGCGAAGTTCGCGAACGTCGAGCCGTTGGCGGTGGCGTCGGCCCGGAAGCCGGCGTCGGTCTCGCTCTGGGTGGACGGGGTGTGGAACCGGGTGTACCAGGGCCCGGCGCCGACAACCCGCAAGGCCTTGCCGTAGACCTGGAACTTGTTGGACGTCTGATAGTCGCCGGCCGGCAGGTAGACGCCGATCTTGGACGAGTCCTGACGGGCGACGTCCAGCGCGTTCTGCACCGCCTGCTGATCGAAGCCATTCGGCACGACATATCGCGAAGAATCCGGATTTGCGATCGGCGCCACCTGCTCGGTGTTGATGAAGTCGATCGCGATCGGACCCGAGTTGGCGGCATCCTTCTGCAGCTTGATCGTGCTGCCCGCCGGGAACGAGCCGGTCAGCATGATGTTCGCCTCGTCGTAGATGTGCCGCGGCCCGGTCCCGGAGTTCTGCGGGCTGGCCTCGTTGCCGTACAGCCATGCGAAACGGGAGGTGAGCGGCAGCGTCCTGTTGAGCGCGCCGTTCACGTACACGTTGACCGAGCTGTTCGTGCCGTCCGGGATGGAGAATCGCGCCACCACGGTGTTCGTGGCGGCCCGGGTGGTCCACTGCACGTACGCGCCGGTCTGGTTCAGCGTCACGGCGCGGCGGCCGGACGCCTCACCGGCGAGATCGCCGACGGTGCGGTTCGGGCCGACGATCGCGGCGCCGCCGCCGGTCTGGCCGTCCTCGGCCTCGTAGAAGTCGAACGGCATGTTCGCGCCGCGCCCCACGAAGAACGGCTTCTCGCTGGTGTTGTTCGCCTGCTTGACCGGCAGTTCGTTGCCGTCGTTCGCGATCACGGTCCGGACCGTGTAGCGGCCGTTCGCGGCGGTCCAGGTGCCCAGGTTGACGGCGGGCGAGGAGGCGCCCGCCGCGAGCGTGCCGGTCCACGACCCGGTCAGGGTGCGGACCACGGTCGAGCCGTTCAGCACGGTCAGCGTGATGTTGTGCGCGCCGCCGGCCGAGGCCGCCGAGCCCTGGTTCTTCAGCGTCACCGAGAACGTGACCGTGCTGCCGGCCGCCGGGGTGGCCGGGGACCAGCCGACCGCCGAGGCGACCAGGTCGGAGCTGCTCACCGGGGTGACGACGAGCGCCGAGGGGTGGGTGAGGGAGTTGTTCGCCTCGTTGGTCTCGAGGACCGTGTTCGCCTCGTCGACCTTGGCGGACAACTGGTAGCTGCCGGCGTCGCGGGACCCGATGCTCACCGACACCGTCGTGGACGCGCCGGCGGCGAGGGCCGGCACGGCCACGGTGCCCGCTTTCGCCGTACCCAGATAGAAGTTGACGTTGCTGGCGCCCGACGCGGCCGATCCCGCGTTCCGCACCGTGGCCGACACCGTGATCGCGCTGGTCTCGACCGGCGCGGCCGGCGTGAAGCCGGTCGAGGCGATGGTCAGGTCCGGGTTGGGCGCCCAGGAGCCGTAGGCCTGCACCTCGGCGACCTGCCCGCTCGGTGCTCCGGAGTTTCCGGTGAAGGAGAGCCGCAGGTCGGCGACGGTCGCGCTGACCGGGATGGTCACGGTGTTCGCCGAGGAGGGATTGAATGTGTACGTGGCGCTCGCCTTCACCGTCGTGAAGGAGGTGGCCGACTGCTCCCGGCCGAGGACGGCGAAGGTCTGCGTCCTCGTGCCCCACGCGCTGCTCGGGTTGAGCTTCACCACGACCGAGGTCAGTGCGGCGTTCGCGCCGAGCTTCGTGGTGAGCGTCGCCGGGTACGCGCCGCCCTCCCAGTAGGTGTTGGTGTCCTCGTCGTTGGCGTTGGTCGCCACGAACGTGTGCACCGTCGAGGACGCCTCGATCGGCTTCTTCGCCGCGAGGTTCGTGCCGGTCGGCGGCTCGGGATCGGGGTTGCCGCCGCCGGTGGGCCCGTAGACCTCCAGCTCGGAGAGCTGCCCGGCGGGCCAGCCGGTGTTGCCGGTGAAGGTGAGCCGCAGGTAGCGGACGTTCGCCGTGGCGAGGTCGACGGTCACGGTGTTCGCCGAGGACGGGTTGAAGACGTAGCCGGCGCTCGCCTTGAGGGTGCTGAACGACGAGCCGTTGGTGCTGCCGGAGATGCTCAGCGTCTGCGTGCGGGTCGCCCACGCGGTCGCCGGCGGCAGCTTGAGGACGGCCTGGTTGACGTCGGCGGCGGTGCCGAGGTCGACCTGCAGCCACTGCGGGAAGGCGTTGTTCGCGCTCTCCCAGTAGGTGTTGGCGTTGGAGTCACCGGCGTTGCCGGCGCCGTAGACGTCGGAGGTGCTGCTGGCCGTGAAGGTCTTGCCGGCGGCGAGGTTGGGCCCGGCGGCCGATGCCGCCGGCGCGTGGACCAGGGCGGCGACGACAGTGGCCGCCGCCGTGGCCGCGATGAGCCTTCGTCGTAGTCGAGACATCTTGGGGAGCGCCTCTCTGAAACGGGGACGGGGGTGTTCCGCGCCGGGCCGCCCGCGGCGGTGGAACCGAGGGCGGCCCGGACGACTTCTAGAAGCGCAGCCAGGCGGCGGTGTCCGGGGGGAGGAGACCGCCGTCCTCGAGGGGGCCGCTGACCAGCAGCGGGGTCGCCTCCGAGGGCAGCGCGATCGGGGTGCCGGAGAGGTTGAGCACGCAGGCGAAGTCCGGCCCGCGGGTGTATGCGAGGACGTCGTCGCCGAGCGGGAGCCAGGTCATGGCCGGCTGGTGCAGGCCCGGTTCGGCGCGGCGGGCGCGCATCGCCGACCGGTAGAGCTCCAGCATCGAGCTCGGGTCGCCGGTCTGCGCCTGAACGGTCCGGTCCTTCCACTCGGCGGGCTGCGGCAGCCACGGCTCGCCCGCGGTGAAGCCGAACGGCGGCTCGTCGGCCGACCACGGCAGCGGCACCCGGCATCCGTCGCGGGTGTGGCCGCGCCGGGCGTACATCGGGTCCTGGATGGCCTCGGCCGGGATCCCCTCGTTCTCCCAGAGGCCCAGCTCCTCGCCCTGGTAGACGTAGGCCGAGCCGGGCAGCGAGAGCGACAGCAGGGCCGCGGCCCGGGCCCGGCGGGTGCCGAGCTCCAGGTCGACGGGGGTGCCGTCGAGGTTGTTGTCGAAGCTGAACGTGGTGTCGGCGCGGCCGTACCGGGTGACGTGCCGGGTGACGTCGTGGTTGGAGAGCACCCAGGTGGGCGGCGCGCCGACCGCGGCGTGCGCCTCGAGGGTCCGGTCGATGCAGGCCCGCATGAGCGCCGGGTCCCAGGCGCAGCCGAGGAAGTCGAAGTTGAACGCGGCGTGCAGCTCGTCGGGCCGCAGATAGTTGGTGAAGCGGTCCACCTCCGGCATCCAGACCTCGCCGATCAGGGCCCGGCCCTCGTACTCGTCGGCGACCCGCCGCCATGCACGGTAGACGTCGTGCACCGCGTCGAGGTCGTGGAACGGGTGCGGCTCGCCCTCGGTCACCTCGGGCAGCGCGGCATCCTTGAAGAGCAGCGCCGCCGAGTCGATCCGGATGCCGTCGACGCCCCTGTCGAACCAGAACCGGAGGATGTTCTCGAACTCCTCGCGGACGACCGGGTGCTCCCAGTTGAGGTCGGGCTGCTCCGGGGTGAACAGGTGCAGGTACCAGTCACCGTCGGGGGCCTGCGTCCAGGTGGTGCCGCCGAACTCCCCGGTCCAGTTCGTCGGCATTTTTCCGTCTTTTCCGGGGCGGAACCAGAAATAGTCCCGCTCCTTCGCGGACGGTGACGCCAGCGCCGCCTGGAACCACGGGTGCTCGCTGGAGATGTGGTTCGGGACGATGTCGACGATCATGCGGATGCCGGCGGCGTGCGCCTCCTCGATCAGCGCCTCCGCCTCGGCGAGCGACCCGAACACCGGGTCGATGTCGCGGAAGTCGGCGACGTCGTAGCCGGCGTCGGCCATCGGCGACGGGTACCAGGGGCTCATCCAGATGGCGTCGACCCCGAGGTCGCGCAGGTGCCCGAGGCGGGCGCGGATGCCACCGATGTCGCCGACGCCGTCCCCGTCCGAGTCGGCGAAGCTGCGCGGGTAGACCTGGTAGATGACCGCGCTCTTCCACCACCCGGGGGCATCTTTTGCGGACACGAGCACCTGCTTTCTGCGTACGTTCTTGGGCGTGGTTGTCCTGGCGGACGTCGTCGTCCACCTCGTCGGCGAGCGGGCTCAGCCCTTGAGGCTGCCCGTCGTCAGGCCGGCCATGATGTTGCGCTGGAAGATCAGGAAGATGATCACCGTCGGGATCGCGGCGATGACCGAGGCGGCGATGACCACGTTCATCGGGGTGCCGCCGGCGAAGGCGTAGATGCCGACGCTGACCGTGCGGGTCTCCGGCGACGGCATCACCAGCTTCGGCCAGAGGAAGTCCTTCCAGACCGCGGTTACCCCGAAGATCGCGACCACGCCGAGGATCGGCCGGGACATCGGCAGGATGATCGACCAGAGCGTGCGCAGCGGTGTCGCGCCGTCCACCTGGGCGGCCGCCATGAGGTCCTCCGGGATCGAGTCGAAGAACCGCTTGAGCAGGAAGATGTTGAACGCGTTCGCCACCAGCGGCAGCCAGATCGAGAACGGCGAGTCCAGCAGGTTGATGTGCAGGATCGGCAGGTCGATCACGGTGACGTACTGCGGGACGATCAGCACCATCGCCGGGATCATCAGGGTCGCCAGCATGAGGCCGAGGATCGCGTTGCCGAAGACCGGCCGCAGCTTCGACAGCGAGTAGGCCGCCGCCGTGTCGAACACGAGCTGGAACAGGACCGCGCCGGCCGCGTAGTAGAAGGTGTTGAAGAGCAGCTTGCCGAGGGCCAGGTTGTTCCAGGCGTCGACGTAGTTCTGCGTCTGCGGGTCCTGCGGCCAGATCGTCGGCGGCGTCTGGGCGATCTCCTGGCCGCTCTTCAGCGCGCCGGTGACCATCCAGTAGAGCGGCCCGATGAAGACCAGGGTGAAGACCGTCACGACGATCGCGAGCAGGGTCCAGTAGAGGACCCGGCCGCGGCCGCGCTGCAGCTGCGCCTGGGAGATCAGGGTGCGGCTCATGAGTTCTCCTTGGTGCTGAGCCGGACGTAGACGGCGGAGAACGCGGCCAGGACCACCAGCATGATCACGCCGAGGGCGGCGGCCCCGTTGAGGTCGTTCTGGAAGAAGCCGTGCTGGTAGATGAGGTAGGCGACCGAGGTGGCCGAGTCCTGCGTGCCGGCGCCGTTCGCGAGGATCAGCGGCTCGATGAAGAGCTGCATGGTGGCGACGATCTGGAGCATCGCGAGCAGTGCCAGGATCAGCCGGGTCTGCGGGATCGTGACGTGCCAGATGCGCTTGGCGATCCCGGCGCCGTCCAGCTCGGCGGCCTCGTAGAGCTCGCCCGGGATGTTCTGCAGCGCGGCCAGGTAGATCAGCACCGCGCCGCCCATGTTCATCCAGGTCGACGCGATCACCATGGCCGGCATCGTCATGGTCGGCGACTGCATCCACTCCGAGGTGGGCAGGCCGAGCCCCGCGAGGATGGCGTTGAACAGTCCCGCCTCGCTGGGGTCGTACGCATAGAACTTGAAAAGGAAGAGGGCCGAGGCCGGGGGAAGCATCACCGGCAGGTAGACCAGGACCCGCAGGTAGCCCTTGGCGTGGCGGAACTCGTTGAGCAGGATCGCCACGAGGAACGGGACCACGAAGCCGAGGACGAGCGCGAGGGCCGTGAAGTAGAAGGTGTTCTTCCACGCGGTCCAGAAGCTCGGGTCGGCGATGATCCGGGTGTAGTTGTCCCAGCCCACCCAGGTGGTCTCGCCGCGCCGCGTGCGCTGGAAGCTCATCACGACGCCGCGGATCATCGGGTACCACATGAAGAGGGCGAAGCAGAGGACCGCGCCGATCAGGAAGGCGTGACCGGTGAGGTTGTCCCGGATCTTGCGGCTGCGCCGGGCCGACGCCGGTGGCGCGGCGGTGCTCGGGGACGGCGCGGGGGCAGTGAGGATCGCCAAGGGGAACTCCTAGATCGAAAGGGTGCGGGGGCCGGGCCCCCGCACCCATGACGGTCAGCTACCAGCGGCCAGCAGCTGGTTGACCTTCTCCTCGGCGGTCTTGAGCAGATTGTCGATGTTCGCGTCCGGGTCGGTCAGGACACCGGACATCGCCGAGTCGAGCACCGCGTAGATCGCCTGGGCGTTCTTCGGCTCCCCCTTGATCGGGACCGGGGTGGCCTCGAAGAGCGCGAAGTTCGCCGTGTCGACGTTGGCGTTCGCCTTGCGCAGGTCGAGCTCCTGCTTCTGCGCCTCGGTGCCGTTCGCGAAGAGCAGCGGCTGGGGCAGGCCCACCGGGTAGTTCTGCGGCTTCGCCCGGGCGTAGTCGAGCTGGCCCTTGCCCGGCGTGAGCTTCTGGTAGGCGATCCACTTGAGACCGGCCTCGACCTGCTCGGGGGAGAGGTCCTTCTTGAAGAAGTAGCCCTCGCCGCCGCCGAGCGTGCCCAACGCCTTCCCGGCCTGGCCGGGCAGCGGGGCCATCGCCCAGTCCTCGTACTTCCCCTGGAACTGGCTGACGATCGCCTGGGTGGTGTCCGGCGCGCCGATGAACATGCCGACCTTGCCGGCGCCGGCGTTGGTCAGCAGGTCGCCCCACTGGAGCAGCTGCCGGCTGCCCATGCTGTTGTCGCCGTAGCGCATGTCCTTGAGATTCTGCAGGACCTGCTTGCCCTCGGGGCTGTTGAAGGCCGCGGCCTTGCCGTCCTCGCTCAGGACCGTGCCGCCCTGCGAGTAGATCAGCGAGGTGAAGTGCCAGCCGCCGGTGTTGCCGGCGCTGTACTCCGAGTATCCGGCGATGCCGTCACCCAGCGCGGAGATCTTCTTGGCCGCCTCGCGGACCTCGGGCCAGGTCTTCGGCGGGTTGGCGGCGTCCAGGCCGGCCTTCGCGAAGAGCGCCTTGTTGTAGACGAGGCCCATCGAGTAGTTCTTCACCGGGACGGCGTAGAGCTTGCCGCCGTCGGTGAAGACCTCCTTGAGCGCCGGGTCGACGCTGTCCCAGGTCGGGATGTTCTGGGCGGTCGCGTACTGCGTGATGTCCAGGGCCTGGCCGGAGTCCAGCACCTGCTGGAGGTCGGTCATGTAGCCGTAGAAGACGTCGGTCATGGTGCCGCCGGCCAGGCGGGCCGTGAAGTCCGGCGGGTTGTTGCACTGCTCGCCGACGCTGACGCTCTTGATGGTGATGTCGGGGTTCTCGTTCTGGAACGCCGCGACGTCCGCGTTCCAGTTCGCCAGAAGCTCCTTCTGGGCGCCGACTGGCTGGCAGTCGACCGTGATGGTGACCTTGCCGCCGGCCTCCTGCCCGTCGTCGTCGCTCTTCGTGGAGCAGGCCGTCAGGCTGAGGCCCAATCCGGCCACGAGCGCTGCGGCCGCGACCTTCCGGTACTTCGGTACGGACATCTGTCCATCCCTTCTATATGCACGGCGATCGCTGTTTGCTGTGAGTGCAGTCACTGTAACGACGCCCACTTATTTCGGCAAGGTTTCGATCGCGCCTTGCAAAGAATCGACTTTGTAACGGCAGATTGCGACAGGATCGGGATTGCGCCCTCTTTGAGGGGGTTAGGACCCACTTCAAGAGCCTTATTGGGTACGAAAAAAGGCCGCCGACCGCGGGAAGCGGTCGACGGCCTGACGCCGTGGTGGGCCGGTCGCTAGGGAGCCGGGGCCGGTCCGGTGGATCCGCGGACCACGAGCTCCGGCTCGAAGAGCAGCTCGTCGCTGAGCACCCGGGCCTCCTCGATCTGGCTCACCAGGATGTCCACGGCGGCCTGGCCCATCGTCTCGATCGGCTGGCGCACCGTGGTCAGCGGCGGGTCGGTGCAGGTCATGAACGCCGAGTCGTCGAAGCCGACCACCGAGACGTCGGCCGGCACCGCCTTACCGAGCCGGCGGGCCGCCCGGATCGCGCCGAGCGCCAGCACGTCGCTCGCGCAGATGATGCCGGTGACGCCCCGCTCGACGAGCTTGGTCGCGGCGACCCGGGCCCCCTCCATGGAGAAGCTGGACCGCTCGACCGACGCCGGTTCGTCGCCCGCCACCTGGATCATCGCGGCGAGCTTGCGGCCGGACGGCACGTGCCCCTCCGGCCCGAGCACCATGCCGATCCGCTCGTGGCCGAGCGAGCGCAGGTGGCCGTAGGCCTGCTCGACCGCGACCGCGTCGTCGGTGGAGACCCGGGGGAAGCCGAGCTCGTCGACGCCCGCGTTGACCAGGACCACCGGCAGGCCCCGGTCGGTGAGGCGGCGGTAGTGCTCGTGCGAGGCGTCGGTCAGCGCGTACGAGCCGCCGGCGAAGATGACGCCGGACACCTGATGGTCGAGGAGCATCTCGACGTAGTCCGACTCCGGGACGCCGCCGATCGTGCGAGCGCAGAGCGCCGGGGTGAAGCCGCGCTGGGCGAGCGAGCCGGTGACCACCTCGGCCAGGGCCGGGAAGATCGGGTTCTGCAGCTCGGGCAACACGAGGCCGACCAGGCGGGCGCGCTCGCCGCGGAGTTTGGTGGGCCGCTCGTAGCCGAGAACGTCGAGGGCGGTGAGCACCGACGTGCGGGTCGCCTCGGAGACGCCGCTGCGCCCGTTGAGGACCCGGCTGACGGTCGCCTCACTGACCCCGGCCTTCTTCGCCACCTCGGCGAGACGTTTGGTCACCACGGAATCCTACGTCAGATTCTTGCAAGAAATGAACAGGCGGAAGCGCTTCGAGATCGATCCTCTTGTCATGATTTTCGACACGGTTCCATGAGGCGTGCCTGTCGATTCCCGCGGCCCCCGTTCGTCAGGGAGGTACGACATCGGCTGCGAGAAGGGAACCGAACCGTGCGCTACGTCATGATCCTCACCGGTGACGAGTCGAACTGGCAGGAGCCGAAGGTGCCGGAAGGACTGATGGACGAGGTCGGAGCCTGGTGGACCCGCTGGTTCGAAGCCGGGAAGATCCTCGAAGGCGGCGCCGAGCTCCAGCCCACCAGCACCGCGAAGACGGTGGGCCCGGGCCGGGACGGCACGCCCGAGGTCACCGACGGGCCGTACCTGGAGCTGAAGGAGGTCGTCGGCGGTTTCATCATGCTGGAGGCGGACGACATCGACGAGGCGGTCGCGGTGGCCGCGGGATGGCCGGGGATCGCCGCCGTCGGCGACAAGGTCGAGGTGAGGCCGTTGCTGGAGCGCTGAGTTTCGCGAGGCCGGCCCAAACCTGGCCCAAACCCGGCCCAAACCTGGCCCACCCTCCCGGGGGAAGCCCCCGTCGGCCAGTGTGGCCTTCGGGGGCGATCTTCTCTCGGGGGTCTGTGGACGAAGGCTGACTGTGGATAACCGTCACAGCAGTTCGTTGAGGCGGCGGGTGAGGAGTTCGCGCTCGGCCGGGTTGGTGGCCAGCGCGAGCGCCCGCCTCGTCGCCTCGGCGGCCTCCGGGGTGCGGCCCAGCCGGCGCAGCAGGTCGGCACGGGTGGCGTGCCAGAGGCGGTAGTCGCCGAGCCGGTCGGCCAGGCCGTCCACCTCGGCGAGCGCTTCGGCCGGGCCCTGCGTGAAACCGGTCGCCACGGCGCGGCCGAGCAGCACGACGGGGGTGGGCCGCGCTCCCGCCAGCAGGTCGTAGAGCTTGCGGACGGTGACCCAGTCGGTGTGCTCGTACGCGGGGGCCATCGCGTGCTGGGCCGCGATCGCCGCCTCCAGCTGGTAGGGCCCGGGACGGTCGGCGCCGGCCGCCCGGGCCAGCCGCCGGATCGCCGCGGTGATCAGGGCGGTGTCCCAGCGCGACCGGTCCTGGTCCTCGAGCAGCACGAGCCGGCCGGCGTCGTCGAAGCGGGCCGCGGCCCGGGCCTCGTTCAGCTCCAGCAGCGCGGCCAGCCCGGCCGTCTCCGGTTCGCCGGGCATCAGGGCGGTCAGCTGGCGGGCCAGGTCGAGCGCCTCGCGGGCCAGTTCGCGGCGCTCCGCGGTGGCCCCGGCGCTGAGGTAGCCCTCGTTGTAGAGCAGGTAGATCACCCGGAGCACGGAGGGCAGCCGGTCCGGGTATTCCTCCGGGGACGGCGCTTCCACCCGTACCCGATGATCCCGCAAATGTCGCCGGGCCCGGACCAATCGCTGGGCGGCCGTGGCCTTCGGCAGAAGGAACGCCGCCGCGATGGTCTCCGCCGTCAGGCCGGAGGCCGCGTGCAGGGTGAGCGCGATGCGCGAGCTCTCCGGCAGGGCCGGATGGCAGCACGCGAAGATCATCGCCAGCCGGTCGTCGCCGGTGGGCGTCCCCGGCGGCGAGGCCTGTTCCAGGACGGCCAGCTCGGCGAGTTTCTGCCGGCCGCTCGCCTCCCGGCGGAGCCGGTCGAGGGCCTTGCGCCAGGCGGTCGTCACCAGCCAGCCGGGCGGATTGCCGGGCACGCCCTCCTCGGGCCAGCGCCGCAGCGCCTCGGCGACCGCCTCCTGGAGCGACTCCTCGGCCCGGTCGAAGTCGTCGAGGCGGCGGGCCAGGACGGCGAGCATGCCGGCGGCGTCGGTGCGCCACACCCGATCGAGGATCATCCCGGCGTCGCCCATCCGGACAGTGTGCTCGGTGAGGCCGGATCGGGGAAAACCCCTCGCGGACCGTGGGCGGGATGACATGTTTTGAGGCGAACGGTAGAAAGGGGCCGCCACCACATGTCCGACTGGCAGCAGAACGACAGCTGGTCCTCCGGCGGGGTGCAGGACGACTGGTCGGCGGGGGCGTCGGACCGGCAACGGGACTCGGTGCACCGGCTCGCCAACGTCAGCAACGACATGGCGACGGCCACCCAGGCGGCGGTCCGCGCGGCCGAGACCGCGGTGCAGGTGATCCAGCGGCTCGAGGCGAGCAGCACCGAGATCGGCAAGGTGGTGCAGCTGATCGCCACGATCGCGAAACAGACCAACCTGCTGGCACTGAACGCGACCATCGAGGCGGCCCGGGCCGGCGAGGCGGGCCGCGGCTTCGCCGTCGTGGCGAGCGAGGTCAAGGACCTGGCGAACGAGACCGCCACGGCCACGAGCGAGATCGGTACGCAGGTCGGCGGCATCCGGTCGGACACCCAGAACGCGGTGTCGGCGATCGAGGAGATGCAGGGCCTCATCGAGGAGCTCGACCGCTGCCAGAAGGTCATTTCCGGCATCGTGGTGGAGCAACAAGCTGGCTGATTCAGGCATCTGCTCTCTCCAGCGCCTCCCTACAAGGCGCGGGCTTCGAGGCGCGGGCTTCGAGGCGCGGGCTTCGAGGCGCGGGCTTCGAGGCGCGGGCTTCGAGGCGGATCTTCGATCCGGGAGAATGGCTGCATGGTCAAGCGGCGTCCCTCCTCCGTGTGCCCGTGCGGCAGCGGTTCCCCGTACCCGAGCTGTTGTGGTCCTCTCCATGACGGGAAGCCGGCGGCGGACCCGGAAGCTCTCATGCGCTCGCGCTTCAGCGCGTATGCGCTGGGGCGCACCGACCACGTCCACCGCACCTGGCACCCGGAGACGCGTCCCGGGCATGAGGCAGACCTCGCCGACGAGCCAGGCCTCACATGGGTACGCCTCGAAGTGCTCGACACCGCGGGCGGAGGCGTGTTCGACGCCGAGGGCACCGTGCGGTTCCGGGCGCACTACCGCGAAGGCGGCCGGCCCGGCGTCATGGAAGAGCTGAGCCGGTTCGTGCGGTACGAGGGACAGTGGGTCTACTGGGGTCCCCTACCGCTATAGGAGTGTGTGAGATGTCGGCTCAGCGGCCGCTCGAGGACGGGATCGTCCGCGACTTCAAGGTCAACCTTTCGTACGGGGAGTACCTGCACCTCGACGAGATCCTCGGCGCGCAGCACCCGGTCAGCCGGCCGGAGCACCACGACGAGCTGCTCTTCATCCTCCAGCACCAGACGTCCGAGCTCTGGCTCAAGCTGGTGATCCACGAGCTGCAGGCGGTGCAGCGGCACCTCGCCAAGGACGAGCTGCGGCCGGCGCTCAAGGGCCTGGCCCGGGTCAAGCACATCCAGCGCACGCTGACCGAGCAGTGGTCGGTGCTGGCGACGCTGACCCCGAGCGAGTACGCCGAGTTCCGCAGCTTCCTCGGCACCTCCTCGGGCTTCCAGTCCTACCAGTACCGGGCCATCGAGTTCCTGCTCGGCAACAAGGACCGCCGGATGCTGTCGATCTTCGACGAGCAGCCGGCCGCGCGGGCGCTGCTGGAGGACGCGCTCGCCACGCCGTCGGTCTACGACGAGTTCCTGCACTTCCTGGCGCGACGCGGCCACGACGTACCGGTGGAGGTGCTCCAGCGCGACGTCACCGAGCCCTGGGACTACCAGCCGTCGCTGCTCCCGGTCTTCCAGCAGATCTACGAGAACGCCGAGCAGAACTGGGATGTGTACGAGGCGTGCGAGGAACTCGTCGACCTGGAGGAGAACTTCCAGCTCTGGCGTTTCCGGCACCTCAAGACGGTGGAACGGACGATCGGCTTCAAACGGGGCACGGGAGGTTCGAGCGGGGTCTCGTTCCTGAAGGCCGCCCTCGATTTGACATTCTTCCCGGAGCTCTACGCCGTCCGTACCGAAATTGGAGTCCCTCGTTGATGCTCGCCCGTGCCGAGGCCCTGGACGCGGCCGACCCGCTCGCCGCCTTCCGTGACCGGTTCCTGACCGCGCCCGACTCCGACCTGCTCTCCTACCTCGACGGGAACTCGCTGGGCCGGCCCCTGGAGGCGACCGCCCGGCTGATGGACTCGTTCATCCGGGAGCAGTGGGGCGGCCGGCTGATCCGCGGCTGGACCGACGGCTGGCTGGACTGGCCGCTCACCCTCGGCGACCGGCTCGGCGCGGTGGCCCTCGGCGCGGCCGCCGGGCAGACCGTGATCGCCGACTCCACCACGGTGCTGATCTACAAGCTGGCGCGGGCCGCCGTCGACGCCCGGCCCGGCCGCAACCGGGTCGTGCTCGACACCGACAACTTCCCGACCGATCGGTACGTCCTGGAGGGCATCGCCGCCGAGCGGGGCCTCGAACTCGTCTGGATCACGACGGATCCGGTCACCGGGATCCACCCCTCGCAGGTCTCCGCTGTCGTGGACGAGCGCACGGCACTCGTGCTGTTCAGCCACGTGGCCTACCGGTCGGGCTGGCTGGCGGACATCCCTTCGATCAACCGGATCGCCCACTCCGCCGGCGCGCTGACCATGTGGGATCTGTGCCATTCGGCCGGGTCGGTGCCGATCTCGCTGGACGAGTGGGGTGTCGACCTGGCGGTCGGGTGCACGTACAAGTACCTCAACGGCGGACCGGGCGCCCCGGCCTTCGCCTATCTGCGGCGCGAGCTGCAGGATTCGCTGCGGCAGCCGATCCAGGGGTGGATGGGGCACCGGGCGTCCTTCGAGATGGGGCACGGCCACGAGCCGGCGCCGGGCATCCGCGCGCTGCTCAGCGGCACCCCGCCGATCCTCGCGATGGTGCCGCTGCACGCCAACCTCGACATGCTCGCCGAGGCCGGCATCACCGCGGTCCGCGACAAGTCTCTGCTGCTCACCGGCTATGTGCTGGAGTTGGCGGACACGCTGCTGGCGCCCTTCGGCGTCGAGGTGGTGAGCCCACGCGACCCGGAGCGGCGCGGCGGCCATGTGACGCTGCGGCGGCCGGGGTTCGAGCAGTTCCTGGAGCCGCTGTGGGACAGCGGGGTGATCCCCGACTATCGGCGGCCGGATGGGCTGCGGATCGGGCCGGCGCCGCTGAGCACCAGTTTTGTCGAGGTCTATCGGGGGTTGACGGTGCTCCGCGACCTGCTGGAGAAGCAGCGATGACGTCCGCGGCGGCCGGCTCTGCAGCGGCTGGTTCTGCGGCGGCTGGTTCTGCGGCGGCCGGCTCTGCAGCGGCTGGCTCTGCGGCGGCCGGCTCTGCAGCGGCTGGCTCTGCGGCGGCTGGTTCTCCTGCGGCGGCGGGCGGCTCTGTGGCGGCGGCTAGTTCTGCGGCGGCGGCTGGTTTTCCTGCGGCAGCGGGCGGCTCGGCGGCGGCTGGCCCCGCGGCGGCGGGCGGCTCGGCCGGCGCTTCGGCGGCGGCTGGTGGTGCGGGGGCCGGGCGGGAGCTCTGCTGTGGTGGGGCCTCGGGCGGCGGGTGCGCCGCCTCGGCCCTGCGCGGCGACTGCGCGGACGACGGAACTCCGCGGGTGCGCTGGCTCGTCGCCGACTCGATCTGGTGGGGAGGGCGGGTACGCAAGGGCGTGGCGCTGCGGATCGCCGAGAACGGGACGGTCAAGCCCGTGCCGGCCGAGCTCGCCCCTCTCGCCGGCACCCGCCGCTTCCCCGGGACGCTGCTGCCCGGCCTCGTCGACGCGCACGTGCACTCGGCGCTCGTCGACCTGGCCGAGGTCCGGGCCGGCGGCATCGCGGCCGTGTGGGATCTCGGGGGCGTGCCCGCGCAGGTCCGCGACCTCGCGGAACGAGCCGAGCGCCAGGCCGCCGGCGCCGGTCGCGGGGCCGGCGGTGCCGGTGGTGCCGGTCGTGGGGCCGGTGGTGCCGGTCGCGGGGCCGGCGGTGCGGATGGCGGCTCGGGCCCCGGAGCGGCCGCCGGCGATCTCGCGAGCGGCACCGAGGGGCGCCTGCCGCGGATCCGATATGCCGGACCGTTTCTGATCGCTCCGGGCGGCTATCCGAGCGACCGTTCGTGGGCGCCCGCCGGCAGCTGGCGGGAGATCTCGTCGGCGGCCGACGCGGGTGTTGCCGTGGCCGAGGCGTGGTCGCAGGGCGCTTCGCTGATCAAGGTGACCGCTCATACCGGCGGGCCGCTGCTGCCTCAGGACACGCTGACGGCGCTCGTCGCGGCGGCCCGCGCGTCCGGGCTCGAGGTCGTCATGCACGCCGAAGGGCCCGGGACGGTGGCCGCCGCGCTCGCCGCCGGAGTCGGGTCGCTGGCGCATACGCCCTGGACAGAGCCGCTCGACGACGCGCTCGTGCGGGCCTGCGCCGCGCGCATGCGGTGGATCAGCACCCTCGACATCCACGGCTGGGGAGATCCGGACCCCGCGCGCGAGATCGCCGTCGCCAACCTGCGGCGCTTCATCGCGTACGGGGGGAGCGTCCGCTACGGCACCGACCTCGGCAACGGGCCACTGCCGGCCGGCATCAACGCCCGGGAGATCCGTTCGCTGCTTGAGGCGGGCCTCGCCCCGGACGCCGTCCTCACCGCCATGACCGAAAAGGACAGCACCGAGCTGTCGTGGGTGCCGGACGGGCTGGACCTCTCGCCGGAGGCGTTCGCCGAGTCCCTGACGGCGGCGCGCGTCATCGACGACACCACGCGCCCCCGCTGACCCGCCACCCTCCACCAGATCTTGGACGATCGTCCCCCAGTCCACGCAGATCTTGGACCATCGCCCCCGACCCGCGCGGATTTTGGACGATCGCCCCCGCCCCACGCGGATCTTGGACGATCGCTCCCCGCCCTACGCGGATCTTGGACGATTCGCCACCCTTCGGCGGATCTTGGACGGTCGGCCACCGAATTCGGTGGTCGATCGTCCAAGATCGCGGAGAGGAGGGCCGGCGGCCGCGGCGTCAGAGGACGACGGAGATGCCCTCGGTGGCGCTCCGGCGGGCGGCGTCGAGGATCTCCATGGCCCGGACCGAGTCCCACGGGTCGACCGGCAGCGGGCCGTTGCCGAGGACCGCGTCGGCGACGGCCGGGTAGAAGGTGTCCCAGCGTCCGCGGCAGCTCTCCACCGGGGCGCCGGTCGCGCCGCGGAAGAGGTGGCCCCAGCGGTGCTCCGGCTCGACGCCCCAGCGGTCGCCCAGCTTGGCCGGGGACTTACCGGCCTTCAGCAGGGTCTCCTGGTAATCGAGGTCGGGGGAGATGTAGGTGCCGGCGCTGCCGGTGACCCGGAAGCGCGGGCCCGGGCCGGCCTGGCGCCAGCTGCCCCACAGGTGCGACTCGACGCCGCTGGCGTGGTGCAGCGCCACGAAGAAGTCGTCGTCGAGGGGCTCGCCGCGCATCTCGGCGTGCACCCGGACGGCCGGGCCGTGCAGCTGCAGCGCCTGGTCGACCAGGTGCGAGCCGAAGTCGAGAAGCGTGCCACCGCCGGCGGCGGGCGGTTCGCGGTCCGGCGCCCAGCGCTCCATGCGGGACTCGAAGCGGCGGATCTCGCCGAGCCGGCCGTCCTCGATCAGCTTGCGGATCGTCAGGAAGTCGGAGTCCCAGCGGCGGTTCTGGTAGACGGTGAGCAGCACGCCCGCCTCCTCGGCGGTCGTCACCACCTTGCGGGCGGCCGCCGCGTCGAGCGCGAACGGCTTGTCGACGACCACGGCCAGGCCGGCCGCGATCGCCTCGGCGGCCAGCGCGGCGTGCGTCGACGCCGGGGTGGAGATGGCCACGGCCTGGACGCCGTCGGCGGCCAGCGCGGCGATGCTGTCGTACGCGGCCACGCCCGGCAGTTGCTCCGCCACCTGGACCCGGCGCTCCTCCGAGGTGGTGACCACGCCGACGAAGTCGATGTTCGCCGCTGAGGCGATCAGAGGCGCGTGGAACACCCGGCCGCCGGTGCCGTAACCGACCAGCCCGAACTTAACCCGCTCGATCATGTCCGGAAGTTTTTCATATCCATTGCCGTCCTGTTGCACATGATCTTCGTCGTGACGTGTGATGCACGCCCCATCACTCAGGGTGTATCGCAACCCCGGGCCGCCCGGTGTGCGGATCGCGCACACAACGACGTCGATCTAGCGAAACGGCAGGTACCGTGCCTGTCGGATGGATGACGACCACGCCCTACGGCCAACGCGTGCATGTTCAATCTTTCCCATGGAACCCGCGCAGAAGGAACGGACCCCGTTCGCCGACATCGACGGCTTGCCGGCCCCGATGTCCGCGATGGTGCTGGATGCCCTGACCGAAATGGGACGGCATCCCGAGATCCGGCGGGTTCGCCGTGCCGCCTTCGAGGCGCTGTGCCCGCGGCCCGGTCAGCGGCTCCTCGACGCGGGCTCCGGCGCCGGTGACGTGAGCCGCCGGCTCGCCGCCACGGTGTCGCCGTCCGGCGAGGTGGTCGCCCTCGACCACTCGGCGTCGATCACGGCGGCCGCGATCGCGCGGCACGACGGCAGCAACGTGCGCTACGTGACCGGCGACGTCGGCCGGCTCGACCTGCCGTCGTCGAGCTTCGACGGCGTGTGGTGCGAGCGGGTCCTGCAACACGTGGACAGCGCCGACCGGGCGATCGGCGAGCTGATCCGGGTGACCCGCCCCGGCGGCCGGATCTGCCTCGTCGACACCGACTGGTCGTCGCTTGCGTTCGACGGGATGCCGGCCGGGCTGGGCGAGGTGGTGATGGCCCACGTGCGCGGGCACTTCACGCCGAAGCAGCACGACATGGGCCGCACGCTCCGGCGCCGGCTTGTCGCGAACGGGCTCACCGACATCACCGCGACGCCGGTGACCTGCGTGTTCAGCAGCCCGGAGTCGGCCGCCGTGGTGCTGCCGATGGTCAACCCGCGAGTGCCGGAGGAGTCCTGGCAGACCCCGCCCGGCCTGCGCGACGAGTGGCTCGCCTGCGTCGACGCGGCCGGCGCGAGCGGGACGTTCCTGGCCGTCCTGACGATTTGGGTGGTCACCGGAACGGTGCCGGCCTGAGAAGGCCGGCACCGCCGCGAGAACAAAAGCCGCCAGAGAACAAAAGCCGCCGAAGAACAAGAGCCGCCGAAGAACCGGTGATCAGTTGACCGGCACCATGCGGTGCAGTAGCCGGTCCAGCGGCATGCTGGCGAAGGCGATCCGTACGTCGCTGGAGGCGTACGGCAGCCAGAACCGTCCGTCGTGCACGAGGCCGCCGCAGGAGTAGAGCACGTTCGGCACGTACCCTTCACGCTCGGTCTCGTCCGGGTCGATCAGACCCTGCGGCAGGTCCGCGATCACCTTCGACGGGTCGTCCAGGTCGAGCAGCATCGCGCCGATGGCGTACCGCCGCATCGGCCCGACACCGTGGGTGAGTACCAGCCAGCCGGCCTCGGTCTCGATCGGCGAGCCGCAGTTGCCGACCTGGATCAGGTCCCAGCCGCGGTGCGGTACGAGCAGCGGCCCGGCCGGCTGCCACCGGTGCTTGTCGTCCCGGACGGCCAGGCCCAGGGTCTCGCCGTCGGAGCGGCAGAGCGCCATCTTCCGGCCGTTGATGTAGCGCGGGAACAGCGCCATGCCCTTGTTCCGGGCGGCCGGCCCGTGCAGCGTGGTGACCTCGAAGTGCCGCAGGTCCCGGCTGTAGATGACCCGCCCGGAGATGTTGAACCCGTCGTACGCCGTGTAGGTCGCCTGGTAGGCGGGCCGGCCGTCCGGGTCGATCACCTGGACGAACCGCGCGTCCTCCATGCCCCGGCTCTCGCTCGGCGTGGCCGGCCAGAGCACCCGCTGGTGCAGCGGCATGGTGGGCGGGAAGGTGACCGCGTAGTCGTCCATGACGATGCGCCGGATCAGCTCCAGCGTCATCGGCGTGGTCGGCCGGGCCAGGATCTCCGGCGGCAGGTGGCTGAGGACGTCCTCGAAGACCTGGTCGTCGAAGCGGTCCGGAAGCGCGCCGAGCACGTACGCCGACGCCTCGTTGTCGATGTCGTCGTCCCCGAGGGCGGCGAAGAGCTGGTGCTTCATGTGCTTCGCGCCGACCCGCTGGCCGATCGCGAGCGGTCCGTCCCGGTCCTCGAGGCGGATCGCGGCGCCCGGCCCGAGGATCACGCTGCAGAAGCCGATCGACGAGATGTGCCCCTCGCCGATCTGCCGCAGGCTGAGCGCGGCCCGCAGCTCGCCGGGCGCGAGGTCGGCCTGGTCGGGGTGCGGGACGATGGACGGGTTGCAGAGGGCGGCCGCCTCGACCGAGAACTCGTGGCTGAAGTACGCCCCGATCAGGGTCCGGGCCTGCGGCGACAGGTCGATCTCGGCCGGCACGCGGTGCTGGACGACCTCGTAGTGGTGCTGGAAGGTCGACAGGATGTCGTGGTGCCGGCCGGAGAACCGGCTCAGCACGTCCTCCAGCAACGCGTTGATGTCGCTCTCGTCCAGCTGCAGCATCCGCTCGATCATGCAGGCCGCGCGGTTGTGCGTGGCATGCGCGTCCTCGCCGGGCACGAACAGCTTGATCACGACGCGCCGGCCGTCCGGCGCCATGGTGATGTTGTGACGGGTGATGTCTTGAGCATTCACGGTTGCGGTCACGCTAGGCCGCCTGACGGTCGGGTCGCGCTCCGGTTCGCCAGCCTGCGGGCGTGCTGCAGCGTGGAGACGAGCGCGAGGGTGGATTCGGCTCCTTGGTTCAGATTAGGACCATCAACCGTCAATCCGTCATAACAACCATAAGTCTCGTTGTCCCGCATCACCGTTCCGGTGTCGTTGTCGCCGAGGAACCACGCGATCGACTGGAACAGCGGCGCGTCCCAGCGCTCGTCCCCGGTCACCGCCGCGGCGGTGGCGCAGGCGTCCGCCGTGGCCGCGGCCTCGACCGGTTGCTGGTCGAGCAGATCGGGCGCCAGGGCCGGGTCGGCGTCCCCGATCCGGTTCCGGCGCGCGCCGAGGCGCCAGCCGCAGACCGGGACGGTGGAGAGGTGCCCGTTGTGCTCCTGGGCCGCGCAGAGCCAGGCGAGCATCCGCAGCCCGTCGGTGAGCAACCCCTCGTCGCCGAGGAGGTCGCCGGCCGCGATGATCACTTCGGCGAGGGCCGGGTTCGCGTAGGTGAGCTCCCGCTCCGGCCAGACCCAGCCGGGGTCGGAGCCGGGCACGCCGATCACCGTGGCGGCGTCGCCGAGCAGCTGGGCCGCCTCCCGGTCGCGCGGATCGGCCCGGAGCACCTCGGCGGCGCCGAGCGCGGCGAACGCCATCGCTCTCGGCCAGGGAGATCTGCTGCGTACGCCGTGGCGGAACGCGGTCATGGCCTCCCGCCGCAGCCACGGGGTCTGCCCGCGAGCGGCGGCGGTGCCCAGTCCCCAGAGGCCGCGGCCCCACCAGTCGCCCAGCGAGGGCTCGTCCTGCCATCGCCGGTCGTAGCTCATCCGGTTCCGGAACCCGCCGGCGGCGCCCTGCGCGTGGGTGAGGAACGCCAGGTAGCGCTCGGCGTGCCGGATCAGCTCGGGGCTGGCCCGCGGTTCGCGCGCGGCCACGAGGAGGCCGCGCGCGACGTCGTCGACGCAGTATCCGTGCTCGCGCCGGACGATCGCGTTGCGGGCGTGCTCGAGCAGCCCGGTGTCGTCGGAGAGCCGGAAGACGTGATCCCAGCGTGGCTCGGGCGCATCGGTGAGCCGGACGGGCGGCGGCAGCAGCCGCAGGCCCGCGCTCATGCCGAGATCGTCTGCGCGGCGAGCGGGCGGCGGTCGGCGAGCAGGCGGTTGGCGAGCGACTGGTACCGCGCGGCCACGGCGGGCCAGCGCAGCGTCGGCCCGCCGGCCAGGCCGGTGAGGCGGCCGGCCAGCCCCGGCTCGGCGAGGCCGGGTTCGGCGAGGACCCGCCGGATCGCCATCGCCATCGCCTCCGGGTCCTGGTGGGGCACGAGCAGGCCGGGCCCGTCGGCGAGGAGCTCGACCGCGTGCGGGAACTCGGTCGCCACCACCGGGACGCCGGCCGCCACCGCCTCGATCAGCACGCCGGACGTGACCTGCTCGGTCGAGTCGTACGGCAGCACGACCGCGTCGGCCGAGCAGATCAGCCGGGACAGGTCGTCCGGGTCGAGGTAGACGTCCTCCCAGCGGACGCAGTCGGCGATCCCGGACTCCTCGGCGATCCTCTTCAGCGAGTCGCGGTAGACGTCGCCCTGCTGTTCGAGCACCTTCGGATGGGTGCGCCCGGCGACCGTGTAGATCGGCCGCGGGTCGATGTCGTCGAGCGAGGCGAGCGCCCGCAGCGCCCATTCGATGCCCTTGCCCGGCCCGAGCAGGCCCCAGGTCAGCAGGTGCGGCCGGCCGTGCCGCTCATCGGCGGTGAAGGAGCCGGCAGTGCCCGAGCCGCCGGTGCCCGAGCCGCCGGTGCCCGAGCCGGCGGTGCCAGGACGGGCGGTGACCGTGCCGGCGGTGAAGGAGCCGCCGGTGCCCGGGCCGGCGGTGACGGGGCCGGCGGTCACCGTGTGGCTGGCCGCTCCGTGCGGGATCACGGTGATCTTGCGTGGGTCCACGTCGTAGAACTCGGTGAGCCGGGTCCGCGCCGTGTCGGTCATCGTGACCACCGCGTCGGCGGTCGCCGCGATCTGCTCGAGGACGCTGCGCTGGAGCGGGTCGGGCTGGGTCAGCACGGTGTGCAGGACCACGATCGACGGCACCCGCAGCGCCCGCAGCACCGGCAGGACCTCCTCGCCGGCGTCGCCCGGGTAGATGCCGTACTCGTGCTGGACGACCGCCACGTCGAAGCGGTTCAGCGCGGTGGCGGCGGCGACCCAGCCGCCGGGCCGGTCGGTGTGCCAGGTGTGCACGACGCGCGGCGCGGACCGGTCGAGCGCGATCCCACCACTGGCGTTGTCACCGGCGAGCAGGCGTACGACACCCGAACCGGCCGAGCCCGTGACGAGATGGGTGGCGAGTGCCGCATTGAACGTCGCCAAACCGCATTGAGTGGGGGGATACGTGCTCAGAAACCCGTATGTCGCGGGCATGACAGGCCTTTCTCCTCGGGCCGGCTGCCTCCCCGCAGCACGGACTCACCGCACGCGGGCACGGCGCCGTACACCGCGGGAGAACTGCGCCGACGTAGATCGAGAAGTCAAAGGCGGGCCGTAAAAGGGCCCGTTTAACGCGCAATTCACAAAGCGACGTTAACAAGATCCAGCTATTCAACTGATGATTTTTCGGTAAATCGTCAGATACTCCTCCACCATGCGGTCGGCGGAGAACCGTTCCCGCGCTCGCGCCGAGCACGCGGCACGGTCGATCGCGCCGATCCGGTCCACGGCGGCCACCGCCGCGTCGGCCGAGTCCACCACGAATCCGGTGACGCCCTCGTCCACCACCTCGGGCATGGAGCCCTTGCGGAACGCGATGACGGGCGTGCCGCAGGCCATCGACTCGACGACGGAGAGGCCGAACGGCTCGGCGAACCGGATCGGATGCAGCAGCGCGGCGCCGGAGCCGAGGATCGTGCCGCGCTCGTCCGGGCCGACCGATCCGAGATAGACGACACGCTCCCCGTCGATCCGGGGTTCCACGATTTCGGTGAAGTATTCGCGGTCCTGGACGATTCCGCACATGATCAGGCGGCGGCCGGCCCGGCGGGCGATCTCGATGGCGATGTCGGTCCCTTTGTCCGGGTGGATCCGGCCGAACAGGATCAGGTCGTCGCCGCCGTCGGCGTGGAAAGGCAGACCGCTCAGATCCACGCCGTGGTGGACGGTCGCCAGATAGTCCAGATCCGGCGAGCGGTCGCTGTCGGAGATGGAGACGTAGTGCGAGCGCGACCGCACGTACGCGGGAAGGATGTTGGATCCGGAGAAGCCGTGGATCGTGGTGACCATCGGCGCCGCGCAGTGCGCCGAGAAGGCGAGCGGGAGCCAGTCGAGATGGTTGTGGACGAGGTCGAACTCGCCGGACCGGGCGAGCGCATGGCTCACGTGGATGGCCTCCCAGACCCGGCCGTCGATCGAGGCGTCCTCCTCGTATCCGGCCGGCACGACGCCGTCGAGGGCCGCCGCGGTGACCGAGTCGAGCGTGGCGAAGAGCGTGACGTCGACGCCCCGCGCGGCCAGGCCCTCGGTGAGCAGGCTGGTGATCAGCTCCCACGGGCCGTAGTGCCGCGGGGGAGTACGCCAGGCGATCGGCCCGAGCATGGCAATCTTCATGACAAATCGCTCTTTACGGTCATAACCACGTCGACAGTATGCCTGGCCGGTATCGGGCGCGTTCTCGTGTTAGAGAAGAGCCATGACGGATTCGTGGTGGAAGAAGGCGGTCGTCTACCAGATCTATCCGCGGAGCTTCGCGGATTCCGACGGCGACGGCATGGGCGACCTGCGCGGCATCATCAACCACCTCGACTACCTGGCCGAGCTCGGCGTCGACGTGCTCTGGCTCTCGCCGATCTACCCGTCGCCGCAGGACGACAACGGGTACGACATCAGCGACTACCAGGACATCGAGCCGCTCTTCGGCGACCTCGCGACCTTCGACGAGCTGCTGGCCGGGGCGCACGCCCGCGGCATCAAGCTGATCATGGACCTGGTGGTGAACCACAGCTCCGACGAGCACCGGTGGTTCCAGGAGAGCCGGTCGTCCAAGGACAACCCGAAGCGGGACTGGTACTGGTGGCGGCCGGCCCGCAAGGGCATGGAGCCGGGTACGCCGGGCGCCGAGCCGACCAACTGGGGATCGGTGTTCGGCGGACCGGCCTGGGAGTTCGACGAGAAGACCGGCGAGTACTACCTGCACCTGTTCTCGAGGAAGCAGCCCGACCTCAACTGGGAGAACCCCGAGGTCCGGCAGGCCGTCTACGCGATGATGCGCTGGTGGCTGGACCGGGGCGTGGACGGCTTCCGGATGGACGTCATCAACATGATCTCCAAGGTGATCGGCGAGGACGGAACACTGCCGGACGGGAAGCTGAGCGCCGGCAGCGCGTACGCCGACGGCTCCGACGCGTTCATCGGCGGCCCCCGCCTGCACGAGTTCCTGCAGGAGATGCACCGCGAGGTCTTCGCCGGGCGCGAGGGACTGCTCACCGTCGGCGAGACGCCGGGCGTCACCGTCGAGCAGGCCCGCCTGCACACCGACCCGGACCGGCACGAGGTCGACATGGTCTTCCAGTTCGACCACGTCTGGGTCGACCGGGGACCCGACCCGTGGCTGCTGGAGCCGTTGCAGCTCACCAAGCTCAAGGCGATCTTCGGCCGCTGGCAGGCCGGCCTCGCCGACCTCGGGTGGAACAGCCTCTACTGGAACAACCACGACCAGCCGCGCGCGGTCTCCCGCTACGGCGACGACAGCCCGCGGAACCGGGTGGCCTCGGCCAAGATGCTCGGCACCGTGCTGCACCTGCACCGCGGGACGCCCTACATCTACCAGGGCGAGGAACTCGGCATGACGAACTACCCGTTCGCCGGGATCGAGGACTTCCGGGACATCGAGGCGCTCGGGCAGTACCGCCAGGCGCTCGACATGGAGGGCCGGTCGCCCGAGGAGGTGCTGACGGTCCTGCGGGCCCGCGGGCGGGACAACGCGCGGACGCCGATGCAGTGGGACGACTCGGAGCACGCCGGGTTCACCACCGGCACCCCGTGGCTCAAGGTCAACCCGAACCACCGGGAGATCAACGCGGCGAAGCAGCAGGCCGATCCGGACTCGGTCTTCCACTGGTACCGCAGGCTCGTGGCGCTGCGGCACGCCGAGCCGGCGGTGGCCGACGGGGACTTCACCATGCTGCTGCCGCACGACGAGCGGCTCTACGCCTTCACCCGGCGGCTCGGCGGCACCGAGCTGCTGGTGATCGGCAACTTCACCGGGGAGGCGGTCCGGACCGATCTGGCCCTGGACGGCGAGCTGATCCTGAACAACCTGCCGGAGGCGCCCGCCGACTCGACGATCGCCCCCTGGCAGGCCGTGGTCTACAAACGCGCGGTCTAGCCGGCGGTGATGGTGTCCCAGGAGTAGCCGAGCAGGGCGAACGCCGCCCCGAGCAGGGCCAGGCTGATGCCGCGCGTGGAGATCGGCAGGGCCGCCAGGACCAGCAGGATCACGGCGATCAGGTAGAAGAGTCCGGGGATGGACATCTTTGCTCCTCGATGTGGGGGTATGGGGGCGGCGAACGCTTACCCCCACATCGGAGAGCGCTAAACAGCGGCCGCGTCGCGCCACTCGCCGTCGTGGAACCTGACCGGCTGGGCGGGCGCCTCGCCGCGCATGGTCCGCAGCGCCTGGCCGAACGTCTCGGCCCAGTTCGCGGCGAGCGTGCCCGGGCCGATCAGCAGCTCGATCGGCAGCCCCGTGGTGTGCCGCCGCCGGAACAGCTCGATCATCCGGGCGGCGGCGTCGTCGTGCCGGCCGGTCATCAGCGTGATCGGCACCGGGAGCAGGTCGCCGGCGCCGGCCGGGAGGCCCAGCGCCTCGCGGCGCAGCCGCCGCTGGAGGGTGAGCACCGCGTCCATGCCGGGCAGCGGGCCGGTGTCCGGGCCGAACCGGCTGAAGGTCAGGTAGCCGGGCGCGACCACGAACAGATCGCCGCCGAACCGGTCCCGCGCGCGGATCCGGGCGACCCGGGCCTCCACCGCCGCGACCTCCTCGCGCCAGCGGCCTCCCCGCACGACGGGGGCCCGGATCAGGACGACCGGGCGGGGTTCGGGGATCCTGACGGGCGAGGGCTGCGGGTGCATGGTCACCCTCCCTTTTTCGTACGGTGTACTGAAAAGCGTATCAGGAGGCTCCCCATGCCACGAGGCCGTCCGCCGGTGCACAACCGGGAGCAGGTCCTGTCGGCCGCGGTCCGGCTGGCCGACGCCGACGGGCTGGACGCCGTGACCATGCGGCGGGTCGCGTCCGAGATCGGGGCCGGCGCCATGTCGCTCTACACGTACGTGCCGGACCGGGAGCACCTGATCGACGAGATGGTGGACCGGGTGGCCGGCGAGTTGCCGCTGCCGGCGCTCACCGGCGACTGGCGGGCCGACGCGACCGCCCTGGTCGTGGCGCAGCGGGAGATGATGCTGCGGCACCCGTGGCTGCCCGGCGCGGTGACCCGCCGCCCGGTGGCCGGGGTCAACCTGCTCGGCTTCCTGGAGCACGGGCTCGGCGCGCTGGAGCCGTCCGGCCTGTCCGGCGGGACCCGGATGGCGCTGCTCGCGATGTTCACCGGGTTCGTGGCGTCCTACGTCGCGGCCGAGCACGCGGGCGACGTGACCGGCGAGGAGCAGGCCGCCCGGATCGGCGCGGCGGTGGCGAGCGGCGGGTTCCCCCGGCTCGCGGCGGCGCTCGCGGAGGGCGGTGGCACGGCCCCGGACTTCGCCCGGATCGCCGGCTGGGTGGTCAGCGGCCTGGTTCGTGAGGCCGCCGCAAATTCTTGACCATCGAGAGGTTCGTCCGTCCGGCGGCCGGGTATCTCACCGGGCATGACCAGTCATGTGATGCGCTCCGGACGGCACGTCTCACCCTGGCTCGCCCTGGCCGGCTTCGGCGCTGCCGCCGCGGCGGCAGCCCTGATCGGCGGGCTCGGCGTCTCCGGCACCGCGAGTGAGTACCAGAGCCTCGAGCAGCCGCCGTGGGCCCCGCCGTCCTGGCTGTTCGGGCCCGTCTGGACGGTCCTGTACGCGATGATCGCGGTGAGCGGCTGGCTGGTCTGGCGCCGGACCGGCTGGTCCGCGGCGCTGAACTGGTACGCCGCCCAGCTCGTGCTGAACGCGATCTGGACGCCGATCTTCTTCGGCGCCGGGCGGTACGGCCTCGCGCTGATCGACATCGTGGTGCTCTGGGTGCTGATCGGCGTGACGATCGTGAAGTTCCGGCCGGTGTCGAAGCTCGCGGCCGGCCTGCTGGTCCCGTACCTGCTGTGGGTCACCTACGCCACCGCGCTGAACGCAGCGATCTGGTCGGCGAACTGATCCGCTCACGAGGGATAAATCCGAACTTTTTTCACGAAACTCCCCACGCGTCACTCGGGGCACCGGCAAGGTGGCACATGGCCGCCGGTAAGCCCCGTACCGACTCCTTCCGCCGGTGGCCGGGGGAGTTTCCATGCGCCGTCTGCTCGCCGCCCTGGCGGCCGTCACTCCGGCGGCCGCGGTCGCCGTCGCGATCACCGATCCGGGCTCGGTCCGGACGTCCGGCCCGGTCCTGCAGACCTTCGCGTTCGCTCCGGCTCCGGCCGCGCCCCGGGACGGGATGAGGCTCGCCGCGGAGGAGACCCGTCAGGGCGAGACCCGTCATGGGTACGCGGAACTGCCGCGCCGCCGGACCGGCCCGTTCAGCATGGTCGGGGTGACGTGGCGGGACCCGGAGGCGCCGAGCGCGGGCCGGATCGAGGTGCGGACGCGGGCCGCGGCGACCGGCCGGTGGACGCCGTGGCAGCTGCTGGAGACCGACAACCCGGACGCGTCGGGCGGCGCCGAGGGGGCGCGGGGAGCCAGCGATCCGCTCTGGGTGGGACCCTCCGACGGGGTGCAGGCGCGAATGGCCGGGACGGCGCTGCCGGAGGGCCTGCGGGTCGACCTGATCAACCCGGACGGTTCGGATGACCTGGTCGACCCGGACGGTTCCGGCGATCGGATCGCACCCCGGATGGAGCCGGTGGCCGTGCAGCGGGCGCGCGGGGAGTCGGCGGCCGTGCCGAAGCGCAGCGCCAAGCTCCCGGCCCGGCCCGTACCGAGGATCGTGACCCGGGCCGGCTGGGGCGCCAACGAGAGGATCGTGAAGGAGGCCCCCTCCTACACCGGCCCGATCCAGGTCGTCTTCGTGCATCACACGGCGACCGGCAACGGCTACACCTGCGGGCAGTCCGCGAGCATCGTGCGCGGCATCGAGGCGTACCAGGTGAAGAGCAAGGGCTGGAACGACATCGGCTACAACTTCCTGGTCGACAAGTGCGGCAACGTCTTCGAGGGGCGCAAGGGCGGGGTTCACCGCTCGGTGCTCGGCGCGCACACCCTCGGGTTCAACGACAACGCCAGCGCCATCGCGGTGATCGGCGACTTCCGGTCGGTCCGGATCCCGGTGGCCGCGCGGGCGTCGGTCGCCCAGGTGGCGGCGTACAAGCTGGGCGCCTGGGGGAGCCCGCCGGCCGGGCGGGTCGCCTACGTCTCCGGCGGCAGCAACAAGTACCCGGCCGGCCGCACCGCGACCCTCAGCCGGATCTCCGGGCACCGGGACGCAGGATCCACCGAGTGCCCGGGCAACGCGCTCTATCTCCAGCTCCCGGCGATCCGGGCGATCGCGGGCGGCGCGCCGATCGGGTTGCGGTACCAGAAGCTGAGCGGCGCTGGCGCGTACGCCGGGAAGTTCTACACCCGGGGACTCCTGCAGCCGCTGTGGACGCTCTCCACCCCGACCCGGATGATGGACCGCTTCGAGGTGTGGCTCGACGGCCGGCTCTTCACCGCGGCGCCGGCCGGTCACCGGCTGGCCCGGCTCCAGCTGCCGGCCGGCGAGCACACGGTCGCCGTGAAGGCCGTGCACCTGTCCGGGCGTACCTCGATCACCAGCGCGCGGATCCTCGCCGACCCGGTGCCGCCGGAGTTCACCGCGGCCCCGCAGGTGGCGCTCCGCACCGGCTCGATGCAGTCGTCGATCCCGGTGCGGGTGAGCTGGCAGGCCGCCGACGGGAACGGCCTGCGGTCGGTGCGCGTCACCGGAACCGGGCGGGCCGTCCTCGGCGCGACAGCCCGGGCGTTCGACACGACCACGACACTGGGTGAGCCCGGCGCGTGGACGGTGACGGCCGCCGATCGTGCGGGCAACGTCCGCCACGCTTCGGTCACCCGTACCCCCGCTCTTGTCCCGGAAGCGGAAGCCCAGCGGACCGGAAGCTGGCGCACGCTGCGCAACCCCGGATTCGTCGGCAGCGAAGCGGCCGCGGCCTCGGCCCGCGGCGCGTCGCTGACCTGGACCGTCACCGGCCGCTCGGCCGCGCTCGTGGCCACCCGGACCGCCACCTCCGGACGGGTGCGGATCGTCCTGGACGGACGCGATCAGGGCGTCGTGGATCTCGCGTCGGCGTCCACGAAGTACCGGCAGGCGGTGTGGACGAGGATGTGGCCGGACAGCGGGACGCACACGATCCGGGTCCAGGTGGAGAGCGGGTCAGCGGTGCTGGACGGGCTCACCCACCTGCGGTGAACGGGTTGGCGACCGGCTGCATCGAACGGCCGGTGGGCAGGACGCGGCGCAGGCCCTGGTACCACTGGAACGCCATCTTCTGGTAGCCGGTGGTGTCCGGGTGCACGCCGTCCACGGTGTCCGACGCCGGGATCACCGACATGTCGACGAGCGTGACGTTGCGCGGGTGGCGGGCCGCGACCTTCGCCAGCTTCGCGTTGAACGAGCGGAACTCGCGGGCGTTGCGGTGCTTCACGACCAGCAGCTTCGCCAGCACGATCTCGACCTTGGGGTCGGCCGCGACGAGGCGGTCGATCAGCTGGGCGAGGCGCTGCGTGGAGCCGTTCGCCTGGTTGCGGATCAGGTCGTTGGTGCCGATGTCGAGGAGGACGACCTGCGGCTTGTAGGTCGCCATCCAGTGGTCGGCGTGCCGGGTCAGCCAGGCGATCCGCCAGCCCGGGTGTCCCTCGTGGCCGGTGTCGGCGCCGGTGCCGTCGGTCTGCGACCCGACGAAGTCGGCGTCCACCCCGGAGAGGGTGAGCCAGCTGTGCAGCCAGTTGCGGTAGCCGTTCGCGGCCCGGTCGCCCTTGCCGAAGGTGAGGCTGTCACCGAGCGGCATGATCCGGATCGCCTGCTGCTGCTGCTCCGCCGCGACCGCCGGCGTCGCGGGCAGGGCCGTCCCGCCGGTCAGGAGGACGGCGGCGAGCAGCGGGGCGGCGAGGCGGTTCAGCAGGCGCATGCCCGGCGATTCGTCCTCCGCGACCGGGCGCTGAGCGCATGATCCGGACCCGCAACCGGCCGCTACCGTGCTGCCACCTCAATCGATCGTCAGGACCACCTTGCCGCGCCCGTGCCGGGACTCCACGGCGGCGTGCGCGTCGGCCACCCGCTCCCAGGGGTAGGCCCGGATCGGCATCCGCAGGCCCGGGATCGCGATCACCTCGGCGAGCCGCTGCGGCGACCGTCCCGCGCGCACCACCCGGGCGCCGTGCTCGGCGGCCGCCTCGTCGTCGGCGATCGTGCCGATCCGCTCCGGCGCGACGCCGAGCTCCACCGACCGGGCGATCGCCTCGCCGCCTGCGGCGTCGAGGGCGACGGTGGGTTTCAGGCCGGTGGCACGCACCGCTTCGACCAGACCATCTCCGTACGCGACCGGCACCGCACCCAGCTCGCGCAGATATTCGTGGTTGCCCTCGGAGGCGGTGCCGACGACGGTGGCGCCGATCCGGCGGGCCAGCTGCGTGGCGATCGTGCCGACGCTGCCGGCCGCGGCGTGCAGCAGCAGGACGTCGTCCGGCCGGAGCTCCAGCTCGGCGAGGGCGCCGCTCGCCGTCTGCGAGGCGGCGACCAGCCCGGCGGCCGTGGCGAAGTCCAGGTGCTCCGGCTTCGCGACGACGTTCCCGGCCTCGGCGGTGAGGTATTCGGCGGTGGCGTCGAGCATGGTCGAGCCGAGGACGGGCGTGCCGGCCGGCAGATCACCGGCGACCACGACGCCGGCGTACTCCTGGCCGATCTGCTGCGGGAACCGCGCCCGCACCCACGGCATCCGCCCGGTCCGCACCGCGACGTCGAAGGGCTGCACCCCGGCGGCGTGCACCCGGACGAGGACCTCGCCCGGTCCGGGCTCGGGGTCGGGCAGATCGGCGATGCGCAGGACGCCGGGCGGGCCGTACCGGTCGAAGACGACAGCTCTCATGCGACCACCCTGCAAGCTGAACTCCAGTTGAGGTCAAGCGTTCTGCACGCGGCCTCGCCGAGGGTGTGTGCATGACTGCTGAAGCTCTGGGAGAGCGACTCTTCGGCGCCCTGATCGGCGCCCTGGAACTGTGCACCGTCGAGGTCGGCCGGGAGCTCGGCCTCTACGCCGCCCTGCGGGACGGCCCGCTCACCGCCGCCGAGCTGGCCAAGGCGGCCGGCATCGACGAACGCTACGCGCGGGAGTGGCTGGAACAGCAGGCCGCGGCCGGGTTCCTGACCGTCTCCGGGACGGCCTTCGCGCTCGTACCCGGCGCCTCCGACGTCCTGCTCGACGAGGGCGGCCCGGCGTACGCGGGTGCGGCCGGCCAGTTCGCCGTGGGCGTCGCCCTGCTCACCCCGCGCGTGATCGAGGCGTTCCGCACCGGCGAGGGCGTCCCGTACTCCGAATACGCCCACGTCCGCCACGGCATCGCCGGCTTCAACCGGCCGATGTTCGACCACCTGCTCACCACGACGTGGATCCCGGCCGTGCCCGCGATCGAGTCCGCGCTCCGCTCCGGCGGCGCCGTGCTCGACCTGGGATGCGGCATGGGCTACTCGTCGGTGGCGCTGGCTCTGGCCTATCCGGCGATCACCGTACGCGGGGCCGACCTCGACGAGCACTCGATCGTCGCGGCCCGCGAGGTGGCCGCCGCGGCCGGCGTCGCCGACCGGGTGAGCTTCACGGTGGCCGACGCCGCGTCGGTGGACGGTGATTACGACCTGATCACCGTCTTCGAGGCTCTGCACGACATGGGCGACCCGGTGGGGGTGCTGGCCAACGCGCGTACGCTGCTGCGCCCCGGCGGCAGCGTCCTCGTCGCCGACGAGCGGGTGTCCGACGAGTTCACCGCGCCGGCCGGGGAGGTGGAGCGCCTCCAGTACGCGTTCAGCGTCCTGCACTGCCTGCCGGCCACCAGGGCCGAGAACCCGGTGATCGCCAACGGCACGATCCTCCGCGCCCCGACGCTGCTCGGCTGGGCCCGCGACGCCGGCTTCCCGGCCCCCGAGGTGCTCGGCATCGACAACGAGTTCTGGCGTTTCTACCGGCTGCGGTGAGGTTCGGGGTTGCGCGGGGTGTGGTGGGGCGGCCTACCGTCGAGGCGTGTTGATCCGGGTGCTGGGCCCCTTCGAAGTGGAGGGTGCCGACGGGCCGGTCGTCCCGGCCGGCGCGTCGCAGCGTGCCGTGCTCGCGTTGCTGGCCCTGCGGGCGGGCCGCCCGGTCGGGGTGACCGAGCTGATCGACGCCCTCTGGCCGGACGACCCGCCGCCGTCCGCCCGCAACACGCTCCAGTCCCATGTGGCCCGTCTCCGCGCCCGGCTCGGCGTGCCCGGCCTGATCACCCACGAGCCGGCCGGCTACTGCCTCCACCTGCCCCGCGCCGCGGTCGACGCCCTCCACTTCGAATCCCTCCTCCGGCCTCTCCTCCGCGAACCGGCGGCCGTCTCGGTGGGGGACATTTCGGACACGGGTGTGGCGGAAGCCTTGGCGCTGTGGCGGGGGAGTCCATTGCCGGAGTTCCCCGGCGAGCCCTTCCGTGCCATGGCCGCCCGCCTGACCACCCTTCATCGCACCGCGCTGGTGCGGCACGCCCGCGCGCTCGACCCCATGGCCGCCGTCGATCTGCTGCGCGAACACGCCGGCGCCGACCCCTGCTGGGAGGAGGGAACCCTGTCCCTGGCCGGCGCCCTGGCCGCCGCCGGATGCCGCGCCGAGGCCCTCGAAGCCCTCCGCCACCACGCCGAAGCCATGGTCGATCGGCTGGGCCTGGACCCGTCCCCTCGGGTCCGCGACCTGCAGCAGTCCCTCCTCCGGTCCACGAGCGCCCCCGCCCCACCCGATATTTCTGATTCATCGGATAAGGGAAGCGATGGGGCGAGGGTCGTCGCATGGGCGCCCCGTGGTTGGGGTGAGGGGGCCGGCCGCGGGACGGACGGCGTACCGATGAGGTTCTCGTCCTTTCTGGGCAGGGAGAGTGAGCGGCGGCAGCTGGAAGGACTTCTCGCCGAGCCGGGCCTCACCACCGTCGTGGGACCCGGTGGGGTGGGGAAGACGCGGCTCGTGGCCGAGACGGTGCGGGCGGCGGCAGCGGGCGGGGTGGCCTGGATCGACGCCGCCGATGTGCGGGAAGGGGACTTCCTCGAAGCGGTGGCGGTCGGGGTGGGGGCCCGGATGGCGCCGCACGACGACCGGATGCGGGTGATCGCCTCGGCGGCGGCCCGGTATCCGATCGTGGTGCTCGACAACTGTGAGCATCTGATCGAGACGGCTACGGCGCTGGTCGGGGCGTTGCGCGGGATCCGGGTGGTGGTCACCAGCCAGGAGAGTCTGCGGGCTGACGGGGAGCGGATCCTGCGGCTCGGGCCGCTGAGCGCGGAGGCGGCGGCGCGGCTGTTCTGCGAGCGGGCGCGGGTGGGGCCGTCGCCGGTGGTCGGGGAGATCGTCGAGCGGCTGGATCTGCTGCCCCTCGCGATCGAACTGGCGGCGGTGCAGGCGGGCGCTCTCGGCGTGGAGGAACTGGCGGTACGGCTCGACGACCGGCTCGACCTGCTCGATCGCGGGGAGCGCGGCGCGGATCCGCGGCACCGGACGCTGCGGGCCGTCGTGGAGTGGTCGTTCGGGCTGCTCGATCCGGCGTCCGGCCGGCTGCTGCGGCGGCTCGCCGTGTTCGCCGGCGGGTTCACGGTGGCGGCCGCCGAGGCGGTGGCGGCCGACGAGTGGCTGCCCCGGTCGCGGGTGGCCGGGCTGCTCGCCGGGCTGGTGGACCGTTCGCTGGTGGTCCGGCACGGCCGGGGGCGGTTCCGGCTGCTGGAGACGGTTCGGGCATACGCGCTGGAACAGCCGGCCGGCGGCCGGCACGCGGCCTCCGAGGTGGCCGAGGCGGAACGGCGGCACGCGGCGGCCATGGCCGCCGCGGCCGAGGAGCTCGCCCTGCGCATGCGGGGGCCGGATCAGGCTTCTTCGGTACGGGAGACCGACGCCCTCCTGCCCGATCTCCGCCTCGCGTGGCAACGGGGTGATGCGGCCGTCCGCACCCGGCTGGCCGCGGCGATGTACCGCTACGGGTATCGGTGTCAGCAGTACGAGGTCTTGGCGTGGGGGCAGTTCGTTCCGGATATTTCCGAAATATACCCCGGGCGATCGGATGCCCTCGCCGCCGCCGCCACCCACGCCTGGGGCCGCGGCGATCTCGCCGAGGCCCGCGCCCTGGCCGGCTTGGCCGACCCGCCCGGCGCACCCGCCCACGAGGTCCTCGGCGACGTGGCCCTGGTCGAGTGCGACGCCGAGACCGCGCTGGAGCACTACCGCGCCATGACCGGCGACCCGGTGACCCGCGTCTCCGGGCTGGTCGGCGAGGCCCTGGTGCTGGCGTGGTCGGGCCGGGCGGCCGCCGGCGTGGAGGCGGCCACGGCGGCCGTCGCCCTCGCCGACAGCACCGGCAACCCGGGCGCGATGGCCGAGGCCCGGTACGGCCTGGGCGAGGCTCTCGGCGACGTCGACCCGCCGCGGGCCCTCGACCTGCTGGCCGAGGCGGCGCGGCTGGCCGCCTCGGTCGACGACCGGCTCTTCCAGGCCGCGTCCGGCTCGGCGGCGGTGGCGATCCGCAGCCGGCACGGCGATCCGGCCCTCGCGCTGGCGTCGTTCCGGGACGTGCTGCGGCTCTGGCGCCGGGCCGGCAACGACACCCTGCAGGCCGCCGCGCTGCGCAACCTCATGGTGCTGCTGGTCCGCGTCGGGCAGGACGAGGCGGCGATGCTGCTCGACGCGGCGCTGCCGGAGGCGACCGTCTACCCGGCCGAGCAGGCGCGGCTCGACCGGGCCCGCACGGCCGCCCGGGAACGGCTCGGCCCGCGGCGATCCGGTGAGATCGCCGAGCGTGGCGCCCTGATCGGCACGGCCCGCGCGACCGGGGAGGCGGCGACCGCCATCGAAGCGGCGCTGACCAAGGGCCGTGGTTGACAGACCGCCGGGCGCCGGCTCGATACGGTTATCGCGTGTCTCAGATCCCTTGGTGGGGACTCCCCCTGGTGGCCGTCGTGTTCGCCCTTGCCGGGGCCGCGGCCGCGCACCTCGCCGCCTCCCGGAACAACGCATCCCTGAGCCGGCGACGCCGGACCCGGCAGTGGTACGACGAGCGCAAGGCGGCGTACGTCCAGCTGCTCTCGGCGTTCGAGCGGGCCACCTATCGGCTGCGCGCCGCGTACGACTCGGGTGACAAGCCGCCGAGCGCGCTCACGTACATGGACGAGATCGGGCCGGCGCTCATGCCGGTCCGGCTGCTCGCGTCCGGGCCGGTCCGCTCGGCCGCGCTCGCCGTCCACCTCCAGCTGGAACGCCTGCACGGCGAGATGAACCCGGCCGCGGTGGTCGGCGTCGAGCCGCGCACCCACTTCCGGGAGCTGCTCGCCCAGGTGCCGCTCGTGATGCAGCAGTTCGAGGCGGCGATCCGGGAGGAGCTGGAGATCAAGGATGCGCCGCCGGCGGACGTGCCCGCCCTGAACGGGGTGCGGCGCAAGCAATCTTCAAGCTGAGCCCGCCGTTTGGCAGGATCGGGGGGTGACCGATCAACGCGCACCCCTCGATCCCGTGTCCGCCTCCATCGCCGACGCCGGCCTCGTCGCCATCCTGCGCGCGCCCACCGCCGCGAGCTTCGCCGCGGTGGCCGACGTGCTGGTCGCGGCGGGCGTCACCGCTCTCGAGATCACGCTCACCTCGCAGGGCGCGCTCGAGGCGATCGCCGGCCTGTGCCGCCAGCTGCCGGATACCGTACGCGTCGGCGCCGGCACGGTCCTCACCGACGACGACGCGAAGGCGGCCGTCGACGCCGGGGCCTCGTTCCTCGTCTCGCCGGCCTCGGTCCCGATCACGGCCGGCGTCCCGTTCTATCCGGGCACGTTCAGCCCGACCGAGGTCCTCACGGCGCACCGGGCCGGAGCGCCGCTGATCAAGCTGTTCCCGGCCGGCGGGCTCGGGCCCGGCTATCTGAAGGACCTGCGGGGACCGCTCCCCGGCGTCCGCATCCTCCCGACCGGCGGCATCGGCCTCGACGACATCGCGAAGTGGCTGGAGGCCGGCGCCGTGGCGGTCGGCGTCGGCGGCCCGCTGATCGGCGACGCCGCGACCGGTGGCAGCCTCACGGCGCTCGCCGCCCGCGCCCGGCACGCCGTCGACGCCGTGAAGTACGCCCGCTCATGACCGCCTCCCTGCTGACCTTCGGCGAGTCGATGGGCATCTTCGTGGCGGACGGGATCGGCACCCTCGACGCGGCCCGCGGCTTCACCCTCGGGGTGGCCGGCGCGGAGAGCAACGTGGCGATCGGCGTGGCGCGTCTCGGCGGCGACGCCACCTGGCTGGGACGCCTCGGCCAGGATGCGACGGGGTCGCTCATCGCGACCCGCTTGCGCTCCTTCGGCGTACGGGTGGTGGCCGTGCCGGACGAGTCGTTCACCGGCTTGATGATCCGTTTCCAGCGGTCCACCCAGTTCATCCACGCCGACTACCACCGGGCCGGCAGCGCGGGTTCCCGCCTCACGCCCGCCGACGTGCCGGAGGCGGAGATCCGCGCGGCCGGGGTCCTGCACGTCACCGGGATCACGCCGGCCCTGAGCGACTCCTGCCGGGCGGCCGTCTTCGCCGCCGTGGAGACGGCCCGGTCGGCCGGGGTGACCGTGTCGGTGGACGTCAACTACCGGAGCAAGCTGTGGTCCCGCTTCGACGCGGCGCCGGTGCTGCGCGACCTGGTGAGCCGGGCCGACGTGGTGTTCGCCGGCCCGGACGAGGCGGCCCTCTTCGTGGACGACACCGACCCGGTGGACGGTCTGTCCAAACTGGGCCCGGGCGAGGTCGTCGTGAAGGACGGGGCGCGCGGATGCGCCGCCCTGATCGAAGGCGCCCGCCACGCGGTGCCGGCCCTGTCCGTCACGGCCATCGACCCGGTCGGGGCCGGCGACGCGTTCGTGGCCGGCTACCTCGCGGACCGGCTGGCCGGGGCGGCCCCGCTGGACCGGCTGCGCACCGCGATCGAGGCGGGCGCGTTCGCGGTCACCGTCCCCGGCGACTGCGAGGGCCTGCCCACCCGGGCCGACCTGACGTCGCTGTCCGGAAACGACATCAACCGGTAGAGGTGTTTCGGCGGCCGGAGGCCCGGGTACCGACATGTGCAGCGGCAAATTCATCTATGTGAGGAGGCCGTGATGCAACCGACGCCGTTCACCCCGTGGACCTGGCGCGAACCGGAACCGGCGGGCAGCACCACCGACCCGGCCGTGGTGGAGAGCGCCGAAGATTTCGGGTCGGCCGGCGTGGACCTGGTCGGGTTCAAGGTCGAGGCGACCGACGGTCACATCGGCTCCATCGATCAGGCCAGCTATGACGTCGGCAGCGCGTACCTCGTGGTCGACACCGGACCGTGGATCTTCGGACGGAAGGTGCTCCTCCCGGCCGGCACGGTGCAGACCGTCGACCGCAACGAGCGGAAGGTGTACGTCGACCGTACGAAGGAGCAGATCAAGGACTCTCCGGAGTACGACAAGGACACCTTCGAGACGCCGGAGTACCGGGAGCAGGTCGGTGACTACTACACCGGCAGCTACCGCGACTACCCGCGCTGACCGCCATTGACCGCCGCCCCGCCCGTAACCCCCACGGGCGGGGCGGCGTACATCTGTGCCCCCCCTTTTCCGCCCCCTCACCTCCCGCCCCCTCCCACTCCCCGATCTTGTTGATCGGGGCGGGCCCGTTCCCGCGCAGATCATCAAGATCGCGGGAGAGCAGGGGTAGGGGGCGAGGCAGCGTTCGTCCGGCGCCCTCTCCCTCCCGATCTTGTTGATCGGGGCAGGGCCGCTCCTGTGCGGATCATCAAGATCGCGGGAAAGAGGGGGCGTCCAGGTAGTCGGCCAGGCGGGCCGCACCGGTGAGCATCAGGCGCGCCCGCTCGTTCAGGCGCTGCTGCCACTCGGCCAGCGAGGACGCCAGCGGCTCGGGACCGCCCGCCGAGCGCACCTGCCGGACCACCGCGGCTATGTGGCTGAGCGGGTAGCCGCCCCGGCGCAGCAGATGGGCCAGCTCGGCGTCGCGCACGTCGGACGGTGAGTAGACCCGGGCCGTACGGTCGCGGGCCGGCGCGAGGATCCCGACGCTCTCCCATTTGCGCAGCGTGGCCGGGGTGACCCCGAGCCGGTGGGCCAGCAGCCCGACGGTGACCGGGCCGCGGCCGGGATCGGTCGGTTCCGGTGGCGCGGCGGTCAGCATCCCGACGGCCGACGCCACCGAGGCCAGCGTCGAGCGGTCGCGGTGAAGCTGCACATGTGCTTCGTCGATCAGCACGAGCGCTGCCGGGATCTCGCCGGCGTTCACCGATCTCATGACCCCGCCGGCCGTGCGGTAGCCGTACCCCTGGACAAGCGCGACATAAGCGCCCAGCGCGCCCACATGATGGTCGGTGTAGCGCCGATAGCCGGTGGCCGAGCGCGCGGCGGGCGGCAGGAAACCGTCGCGCTCGTAGTTGCGCACCGCCTGCGCGGAGAGGCCGTGGGCCTTACCCAGATCTGCCGGCCTGTAGACCCGCGTTTGAGACTTCACCCGGACCTCCTCGGCTCAACTCTCCCAAGGTGATTCAACGATACGGTTGAAGTCATGGATGTGCTCACCCTCCTCGCGTCGCGGACGCCGCGGCTGCTGGCGCTGGGCGAACCCGCCCACGTCGAGCCCGCGTTCCCGCGCCTGCGCAACGAGATCTTCGACGTCCTGGCCGGCCACGGATTCCGCTCCATCGCGATCGAGTCGGACCGGGTGGCCGGTCTGGCGGTCGACGACTACGTGCGGGGGCGCACCGACGAGGTCGACTTCGCGACCGGTTTCAGCCATGGCCTGGGATACCTCGCCGGCAACCGGGAGCTGGTCGCGTGGATGCGCGCCCGCGGCGATCTCGCCTTCCACGGCTTCGACGCGCCGATCGAGATGATCTCGGCGGCGAGCCCCGGCCCCTATCTGCGGCAGGTCCGCGACTACCTCGGTGTTCCCGCCGATGACCTGGACCGGCTGGTGGGTGACGACGCCCGCTGGAGCGACACGGCGTCCATCATGGACCCGGCGCGATCGCCCGGCCGGTCACCCTCGGCTGCCGCGCTGCGAGCGCTTGCCGACGATTTCAACACCGCCCTGTACGCCGGCGCGCCCGAGTTGATCGCGCACACGTCGACGACCGATTGGTATCAGGCCAGGACTCGGCTTGTGGCCGCCCTGGGCCTGCTGCGGTACCACGCGGCGGCCGCCGATCCACTGCCCGAGGAGCAGCGGGTCGCCCGCCTCCTCGGCGTCCGTGATGCGCTCATGGCCCAGAACCTCCTGGAGATCGTCGAGCAGAGTCCCGGCCCGGTGCTCGTCTTCGCCCACAACCGTCACCTGCAACGTCATCCGAGCCGCTGGCGGCTGGCCGGCATGGACCTCGAGTGGCGCAGCGCCGGCTCGATCGTGGATTCGCTGCTCGGGGACGGCTACCTCTTCGTGGCCGGCAGCCTCGGCGAGAGCCCGGCCCTCGGCCTCGCCCGTCCGGAACCGGGCTCGTTCGAGGAGTCCCTGCCCGGCGGCCTGGCCTCTCCTTGCGGCGTGCGTGGCAGCGAGAGGGTGACGGACGAGCCGCGGTACTTCCCGCTCGACGCCGGTACGGTCGCCGGCGCCGACGCGATCCTGCACGTCGCGGTCGGCGACGACCCGGCCGGAGAACTCGCGGCGCGGATCCTCGCACTGCCGGGCGTCGCCATGACCCGGATCGAGCCGGACTCCGGGATGCCCGACTACACCTGGGGCGACCGGTTCTTCTTCGCCGGGGAGGACCGGATGCGGCCGTTCGCCACGATCGTCGGCCACGACGTGCCCGGCTTCGACGAGGAGTCGCGGCTCGATCGGCCCTACGCCTATCGTCTCAACGTCGAGCTGGGCCGCTCGGAATTCCGGCGGATGTTCGGCTACGGCCCGGAAGGCCTGGCCGAGCGGCGTTCCGGCATCGACTTCACCGCGAGCGACACGTTCATGCCGCACCCGGCCTACGGCGTCCAGGGCTGGGGTTGCGTCGTCAACCCCGGCCCCGCCACGGCCCCGGAGATCGAGCGCCTCCTGGCCCACGCCCGAGCCCGTTCAGCCGCCCGCGCGCGCTGACCCCTCATCCCCTTCTCGATCTTGTTGATGCGGCCCGCCCTGTTCCCGCACGAATCAACAAGATCGAGCTGCTCGCCCTCCCCCTCGCTCTTCCTCCCCGCGATCTTGTGGATGTGGCCGGCTCCGTTCCCGCACGAATCAACAAGATCGAGCTGTTCGCCCTCCCCTCGCTCGCCCTCCCCGCGATCTTGTGAATGTGGCCGGGCCCGTTCCTGCGCGGATCAACAAGATCGAGGAGGCGGAGGGAGCGAGGTCAAGGGTGGGCGTGACCGGATCGGTCCGGGGTGGGGCTTGATGGTGTCTTCTCGCGCGGCGTGGAGCGGCGTTGGATTGGGGCATGACCAAGGCGCTCATCGTGATCGACGTGCAGGAATCGTTCCGGGCTCGGCCGCTGTGGCGGACCACCGACAACCAGGATGTGGCGGAGCAGGCCGGCCGTCTGGTGGACCACGCGCGGGCCGCCGGTGACCTGGTGATCTGGGTGGTGCACGAGGAGCCGGGCACCGGCAACACCTTCGACCCGGTGAACGGATTCGTCCGGGTGATGGACGAGCTGAAGCCGGCCGCCGACGAGCCGTTGCTGGTGAAGAGGGTGCACAACGCGTTCACCGGCACCGATCTGCAGCACCGTCTCACGGTCGCCGGTGTTCGCTCGGTGACCGTGTGCGGCCTGCGCACCGAGCAGTGCGTGGAGACGACCGCGCGGGTGGCGTCCGACCTCGGCTACGACGTCACGTTCGCGATCGACGCGACCGCTACCAACCCGATCCCGCACCCGGACGCCCCGGCCGGCCAGACCGTCGAGGAGTTGCTGGCCGACCCGCGTACGCTGTCCGCAGCGGACGTGTCGGCCCGGACCGTGTACGCGCTGGCGGGCCGGTTCGCCACCGTCAAGACCGTCGCGGAGATCATCGGTGAGTGACCGGATCGTGAGCCCAAAAGAGTGAGCCCAAAAGAGTGATCCCAAATTAGTGAGCTCAAAAAAGTGAGCCCAGAGAAGTGAGCAGAGTGGTTTTCGTGCTCACCCCTCAGGTGCACCTGCTCGACCTGGCGGGCCCGGCGCAGGTCTTCTCGACCACGCCGGGCTACGAGCTGTTCTACGTGGCCGAGGCGTCGCCGGTGCCGACCTGGCAGGGGGTCGCGCTGCACGCCGCGACGGAGTGGCCCAACCTGGGCCCCGACGATCTCGTTCTGGTGCCGGGCTGGCGGGACGGATACGGATATTTCAGCGAAAATGCCCTCAAGAAGATAAGCGCCCACCACGCCGACGGCGGAACCGTCGCCAGCGTCTGCTCCGGCGCTGACGCCCTCGGCCGCGCCGGACTCCTAACCGGCCGCCGCTGCACCACCCACCACGATCTCCAGGAGAGGCTGGCCGCCGCCTACCCGCGGGCGACCGTGCTGCGGGACGTCCTCTACGTCGCCGACGACCGCGTGGTCACCTCGGCCGGCATCGCGAGCGGCATCGACCTGGCGCTGCACCTGGTGGCGCTGCGGCACGGCCCGGCCGTCGCGGCCCGGACCGCCCGGGAGATGGTCGTCTATGCCCGGCGCAACGGCGACGACCAGCAGGAGAGCGCGATGCTGCGGCACCGGGCGCACCTGAGTGACGTGGTGCACCGGGTGCAGGACCGGATCGACGGCGCGTTCGCCGAGCCGTTGCCGCTCGGCGACCTCGCCGCCGCGGCCGGGGTGAGCGAGCGGACGCTGACCCGGCTCTTCACGGCGGCGACCGGGCAGACCCCGCTGCGCTACCAGCAGCAACTCCGGCTGGAGCGGGCCGAGCATCTCATCGGCCACGGGTCCACCGTGGAGTCGGCGGCCCGCGCCGTGGGATTCGGCGACGCCCGGATGTTGCGCAGGCTGCGCTCCCGTACCGTGGCCGGGTGATCTTGCAAAAAGGGCAGAGGGGCGTCCTCTTCGATCTCGACGGCACGCTCGGCGACCACGACGGCTCGGTCGCGGCGGCGCTGAACGGCTGGCTGCCGTCGATCGGGGCGGCCTACACGCCGGAGATCCACGCGCTCTGGGACGAGATCGCCGAGCGCCACCTCGCCACCTGGCGGCGCCGCGAGATCGACTTCAGTGAGCAGCGCCGGCGGCGGCTCGCCGACTTCCTGCCGCACGTGGGGGTGGCGTACGAGGACGGCCTCTTCGCCGGCTATCTGACGCACTACGACGCCGGCTACCGGGCCTTCGACGACGCGGCCGCTGCGGTGGCCGCGGTTGCCGGGGCCGGCCTGGCGGTCGCGGTGCTGACCAACGGCAGCACGCGTCAGCAGCGCGGCAAGCTGGATCGGATGGGGCTGGGCCACATCGCAAACGTCTTCACTCCCGACGATCTCGGGGTCGCCAAGCCCGACCCGGACGCGTTCCGCCTCGCCTGCGAGCGGTGGGGGTTCGCGCCGGGTTCGGTGCTCAGCGTGGGCGACAATCACGCGTTCGACGTGCTGGCGGCGCGGGCCGCCGGTCTGCGGGCGGTGCACCTCGACCGGCCCGGGACGGGACCGGCCGGGGAGCAGCACCGCATCGGCACACTGAAAGAGATCAGCGCCTACTTGTAGGTGACGTTCGCGGTCGTGTACTTGCAGAAGGTGCCGTCCGGGCCGCTGCCGGTCTTGGTCGGCTCCTTGCCGGTCTTGTTGCCGGTGAAGCGGTCGCAGATCGAGATCTTCTTCTTGCTGTCGCCGACGACCGTGATGCCGGAGAGCGTGGCGGTGTCGCCGAAGTTGGTGTTGATGCCGACGATGCTCTTGCCGGGCGCGGTGACCGTCACGTTCTTCACGACGACGGTGCGCTTGTACTGGGTCGAGCAGTTGCCGCACGAGCGGTACAGCTTGCCGAAGTCCTCGACCTGGAAGCCGCTGATCGTCACGGTGCCGCCGCCGTTGTGCTGGAACACCTTGTCGTCGGCCGACTTGGCGCCGCCGCCGGTCACCGTGTACTTGGCGCTCGAGCCGCCCTTGAACGTGGCGGCGTCCTCGCCGACGTTCTCCCACCACACGTTCTGCAGCGTGCAGGAGCCCTTGCAGTGCACGCCGTCGGCGGCCGGGGCACCGATGATCACGTTTTTCAGCACGGCGCCGTCGGCGAGCACGAACAGCGGGTCCTGGCCCTCGTCCTGGGAGTCGCTGCCGAGGGCGCCGCTGCCGACGTACCGCTTGAGGCCGCCGTCGAGGGTGCCGGAGACCGCCTTGCTCGCGGTCAGCTTGACCGTGCCGGTGGCGCTCGGCCACGACGCGGCCGAGGCGCCCTGGGTGTAGACCACCGCGCCGAGTCCCAGTCCGGCCGCGGCCACCGCCACGATGCCGGCCCGCCACCGCTTCCGCAGATTGTTCAACACGATCAAGCCTTCCTTCGACGATGTTGTCGAAGGCTTAGTGATCGTCCACGGCCGAAAGGTTGCCCGGCACATCACGATCTTCGTCATCGGCCACGTCGCCGACTTCGACGATCAAGACCTCATGGGTACGGAGATAGTCCCGCGCGCCCCGGTCACCCACGGCGGTGGCGGCGACCCCGGCCCAGTGCTCGCGGCCGAGCAGCACCGGATGCCCGCGCCGCTCCCGGTATCCGCCCATGACCAGCGCCGCCGGTGACGCGTGAGCGGTGATCCGCCGGACCGCCTCGGCCGTGACCCCCGGCATGTCGACGAGCAGCACCACCGCGGCGGTGGCATCGGTCTCCTCCAGAGCCGTGAGACCGGTGCGCAGCGACGAACCCATGCCGGTCTGCCAATCCGGGTTGACCACTGTGTCCGGCAGATCGGCCGCCTTCGCCAGCACCTCGTCGGCGGCCGCGCCGAGGACCACGAGGACCCGGTCGCAGCCGGCGTCCCGCAGCGTCGCGGCGGCGTGGTCGGCGAGCAGGCGCCCCTCGTGCTCGACGAGCGCCTTCGGCATCCCGTACCGGCGTCCGGCGCCGGCGGCCAGCACCAGCCCCGCGACGCTCATCGCGGGACCGGCCCGCGGACGGCGGCCAGCACCGGCCCCGCGACGCTCATCGCCGGAGCAGCCCGCGGACGGCGGCCAGGGGCAGGGCCGTGCGCGGGTGGTAGGCGGCCCGCCACAGGCCACCGTGGGCGGCGCCCGCCGCCTCGTCCTTCCAGGCGGCGGTGTCGGCGGGCCGGGGGCGGCGGATCTGGTGCACCATCAATGCGGCCATGAGGCGGCTCGCGGTGGCCGGCTCGAAGATCTCGACGTCGAAGAGGTGCGCACCGGCGTAGGCCGCGGCGAGCAGCCGGTTGCTGATCACCGATCGGGTACGCGTCGGCGGCGCCACCGAGAAGCTGACCGTCCCGTCGCGCCGGGCCACGGTGGCCCGCCAGCGGTGGATGCGCTTCGCGAGGGCGTAGTTGGGGCCCTGCTGGGGCACGAGGCTGTCGTTGACGCCGGGCGCCACGTCGCAGGGGTAGTTCGGCCGCAGCAGCCGGCCGCCGGAGAGCGCCGCGCCGGCCCGGGCGCGGGCGGACCGGGCCGCGTATCGCTCCCGGCCCTGCGCCACGGCCTCGGCCGGTACGGCGTAGACGTCGGTCGGCGTGGCGAGGAAGGCGAGCGCCGTCTCCGGCCGCTGCTGGCGGACGTGCACCGAGAGCGCGTCGAGGGCGGCGGCGAGCCGGGGATAGGTGCCGCCCGGCGCGTAGACGTAGTTGCCGAGGATGAGCCGCTCGTCGAAGGAGAGCAGCCACTGCGCCACCGCCCCGAGGTCGCTGAGCAGGTCGGCGCCGGGCACCCCGGCGACCGGCTGCGGGATCGCCCCGGCGTCGGCGGCGTCCACCGGGTCGGCGACCGGGCCGGTCGTGGCGCCGAGCGGGGCGAGCAGCCGGCCGGCCGACTTCGAGGCCAGCGCGGCGGTCCGCTCCCACATGTCCGGGCGGGGCAGGTCGACGGCGAGGACCGTGCCGCCCCAGTGCAGGACGGACGCGAGCGGGCCCATCTCGGAGCCGGCGCCGAACGCGACGAGCCGCTGGTCGCTGAGGTCCAGCCAGTCCGGGTTGGCGATCACCTCGTGGACGGCGGTGGCGGCCGACTGCTCGATGGACCCGGCCGCCACCCACGCGTCGAGCTGCCGCTTCAGGGCGTCGCCGCTGAGGATCGAGCCCCGGAACGGCAGGGTCAGCTCCTTGGCCGCCACCCCGGTGCCGACCACCGAGACGGTCTCCAGCGGCCGGTCCGGCGCGGCCATCAGCGCCTGCGCCAGGGTGAACTCGCCGTCGTCGCGGCGGAACCGCATCCGCGCCTGCACCGAGGCCAGTCCGGCTTCGGCGATCTCGTACGCCTCGGCCCCGTCGCCGGAGAGCCCCGCCTCGACGAGCGCCCGGAAGTGCCGCAGGTAGCCGCGCCGCCAGTCGCTCTCCCGTTCGGCCGCGGCCGCGGCGGCCGGGTCGGCGGAGCGGAGCGCGTCGGCGACCACGGAGCGGCCGAAGGAGTTGCTGCTGCGCCGGCCTGACTCGTCGGCGGGGAAGTCGGTGCTGGGGGTCACCGCGCCAGTATGCGGCCTGGCGCCAAGGCCTCCTACCTGAGGAGGAGACGGTCTCCGACCACCGGCCGGAACTGCGGCCGCCGGTCGGGCGATCGGCGGCCGCCGCGGCGGGACGCTGCTCGCATGACAGCCATCGATCTGCCCGTTCGCAGCACCCCGGTGCGGTGGAACCGCGCGCTGCTCGTGCTCACCGCGGCGTCCGTCGTGCTCACCCTCGTGGCCGCCGTCGGGATCTTCGCCGACCCACGGATCCTGACCGGCGTCCCGATCTGGCTGAAGCCGTTCAAGTTCGCCGTCTCGTTCGTCGTCTACGGCTGGACGCTCGCCTGGATGCTGGCGATCCTGCCGCGCCGCAGCCGCCCCGCCGAGTGGGCCGGCTTCGTGATCCTCGGGGTCGCGGTGATCGAGCTGACCATCATCGTGACCCAGGTGATCCGGGGGCGGACCAGCCACTACAACGTCGCCACGCCGTTCGACGCGATCCTCTGGTCGGCCATGGGAACATCCATCATGGTCCTCTTCTTCGCGCACGTGGTGATCGCCGTGGTCGCCCTGCGGCAGCGGATCCCGGACCGGGCGGTGGCCTGGGCGATCCGGCTCGGCCTGCTGGTCTCGCTGCTCGGCATGGCGCTCGGCTTCCTGATGACCTCGCAGGGCGGTACGCCGGAGGCGATCGGCGCGCACTCGGTCGGCGTGCCGGACGGCGGGCCGGGCATGCCGGTCACCGGGTGGAGCACCACCGGCGGCGACCTGCGGATCGGCCACTTCGTCGGGTTGCACGCCCTGCAGGCGCTGCCGATCCTGGCCTTCCTGCTGAGCCGCTCGCGGCTGGCCGAGAGCGTGCGGAGGAACCTCGTGCTGATCGGGGGCGGTGCTTACGCCGTACTCGTGCTGCTCCTGACCTGGCAGGCCCTGCGTGCGCAACCGCTGCTGAAGCCGGACGCCACCACCCTGATCGCGTTCGCGGCCCTGGCCGCGGTGACGGCGGGAGCGAGCGCCCTGGTCGTCCGCCGATGACCGCCCTGCTCTTCGGCCTGACGTTCGCGCTGGCCGCGCCGTTCTGGGCGCTGATGATCCTGCTGCCGCGGTGGTCCTGGACGACCCGGATCGTCGGCTCCCCGCTGATCGTCCTGCCGATCGTGGCGATCTACGCGCTGCTGGTGATCCCGGCGTTCGGCGAGGTGCTGCCGGCCGTGGCGAACCCGACCCTGGACGGGGTGACCGCGCTGCTCGGCACCCCGGCCGGGGCGGCGGCCGGCTGGGCGCACATGATCGCCTTCGACCTCTTCGTCGGCCGATGGTGCTATCTGGACGGTCGCGAGCGCGGCATCTCGCCGTTCGTCATGGCGCCGATCCTGCTGCTCACGATCCTGCTCGGCCCGCTCGGCCTGGCCGCGTACCTCGGCGTCCGGAAAGCCCTAGGCTGACCGGCCATGGGCCGCCTCTTCGACGTGCGGGACACGTTCACCAGGATGCTGCTGCTGAACACGTCCGGCATCCTCTACCTGCTGCTGGCGCCCCGGCAGACCGGCGTCCCGGTGAGCGGCCTCCAGTGGGCGCTCGCCGTCGCGGCGTTCGCCTCCGGCCTGCTGCTGCACCGCCGCCCGCCGGTCAACCTGCTGGTGCAGACCACGCTCTTCGCGGTGGCGCTGCGGACCCTGGACGACGTCACGATCAACCAGGTGGGCACGGCGTGGACGCTCGGCGAGATGGCCGTCTGGGCGCCGCGCCGCCGCTGGCTGTGGGGGAGCGTCGGCATGGTCGCGGCCGTCTACCTGGTCTTCCACCGGTCCGGCTCGCTCACCGAGAACGTGGTCGGGCTCTGCATCAACCTCGGGCTGCCGGTGCTCATCGGCACTGTCGTCCGGACCACCCACGAGCTGGGCGTGCAGGCCGAGCGGCGGCTGGTGTCCGAGCAGCGGGCCGCGCGGGCCGACGAGCGCAGCGCCATCGCCCGGGAGCTGCACGACGTGGTCGCCCACCACGTCGCGTCGATGGTGCTGCGGGTGGGTGTGGCGCAACATGTCCTGCCGGGTCTCGACCCCAAGGTGGCCGCCGTCTTCGACGACGTCCACCGGACCGGCACCGCGGCCTTGGCGGATCTGCGGCGGCTGGTTGCCGTCCTGCGCGACCCCGAGGGCGTACGGGGTGACGCCGCCCTCACCGCGATCGACCCGTCGGCGCTGCCCGCGGCGCTGGACGGCGCCGTGGAGACGGCCCGGCGGGCCGGCGTGATCGTGGAGGCCGAGATCGATCCGGCGGTCGGCACGCTCGACGCGGTCCGCGGGCTGGCCGTGCTGCGGCTGACCCAGGAGGCGCTCACGAACGTGGCGAAGCACGCCGGCCCGGCCGCCCGCGCCCGCCTCACGATCACCCTGGACGGCGGCGATCTGAAATGGGAGGTCGTCGACGACGGCGGCGGTCAGGTGCGGGCCACGCCACCCGGTGGCGGGCACGGCCTGACCGGCATGAGAGAAAGGGTGGAGGTGCTCGGCGGCGTGCTGAGCGCCGGCCCGCACGGGAACGGCTGGCGGGTCGCGACGCGGTTGCCGGGGGAGACCAAGTGATCCGAGTGCTGCTCGTCGACGATCAGCAGCTGGTCCGGGCCGGTCTGCGGATGCTCTGCGACGCCGAGCCGGGCCTCGAGGTGGTCGGCGAGGCCGGCGACGGCCGGGCCGCGGTCGAGCTCGCCGCCCGCCTGACCCCGGACGTCATCGTGATGGACCTGCGGATGCCCGGCGTCGACGGGATCACCGCGACCAGCCGGATCGTCGGCGAGCGGCCGTCCGCGCGGGTCCTCGTGCTGACCACGTTCGGCGACGACGACCACCTCTACCCGGCGTTGCAGGCCGGGGCGTGCGGGTTCCTGCTCAAGGACGCGCCGCCGGCCGAGCTGCTCAACGGGATCCGGCAGGCCGCCGCCGGGGAGAGCCCGTACAGCCAGGAGGTGCTGCGCCGGCTCGTGCGCCGGGCCGTCGACACGAAGCCGGACCGCCCGCGCCGGGTGGACGGGCTGACCGGCCGGGAGCAGGAGGTGCTCGAGCTGGTCGGCGAGGGGCTGAGCAACGCCGAGATCGCCGAGCGGATGCACATCGGCGTGACCACCGTGAAGACGCACATCACCGCGCTGATGACGAAGACCGGCAGCCCGAACCGGGTACGGCTCGCCCTGCTCGCGGTCCGCACCTGAACCGCGCTCCGCGGGGCCCGGCCGGGCGGCGATGCCGGCCACGGTCTCCTGGACTCCCGTCTCACCAGTCGAGTGCGGCCGCGTACTTCTCCGCGATCGCGCCCGGCTCGGCCAGGTCGGCCTCGACCACCGGCAGGCCCGGCCGGACCGTGATGGCGCCGAGCTCGACGAGCAGCTGCCGCAGCAGGGCCTCGGCCGCGATGGCCTGCGGCGCCACCCCGGCGGTCACCACCGGCACCGCCAGCTTGCCGGCGAGGGCCCGGGCCGGAAGCTGGTCGAGCAGCACCTTGAGCACGCCGGTGTAGCTGCCCTTGTAGGTGGGCGTCGCGACCACCAGCAGGTTCGCCCCGGTGATCGCGGCGAGCGCGGCTTTCGTCGCGTCGTCGCCCGGGGTGAGCAGGCCGGCGCCGAGGCTGCCCACCTCGACGACTTCCGGTGGGGGTGCGCCGATCTCCTTCGCGATCGCCTCGCCGGCGGCCGTGGCCAGGGTGGAGGTCCGCGAGCCGGGACGGGGGTTGCCGGAGATCACGACGATTGCCGTCACGGGGTAGTCCTTTCGGCCGGATGAGATGCCCGCCACTCGAAGTGGTTGCCTATCTAACAGATAGGAAATGTATCCTTGGTGGGCGGCGAACCGCAATCGCCGCCCTGTCGCCGCCTCTGGAGGTTTCCGAGATGACCGCTCTCGCCGTCGCCCATCCGCACGCCACCTACCCCCGCCCGGTCCTGCTGCGGTCGGTGCCGCCGGCCCCCGTGGAGGCGGGGGAGGAGGAGCCGCCGGTCACCGTGACGATCAGCATCGGCGGCGGCGCGAGTGGCCGGGAGCGCGTGCTCGCCGCCCTGCGGGAGCTCGTCGACGCGGCCGGCCCGTCGGCGGCCGTCGAGCTGGACCCGGCCGCGGCCGCGCCGCGCGCCGACGGGGAGATCCGGCTCGACCCGCGGGCGCGCACCGCGTTCCGGGACGGCCGGCTGCTCGAGCTCAGCCGCCTCGAGTACGACCTGCTGCTCTTCCTGGCCCGCCACCCGCGTCAGGTGTTCAGCCGGGCGCAGCTGCTCACCCACGTGTGGGGTCACCGGCACACCACGAACCGGACCGTCGACGTGCACGTGAGCCGGCTGCGGACCAAGCTCGACGATCCCGAGCTGATCACCACGGTCTACGGGCTCGGCTACCGGCTCGCCGACGAGGCGCCCATCACCGTGGCCGACCGCTGATGCCGCCGGTTTCATTTTGTTCATAGCTCATTCATCCCGAAAGGGTCATAGGTTGGCGATATGCCTCGTTGTTTCCGCTGGCCGGGGACGTGTTGATCGCCGTTTCCAGATCAACTTCGAACCTTGCCTAAGCATTGATCACTTTAAATACTTGCGAGCACGGGTACGCCTGACCGGCGTGCCACCCCCTACCCGTCCCCCTGGGAGGAACCGTGCTCAACCCGAAGCTGCGCCGGCCGATCGTCGGCCTGGCCGTGGGCGTGCTCGTCGGCAGCGGGCTGGCCGCCATGCCCGGCACCGCCTCTGCCGCCCCCGCCGCGGGTGACTCGCTCTACGCGAAGTCCACGCTGGCCTCATCCCTCGACACCCGGCTCGGCACCCGTGACGCCGGGTCCTACCTCGACTCCGCCGGCAAGCTGGTCGTCAACGTGACCGACGCCGCGACCGCCGCCGAGGTGACCGCCGCCGGCGCCACCGCGCGGTACGTGACCCGCAGCGGCGCCACCCTGGCCGCGGCCGACTCCACCCTGAAGGCCGGCCTGAAGACCCCCGGCACGGCGTTCGCCGTCGACCCGGTCACCAACCAGGTCGTGGTCAGCGTCGACGAGTCGGTCACCGGCGCGAAGCTCGCCGCCGTGAAGGCGACCGTCGCGAAGCTCGGCGACACCGCCCGCTTGGAGACCGTCGCCGGCACGTTCAGCCTGCGGATCTCCGGCGGCGACGCCATCTACTCCGGCGGCGGCCGCTGCTCGCTCGGCTTCAACGTCCGCAACAGCGCCGGCACCAACTACTTCCTGACCGCCGGCCACTGCACGCGCGGCTCCTCGAGCTGGAACAACGGCTCGGTCACCCTCGGCACCACGGCCGGCAGCAGCTTCCCCGGCAACGACTACGGCATCGTCCGCTACACCAACACGAGCATCACGAAGACCGGTGGCGTCGGCACCTCGGTCGACATCACCTCGGCAGCCACCCCGGCCGTCGGCGCCACGGTCTACCGCCGCGGCTCCACCACCGGCACCCGCTCCGGCCGCGTCACCGCCCTCAACAGCACGGTGAACTACGCCGAGGGCTCGGTCTCCGGCCTCATCCGCACCACCGTCTGCGCCCAGCCGGGCGACAGCGGCGGCCCGCTCTACGCGGGCAGCACCGCGCTCGGCCTCACCTCGGGCGGCTCGGGCAACTGCACCTCGGGCGGAACCACGTACTTCCAGCCCGTGACCGAGGCCCTCAACGCCTACGGCGTGTCGGTCTTCTGATCGCAGGTCTCTCCGGCCCGGCGTCCGTTCACACGGACGCCGGGCTTTCCTCACGACTCGTTGACCCGCTCCTCGCCGCGGCGGCGGAGCATCTTCAGGCCCGGCAGGCCGGCGATCGCGAGGTGCAGGTCCTCGGTGACCTCGAGGAGCTTGTGCAGGTCGGGCCCGACCTGGTCGAGCTTGCTCAGCAGCGGCATCACGTCGTTGATCAGGTGCTGCTGCAGCTCGGGCAGCTGGTCGACCATCCGGATCGCGGCGGTCACCTCGTCCGGCGTCAGCTCGGAGACGAACCGGGCGGCGAGCGGGGCGGCCTGCCGCAGCGTCGGCGAGAACTCGCCGAGCAGCCCGTCGACCTCGCCGGCCACGCCGTCGGCGCGGGCCACCACGGCCCGGGCCCGCTCGGCCACCCCGGACGCCGTCGTCACGATCTCCCGCGCCTCACCGGTCAGCCCGGCGACCTCGCCGATGGCGTCCCGCGCGCCCGCGGTGATCGACGACACCTCGCCGATCGTGGCCCGGGCCTCGCCGGTGATCGACGAGACCTCGGTGATCGCGGTGGAGGCGGTGGCGGTGATGGACGAGACCTCGCCGACCGCCGTGGCCGCGTCGCCGACGATCACGCCGGCCGCCTCGGCGGTGACCGAGGCGCGGCGCACCACGTCGCCGGCCAGGGCCGAGATGGTCGTCGCCTCCTCGACCGTGAGGGCGGCCGCCGTCGCGATGGCCCGGGCCTCGGCGACCGTCGACTCGGCCGAGGAGGCGATCGCCGAGACGCGGGTGATCAGGTCTTCGGCCTGCGAGACGGCCAGGTTCACCCGGTTGACCAGGAGCTCGGCCTGGCTGATCAGGCCGACCGCGCGGACCGGGATGGTCGCCGCGGTCGCCGCCGTCTCGATCACCTGGCCGATCGCGGACCGGGTGAGGTCGGCGGCGGCCGCGGGTGCCGCGAACGCGGCGCGGGTCAGTGACGCGAGAAAGGCCATACCACCCATCATGCGCCAGGCACGCATCCGAGATCGGTGACGCACGGTGCGGGCGTCCTGGCGTACGGTCGAAAGTCGGGCACTCTTACGGATTCCACAGCCTTACGGGCGGCATCGGGGGCCCCGGACACGGCAGTATGCATGGGTGCGACGTACCCGGAATCTCGTTCTGATGATCGCGGCCGTCGGCGTCCTGGGCGGCGGAGTGCTGGTCGCCAGGGGCATGACCGGCGACGACCCGGCCTCCAGCGCGCTCGCCGCCTTCCAGCAGGCGCCGGCCGCGACGAGCCCCTCGCCGTCGGCGAGCCCGACGCCGACCGGGCCCAGCCCGGAGGAGCTGGCCGCGCAGGAGCGGAAGAAGCGGGTCAAGGCGCTCGACGCGGCGCTGAAGAAGTACGCCGCCACCGTCCCCGAGTTCTCGATCGCGGTCTACGACAGGAAGACAGGCGAGACGTACGCCTACCGGGGTGACGAGAAGTACGAGACCGCCAGCGTCGTGAAGGTGCAGGTGCTCGCGTGCCTGCTGCTCACCGCGCAGGACCGCGGCCGCAAGGTCACCTCGAGCGAGGACGCGCTCGCGAAGCGGATGATCCGCAACAGCGACAACGCCGCCACCACCTCGCTCTACAGCAAGCTGGGCCGGTCGAGCGCGATCAGCGCCTGCAACAAGCGGCTCGGGCTCACCCAGACCAAGGTGAGCAGCTCCTGGGGCCTCACCAAGACCACCGTGAAGGACCAGGTGAAGCTGTTGAACGCCCTGGTCGACACGAAGGGTGAGCTCACCGCGTCGTCGCGGAAGTACGCCCACACGCTGATGAGCACGGTCGCCGAGGACCAGGACTGGGGCGTCCCCGCGGTCGCGAAGGCGGGCGAGGAGGCGACCGTGAAGAACGGCTGGCTCTCCCGGTCCACCGAGAGCGGGCTCTGGATCATCAACTCGGTCGGCCGGGTCACCGACGAGGACACCGACGTGTCGATCGCGGTGCTGTCCCACCTCAACAAGACGATGCCGGGCGGGATCAAGGTGGTCGAGAAGGCCGCGAAGCTCACCCGGACGCACTTGAAGTACTAGGACGAGGACGAGCCCGCCACTTCGCGATCCAGGTCATCGACTGGTTGACCACGAGGATCAGCACGACCGCGGCGACGACGCCCTGCCACGGCTCCGGGAAGATCGAGCCGCCGGCCAGGCCGATCGTGGCGTAGACGACCGACCAGAGCGCGCAGGCCGGCAGGTTGGCGACCACGAACGTGCGCCAGGAGAGGCCGACGAACGCGGCGGCGAGCAGGACCGGCACCCGGCCGCCCGGGATCAGCCGGGACACCAGCAGCACCGGGACCTGCTTCTCCTCGAGCCGGTGCTTCACCGAGGAGAGCCGCTCCTCGTCGCGCAGCCAGCGCAGCCGCCGGGCCAGGCTCTCCCCGCCGAGCCGGCACATCGCGTACATCACCAGGTCACCGGCGTAGGCGCCGGCCGCCCCGGCGATCAGGACCAGCACGATCGTGAACGGCTGGGTGTGGAACGCCAGGGCCGCCGCGCCGCTCACCGCCGCGCCGGTCGGGACGATCGGGATGATCGCGCCGAAGGCGACGACCCCGAAGAGCCCGGCGAGGGTGCCCAGTTCCTCGATCACGCGGGGGTGTCCACGGTCAGCGTCTCGCCGTGCGCCAGCACCCGGACCCGGGTGTCCGGGGAGGTCCGGGCCGCGTGCTCGGCGAACCGGGCGCCCGGGTCGTCGAACATGTGCCGCCGCACCCGGCCCATCCCGACCGGCCAGAACGTGCCGTAGTGCACCGGCACGGCCCAGGTCGCCTTGACCCGGCGCAGCGCCTCGGCGCCGTCGGCCGCGTCCAGGTGGCCGTGCGAGCCGAGCGTCGGCCCCCAGCCGCCGACCGGGACGAGCGCGAGGTCGAGCGGACCGATTCCGGTCATCTCGTCGAAGAGCCCGGTGTCGCCGGCGAACCACGTGCGGGCGGTGCCCTCCACGACGAAGCCGACGGCCACGGCGCGCTCCCGGGACCACGGGCCCCGGCCGCCGTCGTGGCGGGCCGGGACGGCTCTCACCCGTACCCCCGAAACAGCTGTCTCCTCACCCGGCGCAAGCTCGACGACGCGCTGGGCCGCCTCGCGGCCCAGCGCCTTCGCGGCGAAGGAACCGGCGCCGCGCGGGACGATGAGGGCGGGCGAACCCGGCACCGCCTTGAGCGAGGCCACGTGGAAGTGGTCGGCGTGCAGGTGCGACAGCAGCACGGCGTCCGGCGCGCCGGGCAGCACCGGCTCGGGGCCGGCCATCCGGCGCAGGTGGGCGAGGCGGCCGGTCAGCAGCGGGTCGGTGAGCAGCGTGACGCCGGAGTCGGCGAGCCAGACGGTGCTGTGCCCCCACCAGGTGACCGATGTCGTGCTCACCGCTTCACCGTAACCAAGCGCCGCAGGGCCCGGCCGCAGAGGCGCGCGTAGAGATGCTGGAAGAGCACGCCGACCGGGCCGGCGGCGCGCATCAGGGCCCCGGCCGGGCGGCTGAACGCGGTCACCGTGAACCAGACCTGGCCGGCGTCGTCGAGCTCGACCCGGAAGGCCTCCTCGCCGCTCGCGGGATGTCCCTCTTTGGTCCCATAGGCGAAGCCGTGCGGAGAGGCCCAGACCACCTCGCAGGGCGCCCGCAGCGGGCCGATGCCCACGGTGAGATCGACTCCGGGCGCCGCACGGTCACCCGACGTGATGATCCGGGTGCCGATGGCGCGGTGCATCCGGAAAGTGAGGATCGCCTCGGCCGCCCTCCCGAGCACCGCCTCCCCGACCCCGATCCGGACGCGATAGCGCAGGTGGCGGTAACCGTCCGGCAGGGAACCGTCACGGGTAGCCCCTACGTGTGAATAGGTCAGAGAAGTCACCCCTGCAGTCTGCCCGGCGGTCCGGCAGACTGAGGAACGTGACTGGACCCCGTTCCGCCGTCGTGGTGAACCCCGTCAAGGTGGCCGATCTCGATCAGCTGCGCCGCGTCGTCGGCGAGGCGCTCGCCAAGGCCGGCTGGCCGGCGCCCCAGTGGTACGAGACGACGCCCGAGGACCCCGGCCGCGGCCAGGCCAAACGGGCCGTCGCGGACGGCGCCGAGCTGGTCTTCGCCTGCGGTGGCGACGGCACCGTGACCGCCGTCGTGACGGCGCTGGCCGGCTCGAAGACCGCCCTCGCGGTCCTCCCGGCCGGCACCGGCAACCTGCTCGCCGCGAACCTCGGCCTCGGCACCGACCCGGAGACCGGGCTGCAGGTGGCCCTCGAGGGCGGCCGGCGGCGCATCGACGTCGGGGTGATCGACGACCGCTGCTTCGTGGTGATGGCCGGCATGGGGTTCGACGCCCAGATGCTGGAGGGCACCTCGGAGACGGCGAAGAAGCACATCGGCTGGCTGGCCTACCTCGGCGGCGGCGCGAAGCACCTGCTGGACCGCCCGATGCGGGTCCGGATCCGGCTGGACGGCGGCCCGCCGATGCCGCGCCGCCCGCGCGCCGTGATCGTCGGCAACGTGGGCCGGCTGCAGGGCGGCGTCCGGCTGCTGAGCAAGGCCGAGCCGGACGACGGCAAGCTGAACGTGGCGATCCTCAGCCCGGCGAACCTGGCGCACTGGGCGGCGCTCGCGTTCGCGGTGCTGCGCCGCCGTGACCGGGTGCCGCTCATGGAGACGTACACCGCTTCGCGTGTGGAGATCTACAGCAACCGGGCACAGGCACGTCAGCTCGACGGAGACCTGATCGCACCGGGGAAGGCCATGAAGATCCACGTACGTCACCGGGCCCTGCTCCTCTGCGTCCCGCAGCCGGACGCCGATCCCGACCTGGCCTACGACGCCGGCGCGGTCAAGGATCGGGCGGAGCAGCAGCTTTGAGCAGTACCGAACCCGTCCCCGAGACCAGGACCATGTCCGGGGACGAGCTGTCCGCGGACGACGCGTTCCTGGCCCTGCGGCACTACGGGCGCTGGCCGCTGCTGCGGGACGCGTTCATCCGGTTCCGCTACGGCGACGGCTTCAGCCACTCCCGGGCGTTCGCGCTGCAGCTCTGCCTCGCGATCGTGCCGTTCCTCATCGCGCTCTCCGGCCTCGCCACCGACCTGGGCGTCGAGTCCGGCGGCCAGGTGGTCGCCGACACGGTGATCGCGCTGACCCCGGGCGCCAGCGAGGACGTCGTCCGCCAGCTCCTGGACGACGGGGAGCGCACCGAGGACGCCGGTGAGCTGGCCCTCACCCTCGGTATGATCACCGGCCTGGTCGCGCTCACCACGGCGATGGCGCAGGTCGAGCGGGGCGCCAACCGGATCTACGGCGTGGAGCGGGACCGGCCGGCCCTGTTCAAGTACGTGCGCGCGGCGATCCTGGCGGTCTGCGCCGGGCTGCCCGCCCTCTTCGGCTTCCTGCTGCTGGTGGCGGGCCGGGCCTCCGGCAACTCGGCGGAGCAGAACCTCGACCTGTCCCACGACCTGCGGGTCGCCTGGGACGTCATCCGCTGGCCGGTCAGCCTCGTACTCATCGTCTTCGCGGTCGGCGCCCTGTTCCGGCACTCGCCGCGGCGCAAGCAGCCGGCCCTGTCCTGGCTGCTCTTCGGCGCCGTGCTGGCGACGGTCCTGTGGTGGCTGGCCAGCCTGCTGCTCGCCGGGTACGTCCGGGTCAGCGACAGCTTCGGCGCCACCTACGGCCCGCTCACCGCGATGATGGCGCTGCTGCTCTGGGCCAACCTCACCGGCGTCGCGTTCTTCCTGGGGCTGGCGTTCGCGGCCCAGCTGGAGGCGAGCCGGGTGGGGGCGAAGCCGGCGCAGCCCGACCAGTGGGAGCCGGAGGACACCGGTCGGATCCCGCGTCAGATGAACCCCGGTGTATCGACGGAGCCCACCGGGTAAATGACCGCGCGTGGCAGCGACTGAAGACAACCGGCGCACCCGCTGGACCCCGATTCTGCACTTCGCCGAGCGCAGCGTCCTCGGCCTGATCGCCGTCCTGGCGGTGGGCCTCGGCTTCGGCGTGCTCCTGCTCCTGGTCCGGTTCCACTGGGGACCGTTGCAGACGCTCGACACCGACGTCGCGAACGGCCTGAACGGCTGGGCGTCCGGTTCGGAGACCACCGTGAAGGTCCTCCAGCAGATCTCCTCGGCCGGCGGCCGGGGATTCATGATCCCGCTGGTGGCGCTGCTGGTCCTGCTGCTGATCATCCGGAAGCAGCCGCGTCCGGCCCTCTACATGGTCGTCGCCGGGGCCGGCGCGCTGATCCTCGACCCGTCGCTGAAGGCCCTGATCGGCCGGCTGCGCCCGGTCGTCGAGGTGCCGGTCGCGCAGGCGCCCGGCAACAGCTTCCCGAGCGGCCACGCGCTCGGCTCGATGGTGGTCTACGGGATGATCGTGCTGGTTTTCCTGCCCGCCGTCCGGCGGCGCTGGCGCCCGGTCCTCATCGGGGCGGCGGCCGTGCTGGTCGCGGCGATCGGCTTCACCCGGATCGCGCTGGGCGTGCACTTCCTCTCCGACGTGCTGGGCGGCTGGCTGCTCGGCATCGCGTGGATCGGCGTGACGGCGTACGTCTTCCAGCTCTGGCGCCAGGAGATCGGCAAGCCCGATGCTCCGGTCATCGAAGGCCTGGAGCCCGAGGCCGGCCCGGACCTGCGGATCGCGCCCGCCGAGAAGGCCGTCCTGCCGCACCCGTTCGCCAAGGCCGCCGAGATCCTGGTCGGCTGGGTGTTCGTCTTCGGCCTGCTCTACCTGGTCGGCTACACGGTGACCCGCTGGACGCCCGGCTTCGACGAGGCGTTCCCGGCCTGGCTGCAGAGCTTCCGCACCGAGCGGCTCGACGAGCTGAGCTGGGCCTGGAGCAAGGCCGGCGACACGCACGCGATCCTCTTCATCTCGCTCATCTTCTGCCCGATCGCGCTGGCCCTCTGGCGGCAGTGGCGCCCGGTCCTGTTCCTGGTGCTCACCATGGTCGGCGAGCTGACGCTCTTCCTCTGCGCGGCGGCCGCGGTGGACCGTCCCCGCCCGCCGATCGAGCAGCTCGACGGCCCGATGCCGACGTCGTCGTTCCCGTCCGGCCACATCGCCGCGACCATGTGCCTCTGGGCCGCCATCGCGGTCATCACGATGGCCCGGTTCCGCCAGCCGTGGCGCTGGATCTTCCCGGCCCTCGCGGTGATCATGCCGCTCGGCGTGGCGCTCTCCCGGATGTACCGCGGCATGCACCACCCGACCGACATGATGGGCGCCGCGATCCTGACGGCCTCCTGGATCGCCGTCCTCTGGTTCACGGTCCGGCCGAACGAGCACGCGGTGACCGCCACCGAGGCCGGCCGGGAGGCCGTGCCGCAGCGCTCGCTGGAGAACGTCGCTTGAGGCTGATGACCTGGAACATCCTCAACGGTGGAGGCGATCGCCTTCCGGCGATCGTCGAGGTGGTCCGGGAGGTGCGCCCCGACATCCTGGCGGTGCAAGAGCTGCGCGACTTCCATCGGTACGAGGGAAGCAGGCTCGGCGCCTTCGCGGAGGCGATCGGGATGACCGCCCACCTGGCCCGGCCGGTGGTCTTCGGTCAGCCGGTCGCCGTCCTGGTCCGCCCGCCGCTGACCGTCGCGCGCCGGACGAGCGTCCGCTGGCGGCTGCACCACGCCGCCGCGACGGTGGTGGTGCCCACGCCGGCGGGCCCGCTCACCGTGGTGAGCACCCACCTCACGCCGTACTCGCCGTACCGCCGGATGCGCGAGGCGATCTGGCTGGCCGCCCGGCACGCCTCGGCCGGCGGCCTGGTGGCGCTGGCCGGCGACCTGAACGGGCTGGCACCGGGGGAGGACCACACCGGGGCGCTGGCCTCGCTGCCGGACGTCTACCGGCGCCGCCACGTCTCCCCGTCCGGTGCGGCCGACACCCGGGCCGTCGCGGCGTTCCTGCGAGCGGGCTTCGCGGATCTCGGCCGGGGCGCCGGCCCGACCGTGCCGACGGCCGGCCTGCGCGGCGCGGAGTTCGCCGAGACCCGCCTCGACTACGTGCTGGCGAGCCCGGCGCTGGCCCGGCGCGCCCACGACCTGCGGGTGGTCCGGACGTCCACTGCCGACCACGCCTCAGACCACTACCCGGTCGTCGTCGAGCTGGACCTCTAGAACCAGCTCGTCGTGCAGCGGTATCCCGTAGTCGCCGGTCTCCGGAATACCCGGTTTGATCCGCCGCGCCTCGTCCACGGCGCCCGGCGAGACGCCGACGATCCGCAGCCCGCGCCGCTGATAGAACCGCAGAGCGTCCAGATTGTCGTTCGTGGTGATCAGCCAGACCCGGCGCAGCCCCCGCCGCCGGGCGAGGCCGACCGCCGCGCCGAGCAGGGCCGTCCCCACGCCCGACCGCCGCGTCACGGCGTCGATGCTCACGATCTCCATGGCGTCCCCGCCGACGTGATAGGTGAGCACCCCGGTGATCGCCTCCGCGGTCCCGGTGATCAGGGCGGGCAGCAGCGCGGCGTCGTAGGCGGTCCCGTGCGCCACCACGACGGTCCCGCCCCACGACGCCCGCAGCACCCGCGCGACGCCCTCCCGGTCGTCCTCGCCGGCCGGCCGCACCCGAATATCGCTCATACCTGACCATAATCGTCGGGGTGAGCATCGAGTTCCCCGCGCCGACCGTCCCCGCCGCCGACCGCGCCGACGTCTTCCTCGACTACCTCGGCTACTTCCGGGAGACCGTGATCGCCAAGGTCGCCGCCCTCCCCGAAGCCGACCGGCGGACGAGCCGCCTGCCCTCCGGCTGGACCCCGCTCGAACTGGTCAAACACCTGCGCCACATGGAACGCCGCTGGATCGAGTGGGGCTTCCAGGGCGCCCCGATCCCCGACCCCTGGGCCGACCGCGAGAACGCCCGCCTGGACGCCCGGTGGCATGTGGACCCCACCGAGACCGCCGAGTCCCTGATCGCCGGCCTGCGCGCCCAGGCCCGCCACACCGACGAGGTCGTCCGCACCACCGACCTCGCCACGGTGGGCCGGCCGGGCCCACGCTGGGACGGCGCCCCGCCCGCCACCCTCGAACGCATCCTCTTCCACATGTTCCAGGAGTACGCCCGCCACGCGGGCCACCTCGACATCGTCGCGGAGCTGGCCGGCGGCGCGACCGGCGAGTGACCGGGCCCCGGCCTGGCGGTGTCCCGCCGGCCCGCTCGCGGTTCTCGCGGTGCTGAACCTCCGGCCGCCCGCGGCAGGCGAGTCAGAAGAAGAGGTTCACGGCCACGGTGCAGAAGAAAGTCAGCAGGACGCCGACGAGGAGTAGCCCGGTGGTGTGGCGCGCTTGCATGACTGCCGCTCTACCCGCTCACCATGGGCGAGATGCGCGGATATGACATTCGCGGCACGGCGGCCCGACGTCGTCATCACGTTGTGTGCCGCGCCCGGGATGGTCACCGCGACGCCGCCGGTCCGGGTGGCCACGCTCGCCCGCCAGCGGAGCGGGGCGATCGGGTCGAGGGAGCCGCCGAGGACGAGGGGGCGGACCGGGAGGTGCGGCAGGTCGTCCTCGATGGCGTTGCGGACCGAGTGGCCGACGGTCGCGAGGACGCGCCAGGGGCGGGCCACCGCCACGTCCCAGGCGATCATCGGGGCCTGGCCCGGTGCTTCGACGAGCATGTCGATCAGGAAGCGGCGGGCGAGGCCGGTGCGGGACCGGGCCACCGGGTCGGATGTGGGCGCGGCCAGGACCAGGGCGGCGGCGAGGGCGGGGCGGCGTATCGCGAGGCGGGCCACCACCTCGGCCCCGAACGAGTGACCGGCCAGGCAGGCCCGGTCCACGCCCAGGGCGTCCAGCCAGCGGCCGAGGTGACGGGCGTGCCGTTCCACGTCCCAGGCGTCGCCGGGTTTGCCGCTCCGCCCGAAACCGGGCAGGTCCGGCACCAGCACCGGATGGCCGAGCCGGGCCAGGGCGGTGGCGGCCGGCATGAGGTAGCGGTGCGACACGGCCAGGCCGTGCACCAGGACGATCGGCAGGCCGGGGGCGTCGTGATGCCGGTCGTGGGTGCGGACGCCGGAGACGCCGGTGAACCGGCTCATGAAGATTACCACGGGTACGGGGTTACCCCGCCGCGCCGGACACCACCCGATCGCGGCCGCCCCGTTTGGCGGCGTACAGATTGCGGTCTGCCTGGGAGAGCAGCGCCGAGAACGTGGCCTGGCCGTCCGGCGCCGTCGTCACCCCGACGCTCGTGGTGACCTGCAGCGTCCCGGTGATCGGCTCCCAGCCGTGCGCCCGGATCCGCAGCCGCAGCCGCTCGCAGCGCTGGGCCGCCTCGGCGGCGTCCACGCCCGGGAAGACGAGCAGGAACTCCTCGCCGCCCATCCGCGCGGCGATGGCCGGACCGGCGGCGGCCTCCTCCAGCAACTCGGCGACGTGCTGCAGGACCATGTCGCCGGTGGCGTGCGAGAGCGTGTCGTTGACCCGCTTGAAGTGGTCGAGATCGATGATCGCGAGGGAGAGCGGACGGCGGGCCGCGGCCGCCTCGACGAGCAGGGCCGGCACCCGCTCGTTGATGTGGCGGCGGTTGTAGAGCCCGGTCAGCGCGTCCCGGTGGGCCATCTCGCGGAAGTGCTCGCTGGCCCGGCGCGCCTCGTTCGCCTCGAAGACGGCCTGCAGCGCCCGGGCCCGGGCGTCGCGCTGGGCCGAGTGCAGCGCCGTCGACTCGGCGTGGAAGGCGCGGTGCTCCTCGTACGCCTCGGCGTAGCGCCCGGTCGCCGCGAAGAGGGCGGCCTGCTCCTCGCGCACCCGCGCGCTCACGGCCGCGAGCTCCCGTTCGGCGCAGAGCTTGCGGGCGGCGTCGAGCGCCTCCTGGCAGCCGTCGAACCGGCCGTTCTGCCGGCGCGCCAGGGCCAGGGTGAGCAGGCACTCGGCGACGGCGTCGCTCTCGTTCGCCAGGACCTGGTCGGCGAGGACCGGCCGGAGCAGGTCCTCGACGGCCTCGAACCGGCCGCCCATCAGCTCGACCCGGGCCATCGTGTCGACCTCGTTGGCGCCGAACCGGTGGCCGGTCCGCGCCTGGATCTCGCGCATCTGCTCGACGAGCCGGCGGGCGGCCGGCTCGTCGCCCAGCTCGAAGGCGCTGTACGCCATGTTGTTGAGCACGAGCATCGTCATCTCGGTGTCGCCGGCCGTGGCGGCGAGGGTGAGCGCCTCCCGGGCCCGGCGCTCGCCGTCGGCGTAGGAGCCGCCCTCCTCGAGCGCGACGGAGAGTGACAGCAGGTGCCGGGCGCGCACGCTGCCGGGGGCGTCCTCGGGCAGCACGGCGACGGCCTGCACGGCGTGGGTGAGGCCTTCGGAGGAGTCGCCGACGGCCCGGTAGAAGATGGAGAGCTCCCGGTGGGCCCGGGCCTGCACGGTCGGCGCGTCGTGCCGTTCCGCCCACGCGCACACCTGGTGGGCGATCTGGCCGCCCTCACCGGTGCGGCCCTCGCGGAGCATGACCCCGGCGCACAGCAGCAGGGCGCGCTGCGCCAGTTCCTCGGCGCCCCGCTCACGGGCCTGGCGCTCCAGCTCGGCGGCGGGTTCGCGGACGGTGCGGAACTGCGACATGGGACGGCTCTCGAGTTCCTCGACGGCTCTTTCGAGATCGTCGAGGGCGGGGACACAGCCAACCGTCTCCGTCGTCACTGCCCCTACTCTCCTGTGGTCGCCGTGACGTTCAACACTGGGCCGTCCCGGTCGCAGATCGGGTCGTTCCGGGTTGCGAATAGGTTGCGCCTGCTGCGGGGGCTGATCAGTGGCGGTCACCGGCGCGTGCACACCGGCGCCGAGCCGGCGATCCGGCCGGAGCCGTAGTCCACGGCGACCCGGAAGCAGTAGTCAGCCGTCTCGCTGAGGCTGTAGACCACGTAGTCGGACGCGCCGGCCGCGAGCTCCTGGAACTTCCTCGGCTCCGCGCCGTCCTTGCCGGCCAGCAGGTGCACCGGCCCGTCCGCGCCGTCCGGATATGCCCACTGGAGGGACACGCTGTCGCCGTCGTCGCGCAGCCGCACGTTCTGGGGCGCTCCGCGATCACCCGCTTCCGGGCTGGGCGCGCTCTCCGTGCTGGGCGCGAGTGCCGGCGACGCCGGTGGTGGCGGTGGCGCTGTCGCCTCGGTCGCGCCGTCGGCGTCCGGCAGGGTGAGGATCACGACGGCCGCCGCTGCCGCGACGCCGCCTGCCAGGACGGCGGCGAGCAGCAGTGGTTGCGCTGAGCGGTTCCGCTGCGGCTTCCTTCCGGGTACGAGGGGAGCCGCCGTCCCCACCGGCAGCGGCTTGCCGTCGTCGCCGTAGTCCGGCGCCTTCCGCCCGGGCAGCGGCGGAGGGGTGTCGGCGCGCGCGTGCCGCCCGGTCAGGTCACCGGGCAGCCGGTGCACATCGCTGAGATAGAGCGGTTGCTGGTAGAGCCCGCCGTTCGGATCGGTGGGCCGGTTGTCCGGTTCCGGCATGCCGTCGAACGGATAGACGGACCCCTTCGGGTCGGTGGGGCGGTCGTCGGCGGCCGGCATCCCGGGGGCGTCGGCCGGGTAGGGCGCCGGCCCGGACGGCCCCGGGTCGGTGACGGTGGGGCGGCGCGGAAAGGGGCGGAACGGGGTCCCGCCGGTCTGCTCCCGGTGGCCGCAGGTGTGCCGGCCGGTCGGTTTCGCGGCGGCGAGCCGGGCCGCCTGCTTCGCGAGGGGGTGGTCGGCCGGCAGGTGGCGCGCGCTCAGCTCCTGCGCGAGCCGGAGGTGCTCGGCGGCCTCGGCGTCCCGGCCGCACTCGCGTTCCATCGCCCCGAGCCGGGCCAGCATCTTGATCCCGGCGGGATCCGCGTCCCCGTACGTCTCCCGGTGGTGCCGCCACGCCCGCGCGAGCCGCGCCCGGGCGGTGCCGCAGTGCCCGGCCGCGTGCTCGGCGATCGCGAGGTCGGCTTCGGCCGCGAGCACCCGCGGCGCCTCCGGGCCGTCCAGCCTCGCCAGCGCGCCGACCAGATCGTGGTAGACCAGCGCGGCCCGGCCGTGCTGGCCGATCCGCTGCAGGACGGCCGCGTGGGTGGCGGCGGCCGCGATGGTCCGCTCGTCGCGCGGGCCGTGCAGGCGCTCCTCGGCGGCGTGCGCGAACGCGGCCCAGAGCCGGGCGGCCTGGGGGTCGCCGAGGGCGATCAGCACCCGGGCGTAGAGGGCCGCCGCGATGGCCAGATCGGCGGTGGCGCGGCGGGGATCGGCGTTGGCGTCGCGCAGCACCCGGTCCAGCAGAGCCTGGGCGCCCGTGAGGTCGCCGGCGGACGAGAGCGTCTGCGCCTGGGCGGTGAGTTCAGCGAGCGGAGGGGCCATGTATCACATAGTGCTCGGTTGAATACCGTAGGTACAAGTTTCGGGTTGCTCTGTGGACAGGGTAGAAACGCGGTATGTCCGCCATCGCGACCGTGAAACGTGAGCTCCTCGTCCGCCACCTGGAAGCCTGGTCGGCCGGCGCGCTGCACCGGTCCCGCCGGGCGACCTATGTGCACGGCTACGCCGACGCCGACGCCGGGGATGCGGCCGAGGCTGCCGTCCGGGTCCTCGCCGACCTGCCCGACCTGGCCCGGGGCCGGGAACTGTCCATGGTGGCGGTCGGCGACGACGTCGCGAGGACCGGGGAGCGGCTCACCGCCGCGCAGCGCGAGGCCGGCGCGGGAGCGGGGCTGTCGGTGCTGCCCGTGGGTGGTGGCACGGACGCTCGCCTGCCGGTCGCGATCAAAGCCGCGGGAGCCTCGCGCGTACCCCTGCTCGCTTATCTGGACGCGGCAAGCGCAAGCGCGCCGCCCAGCGTGACCACCGTCGGCGCCGTCGCGGCGGGGAAACCGGCCGAGGTCCTGCTCGTGCTGGCGCCCGGAGTGTCCGCCGACCCCTATCGGGACTGTGGATTCCCGCTGGTCACGGCCGCGGAACTGGCGACCGGGGAGGAGCCCGGCGAGGTGGTGGCGTTCGCCACCACCTCCGCGAAGAGCCTGGAGAGCTTCAAGGAGGCGCTGTGGGCGGTCGACGAGTTCGCGGGGGTACGCCTGCGCGATCCCGCCGACCCGGAACGGCACCTCATCGACATCTCGCTGACGCCGCACCCCGGTCCGCTGCGCCGCGAGCTGATGGCGCACCTGTCCGTCGTGGGTTCGGCGTCGGTGACCGAACTGCGCACGTTCACGCTGACCGAGACGGTCTACCGCGCGGCGGACGCCGTCCGGGTGCTGCACTCGATGATCGACGCGGGGGCCGTCACCCGGCGGCCGGAACACGGCCGCCTGGGCGGGGACGTCGTCATCTCGTCACCGTCACCGGCTGCGTGACTTGTCCTGCTTCCAGGACAGCGGGCCCGGGAGGTCGTAGCGGTGGGCGCGGGTCCTGGAGTTCCAGGACCAACGGCCGATCTTGAGGCTCCAGGACGAGTAGCCGTTCTCGGTGAAGTTCAGGATCAGCGGACCGAACTTCTTGCGGCTGCGGAACACGAGTCCCATCGGATCCATCTCCCATCTCGTGGTGGATGATCAGACGATTCCCGATGGGCTCGATTCACAAACGTCAGCGCGGCTGCCAGGCGTCCGGCCTGGTCGTGAGCTTCCGGACGTGCGCCGGCATCCGCCCGCTGAGCAGCTCGGCGAGGCTCACCTCGTCGAGGACCTCGCGGACCGCCGCGCGCACCGCCACCCAGAGGTTCGGCAGGTTCTCGGCGGCGCCGGTGTACTGCGTCTCCTCCGGGCGGAGGCCGCGCACGCCGGCGAGCGGGCCGTCGACGGCCCGGATGATCTGGCCGACCGCGACGTCGCGCGGTGGGTGCGACAGCGTGTAGCCACCCTCGGCGCCACGCTGGGCACGCACCACACCCGCACGGCGGAGGTCGGCGAGCACGGCCTCGAGGAACTTCCGAGGCATCTCTTGTTCTTGGGCAATGGCCTGGGCGGACATCAGGGCGGGGTAGGCCTGCGCCAAACTGAGGGCGGCCCGGACCGCGTAGTCACCGCGAGCGGAGATCTGCACCTGACTATCATGCCCCGCCCGCGCCACCTGGACGCATATACCCCAGGGGTTTATGGGAATTACGGACCGGTGAACTACCGTCAGTCAGAGGGCGGTCGCTGACCGGGTATCCCGCCCGGGTGATCCTCCACGAAGTTTCCGCGGAACTGGCCCGGGCTCAGACCCGTCTCCCGGTGGAAGAAGCGCCCGAAGTTGGTCGGCTCGGCGAACCCGAGGCTGCGCCCCACCTCGGCGACGCTCAGCCCGGTCGCCGCGAGCAGCCGCCGGGCCTGGAGCGCGACCCGGTCGTCGACCACCTGCTTCGCGGTCCGGCCGGTGATCGCGAGGCTCGCGCGGGTGAGGGTACGGACCGAGCAGCCCAGCTCGCCGGCGTAGTCCTCGACCCGCCGGCTGTTCGGGTAGCCCTCCTCGAGGCGGGCGCGGAACCGCTCGAACGTCCGGGTCTCGACGTGGCCCGGCGCCTCCGGTCCCGGATCGAGCAGCAGCAGGCGCAGCAGCAGGGCGGCGAGCTGGTGCCGGAGCAGGGCCGCGGCGGCGTCGCCGGGCGGGCCGGCGGCGTCCTGCCGGATCCGGGCGAGGGCCGCCCCGGTCTCCCGGGCGACCTCGCCGAGCGGAACCGGCGTCCGGGCCGGTCCGCCCGGATGATCCGGTTCCAGGCCGGGCAGCTCGTCCTGCCGGAACAGCCCGGGGCGGAAGACGGCGGTGGCCGTCTCGTGGTCACCGGGCTCGATCCTGACCGCCTGGCCGGGCCGGATCCAGAGCAGGGTGCCCGGCTCGCACCGGTGGACGGTGAAGTCCACCTCGGCGATCACCGGACCGCTAACGGTCAGCAGGAGAGCGTGGTGGGTGAGGAGTCCGGTGACGGCGCCGGCGGTCACCGGAAGGGCGCAGCCGCTGATCCCCGCCCAGTCGGGCAGGGTGTACGCGGGCGCCGTATCGGCGGAAGTGATTGCGGGCATCGCGCCGACGGTAACTGTCGATGACCGTCTACGCACTCACTAGTGATCAGAGTGAGGCTTTTGTCCGTTTCCAGCTCGGTATTCGCTATATGTTCGATTCCGATTTCTTTTCGGAGATCGCACGATTTATCTTGATAAAGAGCGACCCGCACGGACCGGCAGTGTCCGTACGGGTCGCCCTTCGGCCTTCGTGCTGCTTTGCTCTTTATCGACCCGCCAGAAGACGGTTCACCGCCGCGTCGACGTCCAGGTGGTCGGACTCCCGGCCCCGCGGCACCACCACATAGGTGCGCCGGAGGAACCGGACCAGGACGCTGCGCGGCACCTCGAACAAGGCGTTGCCGTCCGGAGACGACAGCGCCAGGGCGACGAAATCGCCCCGCGGCGTGGCCCACGGCCACACCCGGACGTCGCCGATCCCGGCGGGCTCATCGAGCCCTGTCACGAGCAGCTCCCGCGCGAAGGACCAGCTCACGGCTTCCCCACCGGCTGATTCTGCGTGGAACAACACGTGGACCGCATACGGGTCGGCTGGGTCGTACCGCAGACTGGCGCGCACGGGCAGTGCCGTCGCGTCAGGCGCTACGAGCCGCAGCGAGGTTTCGACCTCGACGGTCGTTGGACGAATGGTACTCATGGACGAACTCCCCCCGGCACCGCTGCGAGGCTGGTGAACCCCGCGTTTCCCATACTCAGGTGATCCCTGTCATTACGCTCCGCCATACGCTGATCTCACCCAGTAGTGGGAAGACGGTTCCGAAAACGCCACCGCGCAGGACGCAAAGCGATATCTTGTCCTGTTCTGCCCAGGTACTCGGTTCCGCCCGGCGTCGGGTGGTCCAGCAGTTGACTTACTCCGGTAACGTCCATTTCTCCCGGGTGGTGACGGGGCTCCGGGACACTGGGGGATGAAATGGGTCCAAAAACGGACGACGGAGTCTCAGACGTGCGTGTGCTCGACCGTATCCGGTCCAACCCGACCGGGCGGCTCGCTCTCAAGATCGGTGTCGGCGTCCTGGGTGGCCTCGTGGTCGCCATAGGCATCGTGCTCATCCCGTTCCCGGGTCCGGGATGGGCCATCGTGATCCTCGGCCTGGCGATCCTGGCCCTCGAATTCCACTGGGCCAAGGGGCTGCTCGCCTTCACGAAGAAGCACGTGCAGAGCTGGACCCACTGGATCGGCCGGCAGTCCCTGCCGGTGCGCGCCCTGGTCGGCCTCGTCGGCTTCCTCTTCATCAGCGCCGTCGTCTGGACCAGCGTGAAGCTCAGCTTCGGCGTCGACCTCTACCAGGAGGCGATGGACTGGCTCGCGGCGCGCTGACCCCCTGGTTAGCGTCGCCCCGCCACCGTCTAGTACAGTTCCATCTCGTTGAGGGCGATTAGCTCAGCGGGAGAGCGCTCCGTTCACACCGGAGAGGTCACTGGTTCGATCCCAGTATCGCCCACGCGTTTTCGGCAGGTCAGCGGTGTGATCGCTGGCCTCGCTCACAGGCTCCCACCTTTTGGCGGGAGCCTTTTTGCTCCCTGGGTTGTGCGGCTTGGCGAGAGAACAACAGCCGGGCCAGGACCATGAAGGTCGCGGCCCGGCTGTCGGTGTTCACCCCGGTGGGGGCGGGTTCGGCTACTTCAGGTTGACGGTGACACCGCCGGAGAACATCGAGTCGTGCAGCTCGACCGAGGTCAGCTTCGTGCCCTTCGGAACGTCGAAGACGAGGGTGCCCTTGACGGTGTTGCCCGGGTTGATCTTCGTGAAGAGGACCTTGTTGTCCTCGAGGTAGATCGCGGCGCCGGAGTCGACGGCGTACTCGACCTCGTCGGCGTCGAAGGCCTTCTGGACCGAGTCGGCGAAGTCCTGTGCCTCCTTGCCGATGTTCTTCACCGACACGTTGATCAGGCAGTACTGGCCCTGGGCCTTCTGGTTCAGGAAGTCCGAGCCGATCTGCTTCACACCGCACTTGACGCCGGCGACCTTGAACTCGAACTTGCCGTCACGGGCGGCGTCCTTGAGCCCGGGTGTCTCGTCCTTCGCCGGTTCCTCGGCCTTCTCGGTCTCCTCAGCCTTGGTCTCCTCGGCCTTGACCTCGTCGGCGGCGGGCGCGTCGCCCTTACCCGCGTCCGCGGCCGCGGTCGTCTTCTCCGGCGCGGCGCTGTCGTCACCGCCGCCGGTGATCGCGGTGCCGAGACAAGCGAGCAGGACGACGCCGGCGATTCCGCCGATGATCAGCTTCTTCTTGCTCTTCTTCGCCGGCGGCTGCGGCTGCGGCGGGTATGGCTGGCCGGCGACTGCACCCGGGTACGGCGGCTGGCCGGGGTATGGCTGGCCGGGGTACGGCTGGCCGGGTGCAGCGCCGGGGTACGGCTGGCCGGGTGCGGCGCCCGGGTACGGCGGCGGAACCTGAGCTCCGGGCTGGTTGGGGTCGAAGGGCGGCTGCTGCGTCAAAGTGTCGCTCCGGTTCCAAGATCAACTTGTTGCAAGTTGATCAAAACATCGGCGTCGACCCTGGTCAACGCGATCAAACCGGACCGCGACGTACTCCAACCGTACGTACCAACCGGTGCAGGTCACCGCATGTCGACAACGCGCATACAGCACGCGAATACGGCAGGTCACACCTGTTCTCGGTGAACATTCGCGACAGAGAGCACGTGAAGCCTGTCCATGGCGTCGGGATCGCCTATCCGGACCCGCTCGTCGCGCACCGGGTCGGTAGTGGCCGCTCAGGTGGAGCCGCGGAGGATCAGCGTGGTGGGCAGCGTGGTCGGTGCGGGTGGGGTCGCCGTGCCGGCGAGCATCGCCATGAGGGACTCCGCGGCCGCCGTACCGAAACCGATCTTGTCCTGCGTGACGGTGGTCAGCCCGGGCGGGATCAGCGCCGCCACCTCGATGTCGTCGAAGCCGATGACGGCGACGTCGTCGGGAACGCGCAGACCGGCCTCGTGGATCGCCTTGATCGCGCCGACCGCCATCTCGTCTCCGGCGGCGAACACGGCGGTCGGGCGGGGGTCGCGGGCGAGCAGCCGGGTCATGGCGGCGTGCCCGCTGTCCAGATAGAAGTCGCCGGCCACCACGTCGTCATCGGCCAGGGTGATCCCTGCCTCGGCGAGCGTCTCCCGGAAGCCGGCCAGGCGTTGCGCGGCCGGCCAGTTGCGAGCCGGTCCGGTGATGGTGGCGATGCGCCGGTGACCGCGTTCGATCAGATGTGCCGCGGCCAGCCGGCCGCCCCCGGCGTTGTCGGAGGCGATGTAGGTGCAGGTCGGTCCGGTGAACTGCAGGTCCAGGGCGACACAGGGCACCGCGGCGTCGACGAGGGCCAGCACCGCGGGATCCCGGCTGCCGTTGTCGATGATGACCACGCCGTCGACGTCGTGGCGCTGGACGGTGCGCAGGAAACGCTGCGGGTCGGCCGGACCGGCGCCCGGGTCGGGCGCCAGCATGAGCAGGTGCAGGCCGTGCGCGCTGAGCGCGCTCTTCAGCGCCACCAGGATGTCCTGCAGGAACGGATGACGCCAGCCGGGGCGGCGGTGGTCGGTGTCCCACACCAGGCCGACCATGTTGGACTTCTTGGTCGCGAGGGTGCGGGCCGACTCGTTCGGCAGGTAACCGATCTCGGCGGCCACGCCGAGAACGAGCTGACGCGTCTGCCGGCTGACCACCTCCGGGGTGTTGAAGACGCGGGACACGGTGGCGACGGATACGCCGCTACGACGTGCCACTTCTCTGATGCTGGACACGCGAGACATCCTTATGTAACCGGTTTCAAAACCGTAACAGCGCCGTGTCGCCCGAGTCAACACAGTGGATCCCGTTACCCTTTCGTGACTTGACGGGAGTGGCATCGATCGATGCAGACTCTTGGCTCGAGGGGCCACACCCACCCCGTCGCAACGATTCTCCGGCCGCATCCACGCCGGCCTCTGTGTCGACCCAAGTCGTTCGAAGCTCCGGTTCAGCAGCGTGTAACCGGTTTCATGTAACCGATTACATCCGATGAAATAGGGGAAAACTGTCATGCTCTTGTCTCGATCCTTGCGGGCCTTGACCGCGGCGACGGCCGCCGCGGTGATGCTGACCGCGTGCGGCTCCGGCGGCGACGACGGTACGGGCAGCGGCGGCGACGTCACGCTGAACGTCAACCTGTTCGGCAACTTCGGCTACGAGGAGCTGTACCGGGAGTACGAGAAGGCGAACCCCAACGTCAAGATCAAGCAGAACACGGCCGCCTACAACGATCACCACCGTAATCTCGCCACGCACATCGCCACCGGGTCGGGCGCCGGCGACATCGAGGGCGTCGACACCGGCTTCATCGCGCAGATGCGCGAGGTCGGCAAGAAGTTCACCGACCTGGGCACCGAGCGCCAGGCGGACTACCTGCCCTGGAAGTGGCAGGCGTCGCTGACCAAGGACGGTCAGCAGATCGGGTACGGCACCGACGTCGGCGGCCTGGCCATCTGCTACCGGCGCGACCTGTTCCAGGAGGCCGGCCTGCCCACCGACCGCGACGAGGTCTCCGCGTCGTGGGCGAGCGGCTGGGACAAGTACATCGAGCAGGGGCAGAAGTACACCCAGAAGGCGCCGGCCGGCACGGCGTTCTTCGACGGCGCGGGCGCTCTGTACAACGCCGTCATCGGACAGGCGCCCGTCGGCTTCTACAGCGAGGACAACACCGTCGTCGTGGGCAGCAACCCCGAGGTGCGGGAGGCCTGGGACCTGGTCGTCCGGGCGGTGCAGAGCAACCTGTCGGCCAAGCTGCTCGAAAGCTCCCCGGAGTGGAACAACGGCTTCGCCAAGGGCCAGTTCGCGACCATCGCCTGCCCCGCCTGGATGATGGCCAAGATCAAGGACCAGTCCAAGGACGCGGCCGGCAAGTGGGACGTGGCGGCCGTGCCCGGCGGCGGCGGCAACTGGGGCGGCTCGTACTTGACCGTTCCCCAGCAGGGCAAGCACGTCGAGGAGGCGAAGAAGCTCGCCGACTGGCTGACCAGGCCCGAGCAGCAGGCCAGGGTCTTCACCTCGAAGGGGCTGCTGCCCTCCATCCCGGCGCTGTACGACAAGCCGGAGATCGCCGAGTACAAGGACCCGTTCTTCAACGACGCGCCGGTCGGCAAGATCTTTACGACGGCCGCCAAGGAGTTGAAGCCGCAGTACCAGGGCCCGCGCACCGGTGACATCCAGACCACCATCCGCGACGGCCTGGTGCGCGTCGAGCAGGGCAAGCAGAGCTCCGACGAGTCCTGGCAGCAGACCGTCAGCGACGTCGAGCGCCTCGCCAAGTAGCCCACCCGTACGGCCGGCGGTCCACGGATCGCCGGCCGCCCCGGCGACGAAGGAACGACCATGGCCATCCCCGCGCTGACCACCAGTCGGGCGAGATTGACCCGGCTGGACACCAAGGGTTCGCCGTACCTGTACGTACTCCCGTTCTTCCTGCTCTTCGGCGCGTTCGGACTCTTCCCGCTGATCTACACCGGGTACGTCTCGTTCAACGACTGGGACCTTCTCGATTCCGGCTCGCACGAGTGGGTCGGCTTGGCGAACTACCGCGAGCTGCTGCAGGACGCCTACTTCTGGAACGCCCTCGGCAACACGCTCAGCATCTGGCTGCTGTCGACGGTTCCACAGTTGCTCGCCGCTCTCTGGATCGCGCATCTGCTGAACCACAGGCTGCGGGCCCGCACGAGCCTGCGCATGGGCGTGCTGCTGCCGAACATCACGTCCATCGTGGCGGTGACGATCGTCTTCACCCAGATGTTCGGCCGCGACTTCGGCATGGTGAACTGGCTGCTCGGCGTCGTCGGCGTCGGCCCGATCGACTGGCAGGCCGACACGTGGAGCTCCCACCTGGCCATCTCGATCATCGTGGCGTGGCGCTGGACCGGCTACAACGCGCTCATCTACCTCGCCTCCATGCAGGCCGTTCCCCATGACCTGTACGAGGCCGCGGAGCTCGACGGCGCGTCCTCGGCGCAGCAGTTCTGGCGGATCACCGTGCCCATGCTGCGCCCGACGATCATCTTCACCGCGGTGATCTCGACGATCGGCGGCCTGCAGGTCATGGCCGAGCCGCTGCTGTTCGCCGGCAGCTCGACGCCCACGGGCGGCTCCGACCGGCAGTTCCAGACGGCCGCGCTGTTCATGTACGAGCAGGGTTTCCGTGAGTTCCGGTTCGGCTACGCCTCCGCGATCGCCTGGACGCTCTGCCTCGTCATCGCCGTCTTCGCGGTCGCCAACTACCTGATCACCCGGCGCATCGCCAACGACGAGGAGTAGTCGTGACCGTTCTCGCCGACCCACCGTCCACCCGCACCGAGACACCGGCGCCGCGAAGCCGGGCACGTCGCCGTGCTCTCGGTCATCCGCGCAAGGCCTCGGTCTGGACCTACGCCGCCCTGCTCGCGGTCGTGGCCGGATCGGTCTTTCCGCTCTACTGGTCGCTGGTCGTGTCGTCGCAGACCAGTGACGCCGTCGCCGCGGTGCCACCGGTCCTGATCCCGGGCGGGCACCTGTTCGACAACATCGCGCGGGTCTTCGACTCCACCGACTTCGCCGAGGCGCTGCTCAACTCGTTCATCGTCAGCGGCTCGGTGACGATCTCCGTGGTCTTCTTCTCGACGCTGGCCGGTTTCTCCTTCGCCAAGCTGCGCTTCCGCGGACGCAAGATACTGCTCGTCGTCGCCATCGGCACGTCGGTGGTGCCGCAGCAGCTCGGCATCATCCCGCTCTACCTGCTGATGGCCGAATTCGGCTGGACCGACCGGCTCGCCGCCGTGATCGTCCCCGGCCTGGTCACCGCGTTCGGCGTCTTCTTCATGACGCAGTACCTGGGCCGGGCCGTGCCCGACGAGCTGCTGGAGGCCGGCCGGATCGACGGCTGCAGCACGTTCGGCCTCTTCTGGCACGTCGTGCTGCCGGCGGCGCGCCCCGCGGCGGCGGTGCTCGGCCTGTTCACCTTCATGCAGGCGTGGAACGACTTCTTCTGGCCGTTGGTCGTGCTGCAGGACAACGCCACGGTCCAGGTCGCGCTCTCCGCGCTGGCCAGCGGCTACACCACCGACTACACCCTCACCCTCACCGGCACGCTGCTGGCCACCGTGCCGATCCTGGTGATCTTCATGGTCCTCGGCCGGCAGATCGTCGGCGGCATCATGCAGGGAGCGATCAAAGGATGACGGACTCGGAACTGCCGCGGATGCCCGCCGGTTTTCTCTGGGGCGCCGCCACCGCGGCCTATCAGATCGAGGGCGCGGTGGCCGAGGACGGCCGTGGCGACTCGATCTGGGACACGTTCAGCCGGCGGCCGGGTACCGTCGCCGACGCCACCTCGGGGGCGGTGGCGTGCGACAGCTATCACCGGTGGCGCGACGACGTGGACCTGCTCGACGGTCTGGGCGCGAGCGCCTACCGATTCTCGATCGCCTGGCCGCGGATCGTGCCGTCGGGCGAGGGCGAGGTGAACAAGCCGGGCCTGGACTACTACGACCGGCTCGTCGACGCCCTGTGCGAGCGCGGTATCCGGCCGTTCGTCACGCTCTACCACTGGGACCTGCCGCAGGCGCTCGAGGACCGGGGTGGGTGGCGGGTGCGGGACACGGCGGAGCGCTTCGCCGAGTACGCAGCCGTGGCCGCCGGACGGCTCGGTGACCGGGTGCGTGACTGGATCACGCTCAACGAGCCGTACTGCTCGTCGATCGTCGGCTACGCCGAGGGCCGGCACGCCCCGGGCGCGACCGAGGGCCACGGCGCACTCGCGGCCGCGCACCACCTGCTGGTCGGGCACGGGCTGGCGGTCGCTGCGGTCCGGGCCGCCTGCCCGGGCGCCCGGGTGGGCATCACGCTCAACCTGTCCCCGGCCGTGCCGGCGACCGGCACCGAGGCGGACCGGGAAGCCGCGCGGCGAATGGACCTGCTGGTCAACCGGCAGTTCACCGATCCGGTGCTGGGTGGCACCTACCCGGAGGGGTTCGACCGGCTCTACGCCGGGGTGAGCGACCTGTCGTTCCGGCGTGCCGGCGATCTCGAGCTCATCGGCGCCCCGCTGGACTTCCTCGGCGTGAACTACTACTACCGGATCCACGCCGCCGCGGCCCCGTACGAGCAGGCCGACCCGGGGCTGCGCACCGCCTGTGACATCGGTGTACGGTCCGTGCCGCGCGAGGGGGTGCCGGTCACCGACCTCGGCTGGCCGATCGAGCCGCGGGGCCTGACCGACACGCTGACCGGTCTGGCCGGCCGTTTCCCGGGCCTGCCCCCGATCTACGTCACCGAGAACGGCGTCGCCGAGGTGCGGGAGGATCTTGGCGCGGACCCGGACCGCATCCGTTTCATCGCCACGCACGTGACCGCCGCCGCCGAGGCCGGGGTGGACCTGCGCGGCTACTTCTACTGGTCCCTCATCGACAACTTCGAGTGGGCCCGGGGGTACGGTCCCCGCTTCGGCCTGGCGCACGTGGACTATCCGACCGGGAACCGCACACCACGCGCCAGCTACCACTGGCTGCGGGACCAGCTGGCCCGGCAGCGGGCCACCATGTGACGACGCGGGCGTCCCGGATGCCGGCCCGGTCGTGAGCAACCGGGCCGGCATCGGTTGACGACGGCCGCTGTCAGGACAGTGCGCAGGCCGTCCCGTTGAGGGTGACCAGCTCCGGCGCCGGGTTCGGGCCGCCCGGCGTGGTGGCGTTGAAGCCGAAGTACACCGTCGCCCCGGGCTGGATGCGCCGGTTCGTGGCGGTGTTCCGGGCCGTCACCGTGGCACCGGACTGTGCGGCGTCGGCCGACCACGCCTCGCGGAGGCGCTGGCCGCCGAGGAAGGCGAAGCGCACCGCCCAGCCGTCGACGGTCGTGGTGCCGGTGTTGGTGACCGCCAGTTGCGCGGTGAACCCGGTCCGGTCCGCCCAGTCGCCGTAGTTGCTGTAGACGGCCCGGCAGGAGACGGCCGGGGCCGGCGCACCCTTCTCCTGGTCGGCCAGGAACGACGCGACCCAGGCCAGGGCGGAGTTCCAGTTGATGGCGACCTCGTTGGTCGCGTACGACTCGATGTCGTCGACGTAGCAGAACATCGGCTTGCACCCGGTGAGCAGATCCTTCGCGAACGGGTCGTCCAGGCCGGCGTTCGCGCCACCGGCCAGCGATCCGGCCGGCGGATGCGGCAGCCGGGCGTCCTTCTGGTGGGCGAAGATCCGGCTGTGCTGGTTCTGCGACGCCTTCTCGCCCCAGCCGGTGACGTACGACTGGTTCAGCGCGTTGCGGCCGAAGATGTAGTCGACGCCCTGCACCGCTCCGTCGCGGTACTTCGCCGTGCCGGTCAGGTCGAACGCGGTCGCCAGCACCTGGACGTTGTTCAGGATGTTGCTGTTGGCGCCCCAGAAGTAGCTGCCCGCGTCGCCCGGCATCGGCAGCCCGTACGCCTGGGCCCGCAGGGTGGTGAGGTAGCCGTCCGCGGCGGTCACCACCGACTGGCGGATCCGCTGCCGGTCGGCGGCCGGCAGCGCGCTGGGCACCGTGGCCAGGTCGAGCCGGCCCAGCGCCGCGGTGCTGCCCCAGCCGAAGCCGGTGGCGGCGAAGACGTCGCCGGTGTGGTGCCGGGACGCGGTGACGTCGGCCAGGAACGCGGCCTCGCCGGTGGTCAGGTAGAGCTCGGCGGCGGCCCAGTAGAACTCGTCGGAGACGTCGTCGTCGCCGTACCCGCCACCGCCGCCGCCCAGGTCCTGCGCCGGTTTCGCGGGGTTGGCCTTCGCCGCGGCGTACGCGGTGCGGGCGGCGGTGAGGCAGCGGGCCGCGAACGCCGCGTCGTACGGCGCGAACAGCCGCGCGCACTGGGCCGCGGTGGCCGCCAGGTTCAGCGTGGCCGCCGTCGACGGCGGGTGGAGCTCGCGCTGCTCGGGGTCGTCCTGGGGCTGCATCGGGATGCCGGTCCAGTTGGCGTCGTGCATCTTGTGGTGGGCCATCCCGGCGAACGGCCGGCCGGCCGGCACCTGCATGCGCATCAGGAACTCGAGCTCCCAGCGGGCCTCGTCGAGGATGTCGGGCACCTGGTTGCCCCGCTCGGGCACCCGCAGCGTGCTGTCGGCGAGCCCGGCGCCGTGTGCGGCGGTGACCGCGGTCTTGGTGCGCTCGAAGGTGCTCATCAGCTGCTGCACGGCGATGCCGCCGTTGACCACGTACTTGCCGTGGTCGCCGGCGTCGTACCAGCCGCCGCGCACGTCCAGCCGGTAGTCGCAGGAGCCGGCCCGGCAGGGCACGTCGGTGTCGCCCTTGTTCGGGGCGACGCCCAGGTGGCCGGCCGGTCGGGCGTACCGGTCGCCGACCAGGTCGCCGTCGATCGCGATGCCGCTGCGCTGAATGTAGAAGAACTGCAGGGCGTCCGAGCGCAGCTGCCGGTAGACGGCACCGGAGATGTCGAACGGGTGGCTGGTCTGCCCGTCGGCGACGAGCGTGTAGCCGGTTCCCGCCGTGGTGTAGGCGGAGAAGTCGATGGTGTGCACGTTCTGGCCCGACGCGGCGTCCACTCCGCGCGGCGTGGTGCGGCCCGACGCGGCCACGTCACCTGCGGCGTTCTCGAGCCGCCAGTCCAGTGCCGCGGTGGCCTCGGTGACCAGAGTCGCGTTCTTCGGTCCGCCCGGCAGGTAGCCCACCTGGTTGACCCGGACCCGGGGCCCGGTCTCCGGCACGTACGGCGGTTCCGCCTCGCCGCCGATCAGCGACACGTTGTCCAGGCACAGCCGGTACTCCGTGGTCGCGCCGCCGACCTGGAAGGCGACCTGGCCCGCGGTGGTGTCCTCGGGAGCGGTGAACGTGTACTCCAGGTGCTGCCGGGTCGGGGTCAGCGCGACGTCGCGGCTCAGATATGACGTGTACGGCTCGGCGCCGAGCTGGACGGCTGCCCGTACGGTGGCACCCGGGGTGGCCGTGGCGTCGAACGACAGCGTGTACGACGATCCGGCCGTCAAGGTCACGTTGTTCTGCCCGATGCCGGCATCCCAGGGATTCGGCAGCCCGGCGGGCACGGTGGCGCACAGCTGTCCGTCGTCGACCCCGGTCGCCGTGGTGCCGTAGGAGTACCAGCCCGCGGTGCCGTCGGCGAAGTCGCCGTTCTCCAGTTGCTCCTGGCCGGCCGGCGGGGCGGCGGCGTCACTGGTCAGCGAGACGTCGTCCAGGCAGAAGCGGAACGCGTCGGCGCTGCCGCCGAGCTGGAACGTCAGCGTGCCGTTGGACGAGTCCAGGTCGGCATTGAAGGCGTACACGAAGGTCTGCGCCTCGGTGGTCAGCGCAACCGTCCGGGACAGCGCCGTGGTGTACGGCGCCTCGTTGAGCTGCACGTTGGCCCGGACGCTCACCGGAACACTGGCCCGGGCGCGGAAGCTCAGCTCGTAGGCGGCGCCGTCGACCAGCGGGATGTCGTTGTGGCCGAGGCTGACGTCCCAGGCGTTGGTGGTGCCGCCGGCGACCTCGGCGCAGAGCTCTCCGCCGGCCGCGGACAGCGGCGCGTTGTCGGTGGACCACCAGCCGGTCGTCCCCGTCGTGAAGTCGCCGTTGGGGATGTGCTGCGTCGGTTCCGCCGCGGCTGGTTGTGCCGTCAAGGACGTCAGCAGCAGCGTGGCCGCCGCAGCGCTCGCGGCCAGCACGGTGAGCCGCCCGCGTGGGGATGAAGTCACGGAGATTCCTTCCAAACGTCGCAGAACGGGGGACGGGCAGCTGGGAGCGCTCCCACAACGCTCATCGTCACCGCTGGGCGGGGGTGAGTCAATCGACCCGCGTGGATTGCTGTGCAGAAGGCCGTGAGCGCGGGCCGTGACGGCCGTCACTGCGCTTCACGTCCGGAATGGCAGCCTCGTCTGAGGGTCGTCATCCGGAAACGTGGAGGGATCGCCCATGTACGTCGTCGTCACCGTCGTTGCCGCGCTGTGGGTCGGGTTCTCGGCCGTGTCCGTGTTCCTCGGCGCCAGGTGGGTCGTCGAGCCGCTGGCCGCCTACGGTGTGCCGCGGTCCTGGTGGGTGTGGCTGGGGACGGCCAAGGCGCTGGGCGCGGCGGGGCTGCTGGCCGGTCTCCTCGTACCCATGATCGGGGTCGTGGCCGGGATCGGTCTGATCCTGTATTTCCTCGGTGCTGTGATCACTGTGCTGCGGGCCCGCGCGTGGGGGCATGTGGTGTTCCCGCTGCTCTACCTGACGCCCGTGGCCGTCGTGCTGAGCCTGGGGGCCTGACCGTGGACGACGGCCGGGAGTTCGAGGCGCGGCGGGGCCTGCTGTTCTCGGTGGCCTATCGGATCCTCGGATCGGCCGCCGACGCCGAGGACACCGTGCAGGACGCCTGGCTGCGCTGGTCGGCCGCGGACCGGTCGGAGGTCGCCGAGCCGGAGGCCTACCTGATCCGGATCGTGTCGAACCTGGCCCTCGACCGGCTGCGGTCGGCCCGGGCGCGCCGGGAGACCTACATCGGACCTTGGCTGCCCGAGCCGATCTTGACAGAGAGCGACGCCGACTCCGTGTCGATGGCTCTCCTGGTCGTGCTCGAGTCGCTGACCCCGCTCGAGCGCGCGGTCTTCGTCCTCAAGGAGGTCTTCGGTTTCGCTCACGCCGAGATCGGTGACGCCGTCGGAAGATCAGAGGCAACGGTACGGCAGGCAGCGCTGCGCGCCCGGGAACACGTGCGGGCCCGGCGTCCCCGGTTCCCCGCCGATCGGCGCCGGCAGCGGGCGGTCACCGAGCGCTTCCTCGCCGCGGCGACCGGGGGTGACCTCAGCACGCTGATGGAACTGCTCGCGCCGGACGTGACGGTGTGGACCGACGGCGGTGGCAAGGTCCGCCAGGCGACCCGCCCGGTCGCCGGCGCGGCCCGGGTGGCGGCCTGGTTCGCGACCCTCGGCGACCAGCCCTACCAGGGTGTCGCGCTCGCCGACATGACGGTGGAGTTCGCCGAGCTCAACGGCGGGCCGGCGATCGTCTTCCGGGGCGCCGGGCGGGTGATCGGCACGATGAGCCTCGACCTCGGCGAGGACGGCCGGATCGTCGCGATCCACAACGTGGCCAACCCGGACAAGCTGCGGGCGGTGAGCGCCGGGACGGTCTTCCCGATCTCGCAGGGCAGGTCACCCGCGCCGTGGTAGCACTGTGGCGTCCCGATTCCCCCGTAACGCTGCCGCGTAAACCGGGCGAGAGCGACCTGCCCCCTGCGATGACGTCAATGCTCGCCTTCGGACCTTGTACGAAGCATGGGAGACTCGTAACGGTCCTTGTGGATTTCTTGAATCCGCTGGTGGCGACGATGCGACGGAGGTCAGTTGGCGGCGGAGTTCGGTGTGCTCGGCGCGGTGGAGGCCCGGATCGGGGGCCGGCCCGCCGATCTCGGGCATGCCCGGCAGCGGTCGGTGCTGAGTGTCCTGCTGGTGGAGGCGGGCCGTCCGGTCACCGTGGACCAGCTGGTCGACCGGGTCTGGGGCGAGCAGGTTCCGCAGCGGGCCACCGGCGCGCTCTACAGCTATCTGTCCCGGCTGCGGCGTGCCGTCGCCGGCGCGGACGGGGTGGAGATCCGGCGGGAGCCGGGCGGCTACGCGCTCACCGCGGATTCGCAGACGGTCGACCTGCACCGCTTCCGGCGGCTGGTGACGCAGGCGCGCGCGGCCGGCGCCGACCGGGTGGCCGCCGGCCTGCTGGAGCAGGCGCTGGAGCTGTGGCGGGGGGAGCCGTTCGCCGGACTGGACACGGCCTGGCTCGGTGCGGTCCGCCGTACCCTGCTCGGTGAGCGGCTCGCCGCCGAGCTCGACCGCAACGACGTGCTGCTCCGGCTGGGCCGGCACGGCGAGCTGCTGCCGGCGCTGTCCGCGGCCGCCGAGGAGCATCCACTGGACGAGCGGCTGGCCGGTCAGGCGATGCTGGCGCTCTACCGGTGCGGCCGGCAGGCCGACGCCGACGAGCGGTACCGGCGGATCCGGCGCCGGCTCGCCGACGAGCTGGGCAGCGATCCGGGGGCGGCGCTGCGGCGGCTGCACGAGCGGATCCTGGCCGCCGACCCGGCCTTGAATCCGCAGGCAGAGGTGCCTGTGCCGGTCCTCGACGAGGCCGTGGAGGAGCCGGCCGACGGCCGGGTCGTCCCGGCGCAGCTGCCGGCCGACGTGCGCGCGTTCACCGGGCGCACCGGGGAGCTCGCCGCGCTGGACCGCCTCCTCGCGCCGCCCGGCCCCGGCGAGCCGCCGCTGACCGTCGCGCTGCTCTCCGGTACGGCCGGGGTCGGCAAGTCCGCGCTGGCCGTGCGCTGGGCGCACCACGTCCGGCAGCAGTTCCCCGACGGCCAGCTCTACGTGAACCTGCGTGGCTACGACGCCGAGCAGCCGGTCGCCGTGGCGGATGCGCTCGCCGGATTCCTGACCGCTCTGGGGGTACGAGGACCGGAGATCCCGCCGGGCACCGACGAACGCGCCGGCCGGTACCGGTCCGAGCTCACCGGCCGGCGGATGCTGATCCTGCTGGACAACGCGTCCTCGGTGGACCAGGTGCGCCCGCTGCTGCCCGGCACCGGCTCCTGCCTCGTGCTGATCACCAGCCGGGACTCGCTGCCCGGCATGGTGGCGGTGCACGGCGCCGAGCGGGTCAACCTCGACCTGCTGCCGCCGCCGGACGCGATCGGGCTGCTCCGCAAGCTGATCGGCGACCGGGTGGACCGGGAGCCGGCCGCCGCCGGGCAGCTCGCGGCGGCCTGTGCCCGGCTGCCGCTGGCCCTGCGGATCGCCGCCGAGCTGGCCGCCGAACGCGCCGACGTGCCGCTCGCCGACCTCGTCGCCGAGCTGGGCGACCACCAGATGCGGCTCGACCTGCTGGACGCGGGCGGCGACCCCCGGGCCGAGGTCCGGGCGGTCTTCTCCTGGTCGTATCAGAACCTCCCGGACGGCGCGGCCCGCACCTTCCGCCTGCTCGGCCTGCACCCGGGCGAGACCGCCCACGTCGACGCCGTGGCCGCGCTGATCGGTTCCTCCCCGGCCGGCGCGGATCTGGGGGAGGCCCGGCGGCTGCTCGGGGTGCTGACCCGGGCGAGCCTGGTCCAGGCCGGTCCGGGCGGCCGGTACGGGATGCACGACCTGCTCCGCGCGTACGCCGCCGAGCTGGCCGCCGACCACGACCCCGAGCCGGCGCGGCGGGACGCCCTGACCCGGCTGTTCGACCACTACCTCACCGGCTCGGAGGCGGCGATGGCGACGCTGTACGGCGGCGCCGCGGGGGACGCCGGCGCGGCGCGGGCCTGGATCGAGGCGGAGCGGGCCAACCTCGCGGCGGTCGGCACGTACGGCGCCGCGCACGGCTGGCACCGGCACACCATCGCGCTGGCCGAGACGCTGTTCCGGCACCTCGACGCGGCCGGCCCGGTCGGCGAGGCCGCGACCGTCACCGCCGCGGCGGTGTCCGCGGCCCGCGCCCTCGGCGACCGCGACGCGGAGGCGCGGGCCCTCTCCGACCTGGGCCGGCTGCACCGCCGGCAGGGCCGGTTGCACGAGGCCGCCACGACCTACCGGCGGGCGCTGGCCCTCTACGCCGACCTCGGCGACCGCGCGGCCGAGGCCCTGGTGCTGCGCAACCTCGGCAGCGTCGACTGGCGGCTGGGCGACTACCGGCAGGCGGCCGGCCACTACCGGCAGGCGTGGGCCCTGCATCGCGACCTGTCCGACGACGCCGGTCAGGCCGACGCCCTGGTCCGCCTCGGCCTGGTGGACGCCCGCCTCGGCGACGAACCGCAGGCGGCGCAACGTTTCGCGGCGGCCCTGGACCTGTACGCCGCCCTCGGCGACCACTTCAGCGAGGCGTACGTGATGTCCCTGCTGGCCCGTACCGGCGACGCCGACCCGGACCGCGCCGCCGACCACCTCGAGCGGAGCCTCGCCACGGTCCGGAGCAGCGGCGACCGCACGGCCGAGGCCTACGCGCTCACCGACCTGGCCGGCGTCCAGACCCGCCGCGGCCGGCTCACCGAGGCGGCCGTCCACCTGCGCCGCGCGCTCGTCCTGCTGCGGCGCATCGGCGACCGGGCCAGCGAGGCCGAGGCCCTCAACGACCTGGGCCAGGCGCTGCGGGCGGCAGGCGACGCGGCCGGGGCGCGGAGCCAGCACGGCCAGGCGCTCACCCTGGCCGAGGAGATCGGCGATCGGTACGAGCAGGCCCGCGCCCACGACGGCCTCGCCCTCGCCTGGCAGGACACCGGCGACCGCCGCCGCTCCGGCCAGCACCGGGACCAGGCCCGCCACCTCTTCGCCGACCTGGAGGTGCCGGCCCCGGCCGCCGACCTCCCACCAGCCCCCACCCGCCGCTAACCAAGCCCCGCCGCAGTCCCCACCCCACCCGCCCACCCACCCACTCGCTCCCGCCCCGCCCTGCCCTGCCCTGCCCTGCCTTGCCCTGCGCGGATCTTGGACGCGTGACCACCGGAATCGGTGGTCGATCCTCCAAGATCTCGGAGAGCCGCCGACCTTGAACGATGTCCCACCGCCGCTGCCGCGATCTTGGACGATCGCCCGCCGCTCGGCGGATCTTGAACGCGTGACAACCGCATTCGGTGGTCGATCGTCCAAGATCTTGGAAAGCTGCCGATCTTGGACGATCGCTTGCCGCGGCTGCCGCGATCTTGGACGGTTGGTCACCCTCGGGCAGATCTTGAACGCGTGACCGCCGGAATGGGTGGTCGATCGTCCAAGATCTCGGAGAGCTGCCGATCTTGGACGATTGCTCGCCGCGGCTGCCGCGATCTTGGACGGTTGGTCACCCTCGGGCAGATCTTGAACGCGTGACCGCCGGAATGGGTGGTTAATCGTTCAAGATCCGGGGGTTGGGGGCGGTGCGGGAGCCGGGAGCTGGGGGCTGGGAGCGCTGCGGGAGTGGGGAGCGGTGTGGGAGCCGGGAGTTGGGGGCGTTGTGCGGGAGGCGTGGGGCTTTGAGGGGGGCGGGAACTGGTTGGGTGGCGGGAACTGGTCGTGGTCAGTCGCGGGTTGCGCCCGCCAGCCAGAGGACGGTCACCGGGCGGTTTCTGGCCCGGGCGTAGGCGACCACGTCGGCGGTTCCGCCCAGGCCGCGCGACGGCAGGCCGTCCCAGACCGCGAACAGGTGGTCGCAGCGGTCCACCAGGATCTGGCCAGCCTCCAGGAAACCCTGCTCGCAGGGGTCGCCGTAGGGGAGGGTGACCACCGAGGAGGCCGCCCGCACGTACGACTCGAAGCGCTCGCGGCCGCCCTCGGCCACCAGCGACGCCCCGTAGTCGGCGCAGGGCAGCACCGCTTCGAGGGCGCCGCCGGCCGCGAGCACGCAGGCGGCGAACAGCTGGTCGGCGCCGTCGGCGAGGCTGGACACCCCGACCAGGCCGGCGGCCGGGGGCAGCACCCGCCGCCAGTGCGCGACCACGTGCTCGGCGACCTCCGAGGGGAGGGACCGGTGGCCGGTGACGCCGAATCGCAGGCTCAACAGGTGGCCCGGTACGGAAGTTCCGGAACGTACCGGGCCCACTCCTCGGCGGTGAGCCCGCGGCCGCTGACCGCGCAGGCGTTCCCGGCCGGGTCGGCGGCGAGATCCGGCGGCACGGTGATGTCCCAGAGCGTGACGTTCTTCGTGGGCAGGCCGTAGGTGCCGCCGGCCGCGAGGGTGCGCCCGTCGGGGCTGAGGTCAGTGCTGAAGCTCTGCATGTCCGGGCTCTTGATCATCCCGTACCTGATGGGGGTGCTCATGTCGGCGACATCCCAGAGGATCATGGCGTTGTCCAGGCCGGCGGTCGTCAGGGTACGCCCGTCCGGGCTGAACGACGCCCACAGGGCATAGCCGCTGTGCCCGGTCAGGTTGGCGATCTGGCGCGCCTGGTACGGATCGGACACGTCCCAGATCTTGATGGTCCCGTTGTCGGTGGTGGCGGCGGCCAGGGTGCGCCCGTCGGCGGTGAACTCCAGCGAGTTCGCGTGGTAGTTCGAGTAGTCCGACATCGGGATCGAGGTGTACCGCACCGGCGCCGCGCGGTCGGTCACGTCCCACAGCGACACGTTCGAGCCCTCGCCGACGGCCATGGTCCGCCCGTCCGGCGAGAACGCGATCGACGACATCATGTCGCGCAGGCCGAGCTCGGTGAGCTTGACCGGCTTCGACCGGTCGGTGAGGTCCCACAGCGACGTCTTCCCGGTGGAGTGGCCGATCGCCAGGGTGCGCGCGTCGGCGCTGAGGGCCATCGCCCACACCGGCTCGCCCGGGTCGGTGAAGGTGGACAGCGGCACCGGCTCGGCCGGCCGGGCCATGTCGAGCAGGGTCACCGTCCGGTCCGCGCCGAGGACCACGAGGGTACGGCCGTCGTCGCTGAGCCCCATCCCGTCGATGATCCCGGTGTGCAGCTTCAGGCCGTCCCGCCGGACCGGGTTCGCCGGGTCGGCCAGGTCCCACAGCACGCCGGTGCCGGCCTTGCCGCCGGCGATCAGCCAGCTGTTGTCCGGCGCGAAGGCGAGCCCGAGGACCCGGCCGGGGAACGGGCCGGGCATCGTCGCGATCGGCGACCTCGTGTACCGGCCCCGGCTGTACCAGAGGGTCGCGGTCCGGCGGTCGCCGGCCGTGGTCAGCGTCCGCGAGTCCGGGCTGAAGGCCATCGCCCGGACCGGGCCGCCGCGGGTGGCGAGCGAGGCGATCTGGGCCAGGAACGTCGGCCACTCGTTGTGGTAGTCGAAGCTCCAGATCGAGGTGAGGCCGTCCGAGTCGCCCCAGGCCAGCATGTCCCCGTCCGGGCTGAAGGCGAGCGTGCTCAGCGAGGTGCCGCCCTTCGCGACCCGCATGGACGCGCCCTGCTGCGGGTCGGCCGGATCGGTCAGATCCCAGAGGTAGAGGTAGCCGGAGGGGCCCATGGCGGCCACGATCGGAAGCTCCGGGTGGAACGCGATCTCGGCGTCCACCACCTTGTCGCCCCAGCCGACGTCGACGGTGGACCGCTGTACCGGCGCCGACCGGTCGGTCAGGTCCCAGACGGTGACGGCGTCGCCGCTGGCCAGCGCGGTCTTCCCGTCCGGGCCGAAGAGCAGCGGGTACGCCTTCGGCACCGTGGACAGCACCGCCGGTTCCGCGCCGGCGACGTCCCAGAGCACGGTGTCCCGGGCGGTGGTGCCGGTGGCGACGGTCCGCCCGTCCGGGCTGAACGTCACGGACGTGATCCCGGCGGGGGCGGTCAGCGTGGCCGTGCGGACCGGGTGGGCGGGGTCGGTGACGTTCCACAGCGCGGCGACCGGGCTTCCGTCGTACACGGCAAGGGTCTTCCCGTCCCGGGAGGCCGTGAGGGAAGCGGGCTCGCCGGGCGGAAGCTGGGCGAGCCGGACCGGATCGGCCGGGTCGGACGTGTCCCAGAGCGACACCGTCCCGCCGTCGCCCGTGGTGGCGAGCGCCTGCCCGGCCAGGGCCGCGACCTCGTCCACGTCAGCGAGCGAACCGGCGTAGCTGGTCGACATGGCGAGGTGGCTGAGCTGCTCGCGGGTCTGCGGGTCGTCGTGCACGCTCTGCGCCGCGACGCCCAGCATGAGTGCCTTCCTCGGGTCGCCGCCGATCATGGCGCGTGCCCGGTCCATCAGCCGGAGGTTGACCGCGACGCGCTGCTGCAGCTCGGCGGCCTGGCGCTGGCGCTCGGCCTCCTCGGCCGCCTTCCGGGCCAGCTCCTCCTGCCGCTTGCGCTCCGCCTCGGCCTGGCGGGCCAGCTCCCGGTGCTGCTCGGCGATCCGCTCCTGCTCCCGGGCCCGGGCGGTCGCCTGGTTCGCCAGCTCCTCCTGCCGCCGGGCGTTCGCCGCCTGCCGGTCGGCCTCGGCCTTCTGCTGCTCGGCCGCCGCCTTCTGCCGTTCCGCCTCCGCCTTCTGCTGCTCGGCCGCCGCTTTCTGCCGCTCGGCCTCCGCCTTCTGCCGCTCGGCCTCCGCGGACGCCTTCTCCGCTTCCTCCTGTGCCTTGACCGCCTCCGCCACGGCCGCGGTGGCCTCCGCCAGGGCTTTCACGGCCTCCGCTTCGGCGGCCGAAGCCTCCGCGGAAGCCGCCGCGGCCGCGTCCCGGTAGCGGCGAGCGTTCTTCTTCGCCGCCTCGGCGTCGTCCCGGTAGCGCGCCGCGTCGTCCTGCTCCCGCTTCGCCTCGGCGGAGGCCTCCTCGGCCAGCGCCTGCTGGAGCTCCGCCTCGTCGGCGGCGCTCCGGGCCAGGCCCTGCTGCCGCGCGGCCTCGGCCGTGGCGTCCTCGGCGAGCGCCTGCTTCTCCCGGGCGAGCCGCTCCTGCCGGCCGGTCTCGGCCGTCGCCACCTGGGCCCGGGCCTCCTGCTCGCGGGCGTTCCGCTGCTGGCGGTGCGACTCCGCGGTGGCGCGCTCGGCGGTGTCCCGCTGCTCCGACGCGAGCCGCTGCTGGAGCTGCGCCTCGGAGGCCGCGACCTCGGCCCGCTCGGCGTTGCGGACCGCCACGGCGCCGGTCACCGACGCGACCACGGTCAGGATCACCAGCATCGCCGCGGCGACGGCCGAGAGCCGGCGCGCCCGCCGGTGCTGCCGGACGTCCTCGCCCTCGAGCTCGTCCTTGCTCACCCCGTGCATCGGGGCGGCGAGCTGCGCGATCGAGTCGCGGAATCGGATGTGCTGGAGGCTCAGGTGCAGGTCGTCGCGAGCCCACCGCAGGTCCAGGTAGAGCGGCTCCTCGGCGAACACCCCGCGCAGCGCGTCCGGCACCGACGTGGAGTCGGGGGTGAAGTCCCGGGCGTCCGGGTCCCACTGCCACTCGCCGTCGGTCACCACCGGCAGGATCCGGTCCGGCGACTTGGTGGCGAGCCAGTGCTCGATCTCCCGGTTCACCCAGGGTGAGCCGGCCGCCTCGGGGGAGGCGAGCAGCACGAAGTGCTTCGAGCCGTCCATCGCCTCCTGGATCGAGGTCCACAGCTTGGGCGTCACCGCCAGGCCGGTCTGGTCCCGGAAGATCCAGAGCGCCCGGCGCCGGTGCCACGGCTTCGCCAGCCGGTGCAGTCCTCGCTGGACAGCGGGCGCGAGCCGGCCGTCGGCGGCGTGGCTGTAGGAGATGAATCCATCGAACTGCATGACTTTCCCAGCGGTCGGCGTGATCGGCGGGGACAGATTCTCGCACGGATCGGCGGGCGTCTTTTTCCGGTGACCGAGCAAGCACTTCCAAAGAGTGCAAGAAGTTGCTAGCTTGCGTTCCAATGTGAACGCACGATTACGCCCGTCCCTCCCCTGAAACACGACGACGGAGGCTCCGCCGTGCCCGAAAAAAACCGAAAAATCCCCAAATTTCTCAGCATCTTCGCCGCAATCCCCGTACTACTAGCTCTCTTTCCGCCTCTGGCAGCTCTTGCAGCCAACTCGCTGACCGTCTACTACCAGCCACCGGCCTCATGGACCGCCGTCAACATCCACTATGCGCCCACCGGCGGATCCTGGACGACGGCACCGGGCGTCGCCATGACGGCCGGCGGCTGTGCCGGCTGGTTCAAGAAGGAGATCGACCTCGGTAGCGCGGCCGGGGCGCGGCTCACCTTCAACAACGGCTCCGGCACCTGGGACAACAACGCCGGCAACGACTACCCGGTGGGGACCGGCGTCGTGTCGATCGCCGGTGGCACGGTCGGCTCGGCGGTGCCCTGCGGCACCACGAACACCGCGTCGATCTACTACCGGACGAGCTGGGCCGCCACCCACCTGCACTGGGCCCCGGCCGGCGGCGCCTGGACGACCGCGCCCGGCGTCGCCATGAACGAGCCGGCCTGTGCCGGATGGGCGCTGAAGACGGTCAGCCTGGGCAGCGCGAGCGCGTTGCAGGCGACGTTCAACAACGGCTCCGGGACCTGGGACAACAACTCGGGGAACAATTACCGGGTCGGCGCGGGCGTGACGACGGTGAGCGGGGGAGTGGTGACCGGCAACGCGCCATCACCGTGCACCACTTCTTCGCCGTCGCCCAGCCCTTCGGTCTCGGCCGGCCCGACCCCGACCCCGCCGACCACCACGACGCCTCCCACGACCGGGGAGATGCTCGGCGGCGACCCCCGCAAGGACAGCATCTACTTCGTGCTGACCGCCCGCTTTTACGACGGCGACAGCGCCAACAACCGGGGCGGCAACCAGCACGTCAAGTCCGGCAACGCCGCGAACGGCGATCCGATGTTCCGGGGCGACTTCAAGGGCCTGGTCGACAAGCTCGACTACATCAAGGCGCTCGGCTTCTCCGCCCTCTGGATCACACCGGTCGTGCTGAACCGGTCGGATTACGACTACCACGGCTACCACGGCTGGGACTTCTACGAGGTGGACCCGCGGCTCGAGTCGGACGGCGCCTCCTATCAGGACCTCATCGACTCGGCGCACGCCAAGGGCCTGAAGATCTACCAGGACGTGGTCTTCAACCACAGCTCCCGGTGGGGCGCGAAGGGCCTGTTCGTCCCGACCGTCTACGGCGTCCGGGACAGCCAGTGGAGCTGGTACTACAGCGAGAAGGTGGCGGGCAAGGAATACGACCCGCTGGAAGACAGCGCCTACAACGGCGACCTGTGGAGCAGCACCGCGCCGGCCGGCAACACCTGCCCGAACTACGGCACGCCGACCGGTGGGAAGAGCGCCGAAGGCTACACGGTCTATAACTGCCAGTGGCCGTCACCGACCGCCAAGATGTTCCCGGCCGACAAGTTCCACCAGTGCTGGATCGGCAACTGGGAGGGCGAGGACGCGCGATCCTGCTGGCTGCACGAGGACCTCGCGGACTTCAACACCGAGAACGCGACGGTGCAGGACTACCTGCTCGGGGCGTACAAGAAGTACATCGACATGGGTGTCGACGGTTTCCGGGTCGACACCGCCGTACACATCCCGCGTGTCACCTGGAACCGGAAGTTCCTGCCGGCGCTGCAGGCGCATCTCACCGCGAAGTACGGCGCCGCGAAGGCGGCGGACTTCTACATCTTCGGTGAGGTCGCCGCGTTCGTGAACGACAAGTGGAACCGCGGCTCGGTCAACCACTCGGCGCAGTTCTACACCTGGAAGGAGCGGAAGGAGTACTCCGCGGACGACGTGAAGGCGGCCCTCGAGCAGTTCGACTACGAGAACAACCAGGGTACGGGGAATCAGCCGACCAGCACGAACGCGTTCCTGTCGGGCAACACGTACCACGCGCCGGACCACAGCCGGTTCTCCGGCATGAACATCATCGACATGCGGATGCACATGAACTTCGGTGATGCGTCGAACGCGTTCTCCAACGGCAAGGACTCCGACGACTCGGTGAACGACGCCACCTACAACACGGTCTACGTCGACTCGCACGACTACGGCCCGAACAAGTCGTCGGTCCGGTACGCCGGCGGCACCGACGCCTGGGCCGAGAACATGTCGCTCATGTGGACGTTCCGCGGCATCCCGACGCTCTACTACGGCTCGGAGATCGAGTTCAAGGCCGGCCAGAAGATCGACTGCGGCCCGACCTGCCCGCTCGAGACGACCGGCCGGGCCTACTACGGCTCGCACCTGGCCGGCACCGTCACGGCGAGCGACTTCGGCACTGTCGCCTCGGCCAGCGGAACCGTCGCCACGACGCTGTCCCAGCCGCTGGTCAAGCACCTGCAGCGGCTCAACCGGATCCGCCGCGCGGTGCCGGCTCTGCAGATGGGCCAGTACTCGACCGAGGGGGTCAGCGGCGGCATGGCCTACAAGCGCCGGTACACCGCGGGCGGCGTCGACAGCTTCGCGCTCATCACGGTGTCCGGCGGAGCGACCTTCTCCGGCATCCCGAACGGCACCTACGTCGACGCGGTCACCGGCGACACCCGGACCGTCTCGAACGGATCGCTCACGATCAGCCTCAACCAGAAGGGCAACCTGCGCGTCTACGTGCTCTCGCAGCCGGGCAATCCCGCGCCCGGCAAGGTCGGCACGGACACCGCCTACCTGAAGTAGCCCGCCTTTCCCCGATCTTGATGATTCCCGCGGGTCATCAAGATCGGGGAGAGCTCTCTCAGACCTTGGCGCGGAGCGCCTCCTCGACGGCCTCACGCACCCGCTCGTCCTCGCGCTGCCTGCGCTTGGCGCGCCGCTTCCGGCTCACCACCACGATTGAGATCAAGAGCCCGATGAGTACGAGGGCCAGCAGCGTCAACGGCCACGGGAGCGCCCACACCCGGGCGGTGGCGGTCACCGGGTCGAGCGAGGTGGTCGAGCCGGACGCGTCGGTGAGCAGTGGCGTGAGGGTGGCGGTGGCGGCCAGGAGCACGGCCGGCGGGACGTTCCGGATCGGCACGGTGACCGCCCACGATTCGCCGGGCAGCAGCTCCGGCGGCGAGTCGACGGTCCCGGCGTCGGTGCGCAGCCGGCCGAACGGGCCGGCGATCGACACCTCCTGGCGGGCCGACTCGACGGCGTTGCCGGTGTTCCGGATCGTGTAGGTCACCGTGGCGTCGCCGGTGGCGAGCGAGCCCCGGTAGGAGACGTCGAGGTCCTCGATGGCGAGGGCGGGCACCAGATCGCCGCCGACCCGCAGCTTGATCTTCACGCCGAGGCGGCGCTCGACGTTCACCGACTCCTGCGCGGAGGTGCCGGTCAGCGAGGTGACGATGCCGCCGACGTAGTCGCCGGGCGTCGCGTTCGCCGGTACCTCCACGGCGAACGGCACCTGCGCCTCCCTACCGGCCGGGATGGTGACCTCCGGCGAGCCGGCCCGGACCCACGCGCCGATCGCGACCGACTTCTTGTCCCCGGTGAGCAGGTCCAGCCGGCCCTCGCCGGTCGTGTACCCGTCGGCGGCGTACACCTTCAGCGTGAGCGGCGCCGTGCCGTGGTTCGCCACGACGAGCGCGTCCTGTGCCGAGGTGCCCGGGTTGACGGCGTAGGTGTAGCTCGGCCGGTCGGCGCCATAGCTGTTCGACGCGGTCCGGACCGTCCAGCTGACGTCACCGCCGGCGGCGAGGGCGGGCGTACCCGGGACGAGGGCCGCGAGGACGGCCGTCAGGGCGAGTGCGATGCGCATCGGAAATCCTTAGAAGAAGGCCCGGGGAAGGCGGCGAAGCCGCCCTCCCCGGGAGCCGATCAGCTGCTCAGCGCAGTGATCGTGAGGGTGGTGCGGTAGTTGCCCTTCGCGACGTCGGCCGGGATCTTCAGGTCCAGGTCCGCGCCGAGGCGGGCGGTGCCACGGGGGTGGCCCTGCTCCGCCGAGCCGAGGCCCCGCGAGATCGAGAGGCCCTTGCCGCCGGTGCCGAAGCCCGAGTCGACCCCCGCGCCGGCCTTGGCGCCCGCGCCGGCGTCCGCGACGTACGGGTACCAGCCCAGGTACGAGCCGGAGAACGACTTGTCGGCGTCCTTGAAATCGCCCACGCTGGCCGAGAGCGACCACGGCGAGAGCGAGCGGCGGGAGTCCGACACCTTGATCGGGTTGATCTTGCCGGCGGCGGCGAAGTAGTCGCCGTCCTTCTCGGTCGCGGTGCCGAGGTCGACCAGGCCGTTGTAGCCGTCGATCGTCCAGCCGAACTCGCCCGGCTTCGCGTTCGGGACGTTGACCTGGATGTCCTGGTTGTCGCCGTGGTACGGGTGAACCGTCACCCTGTCCACGACCGAGCCGACGCCCTGGGTCTCGGCGGAGTTGGAGCAGGAGCTGCCCAGCTCGACCGAGGCGTTCGGGGCGGCGCAGGTGCCGGAGCGGATGTTCTCGACGACGAGCTTGTCGCTGCGCACGCCGACCTTGACGTAGGAGCGGACGTGCTCCTGGTTCTGCACCGAGCTGTACCAGTACTCGTTCGGCTTCAGCGGGTCCGGCCCGTTGGTGCCGCTCGCGTCCGGCTTGGTGATGTCGTAGTACTTCGAGCCGGAGGCCGAGTTGGCGGTCACGTAGAGCACGCCGCCGGGGCCGGCGAACACGTCCTCGGCGCCGGGCTTCTCGGCCGCGTTCGCCTTCTCGCCGTTCTTGATCAGGTAGCTGCGGGCGTAGACGTGGTCGTGGCCCTGCAGCACCAGGTCGACGCCGAGGTCCGAGAAGGTCTTCGGGAAGTCGTTCCGGCGGACCTTCGCGTCCGAGTCCTTGGCGTGCGCGGCGGCCGAGTAGATCGAGTGGTGGTAGACCAGGACGGTCCACTTCGCCTCGCCACCGTGCTGCTTCACCACGTCGGTCACGTACCGGACGTGGGCCGCGTCGCCGCCGCCACCCTGCGAGGTGGCGTAGCTGTTGCTGTTCAGGTCGATGAACAGGGTGTCCTTGTAGATGTACCAGTAGTCGCCGCCGGACGTGTTCGACGTCGGGTTGCCGTTCGAGTAGTACGCGGCCGACCGGTCGGTGTTCGGCGTGTACAGGTGCTGCTCGTACGCCTTGCCGCCGACGTCGTGGTTGCCGATGGTGGCGGCCCACGGGTACTGGCGCAGCTTGTCGGAGGCCAGGAAGGCGCTCCACTGCGCCTCGGTGTTGGCCGTCTCGACCTGGTCGCCGCCGGAGACCAGGATCTCCGCGTCCGGGTTGGCCTTCAGCGACACGTCGAGGGTGTCGACCCAGCCGGCCTGGTCCTTGGCGAGGTTGCCGGACGCGCCGATCTGCGGGTCACCGTAGAACAGGAAGTCGTAGTCGCCCTCGAAGTCCCGGGTCTTGAAGGCGTACGCGGCCGACCAGCCGTCCGCCGCGGAGCCCACCCGGTACGAGTACGCGGTGTTCTCCTCGAGCCCGGTGATCGTGGCGTGCCGGTTGTAGCCGCCGCTCGTGGCGATGTTGGCGGCGCCGGTCGCGGCGAAGGTCACGGCGGTCGCCGGGAACTCGCCGTTCACCAGGTCGGCGGTGGCCGCGACCTGGACCTGCTGGGCGGTGTCGGCCGAGGAGTACCAGTTCACGATCCGCTGGGTCTCGTTGGCGCCGACGCCGAGGACGATGCTGCTCAGTGAGACCGGGTCGGCGGCGAAGGCCGGGCCGGCCAGTCCGCTGCCGAGGGCCACGGCCACTCCGAGGACCGCGGCCGTGGCGCCGGCGGCGGCACGGTTGCGGCGGGACAGATGGGTTCTCATCGGTGTCCGTTCCTTGCTTGATGAGAGAGAAACGCTTCCCAGTGGGAAAGAACAGGAAGCGCGGATCAAGCTCGTCCTGCCTCGTGAATCACCGGTTAACAAGATCAAGATCGCGGGTGCTCAGGAGCCGAAGATCCGCTGGAAGAACCAGATGAGCCCCATCACAGCGACCCCGGCGCAGAGCAGGCCGGTCACCCAGTGACCGGTTTTCGCCGACTTGCGCCGCAGCAGCGCGAGGGCCGGGAAGACCAGCAGGACGAGCCCGATCTGCACCGACTCGATGCCGGCGTTGAAGACCAGCAGCGACCAGAGCAGCGTCCAGGACCAGGCCTCGTCGATGCCGAGCGCGCCGGCGAAGCCGAGGCCGTGCACCAGGCCGAAGAGGAAGACCACGGCGAGCCGTCCCCAGCCGGCGCCGGCGCCCGGCTCCGAGGGCCGGCGGAGCTGGACCAGATGCCATCCGGCCACCACCGCGATCGACAGCGCGATGATCGGCTCGACGATCGCGGCCGGCACCGCGACCAGGCCGAGCGCGGCCAGCACGAACGTGACCGAGTGCGCGACCGTGAACGCGGTCGCGGCCAGCACGATCTCGCGCAGCCGCCGGGAGCCGGCGATCAGCGCCAGCAGGAACAGGATGTGGTCGATGCCGAAGAGCAGGTGCTCGGCGCCGAGCACGAAGAACTCGCCGAACCGCTGCTGCCAGGTCTGCGCCGTGGAGAACACCGGGTTGCCGGAGTCGAGCGCGGCGCTGCCGTCCCGGCCGTCGATCTCGTAGGTCACGATCGTCTTCGTGTCCCGCACGTACGTCTCGGCGTCCGGGAAGAGGCCGCTGCGGATCTCGTGCTCGCCGTCGCGCGCGGCGCACCGCCAATCGAGGACGAGGGTCGTGTACGGGACGCCTTCCCTCGTACCCATGGTGAACGGCCCGGTGGCCGACGGCGCGCAAGCCTCCCCGCCCGCCGCGACCGAGAAACGCTCGGTGACGTAACCGACCGCCGCGTCGGCGTGCGCGTTCAGCGCCGCCGCCTGCCCGTCCGCGTCACCGGCCTCGAAGGCCGCGTTGCCCTCCTGGAAGAGCCCGTCGTCGTGGCGGTAGTCGGCCGCCGAGACGACGAACAGGTCGTATTCGAGCTCGAGCGCGGTCCGGACGTGGCCGCTGTCGTCGCCCGCCCGCACGTCGGCGTAGACGGTCGAGTTGAACCCGTGGGCGAGGGCGGGGGTCGCTGCGCTCGTCAGAGCGGCGAGGGTGAAACCGAGAATCGCGAGGATACGGCGTAGATGGAGTGGCACGGCGGGACACGCTGCACCCGTCGGGTTAACAAGATCAAGATAGTTGGCGAACCGATGACGACAAGATGATCTCGGCAGCTCATTCCCGGTGTGCCGGCGTGTATCAAAGGAGCCGTGTTCCGCCCGCTTGCCGCTCTCCTCGCCGCTTCCCTGCTCCTCGCCGGCTGCTCCGGCGCCGACGACTGGTCCGGTGAGAGGCCCGCTCCGATCCCGATCGGCGCCCTCGGCGCCGGCTTCGTCGACCCGTCCGCGCCGCCCGCCCCCGAGGCGACGATCACGCCGAGCCCCGGCTCCTGGGACGGCGTGCATCCGCCCGAGGGATACCGCGTGGTGCTGCTCACCGTGGGCTCGGACGCGCCGACCCGGGCCGTCGTGACGGCCGTCGAGGAGTGGGCCGAGGCCGAGGAGGTGTCGCTGCGCACCGTCACGGCCGACCCGGCGAAACCGGTCGACGCCATCGTCGAGGCCATGAACCTGAAGCCGGACGTCGTGGTCAGCGCCGGCGACGGTCTCGTCGACCCGCTCGCCCTGGTCACCCCGAACCACCTCGACCAGCAGTTCCTCGTGGTCGGCGCGGAGCTCGCCGAGCCGACCGGCAACGTCACGGCGGTCGAGTGGGCCGGCGCCGGCTACCGCGGCGAGGGCCTCGGATCGTCGACCAGCTACGACCCGGCGTCGTTCACGGCCGAGCGCTGCGCCCGGGCCATCCGCGCCGGCGCCGCGGCCGTCCTGCACCGGGTCGTCGGGATCGTCCTGCTGATCGGCTGACGCGCCGGGGTCACCGTGAGGTACATCCCTGTACCGCCCGCCGGGTTTTGCGGGGAAAGGTCACCCCGCTTAGCCTCGAGTCAGCGGAACAGGAGCACCCCTCATGACCATGCGCTCGGCGCTCGAACCACACCGGCTGCGGCGGGTCTTCGGGTCCTTCCCGACCGGTGTGACGGCCGTCGCCGCCCTGATCGACGGGGTGCCCGCCGGTCTGGCCGCCAACTCGTTCGTCTCGGTCTCGCTCGACCCGCCGATGGTCTCGGTCTGCGTGGCGCACACCTCGACGACCTGGCCGGTGCTGCGCCGGGCCGCGCGGCTCGGGGTCAGCGTGCTGGGCGTGCACCAGGAGGACGCCGGCCGGCAGCTGAGCGCCCGCAGCGGCGACCGCTTCGCCGCCCTGGACTGGCGGGCCGGCGACGACGGCGCGGTCTTCCTGGACGGTTCGAGCGCCTGGCTGGACTGCAGCATCGAGCAGGAGATCCCGGCCGGCGACCACGACATCGTGCTGCTGCGCGTGCACGACCTGGACGCCGACCCGGCCGTGGCGCCGCTGGTGTTCCACGGCAGCAGGTACCGCCGCCTGCACCCGCACGCCGACTGAGGCGGTTCTCTATATTGATCCGCGTGAGATTCACTCCGCGGACCGCCGCCGGCTGGACGATCGCCGTCTTCGGCGCGATGGCCGCCCTGTTCGGCCTGGTCGGCGTCTTCTCGCCGGAGACGGTGCTGGCCGCCGCCGGCTTCGACGCCGCCCCGCCGAACTCCACCCGCGTCTTCGCCACCGCCTCGTCCGTGGCGTCGCTCAACATGGGCGTCTACTACCTGGTCGCCGCGGCCACCGAGTGGCGCCCGTTCTTCCGCTTCACGGTCCCGTTCCGGCTGCTCACCTTCACCGTCTTCAGCCTGCTGGTGCTGATGGAGGTGGCGCCCGGAGCATTCCTCGGGGTCGCTCTCTGGGAGGGCGCCGGCGCGGTGGCGACCGGCCTGGCCCTCGCCTACGACGCCCGCCGCCGCAGCTGACCGCCCGGCCGGGGCCGGCCGGCCGCCGGGTTCAGCGGGCGGCGGCCATCGCCTCGACGCCGGCGATGACCAGGTCGACGCAGAAGGCGTAGTAGTGGTCGAGGTCGGGCTCGGCGGTGAACGACGCCGCGTACTCGATCATCTTGGGGTATTTGTCGGCCGGTAGCAGGGACATCTCGAGCTGCTTCTTCCGCCGCCACTCGGCCGTCTGCGCGTCCGGCGTGCCCGGCGGGCATCCCGGCTGGCCGGAGACCAGGCCCATCGCCGAGTTCAGCAGGTGCATGGCGATCCAGTAGCCCTCCTCGACGGTGAAACCCGCGTCGGTGAGCAGGGCCAGCGTGTCGTTGGTGGCCCGGGTGAAGCTCTCCGCCCGGGTCTTGTCGACGGCGTGCAGCAGGACGGGCAGCGACGGGTGCGCGCGCATCACGTTCACGACGGTCTCGAAGACGACGCGGAGCCGTTTCTGCCACGGATCCCCGGCGTCGGGGTCGGCGCGGACGTCGGACAGTACGTGGTCGACGACGCCGAGCAGCAGCTCGTCCTTGTTCTTGAAGTGCCAGTACAGCGCCATCGGCGTGACGCTCAGCTCCTTGGCGAGCCGGCGGATCGTGACCGCCTCCAGGCCCTCCTCGTCGGCGAGGCGCAGCGCCCGCTCGGCCACCGCCGCCTTGGTCAGTCGATCACCCGTCACTTGACAACTGTACAACGTACGAGTCTCATGTACGAGGTACATGTACGTTGTACATGGACGCCGTATAGGGGGAGCGATGAATCGACGTTGGTGGGCGCTCGTAGCGGTGGCGCTCGGAACCTTCATGACGTATCTGGACAACAACGTCGTCAACGTGGCGTTGCCGAGCATCCAGCGGGATCTCGGGCTGAGCATCGCCGGGCTGGAGTGGATCACCAGCTCGTACATCCTGGTCTTCGCCGGCCTGCTGCTGGCCGGCGGCCGCATCGCGGACGTGCTCGGCACCCGCCTCGCGTTCCTGGCCGGCCTCGGGATCTTCACGGTCGCCTCGGTCGCGGCCGGCCTCGCCGACTCGCAGGGGTTGCTGATCGGCGCCCGGGCGGTGCAGGGCGTCGGCGCCGCGCTGCTCGCGCCGGCCTCGCTCGCGCTGCTCCAGCAGCTGTTCCCGGACCCGAAGGAGCGCGGCACCGCGATCGGCGTCTGGGGTGGCGTCGGCGCGCTCGCGCTGGCGGTCGGCCCGTTCACCGGCGGCGTGCTGAGCGAGCACGTCTCATGGGGCTGGATCTTCCTGATCAACCTGCCGATCGGCGTGGCGACGCTGCTGCTCACGCTCGTCAGCGTGCCGGCCTCACATGATCAGAAGCGGACGAGCGGAGTGCTGAGCGCCCTGCGCCGGCTGGACCCGGCCGGCCTGGTCACGTCGTCACTCGCGCTCTTCGCCCTGACGTACGCATTGATCGAAGGCGATGCGGAGGGCTGGACCTCCCCGCTCATCCTCGGGTCGTTCGGGGTCGCCGCCGCGGCGGCGATCGCCTTCCTCGTGGTGCAGAGCAGGAACCCCGACTCGATGGTCGAGCTCGCCTTCTTCCGCTCCCGGATGTTCACCGGCGGGCTGCTGGCGATGGGCCTGTGGGCGTTCGGCGTGTTCGGCATCTACTTCTACATGGCCATCTACCTGCAGAACGTGCTCGGCTTCTCGCCCACCGGCGCCGGCGCCGCGTTCGTCCCGATGGCGATCATCACGGCCGTCGGGGCGGTTCTCGCGCCGCGGTTCGAGGCGCGCTTCGGCGTGGCCCGGGTGACCGCTTTCGGTCTGGCGGTGATGGCCGCCGCGATCGCCGGCATCGCACAGTACGGCGAGGGCACCACCTACGGCGACCTGCTGCCCTGGTTCGCGCTCTACGGCGTCGGCGGCGGCCTGCTGATCCCGCTCAGCACCGTCGTGGTGGACGCGCTGCCGGCCGGGCGCGCCGGGATCGCTTCCGGCATGCTCAACGTCTCGCGCGAGGTGTTCGGCCTGCTCGGCGTCACGGTGCTCGGCGCCATCCTGACCAACCGGGCGAACGCCGCCGAGGGCGCGGAGCTGCACCGGTTCCTGGAGGGCTACCGGTTCTCCCTCGTCGTCGCGGCGGCTCTGGTCGCGGTCGGCGTGCCGGTGAGCCTGTGGATGCTGCGCCGCGGCCGGAGGGTGGCCCCGGCGGAGGAGCCGCGCGTGCTCGAGACCGTTTAGCCGTGCCGGTCCTCTCTCGATCTTGTGGATTCACGCAGGAGCGTGGCTGCGGGGTTCCACAAGATCGGGAGAGCCGGGGGAGCCGGGGGAGCCGGGGGAGCCGGGGGAGCCCGGAGAGCTGGGAGAGCCGGTGCGGGAGATCCGGAGCCAGACGAAGAAGCCCCAGATCACGAAGGCCGCGTAGACGCCGTAGAGGACCGCCGACGGGTAGTAGCCGAAGTGGATCAGCTCGGGGACGCCGACCAGGTCGACGGCGATCCAGCAGAGCCAGAACTCGACCCAGCCGCGGGCCATCGCGTACGTCGCGAGCATCGAGCCCACGAAGATCCACGAGTCGGCGAGGTAGTACCACCAGGGGACCGGGAAGCCGGCGCCGATCTCGCGGAACACCAGGAAGCAGACGCCCACGGCGGCGAGCGCGAGCGGGATGAAGATCATCCGTTGCCGGTGGCCGGCCCAGCGCGGGGTGACCGCGGCGCCGTGGTCGCGGCGCCGGTTGCGCTGCCAGGCGCACCAGCCGTAGACGCTCGTGGCGAGGAAGAAGACCTGCCGGGCGGCCTGGCCGTAGAGCGGGGTGCCCTGGTCGTTGCCGACCGCCTGGCCCAGGAAGACGGTGAGGAGCAGCAGGTTGCCGACGATGCCGACCGGCCACGCCCAGGCGTTGCGGCGCAGCCCGAACAGCGCCGAGCCGAGGCCGAAGGCGTTGCCGACGATCTCACGCCAGTAGATGGCCTGGTCGGCGGTCACCTGCCACTTGGCGTGGTAGAACGTGCTCAAGAGGTCATCGATCCAGGCCACAGCTGATCCTACTGTGGTGCGGTGAGCGAGACACCCACCCGAACCCGGCTCTATGCGCACGGTCACGTCGTCGCGGCCGGCTTCCCGGCCGCCGAGACCGCGGCCCGGCTCCGCGAGGACCCGGACGCGGTCGCCTGGATCGACATGCTCGACCCGGACCAGGCCGACCTGGAGGCGCTGGCCGGCGACTTCCGCCTGCACCCGCTCGCCGTCGAGGACGCGTTGCACGAGCACGAGCGCCCCAAGCTCGACCACTACGAGCATCACCTGTTCATGAACGTCTACGGCGTCCGCCTGGACATCGCCGGGACCGACGTGCGGGCGCGGAAGACCGAGATCAGCGCGTTCGTCACCGACCGCGCGCTGATCACCGTGCACAAGTCGCCCGGCGACCTGGACCGGCTGGTCGAGCGCTGGGACGCCGACCCCGACCTGGCCGCGGCCGGCGGCCTCGACTTCCTGGTCTACGGCCTGCTCGACACGGTCGTGGACAGTCAGCAGGCGGCGGTGCAGACCCTCGACGAGGCGATGGACCGCGCCGAGGACGGCCTGCTCGAGGAGGGTGGCGCGCCGCGTCCGGTCCGGCTCTTCGGATTCGCGCTGCGCAAGGCGCTCTCCGCGCTGCGCCGGGCGGTCGCCCCGATGCCCGACGTGGTGCGCCGGGCCGCCGGGGCGGAGATCGGGCGGGCCGGCGACAAGCTGCATCCCTACTACCGGGACGTCGAGGACCACGCCCAGCAGACCGCCGAGCTGATCGAGCACTCGCTGACCCGGATCAACGAGCTGCTCGACGCCGACCTGGCCGAGCAGAGCAACGTGCTCAACGAGGTCACCCGCAAGCTCGCCGCCTGGGCCGCGATCATCGCGGTGCCGACCGCGCTGACCGGCTACTTCGGTCAGAACGTGCCCTATCCCGGGTACGAGCGGTGGTGGGGCTTCCTGGTGAGCACCGCCCTCATCGTGATCTCGGCGGCCGGCCTCTGGGTCTTCCTGAGAAAACGCGGGTGGCTCTAGGTATGTGAGCTGTGTAACGTCCCCGGCGAAGCGGGGGTGTTCGATGTTCATGCTCGTCATCGGCGCGGTCCGGGCCCGGACCGCTCAGGCGTTGACGATTCTGCTGCTCGCCGCCCTGGCGACGGCCGTGGCGGTGGCCGGCCCGTGGTACGCGTTCGCCGCCGCGGGCCGCGCCGCCGAGGCCGACCTGGGCGCGGCGCGGCCCGCCGAGCGGATCGTCTCGGTGCGGGCCGGCGCCGACACCCAGGGCCTCGCCGAGGAGGCGTTCACCCGCTTCGCCTCCGACGTGCGGGGCCGGCTGCCGGCCGAGTTCGGTGAACCGGTCGTGGGGCTCACCGTCCCGCTCAGCATCCGGGAGGGCTCGGCGTCCACGGCCATGGCGGTCGCGCACCGGGAGGAGTTCTGCGCGAACGTACGCCTCGACGGCCCGTGCCCGGAGCGCCGGGGCGAGGCGGCGATCAGCCAGGAGGCGGCGCAGCGGCTCGGGGTGAAGGCCGGTGACCGGATCTCGCTGACCAGCTCGGTCACGAACCGGCCGCTGGTCCTGCGGGTGGTCGCGCTCTACGCGGTGACCGGCCTCTCCGGGTCGTACTGGGCCGGCGAGATGTTCCAGACCCGGACCGGCATCGACCCGGCGTTCACCGTGCTGGAGACGTTCGAGGAGCGTCCGCTGTGGAACGCCTCGATGGTGTACGACGTGGACCTGCCGGCCGGGCTGCTCCGCGGCGACGGCGGCTACGACCTGGCCGGGGTGCTCACGGCCCTGGACACCCGGCTCACCGCCTCCCGGTTCCGGATGCAGACGAGCGTGCGGCCGCTGCTCGAGACCGTCGCCCGGGACCGGGCCACGATCCTGAGCGGGGTTCGGTCGGCCGGGGTGCAGACGCTGATCCTCACCTGGTTCGCGGTGGGCCTGGCCGGCTGGTACACGCTGCGCGACCGCCGCAACGACACGGCCCTCATGAAGCTGCGCGGCGTCGGCCGGTTCCGGATGCTGCGGCTCGCCTGGGGCCAGCACCTGGTGCCGCTGCTGGCCGGGGCGGTGGTCGGCGTGCCGGCCGGATACCTGCTGGCCCGGCTGCTGGCCGGGCCGGTCCCGGTGCTCCCGGACCGGGAGACCGCGTTGAGCCAGAGTGTCGTGGCGGTGTCCGCCGTCGTGCTCGGCAGCCTCGCCGTGCTGGCCGCGGTCGAGGCCGCGATGCTGGGCCGGCCGGTCGCGGCCCTGCTGCGGAGCGCCGCGCCGGGCCGGGGCGACTGGCGTGCCGCGCTGGCCGACCTGGTCCTGCTCGCGATCGCCGGAGCGGCCGTCTACCAGGCCCGCAGCGGCGGACCGGCGGAAGGGCTGGCCGTGGTCGCGCCGGCGCTGGTGGCCCTCGCGCTCGGCCTGCTCCTGGCCCGGGTGCTGCGGCGGGTGGCCGGCCGGGCCGGTGCCGTGGCGCTGCGTACCGGCCGCCTGCGGCTCGGCCTGGCCGGTCTCCAGTTCTCCCGGGCGCCCGGCGCCGACCGCGTGTTCGCGCTGGTCGTGGTCGCGGTGGCGCTCTTCGTGACGGCGGCCGGCGGCTGGCAGGCCGACCGGGTGGCCCGCGCCGAGCGCAGCGCCGCCGAGCTCGGCGCGACCCGGGTGCTCACCGTCGACGCGCTCAACCGGACCGCGCTGCTGCACGCGGTGCGCACCGCCGACCCGGGCGGCCGGGAGGCGATGGCCGTGGTCCGCAACCGCAACGACGACGACCTGGAAATCCTCGAGGTGGACAGCGACCGGCTCGCCGCGGTGGCGCTGTGGCGCCCGGAGTACGGCACGCCGTCCCCGGTGCGGCCGCCCGGCGCGGCATCGGTGATCACGGCGGACCGGGTGACCGCCGAGGTCCGGCGCGACGGCCCGGCGCCGGTCCGGCTCGGCCTGCTGCTCCAGCACGAGGCGACCGGTGAGCTGGTCACCGCGGCGTTCGGCGTACTCGGCGCGGGCGAGAAGACCGTGTCCGCCGCGGTGCCGGCCTGCGCCACCGCGCCGGGCTGCCGGATCGTGCGGTGGGAGCTCACCACTCCGCCGGACAGCACCGGCCGGACCAAGGCGCCGCCGCGCGGCTCGGCCGTGACCGTCCGGGCGCTGGCCCCGGTGGACGCCGCGATCCTCGGCGACGTGTCCCGGTGGCGGCCCGGCACCGACGGCGCGAACCTCAACATCGCCACGGCCGGCGGCGCTCTGCGGATCTCCGCCGACGAGAACACCACCGGGCTGAAGCTGGCCGGCACGGCCGTCTACGCGGCCGACACCCCGACGCCGCTGCCGGTCGTGCTGGCCGGCCCGGCGCCGGACCCGTGGCGCTACAACGACCGGCTGCTCAAGTCCTACGGGCCGGCCGTGCCGGTGCGGATCGCCGCGGTCGTGCCCGGCCTGCCGGCGGTCGGCCAGGACGGCGTGCTCGCCGACCTGGACACGATGCGCCGGCTGGCCGCCGAGACCGACGCGGGCGGCGAGTTCCAGGTGTGGCTCACCGCCGGCGCCCGGCCGGATCTGGTCGCCGACCTGACCGCGGCCGGCCTCACCGTCGTCGGCGACCAGACGGTGACCGGCCGCTCGGCCTGGCTCGGCTCCCAGGGCCCGGCCGCCGTGGTCCGGTTCGCGCTGCTCAACGCCGTGGCCGTGCTGCTGCTCGCGGCCGCCGTGGTCGCGGTGGCGGCCACCGTGGACAACCGGGCGCTCGGCGCGCAGCTCACCGCGCTGCGGGCGCAGGGCCTCCCGGTGCGCACCGCCGTCTCGACCGCGTACGCCGGCACGGCCGCGCTGCTCGTGGCCGGGCTCGGCACCGGGCTGCTCGCCGCGGTCCTGGCCGTCCCGCTGACCGGTAGCTCGCTGCCGCCGTTCGCGGACGGCTGGCGGGTGCTGGCGCCGCCCGACCCGCTGACCCCGGCCGTGCTCACGGCCGCCACCGGGATGGCGCTGGCCGTGCTCGGCCTGACCGGCCTCCTCGCGGTCGCCCCGCTGATGCGGAAGCTGGTGCGCGCCCGATGATCTCCGTGGTCCTCGCGATGATCTGGTCCCGCCGCGGCCAGGCCGTCACCCTCGCCCTGCTGGCGATGCTCGCTGTCGCCTCGGCCGTGGCCGCGCCGGCCTACCTGCTCGCGGTGGAGCGGGCGGTGGCGCAGGGACAGGTCGAGACGGCCGACATCGACGAACTGCGGCTCCAGATGCGGGCCGTCAACGACGCCGCGACCGCTGCACAAAGCGGCGAGGTCGTCGACATCGGATCGGCGGGCGCCGCGCTCAAGGCCATGACCGGGTTCTCCTACGTCTACTCGGAGGAGATGCCGGCGGTCGGCATCGAGCCGACCGACCTGTACGCCTCGCGGCTCGTCTTCCGCCAGGACGTCTGCGACCACCTGGTGCTGGTGGCCGGGCGGTGCGTCGCGGGCGAGGGCGACGTGCTGCTCGGCGCGGAGAGCGCGGATCGGCTGGAGCTGCGGCCCGGCGACGCGATCGAGCTGGCGGCCGCCCAGATCAACGGCGACACCAAGCCGGCGACCTGGAAGGCGGGCGCCGAGCCCAAGACGTTCACGGTCGCCGGCACGTACGAGGTGCCGGACCGCGCGGACATCTACTGGGGAACGCACGGCTACTTCATCAGCGGCCCCTTCATCGGCCCGGGCGAGCCGGTGTTCACCACGAAGACCACGCTCGCCGCGATGCAGCGGACCACCTCGGTCGAGGCGATCGACGGCATCGCCGAGCCGGGCACGCTCGACATCGACCGGCTCGACCGGGTCCGCGCCGACCTGGCCGGGCTGGAGAGCGTCACCGACGCGGTCTCCGGCCTCAGCCTGGACACCGGCATCCCGCGGCTGTTCGACCGGATCGAGAGCGGGCGGGCCGAGGCGCGGCTGCTCGTCCCGGTGCTGACCGTCCCGCTCGTGCTGCTGGCCTGCTTCAGCATCTACCTGACCGTGGGACACGGCGCCGAGGGCCGCCGCGACGAGATCGCCGTGGTGGCGCTGCGCGGCGCCCGGTGGTGGACCCGCTGGTGGCTGGCGACCGGCGAGAGCATGGCGGCGGTGCTGGCCGGCGCGGTGGCCGGCTGCGTGGCCGGGCAGCTGCTGGTGAACGCGGTGGCCGCCACCGTCTTCCCGGGCGCCGGGTCGGCGGCCACCCTCGCCTCGCTGCGCTACGCCCCGGCGGCCACCATGGTCGCCCTGGCCGCGGCCCTGCTGGCCCAGCGCGGGCCGCTGCTGAGCCCGGTCTCGGCGCTGCTCCAGCGCACCGGGCGGGGCAGGCGGCCGATCCCGGTGATCGAGGCGATCGTGCTGGTCCTGGCCGTGGTCGCGGGCGTGCAGCTCTACCTCTCCGACGGTTCGCTGGACGGCCTCGGCACGGTCGCGCCCGCCCTGATCATGCTGGCCCTCGCCCTGCTCGCGGCGCGTGCCGTGCTCCCGCTGGTCAGCCGGTACGCCGGCGGCGCCCTGAACCGGGGGCGGCTCGGGGCCGGCCTGGCCGGGCTCCAGCTGTCCCGCCGGCCCGGCGCCGGCCGGCTGTTCGCGCTGCTCGCGGCCGCCGCGGCGGTGGCCGGGTACGCCACCTGCGCGGTGGACACGGCGGCGCAGGGCCGGGAGGTGGAGGCACGGCTCGGCACCGGCGCCGACCGGGTGCTCACGGTCCAGGCCGTGCCCCGGCGCCGGCTGCTCGACGCGGTGCGCGCGGCCGACCCGGACGGGCGGTTCGCGATGGCCGTGGCGGAGCTGCCGAGCGGCGGAAGCGCCGGCGTACCCGGGCTGGCTCTTGATTCTGAACGTCTCGCGGCGGTGGCGTCGTGGACCGGGGACGGGCCCGGCCCGGCGGAGGTGGCGGCGAGGCTGCGGGCCGATGTGCCGGAGCGGCCGTCCTTCCGGAGCTCGGAGATCGTGGCCGGCGTGACGCTCACCGGCCTCGCTCCGGACCGGCGGCTGCGGCTCGGCATCGCGGTGTCCTCGCGGGAGGGGCTCGGCGAGACGGTCGTCGAGATCGGGGTGCTGAAGAACGGCGCGCACACCTACCGGCAGCCGTTGTCGCTCTGCGCGAAGGGCTGCTGGGTCAACGGCATCGGGGTGTCCGGGCTGGGTAAGGCGACCGAGACGACCGGCACCGTGGAGATCACCGGCCTGAGCGGCATTCCGCTCGGCGGGAGCTGGTGGGCGTCCCAGAACGCCCGGGTCTCCGCGGCGGACTCCCTGGTCATCGAGGCCGCCGTGCGCGCCGCGCCGTCCGGGACCGCCTGGGTCCGGCCGCCCGCGACACCCCGGCCGCTGCCGCTGGCCCGGGCCGGTGGCGGGCCGCCCGGCGCGGTGATGACCAGCCTCGGCGGTGACCCGGTGCCGATCGTCCCGGTCGCCGATCTGCCGGTCGTGCCGCGGGCCGGGCGCAACGCCGTGCTGGTCGACCTGGAACTCGCCGACCGTCTTGCGGTGGACGGCTACGCGGCCCAGGCGCCGCAGGTGTGGCTCGGCCCGGCCGCCCCCGCCGACGTGCTGCAGCGCCTGGGCGACCAGGGGCTCGTGGTGACCGGTGACACCGGCGCGGCGCAGGTCCGGGAGCGGCTGGACCGGCAGGGGCCGGCGCTGGCGCTGACCTTCCACATCCTGGCCGCCGTGCTCGCCACGCTGCTCGGGGCGGGCGCGCTGGTGCTGACCATCGTGGTGGACCGGGACCGGCGGGCCGGCGACCTGTCCGCGCTGCGGGCCCAGGGCCTGCCGTCCCGGGTGGCCGGCCGGGCGACGTTCTGGACCTATCCGGTGCTGGTCGGGTTCGCCGTGCTGGTGGGCCTGCTGGTCGGCGCCGGGGCGTGGTGGCTGACCGGCTGGGCGCTGCCGCTGGCCGGGCTCACCCCGCCGGACCTGCCGATGCCGGCGGCGCCACGGCCCGGGGTGCTGCTCGCGGTGGCCGGGGCGGTGCTGCTGGTGAACGTCGTGGTGGCCCTGATCGGCGGCCGTGACCTGCGGAGAAGAACGGAGAAGGGGCTCTCATGACGACGTTGACCGTGGAGGCGGCGGACTTCGGGTACGGCGGCGGCAGTCCCGTGCTGACCGCTGTGACCGTGACGGCCCACCCCGGTGAGCTGCTCGCCGTCACCGGGACCTCCGGCGCCGGCAAGACCACCCTGCTCAGCGCCATGGCCGGGATGCTCGCCCCGCGAACCGGCACGGTGGCCGCCGACGGGACGCCGCTCGGCGACCGGGACCGGGCCGTCGCCCGGGGCGTCGTGCTGATCCCGCAGGAGAACGGCCTCGCCGCGATCCTCACGGCCGCCGAAAACATCGCGGTCGCGGTGATCGCGACCGGCGGCTCCCCGGCCGACGCCCGGCGGCGCACCGCCGAGTCCCTGGAGGCGCTCGGGCTCTCCGGCCAGGCGAACCAGCTCATCGACGAGCTCTCCGGCGGCCAGCAGCAGCGCACCGCGATCGCCCGCGGGCTGGCGCTGCGCGGCGAGGTGCTGCTCGCCGACGAGGTGACCAGCGAGCTGGACGCGGCGAACCGGCAGAAGGTGATCGAGCTGCTCCGGGCCGAGGCGGCCCGCGGGGCGGCGGTGGTGCTGGCGACCCACGACCCGGAGACGGCGGCGGCCTGCGACCGCGAGCTGCACCTGGCCGACGGGTCCGCTACCTGGGTTCGCTGAGCTCCGTGCCGCCGGGCACCAGGGTGACCTCGCCGTCGACGCTCTGCACCGTGAACAGCGTCCCGGGCGGGTAGGAGCCGAGCACGTCCGGCGGCAGTTGCACGGTCCCGTCCCCGGCGACTACCGCGAAGTCCTGCCCGTCCCGGCCCTCCGCGCCGACCCGGCCGTCCCGGATCGTCACGGCCCGGCCGAGCCGCGCGCCCACCTCGTTGTCGTGGGTGACCACCACGATCGTGGTGTGCCGCTCCTGATTCACCGTTTCGAGGGCGTCCAGCACCTCGTCGCGGCCGGCCGTGTCGAGCCGGCTGGTCGGCTCGTCGACGAGCAGCAGCCCCGGACCGGCCGCGACGCCGACCGCGAGGGCGGCCCGCTGACGTCCGCCCGGGGTCAGGTCGGCGAGCCGGCGGCGGCCCTGGCCGGGAAGCCCGACCAGGTCGAGGATGCGGTCGGGGTCGTCGAGCTGGATGCCCCGGGTGTGCGCGGCCCGCCGCTGGGCGAGCCAGATGTTGCGGTGCAGCGACGCGTACGGAAGAAGGTTCCGCGCCGCGCCCTGGAGCACCACCCCGATCTCGGTGCCGCGCAGCCGGGAGACCTCGCCGTCGGAGAGCTTGCCCATGTCGTAGGTGCCGATGTTGATCCGCCCGGCGGAGGGGCGCATCAGCCCGGCGAGCAGCGCGATCAGCGTCGACTTGCCCGACCCGGACGGCCCGACCAGCGCGAGCGTCTCGCCCGGGGCGATGGAGAGATCGACACCGGCGAGCGCGACCACGTCGCCGGCCTCGGCACGATAGATGTGCACCACCCGGCGGCAGGCCACGGCCAGTCCGTTCATGTCGCCCAAACTAATCGGCGTCCGCCACTGTGAGCAATCTTCAACCTGGCATCGGGCCCGAGGCCGCCGGGCCGTCGTCCGGCGCCGGCGCGCGAGGCCCTCGCCACGTTGAAGAAGGCTCAGTGAATAGGGTGTCCCCGTGCGCGACATCGCCGTCTTCACCGGATCCGCTCATCCCGAACTGGCCGCCGAGATCTGTTACCACCTCGGGGTGCCGCTCATGCCGACCCGGATCTCCCGGTTCGCCAACGACTGCATCGAGGTGCAGCTCCAGGGCAACTGCCGGGAACGGGACGTGTTCCTGATCCAGCCGCTCTCCCCGCCGACCCAGGAGCACCTCGCGGAGCTCCTCTTCATGATCGACGCTGCCCGCGGCGCGTCGGCCGGCCGGATCACCGTGGTCCTGCCGCACTACGCCTACGCCCGGAGTGACAAGAAGGACGAGCCCCGCATCTCGATCGGCGGCCGGCTCGTGGCCGACCTGCTCACCACGGCCGGCGCCGACCGGGTGCTGGCCATGACCCTGCACTCGCCGCAGGTGCACGGCTTCTTCAAGATCCCCGTCGACCACCTGCACGCGCTGCGCGAGCTGGCGAACCACTTCCGCCGTTACAACCTGGACAACGCCGTCGTGGTCTCGCCGGACCTCGGCAACGCCAAGGAGGCGGCCGCGTTCGCCCGGATGCTCGGCATCGAGGTGGCGGCCGGCGCGAAGCAGCGGTACGCCGACGACAAGGTGGTGATCAGCTCGGTGATCGGCGAGGTCGCCGACCGGGACGTCATCGTGCTGGACGACGAGATCGCGAAGGGCAGCACGGTCTTCGAGCTGCTGGCCCGGCTCCGCGAGCGCAACGTCCGCAGCGTACGGGTGGCCTGCACGCACGGGCTCTTCGCGGCGAACGCGGTGCAGCGGCTCTCCGAGGAGAAGGAGATCGAGGAGATCGTCTGCACCAACACGGTGCCGATCCCGGAGGCGAACCGCACCGACAAGCTGACGATCCTGTCGGTGGCGCCGGCCCTGGCCGAGGCGATGCGCCGCATCCACAACGGCGAATCGGTGAGTGCGCTTTTCGGCTGAGAATTCACTGAATCGGCCGCGCGACCGAGGTCTAACGCGAATCATGACCCACATGGGTGTCATGGCTTACCCCCTCCGGTACGCGCTCGCCGACCTCGCCCTGGCTCTCAGCCGAGCCGGGGCCGACCCGGCAGAGGTCAGTTCCACGGCCGCCCGCGCCGCCGCCGACATGATCGGTGACGGCGCGGGCGTCCAACTGCTCCGCGACGACGGCCGGTACGAGGAGATCTCGTACCACCACCTCGACGACGAGCGCTCCGGCCCGCTGGCCCGCGCCCTGGACCGGGCCGGTGACACGCCGGACGACGAGTACTCCACCACCCTGGCGGCGAGCCGGCGCCCGATCGTGCTGGCCGGCGAGAACGCGGCGGCGCTCGGGAACCCCGAGGACGGCATCACCGCGGCGATCCTCTGCCCGGTGATCGTGGACAACACCTACGCGGGTTTCCTGATCCTGACCCGGCACACGGCCGACGCCCTCTATTCGACGCCCGAGGTGGAGCTGGCCCGGGACATCGCCGGCGAGGTCTCGCTGGCGGTCTCGGCGGCCCGGGCGCAGGAGCGGCTGCGCGCCGCCGAGGAGCGGTACCACCGGGTCCTCGAGACGATCCCGGAGGGCGTGCTCCAGCTCGACCCGGACGGCGTGGCGACGTACGCGAACGAGCCGATCGGCGTGGTCCTCGGCATGCCCCGCGCCGAGCTGATCGGCGTCTCGCTGCGCGGCTTCCTCGACAACGTCGGGCAGAAGGAGCTGGACCGCCGGATCGCCGAGTGCAAGACCGGCCGGTCCACGGTCGGCGCCACCCGGCTCATGCGGGCCGACGGCTCCCGCCGAAGCGTACGGATCAGCATGATGCCGGTCCGCGACGACCACGGCGAGTTCGCCGGCGTGCTCTGCATGATCACCGACACGACCGACCACATCGACGCCCGCGGCCTCAAGCGCCAGCTCGACCACCTGCGCCGGCTGGACAGCCTCGGCCAGCTGATCGGCGGCCTGTCGCACGACTTCAACAACCTGATGACAGTGGTGGCCGGCTCGGCCGACATGATCCTGACCGGGACCGAGGAGGACTCGCCGGCGCACCAGCTCGCGAAGGACATCCTGGACGCCGTCGCGACCGGCCGGACCCTCACCCACCAGCTGCTCGCGTTCGGCCGCAGCGAGGGCAACCGTCCCGAGGTCATCCCGATCCCGGACCTGCTCACCGACGTGCAGTCGCTGTTCAGCCGTACCCTCGGCGAGCGGATCGGCCTGGACCTGACGTTCGGCCCGGACGTCTGGCCGGTCAAGGCCGAGCGCGGCCCGCTGGAGCAGGCGCTGGTGAACCTGGCCGCGAACGCCCGGGACGCCATGCTGCACGGCGGCATGGTCCGGGTCACCGCCACCAACGAGGTGGTCGAGCCGGGTCAGCTGGCCGCCGAGAACGGCCCGGCCGGCAAGGTGGTGCACCTGGTGGTCACCGACACCGGCACCGGCATGGAGGAGGAGGTCCGCAGGCGGGCCCTCGAGCCGTTCTTCACGACCCGGCCGACCGCGGCCGGCCTGGGACTGGCGACCACGGCGGGCATCGTGACGAACCTCGGTGGCCACATCGAGCTGGAGTCGCAGCCGCGGATGGGCACGACCGTGCACCTCTATCTGCCCGCCGCCGAGGAGCGCAAGCAGCCGGAGGGCGAGGGGCGGACCAAGCAGGCGGTGATCGGCCGGGTCCTGATCGTCGAGGACCAGCCGGACGTGGCCCAGCTCGTGCAGCGGCTCATCGCGCCGGCCGGGTACGAGATCGCGGTCGCCACCGACGCGCTCATGGCGGTCACCCAGGTGGCGTCCGGGGCGCGGCCGGACCTGCTGATCACCGACGTGGTGATGCCGACGATGACCGGTCCGGAGCTGGCGAGCGCGCTGCGCACGCACCAGCCCGACCTGCCGGTGCTCTACATGTCCGGCTACTCGGCCGCCTCGCTCGGGCCGCAGCTGCACCTCGACGACAACAGCATGCTGCTGGAGAAGCCGTTCACGCGGTCGACGCTGCTCGGCGCGATCCGGTCGCTCTGTGGACCGCAACCCATCCGGCAGAACGAGGCCCCGCCGCCGCAGTGACGGAATTCCGCCCACACGGGTGCCGGAGCTTGCAAGATTCGGAGGGCAAATCGCATCATTCCGGGGCATTGCCGTCGTCGGAAGGACCCCGGAGTGACGAACGACCCCGGAGAGGATCCCACGGGCAGCAGCTCCGATGTGCCACTGGCCGGGCGGTGTGTCGGCAAATCGTACGTTCTGGTCAAACCGATCGGGCAGGGCGCCACCGGAACGGTGTGGCGCGGCGAGGACCGCTCCACCGGCGAACCGGTCGCGATCAAGCTGCTGCACGACAGCCTGCTGCGGCAGCCGCGGCTGGTCACCCGGTTCGTCCAGGAGCGGACGATCCTGCAGATGCTGCGGCACCGCCACGTCGTACGGGTCCGTGACCTGTTCAGCGTGGGGGAGACCCTCGGCCTCGTGATGGACCTGGTGGCCGGCGGCAACCTCCGCGACCACCTGCACCGGCGCGGGACCGTGCCGCCCGCCGAGGCGGTCCGGCTCGCCGGGCAGGTGGCGTCCGCGCTCGCCGAGGCGCACAGCCTCGGGATCATCCACCGTGATCTGAAGCCGGACAACATCCTGCTGCGGGACGAGGACGACAAGCTGGAGACGCGGCTCACCGACTTCGGCATCGCCCGGATCCTGAACCTGCCGAGCATGACCACGCCGAACGCGGTCGTCGGCACGCCGCACTACATGGCGCCCGAGGCGTTCCACGGCGTCACACCGAGCCCGGCCACCGACGTCTACGCGCTCGGGGTGCTGCTCTACGAGCTGGTCAGCGGGCATCCGCCGTACCGCAGCGACTCGATACCCGAGCTCATGCGCCTGCACGCCGAGGGCCAGCCGGAGCGCCGCCCGGGCATACCCGACCCGCTCTGGCGGATCATCACGATGTGCCTGGCCGGCAAGCCGCGGAACCGCCCGAGCGCCGCCGACCTCGTCACCGACCTCTCCTTCCTCGCCCGCAACCTGCACGACGCGCCGGCGCTGTCCCGGCCCGGCGCCCCGCCCGAGGACGACTCCCTCGAATTCCACCCGGTGCCCGTGCCGCGCCGCCCGCCGTTCCGGAACAACGCCGCGCCGGCGAACCGCTGGTCCCGGCACGGGGCGTTCGTGGTCGCCGTCGTGGTGGCCGGGACCATGCTCGCGTCGGGCGCCGCGACGACGGCGTGGCACATGAGCCGTTCCGGGGACGCGCCCGCGATGGTCGTCGCCCCCTCGGCGCAGGTCCCTGTCGCTTCGGCGGCGCCCTCCCGCACACCGGTGGCCCGCAAGATCACTGCCCGGCCTTCGCCGCCGGTCAAGGCCGCGAGGGGCGTCGCGCACGCCGAGGCCAAGCCCAAGGCGAGGGTACGGTCCTCCGCACCGTCCCCACGACCGTCCCCGCCCCGGGGCGGGGCGCTGATCCCGTTGCCGGAGGGGAAGGCGCAGGGCCGCTGGCAGTGCTCGCCCCGGCTCGTGTTCGACCTGCGGACGCGTACCCCGCTCGGGCCGCGGCCCTGCCACCAGCTCGGCAGCGACATCCAGTTCCAGGCCGCGCTGACCGCCCCGGCCGGCGGTCGCGGGCGGATCGAGGTGGCGCTCCGGGACACCCGCACCGGCCGTACCGTGGCCGGCCCGCGTACCTGCGACGACCTGTCGTTCGGCCGCCGCTCGACGACGCAGGAGTGCGGTCCGCTGGTGGCCGAGCCGCGCCGGGGCCGCCGGTACGCCGTGGTGATGACGTTCCGCTACGTCCGCGGCGACGGCCGGACCGCGACGAGCACGACGACGGGCCGCCCCTTCAGCTGGTGACGCCTGGTCAGGGGTTGCGGATCGACTCGGCTCTCAGAGGTTGCGGATCGACTCGGCCAGCCGCTTCACGAACTCGGGGTCGTCCTCGGGGCCGACCGGCCCGGCCTGAAGCACGTGGACGTCCCGGGGCGAGGTGGCCTTGCCGGCCCGGAACCAGGCGACCGCGCCGGCGACCGGGCAGAGCAGGATCAGCACGACCCAGGCGCCGCGCGGGAACGACCGCAGCCGTCCCCGGCCGGTCAGCAGGCAGTCGATCAGAGCGACCACGCTGAGCGCGACGACGACGAGGAAGAGCAGCGTGTTCAGGCGGGCCATGGAGCAGAATCCTGGCAACCTCCGGAGGCCGTGACGGTCCCCGGAGGTTGTCCGTGGGTAGCAGTGGCTCAGTCGGCGCCTTGGTTCAGTCGGCGCCTTGGTTCAGGAGGCGCTTCCGGTGAATGCGGGCAGGTATCCGTACGCATAGCCGTTGGTGTTGGGGTGATAGCTGTTCTGCGGCGGGATCACGGTGAGCCCGTTCAGGTAGGGCCGCGACGAGCAGGCGCCGTGCCCGGTGAACTCGTCACGCACCTCGGAGTAGACGAACCCGGCCGCCTCGGCCCGACTCTTGATCATTTCATCGAGGGCGACCGCGCCGCTGTTGATCGACCGGCGCTTGGCGAGGCTCATCTCGCAGATCACCGTCGAGGTGTCGAAGATCAATGGGTACGACAGGACGACCACGCGCGCGCCCGGCGCCTTGGCCTTGATCGCGTTGTACGCCGCGTCCAGCTTTCCGGGCAGGGTGTTCGCGACGTACGTCTTGCCCGACGCCACCTTCGCGGCGCACGCCGAGTCGCTCGAGGTGAGACAGGTGATGACGGTCGGCGCGAAGCCGGCGTCGTTGCCGCCGATCGTGATGCTGATCAGGTCGGCGCCGCTTTTCATGGCCGGGACCTGGGTCTTCACGATGTCGTCGGTGACGGCGCCGCCGCACGCCAGGAACTGGAAGGACGTCGGCGAGTTCTGCGCGGCCCACTTGGCCGCGTAGCTGTTGTTGCTGCGCAGGCACGTGCCGGACTGCCCGGGCGCGCCGACGCCGGACGAGTAGGAGTCGCCGAGGGCGACATAGTCGACGGACGCCGCCTGGGCGGGGGCGGCGAGGGCGAGGCTCAACAGGGCCGACGAGATCGCAGTGGCGAGGACGGGTGCCATTCTCATCGAAGGCCTCCAATATCCGCGTGGGGATTCAGGGGCCGAAGCGCTTCGGTTACCGAACAGTAAGTCAAGGTCTCGCGAAAAGGAATCCAGTGACATTCGTGTTACGAGGTAGTAACATGCGTCGATGTGACCAGGGGTTATGGCCGCCAGTCATGTTACATGCGCCGTGCGTGATTCCCGGCCGTCCCCGGTCGAGGGGATCTTCAGCGTGTCTTCAGATCCGCGGGCTACGGTTTCGTTCATGGAAGAGAACCGGGCCCGCCGCATGGTCCAGACACTGCGGGACCGCAACGTCTTCGCCCACGTCCGGCTGCCCCGCGCCGGCGGCTCCGGCTACGGCATCCGCGTCGTCCTCGCCGACGGCCGCGAGGCCGAGTGGGAGGCCGGCGCCGCGGGGCTCCAGGCCCAGGTGATGCGCAACGGCGTCCTGGTCGGCTTCGTCGAGTCGATTCCCGGCTCCGACCAGTTCACCGAGGCCCAGACGATCGAAGCGATAGCGGCGACCGATTATGACCGCCCGATAGGCCGCTCCGCCCCGGCCGCCAACCGCCGCCCGGTCCCGCCCCCGCCGCCCCCCAGCCTCGCCGACCGCCTGCGTTCCAGCTTCCGAGGCTGACGCCACCCGCGCGCCCCTCGGCCCCTGCAGCCGGGTTCGTCCGGCTGTACCTCATGGCTGCGACACGCCGGCCGCGACAGCCATAGCGTGCAGCCGGGTTCGTCCGGCTGTATCTCATGGCTGCGACACGCCGGCCGCGACAGCCATAGCGTGCAGCCGCCCTCCGGAACGCGCGCAACGGCATGGCTCACGGGCGGGCCGCGCCACGGCCGTGACCAGCGACGGGCGACGAGTGGCGCTACGGCCTGGTGTCGCGCGGGCCTCGCCTGGGGATCAGGCCGTGACTAGCGGCAGGCGGCGAGTGGCGCTACGGCCTGGTGTCGCGCGGGCCCCCGTCTGGGGATCAGGCCGCGACCAGCGACGGGCGGCGAGTGGCGCCACGGCCTGGTGTCGCGCGGCCCCTACCTGGGAATCCAGCCCGGCCCAGGCACCAAGCTCAGACCCCGCGCCGCGGGTCAGGCCGAGTCCCGCCAGACGATCGGCGTGGGCAACAGCTGCCCGCCCTGCTCCACCTGCTCCCCGCGCAGCTGCCGCAGAACCAGCTGAGCCGCCACCGTCCCCAGCTCCTTGGCCGGCTGATGCACCGTCGACAACTGCGGCTGGCACCGGACCGCCCACGTGCTGTCGTCGAAACCGACCACGCCGACATCTCCGGGGACGCTCCGGCCCGCCTCGCGGAGCGCTTCGAGAGCGCCCGCCGCTATGGCGTCCGAGGCCGCGAAGACGCCGTCGATGGCGGGGTCGCGTTCGAGCAGGAGACGCATGCCTTTCACGCCGGAACCGTAGTCGTAGTGCGGCACATCGGCGACGAGGGCGGCGTCGAACGACGTACCCAAAGCGGTTTTGAAACCGGTCAATCGGTCTATTCCGGAATCCCGGTCCAGCGCCGCCGCGATCATGCCGATGCGGCGGCGGCCGGCTTCGACGAGGCGGGACGTGATGGCGGAGGCGGAGCTGATGTTGTCTATCCCGACGAAGGGGATGCTGTCGCTCAGATCGGGTGGATGGCCCACGAAAGCCGCCGGAAGGCCGAGGCCGGAGATTACCTTGATGATCGGGTCCCGGGTCCGGGCCGACACGACGATGGCGCCGTCGACGAAGCCCCCGCTGAGGTACCGGGCGACCCGCTCGGTGTCCCGGGCGGACTCCACCACCAGGCTGACCATCTGGTGGTCGGCGAGGGAGAGCGCGGCGTTGGCGCCGAGCATGATCGAGCCGATGTTCGGGTCGTCGAGGAAGAGCGAATGCGGCTCCAGTGCGACGAAGGCGACCGCCTGCGAGCGGCGCATCTTCAGCGTGCGGGCGGCGTTGTTCGGCACGTAGCCGACCTCGAGGATGGCGGCCTCGATCGCCGCGCGTGCCTCGGCGGAGACGTATCCGCCGTTCAGCACGCGGCTCACGGTGCCGCGGGAAACGCCGGCGGCCGCAGCGATGTCGTGGACCGTGGCGCGCTTCTGAGGCCGCATGCGATCAATGTAGCGCCGCAGCTATTGACCGAGTGCCAGGCCAGTCCTACTGTGTGCACGTTCACACATCCGTAACGGACCCTTAGGTCCGCGGAAATGTGTGCACGTGCACACACCTGTGACCAGGAGTTTTATGTTCAAGCGGATACCCGGGATCAGCCTCGGCTGTGACTACAACCCGGAGCAGTGGTCGCCCGACGTCTGGCGTGAGGACGTCGCGCTGATGCGTCAGGCCGGCGTCGACCTGGTGGCCGTCAACATCTTCGGCTGGTCGAACCTGGAACCGAGCCCCGGCCGGTACCACTTCGACGACCTCGACGAGGTCATCGGCCTGCTGCACGACAACGGCATCAAGGTCAACCTCGGCACCGGCACCAGCTCGCCGCCGCCGTGGCTGAGCACGCTGCACCCGGAGATCCTGCCGGCCGCGGCCGACGGGACGATCCGCTTCCCGGGCGGCCGGCAGGCCTGGTGCCCCAGCTCGCCGATTTTCCGGGAGAAGGCGTTCGCGCTGGTCGAGCAGGTCGCCCAGCGGTACGGCGACCACCCGGCCGTGGCGCTCTGGCACGTCTCCAACGAGCTGGGCTGCCACAACGCGCTCTGCTACTGCGAGGCGAGCGCCGAGGCGTTCCGGGGCTGGCTGCGCGAGCGCTACCGCAAGATCGAGACGCTGAACGAGGCCTGGGGCACGTCGTTCTGGAGCCAGCGCTACGGCGACTGGTCCGAGGTGCAGCCGCCGCGGCTCGCGCTGTCGCTGCGCAACCCGGCCCAGATCGTCGACTTCCACCGGTTCAGCTCCGACGAGCTGCTGAACTACTACCGGGGCGAGGCGGAGATCCTGCGCCGCCACTCGGACGTCGAGGTCACCACGAACTTCATGGTCACCGCCCACATCCGCAACCTCGACTACTGGTCCTGGGCGCCGGAGATGGACGTCGTGGCGAACGACCACTACCTCGACCACCGCCTCGGCGACCCGGTCGCGGAGCTGTCCTTCGCCGCCGACCTGACCCGCGGCCTGGCCGGCGGCCGGCCGTGGATGCTCATGGAGCAGGCGGCCGGCGCGGTCAACTGGCAGCCGCACAACCTCACCAAGGCGCCCGGCGAGATGCTCCGCAACTCGCTCACCCACGTGGCCCGCGGCGCCGACTCGCTCTGCTTCTTCCAGTGGCGGGCGTCGGCCCAGGGCGCCGAGAAGTTCCACTCGGCCCTGCTGCCGCACGCCGGCACCGACACGGTCGCCTGGCGGGAGGTGCTGCGCCTCTCCGAGACCCTGGACCGGATCGGCGAGGTGGCCGGCACCGTCGTCGAGTCGGACGTCGCGCTGCTGTTCAGCTGGGAGTCCTGGTGGGCGGCCGAGGGCGAGGCCCGGCCGTCGCAGGCGGTGACCTACCTCGACCAGGTGCACCGCGCCCACCGCGCGCTGCGCGAGCTGGGCGTCACGGTCGACATCGTCGCGCCGGATGCCGATGTGGAGAAGTACAAGCTCGTCGTCATCCCGTGCCTCTACATGATCAGCGATGAAGCGGCCGAGAACATGAACCACTATGTCGGAAATGGCGGCAGCGTCCTGGTCACCTTCTTCTCCGGGATCGTCGACGAGCGGGACCGGATCCGGCTCGGCGGCTACCCGGGGGCGTTCAAGGACGTGCTCGGCATCCACGGCGAGGAGTTCGCGCCGCTCAAGCCCGGCCACGAGGTGAGCCTCAGCAACGGCGCGAACGGCACGCTCTGGACCGAGCGCCTGCGCACCACGACGGCTCAGGTGATCGCGACCTACGTCGACGGCCCGCTGCCCGGCGTTCCGGCTATCACCCGGAACGGCAAGGCCTGGTACGCCGCGACCGAGCTCGACCCGCGAGGCCTGCGGGAACTCGTCCGCAGTGTCGTGCGGGAGGCCGGTGTGACGCCGGCCGGCCCGGAGTCGAACGGCGACGTCGAGGTGGTCCGGCGCACCGGCGAGAAATGCTCGTACCTCTTCGTGATCAACCACGGGACGACAAGAGTGGATATTTCCGGTTATGACCTCGTGTCCGGAACGACGGTGAGCCACGTCGGCCCCGGCCAGACAGCGGTGATCAGGGAGGAGCGGAATGACTAGGAAGCGGCCCCTCGGCGCACTGCTCTTCTTCATCCTCCCGTTCGGCCTGCTCTTCGCGGCCTTCTACCTCGCCCCGATCCTGTACGCGATCAAGCAGTCGCTCTACAAGGTCGAGCGCACCGGCACGTTCGGCCCGGCCCGCGAGGTCTTCGGCGGGCTGGACCAGTACCTGCGCGTCTTCGAGAACGGCCCGTTCTGGGAGTCGATCGGCCGGGTGCTGCTCTTCGGCGTCGTCCAGGTCCCGGTCATGCTCGGCCTGGCCCTGGTCCTGGCGCTGCTGCTGGACTCCGGCCTGGTCCGCGGGCGGCGGTTCTTCCGGCTCGCCTTCTTCGTCCCGTACGCGGTGCCCGGCGTGGTCGCGGCGATCATGTGGGGCTTCCTCTACTCGCCGAACCTGTCGCCGTTCCAGAGCATCACGAGCGCCTGGGACCTGCTCAGCGCCGACCTCGTGCTCTGGGCCATGGCGAACGTCGTGACCTGGGTCTACGTCGGCTACAACATGCTGATCATCTACTCCTCGCTGCTGGCGATCCCGCAGGAGGTGTACGAGGCCGCGAAGCTCGACGGCGCCGGCGCGATCCGCACCGCGATCTCCATCAAGATCCCGCTGGTGATGCCGGCGATCGTGCTGACCACCGTCTTCTCGATCATCGGAACGCTCCAGCTGCTCGCCGAGCCGGCCGTGTTCCGGACCTTCAGCTCCGCGGTGACCAGCACCTACACCCCGAACCTGACGGTCTACTCGACCTCCTCGATCCCGAACTTCAACCTGGCGGCGGCGTTCTCGGTGGTCCTCGCGCTCGCCACCTGCGTGCTCTCCTTCGCCTTCCTCAAGGTGACCCAGCGTGGAGGCGACAAGTGAAGAAGAGCCTTCCCATGCTGGTCATGGGCGCCTGCACCCTCTACTTCCTGGTCCCGATCTGGTGGCTGCTGGTCGCGGCGTCGAAGTCGCGCGGCGAGTTCAGCAGCACGAACCCACTGTGGTTCGCCGACTTCAAGCTGATCGACAACCTCGGTGAGCTGTTCTCGTACCGGGACGGGGTCTTCCTCCGCTGGCTCGGCAACAGCGTCGTCTACACCGGCGGCGCGGCCCTGCTCGGCACGGTGCTCGCCGCGATGTGCGGCTACGCGCTGGCGAAGTACCGCTTCCCGGGCCGGGAGGCGATCTTCAACGTGGTGCTGAGCGGCGTCCTGGTGCCGGCCACCGCGCTCGCCCTGCCGCTCTTCCTGATCTTCAGCCAGTTCAATGCGACGAACACCTTCTGGTCGGTCTTCCTGCCGAGCCTGGTCAACCCGTTCGGCGTCTACCTGGCCCGGATCTACGCGACCGCGAGCGTGCCGGACGAGCTGCTCGAAGCGGCCCGGCTGGACGGCTCCGGCGAGGTCCGCACGTTCTTCACGGTCAGCGCGAAGCTGATGTTCCCGGCCCTCGTGACGATCTTCCTGTTCCACTTCGTCGCGGTCTGGAACAACTTCCTGCTCCCGCTGATCATGCTCGGCAACGAGCGGCTCTTCCCGGTCACTCTCGGCCTCTACACCTGGAACACCCAGGTCAACCAGCACCCCGAGCTCCGGATGCTGGTGCTGACCGGCGCGCTCGTCTCGATCGTCCCGCTGGTGATCGCCTTCCTGCTTCTCCAGCGCTTCTGGCGCAACGGCCTCGGCTCGGGCGCCATCAAGTAACAAACCCCTCTCACCCATCCGGAAAGCGAGAAACGACGATGAAGAAGCGCTTTCTCGGCGTTGTGCTGACCTCAGCACTTGCCTTGACTGCCTGTTCCTCCGGCGGCGACGACGAAGCCACCACGGCCGCCGGCGCCGCGAGCTGCGCACCCTCGTCCGGCCCGGTCACCCTGAACTACACCACCTGGATCCCCGGGATCGAGAACGTGGTGAAGGTCTGGAACGACGCCAACCCGAACATCCAGGTCAAGGTGCAGACCGGCCCGAACGGCAACGGCGGCACCTACCAGAACTTCTTCAACCAGCTGAAGGCCGGCAACGCGCCCGACCTCGGTCACATCGAGTACGACGCGCTGCCCAGCTTCCGGGTGCAGGACGGCCTGGAGAACCTGGCCGGCTGCAGCGAGGTCACCGCCGCGAAGGACCAGTTCGTGGACTGGACCTGGGGCCAGGTCACCTTCGGTGAGGAGAACTCGGTCTACGGCATCCCGCAGGACGCCGGCCCGATGGCCCTCTTCTACCGCAAGGACCTGTTCGAGAAGAACAACATCCCGGTGCCGGCCACCTGGGAGGAGTACGCCGCCGCGGCCGAGAAGGTGAAGGCGGCCGGTGGCTACATCACCAACTTCTCGCAGAGCGACATCAACCAGTTCGCGGGTCTGGCCTGGCAGGCCGGCGGCCGCTGGTTCGCCAACGACGGCTCCAAGTGGACCGTCAGCATGACCGACGCGAAGACCACCGAGGTCGCGAACTACTGGCAGGGCCTGATCGACAAGAAGCTGGTCTCGGCGGTGCCGCCGTGGACCACCGAGTGGGACAACGCCTACAACACCAGCAAGGCGTGGACGTGGGTGTCCGCGGTGTGGGGCGCCAACTCGATCATGTCGGGCGCGCCGGACACCTCCGGCAAGTGGGCGGTCGCCCCGATGCCGCAGTGGACCTCCGGCGCGAACGTGGCCGGCAACTGGGGCGGCTCGGCCACCGCTGTCTTCAAGGGCTCGAAGCACCCGTACGAGGCGGCCAAGTTCGCTCTCTGGCTGAACACCTCCGAGGAGGCGCTGACCCTGCTCAACAAGGAGGCGCAGCTCTACCCGGCGACCAAGGCCGGCGCGTCGCTCCCGGCCCTGAAGCAGGGAGTGGACTTCTACGGCGGCCAGGCGATCTACGATGTGTTCGCGCAGGCCTCCACCCAGGTCGCCGCCGACTTCGTCTGGGGACCGACGATGACCTCCACCTACGCCTCGGCGTCGGACGGCTTCAAGGCCGCCGTCTCCGGTAGCGGCACGCTGACCGACGCGCTGACGAAGGCTCAGCAGACCACCATCGAGAACCTGAAGTCCCAGTCGATCCCGGTCGCCGAGTGACCGTGCTCCACCTGCGCTCCGCGGGCGTCAGCCTCGTGCTCGACGCCCGCGGTGCCGTTCCCGCGATCCTGCACTGGGGCTCCGACCTGGGCGAACTCGGCGACGCCACGCTGACCGCGATGGCCGAGGCCGCTGTTCCGGCCGTTCCGCCCAGCTCGGTCGACGTACCCTTGCGCTTCTCTCTCCTGCCCGGACCCGCGGAGGGCTGGAGTGGAAGGCCTTCCCTGGAAGGCCACCGGCAGGGCGTTCCGGCGCCGGCTTTCCGCCTGGTCGAGGTTCAAGATCAAAATCCGAGTGCGATCGTACGGGCGGAGAGCACGGATACGACGCTGGAGCTGACCACGGAGCTGGAGCTGTCAGCGCAGGGGGTGCTCCGCGTGCGGCACCGGCTGGAGAACCGCGGCGACACCGACTTCGACCTGGCCGGCCTCGGCGTCCAGCTCCCGATCCCGGAGGACGCGGCCGAACTCCTCGACTTCACCGGCCTGTGGGCGCACGAGCGGCAACCCCAGCGCGCGCCGCTGCGGCACGGCGTCTGGAGCCGGGAGAGCCGGCACGGCCGTCCCGGGCACGACGACGCGTTCCTGCTGATGGCCGGCGAGCCCGGGTTCGGTTTCCGGCGCGGCCGGGTCTGGGCCGTGCACCTGGCGTGGAGCGGCGACAAGTCGATCTGGGCGGAGCGCTCGGCCCTCGGCCCCGGCGCGCTCGGCGGTGGCGAACTGCTCGCCCCCGGCGAGGTCCGGCTCGCGCCCGGCCTCTCCTACGAGACGCCCTGGCTGGTGGCGGCGTTCTCGGAGACCGGCATCGACGGCCTCTCCGACCGCCTGCACCCGTGGATCCGCTCGCTGTCGCCGGTGCGGCTGCCGCGCCCGGTTGTCCTGAACACCTGGGAGGCGGTCTACTTCGACCACGACCTCGCGGTGCTGAACGACCTCGTCGACGCGGCCTCCGCGGCCGGCGTCGAGCGTTTCGTGCTGGACGACGGCTGGTTCACCGGCCGCCGCGACGACAGGCGCGCCCTCGGCGACTGGACCGTCGACCCGGCGGTCTGGCCGGACGGCCTGCACCCCCTGATCTCCCGGGTGACCGCGGCCGGCATGGAGTTCGGCCTCTGGGTCGAACCCGAGATGATCAGCCTGGACTCCGATCTGGCGCGCGCCCACCCGTCCTGGATCCTGGGCGGCCCGGACGCGCTGACCTGGCGCTGGCAGCGGGTCCTCGACCTGAGCGTGCCGGCCGCCTTCGACCACGTGCGCGATCGCCTGTCCGCGCTGCTCACCGAATATCCGATCGCCTTCCTCAAGTGGGACCACAACCGGGATCTGCTGACTGCCGGCGCCGCGCACCGGCAGACCCGCGCCCTCTACCGGCTCCTCGGCACCCTGCGCGCCCGGTTCCCGCACGTGGAGATCGAGAGCTGCGCCTCCGGCGGCGCCCGGATCGACCTGGGCATCCTCGAACTGGTCGACCGGTTCTGGACCTCGGACACCAACGACCCGCTGGACCGGCAGAGCATCCAGCGCTGGACCGGCGTCCTGATCCCGCCGGAATACCTGGGCGGTCACCTCGGCGACGCCACGGCGCACGTCACCGGCCGTTCCTCGGCGCTCGGCCTCCGGCTGGCCACGGCCCTGTTCGGCAGCGCCGGCATCGAATGGAACCTGACGAAGGCCTCACCCGCCGAGCACGCCCTGATCGCCGAATGGGTAGCGCTCCACAAGCGCCTGCGTCCCCTGCTGCACACCGGCCGCGTCGTCCGCGCCGACGCCCCCGACCCGGCCCTCCACCTCCACGGCGTCGTGGCCCAGGACCGTTCCGCGGCGGTCTACGCCCTGGTGGCGACGGGTTCCCCGCGAGCCGCCCTACCCCCGCCGATGCGCCTGCCCGGCCTCGACCCGGACCGCCTCTACACGGTCCGCCCGCTCGGCACCCCGCCGAAGGTCGTCCAGGACGCCCCACCCGCCTGGCTCACCGCCGGTGCGGCGAAGCTGCCGGGCCGGGTGCTGTCGGAGGTGGGGCTGCCGGTGCCCTTGCTGGCGCCGGAGCAGGCTCTTCTCCTGGAGGTCAATGTTTAGTCGGAGCTATAGTCGGACAATGTCACCGGACGCGCCCCGCCGTTGGTCCATCAGGACCACGGCTGACGTGCGGTCCTGGTTGAGGGAGCTGCGCCAGTCGGATCCGGAGGTCTTCCGATCGGTGAACGTCGCTATCGAGATGCTCGCCGAAATCGGCCCCGGGCTGGGTCGCCCGATGGTCGACACCTTGCAGGGGTCGAGCATCGGTAACCTCAAGGAGTTGCGGCCGCGCTCGGGCCGGGACGTCGCGATCAGGGTGCTGTTCGTCTTCGACCCGTGGTCGCAGGCGGTCCTGCTGGTGGCCGGAAACAAGGCCGGCAACTGGGACCGGTGGTACAAGACGGCGATCCCGATCGCCGAGGGCGCTTACGAGACCTGGCTGGCCGGAGAGCGAAAGCGGAGGGAGGACTCGTGAGCGAGTTCCACGATTGGGAAGACCTCCGTGCGGAGCTGCACGACGGGGATGATGAGGCCCTGGCCGCGGAACGGGCGAGGACCGAGGCCTGGATCAGCGCGTACCACCTCGCCGAGGAACGCAAGCGGCTGGGATTGACACAACGGCAGGTCGCTGAGCTGATGGGTGTCTCGCCCGGGCGCGTGAGCCAGATCGAGAACGGGGACCTCGACGCCAACGAGGTTGCGACGTTGAGCCGCTACGCGCGGGCGTTGGGAGCACGGATGCGCATCATCTTCGACTACGGGAATGACCTCCGGCAGATCGCCTGACAGCGTCTGCCGGTCATGGCTTGAGTTCCAGATGCGGTCGATCGCCTGCTGACTCAGGTCTCGGATGTTGGGTCAGGAATCCAGGGGAATCTCCAGGCGGGTGGCGCCGGTCAGGCAGAGGAAGACCCGGTCCGGGGTGCGGACCAGGCGCAGGATCACGTCGGTGCAGTTCGGGCAGCGGTCCACCAGGCCCGGCGCCGGCTCCCAGACGCGCAGGGTGGCGACCGGGCCGGAGTGGTTGCAGCCGGCGCAGGTGAAGACGGCGCCGGTCATGTCGGCGGCAACGACCTCCGCCAGATCGCCTGAAATTGCCGCGGGGATCGGTCGTCGGGCCGATCTTCGTTCACTCGGTGGCTTTCGGGTGGCCCGTGCCGGCCAGCTTCAGCCAGCAGGTACGGGTGTCGTGGTCGACGAGGTACCAGATGCGCCCGCCGCCGGTTACTTCGTACTGCCACTGGGGTAGGGACCTGCCGCCGTGGGTGTCGGTGGAGAGGCTGCCTTTGAGCTGGTGGTGACGGGGTGTCGCCGGGTTGGGGCACGGGTTGCTCTCCAGCGTCCGGTAAGCAGTGCGCATGTTCGCGGCGGCCACCCGGCACAGCTCCTCCCAGCCCTTGGCGGCGTCACCGGTGGCGAACTTGAGCGTGTATCCATCCGGTGGTGGAGGCGGCGCCGCCCGGTCTCCCCGTTTCGGAGTCATGGGCGTGGCACCACACCGAAGTCACCCGCCGGCCGGCTGGTCAAGGCCTGATGCAGCTCGGGATCGGCATGGATCTCGGCGGTGTGCCGCCACTCCACCAGCAGTTGAGAGATCGCGGCGGTGTTGCCCATCGCGGCGGCAGCCTCGGCGACGGCGACGAAGTCGGCCGCGAACTTGTCGAGGTCGTGCTCCGGAAGGAACCGCACCCACGGGAGGGCCGTGGGCAGCAGACCGCGGACCAACTCGGGATTCTGCCGGCTCAGCGCGGCCAGCAGACGCGTCGTGATGTCGACGACCTGACCCTCCGCCTCGGCGCGGTCGGCGGACATCAGCACGAGGTCGGCCGCGTCACGCCGGCGCAGCCGCACGGCCCGGGCTCGGAATGCGCGCTCGGCGGTCTCGGCCGGCTGGCGCAGCAGTTCCGAGAACGGGACTGAGTCGAGTGGGGCAGCAGTCACGAGACAACACTACGTCACGGTCGAGCCCTACTTCAACACTACTATTGAAGTCCGGCCAGGGGGATCTCCAGGCGGGTGGCGCCGGTCAGGCAGAGGAAGACCCGGTCCGGGGTGCGGACCAGGCGCAGGATCACGTCGGTGCAGTTCGGGCAGCGGCCCACCAGGCCCGGCGCCGGCTCCCAGACGCGCAGGGTGGCGACCGGGCCGGCGTGGTGGCAGCCGGCGCAGGTGAAGACGGCGCCGGTCATGTCGGCGGCGAAGACGTCGCTCAGGTCGCCGGCCAGCGCGTTGCCGTCGAGCTCCATCAGGCGCCTCCGTAAAGGTCGAGCTCCATCAGGCGTCTCCGTAAAGGTCGAGCTCCATCAGGCGTCTCCGTAAAGGTCGAGCTCCATCAGGCGTCTCCGTAAAGGTCGAGCTCCATCAGGCGCCCCCGAATCGTTCGGTGCGGATCAGCTTGGGGTCGTGGCCGAGTGCCACCAGGATGTCGGCGGCCGTCTCGACGAAGCCGGTCGGGCCGCAGACGTAGCAGTCCGGCTGGAAGTCGGGCGGCCAGCCGTGCGAGTTGACGGTGGCGACGTCGATGCGCTTCGGGGTGCCGGCCCCCTCGGGAGCCTTGCGGGTGTAGACGAAGTGGACGTCGAGGCCGGGATCCTCCCGTACCCGAAGGCGCAGCTCATCGGCGTAAGCGGCATCTTCCGGCGTGCGCACCGAATAGATCAGCCGGAACGGCTGGCGCCCGCGAGCCAGGCCTCGGGCCCGGATCATGGACATCAGCGGCACGATGCCGGAGCCGCCCGCGATGAGCAGCACCGGCGCGGTCCGATCCGGGCGCCAGACGAACCAGCCGCCGACCGGCCCGCGCAGCTCGATCTTGTCGCCGGGCTCGACCACGTCGGTGAGGTACGGCGACACCTCACCGTCCTCGAGCCGCTGGACGGTGATCTCCAGGGAGCCGGGCCAGGCCGAGGCGATCGAGTAGGAGCGCTGCGCCGTGTAGCCGTCCTCGGCGGTGAGCCGGACGTCGATGTGCTGGCCGGCCAGGTGGCCGGGCCAGTCCGGGACGTCGAGCACCAGGGTGCGCGCCGAGCCGGTCTCCCAGCGGGCCGAGGAGACGGTGGCGACGCGCCAGCTGATCCGGTTCTTCATGGGGACGCGTCAGTCTCCCTGGTAGCGCTGCTCACGCCACGGATCGCCGTACATGTGGTAGCCGCCGGCCTCCCAGAAGCCCGGCTCGTCCTCGTTGATCATCTGGAGGCCGTTCACCCACTTCGCCGACTTCCAGAAGTAGAGGTGCGGTACGAGCAGCCGGGCCGGCCCGCCGTGCTCGGGGTGCAGCGGCTCGCCGTCGAACTCGTACACGATCCAGGCCTTGCCGTCGAGCAGGTCGTCGAGCGGCACGTTCGTGGTGTAGCCGCCGTAGCTGTGCGCCATCGTGTAGTCGGCGGCCGACTCGACGTCCTCGAAGAGGGTGTCGAGGGAGACGCCCTTCCACGTGGTGCCGAGCTTCGACCACTTGGTCACGCAGTGGATGTCGACGGTGAACTCCTCGGCCGGAAGGGCGGTGAACTCCTTCCAGTCCCAGGTGTGCTTCTCGCCGGTCTCGGTGGCGATGGTGAACTTCCACCTGTCCAGCGGGACGCGCGGGGTCGGCCCGGCGGAGAGCACCGGGAAGTCGTGGGTGAGGTACTGACCGGGCGGCAGGCCGGGCAGCGACTCACGCCGCCGCCCGCCGAAGCCGCGGGAGATGATGCCCATGGCCAGAAGTAAACCGCACTCACGTCCCGGAGGGGGTCAGGCCTTGACCGTGCCGCTGGTCACGCCCGCCACCGACTTGGTGCCGGCGACCACGACGCGATACTTCGCGCCGCCGGCCAGGCCGGAGACCTTGCGGGTCGCGATCGTCGAGTACGTCTTCACGGTCTTCCACCTACCGCCCTGGTAGCGCTGCACCGACATCTTCTGGCCGGACGCGCCGGCCACCTTCACGGTGAGCACGCCCTTCTTGCTGCGCACCGCGGTGACCTTGGCCTTCACCGTGTAGGTGGCGGTCGCCGCGGCGGCCGAGAAGTCGCCGGTCGAGGGGAGGAAGAGCCGGACCTTGTACGAGGCGGCCGCGGTCCGCACCGCCGTGTACGTGCCGGTCGAGGTGGTCTTCACGGCGCCGCACTTCCACGCGCCGCCGGCCACCGAGAAGCACGCCGACACGGAGGCGTTCGCCAGCGCCTTGCCGCCCGAGGTGGCCTTGAACGTGGTGCTCGTCCTCGTCCCGTACGTGACGGTGCGCGCGCCGACGTTGGCCGTGACGAACTGCCCGGCGGCGGCGAGCGCGGCCGCGGCGTCGACCCGGCCGTAGCCGTAGTCGTTGTCGAACCCGGCCTTGCCGAGGTCCACCGCCGACGACTTGAGGACCTGCTCGATCGCGTACGGGGTGAGCGACGGCTGGTACGCCTCCAGCAGCGCGGCGATCCCGGCCACCTGCGGCGCCGCCATCGAGGTGCCGCTCATCGCGACGTAGTCGCCGCCGGTCAGCGCGGTCGGGTAGGTGCTCACGATCGCGCTGCCGGGCGCGGCCACGTCGACGTAGCTGCCGGAGTTGGAGAACGACGCGTACCGGTCGGCGGAGTCGGTCGCGGCGACCGCGATGACGCCGGCGTCGGCGGCCGGGTAGCTGGTCGGGTTGCCGTCCTGCCGCTCGTTGCCGGCGGCCGCCACGACGGTGACGCCGGAGTTCCGGGCATAGGTGACCGCGTCGGAGAGCGCCGCGAGCTTCGCGGTCGAGCCGATCGACATGTTGATCACGTTGGCGCCGTGGTCGGCGGCCCAGACCACGGCCTCGGCCACGTCGGACATGTAGCCGCTGCCGGTGGAGTCGAAGACCCGGATCGGCAGGATCTTCGCGTCCGGCGCGACACCGGAGACGCCGACGCCGTTGCCGGTGACCGCGCCGATGATGCCGGCCACGTGCGTGCCGTGCCCGTTGCCGTCGGTGGTGCCGCCGGCCATGCCCTTGAGCACGTCGTACCCGGTCAGCACCTTGCCGGCCAGGTCCGGGTGGCGGGCGTCCACCCCGGTGTCGATCACCGCGACGGTCACCCCGGCGCCGGTGGACTTCGACCAGGCCGACGTCGCCTTGACCTTGCCGAGGCCCCACTGCTGGGAACGGAGAGGGTCCGAGCCCTGTACCCGGACCGGCACGTCGAGCTGCGCGTTCGGGACCTCGGCGAGCAGCTCGGCGGCCTCGGCGCGGTCGGTCGCCTCGTGCACGGTCACGACCGGGCGGCCCAGCGCGTCGACGGTCGTGCCGACCACGCGCGCGGGCTGCGCCTCGGTGACGGTGGCGGGCACGCCCGCGTAGGAGATGCCGGGCGCCGCGAACGCTGCCAGGCCGGCCGTCAGGGAGATGACCAGGCTGCCGGTGAGGAACCGCACGTGGTTGTCGCCTTCCGCTCTCGCTCCGTCCGGCCTTCTGGCCGGCACATGACCCACGGTCCGGTGCGGGGGGAGCGTCGCGGGGAGCGGCGGGGTGCGATCGGGGAGTTGTAGGGTCGGGATCATGCCGTTGACGGGTGAGTACCTGCCCAGCACCTCTGACTGGGCTCGCAATCAGGCCGAGAAGTACGAGGCGACGAATGGCGCCGAGGCCAACGACATCCAGGGAATGCCGATCATCGTCCTGAGCACCATCGGGGCGAAGACCGGCGCGCTGCGCAAGACCCCGCTCATGCGGGTCGAGCACGAGGGGGAGTACGCGGTCGTCGGCTCCCTCGGCGGAGCGCCGAAGAACCCGGTCTGGGTCTACAACATCCGCAAGAACCCGCACGTCGAGTTGCAGGACGGCGAGGCCAAGCACGACTACGTGGCCCGCGAGCTCTCCGGGGAGGAGCGGGAGCTGTGGTGGGAGCGGTCGGTGGCCGCCTACCCGCCGTACGCCGACTACCAGACCAAGACCGATCGCCTCATCCCGGTCTTCCTCCTGACCCGCCGGTAAGACCCTCCAAGTCCGGCCGCGATCCTCCGCGGCCGGACTTCTTCCCGTGTGCAACCTTCCCGGCGTCCGGGCGCGACAGTAGAGCGTGATGGGAAAGCCGGAGTGGGAACGGGAGTACGTCGAGTACGTGAGCGGGCGCCTGCCGCGCCTGCACCGTGCGGCGTATCTCCTCTGCGCGGACACCTTCCAGGCCGACGACATCGTCCAGGCCACGCTCGCCTCGCTCTATCTGGGATGGCGGCGGGCCGTCCGGGCCGACAACCTCGATGCGTACGTCCACCGCATCCTGGTGAGGCGTTACCTCGATGAACGGCGCCGGCCGTGGGCGCGGGTCCTGCTCGGCGACCGGGTGCCGGAGACGCCGATCGAAGCCGGCCCGGGGTACGAGGAACGCGATTCGCTGATGACCGCCCTGCGCGCGCTGCCGAAGGGGCAGCGCGCCGTCATCGTGCTGCGGTACTTCAGCGACCTGTCGGTCGAAGCGACCGCCGAGGCCCTCGGGTGCTCGGCCGGCAACGTGAAGAGTCAGTGCTCGCGGGGCCTGACCGCGCTGCGCGTGACCTTGGGTGAGACGACGACTCTCGGAGGAACGGGGTGGCAGGCGTGAGTGACGAGCGGAGGCTGCGGGAGGGCCTGGAGGCGATCGCCGTGCCCGCGACCAGGATCCGGGTGGAGGCGGTGCTGCCGGCCGCCCGCAAGCAGCGGTTCCGGCGCAACGCGGCCCGGACGGCGGCCGGCGCGGCGCTCGCCGTCGGCGTGCTGGTCGCGGTCCCGGCGGTCCTGCTGCGGCCGAGCGCGGCCACGCCGTTGCCGGCTCAGCGCCCCTCGAGCAGCCCGTCGCCGTCGCCCGCGGCGGTGGCCTGCCGGATGACGAAGCTGCCGTTCCCGGAGGGCCTCGACAACGCGGTCGCCGAGGGTGTCGACCCGACCGGCCGGTACGTCGTCGGCAACGGCACCGAGGGTCAGGACTTCCGGCCGGTGCTCTGGACCGGCGGCCGGGCCGTCGCGCTCCCGCTGAACGCCGACTCGGTGCAGGCCACCGCCGTGAACGCGGCGGGCGTCGTCGTCGGCCTCGCCACCCGGGACAACAGGGACACCGTCTTCCGTTTCGCCGGCGGCCGGTACACCGAGCTGAAGCTGCCGAAGGGCCGGTGGCACCCGTACCCGGAACCGGCGATCAACGCGGCCGGCGACGTGGTGATCAACGCCGAGCCGCAGGGCAACAGCGGCGGCGAGGGCGTCATCGCGCTGCTCTGGCCGGCCGGCTCGACCGACGCGGTGCGGCTGCCGCTGCCGGAGGGCGCCCACGTCGTGGACATCCTCGACGACGGCCGGATGGCGGGCGGCATCTACCAGGACGGTTCGGCCCACACCCCGTACGTCTGGGACCGGCAGGGCAGGGGCCAGAAGCTCCGGGTGCCGTCCGGGCACACCGGAACGGCGTACGCGATCAGCGGCGACTGGGTGACCGGCGGCATCTGGGAGCCCGGCTCGGCGGCGCTCTGGAACCTGCGCACCGGCGACCTGACCCAGACGAAGGGCGACCAGAACCCCGGCATGTCCGTCAACGCCTCCGGCTGGCTCACCGACGGCGAAGGCCAGGTGATCCGCAACGGCAAGGCCACCCGGATGCCCTCTGGCGGCGGTCGGAAGGTCGCCTACGCCAACGACATCTCCGACACCGGCCTGGTGGTGGGCCACGTCGTCGACGAACGCACCGACGCCGAGGGGCAGGAACTCCGGGACGCCGGCGGCACGATCCCGAAGGCCCCGCAGTTCCCGGCCACCTGGCAGTGCTGACCTTCCACTGAACCGAGATGCTCAGGATCGCCTCGGACATGGAGGGTTAGCAATACGCTGCGTTACGTATTCATCGGTACGACGGACGAAGCAGGCCCGCCACCGCAGAGGTGGCGGGCCCGTCTCGAGGCGGATCGGCGTCAGGCGCGCGCGTAGGTGAGGCAGTCGGCCTTGTCGGCGGAGGCGCCGACGGTGATGGCCGGGGCGCGGCACTCGAGGTTCTCGTTGTAGGTGCAGTCGGCCCGCTTGCAGGCGCCGACCTGGGCGGTGGCGACGCCCATGCCGCCCTTCTCGCCGGAACCGATGAAGGTGTCGCACTCGGCGGTCTGCAGGCTGCCGATGGTGATCGCGAACGCCGTACAGCCGTCGTGGTTGTAGCCGCATTCGGCGACCGTGCAGGTCTGGACACGCGGCATGTTCATCATCTGCGTCATGGTTTCGACTCCCCTGTTCGTCAATGGCCTCGGAAGAGACCATAACCCCGATCGCGGAGACTATTCCAGTCAACAAATGATGTTGCCGTAAAAGGTTCATTACATTAGGTAAGGCAAGCCTCATTCTATTTAGGTAAGCCTTGCCTACGGCTCTGAGCTGGGCATGTTTGCCGCCTACCTGGCCAGGGTAGCAATTCTTTTGTCGCTGGAGAGAGGGCCGTGGGATTCGATCTCGACGGGTGCGCCCAGCAATTCAGAAATATCCTCCAGGAAGCTCTCAGGCCGATACAGCGTCGCCGGCGACGTCTTCTCCAGCCTTTCCCCCAGCCGTTCCTGATATGTCAGATCGTGATCGGGGCCGGGCTCGATGCGATCCCACACCTCGCCGTCCGTGCGGTAGGCGGTGCACACCTTCAGCTCCGGGCAGCGCTCCGGCACGTCGAGGTGGGTGACCGCGAGCGCGTCCACGCCGCCGGCGACCTCGACGGCGTAGCGGTGGGCCACCGCGTCGAAGTGGCCGGTCCGGAACGCGCCCTGCCACTCGTCGCGGCCGTTGTGCGCCTCCGGCAGGTCGAGCTCCGGCGCCTCGGTGACGAACGGGCCGGCGCCGTGCCGGGTCGTGTAGGTGCGGACCACGCCGAGCCGGCGGAACGACGGGCAGAGTGCGGCGACGTTGGCGAACGTCGTGGTCGACCAGGTCGTGTACGGGTGCCAGCCGCGCCACTCGTCGAGGAGCACGCCCTGGGCGCCCTCGAAGACGCACGGGCCCTCGCGGAGCAGCCGGTCGGTGTGCTCGCCGCCGACGATCCGGACCGCTTCGCCGAAGGCGGTGAACGCCTCGACGACGTCGTCCACCGAGATATCGGATATGCCGAGACGTTCTGCCAGCGCTGTCAGCTTGGATCTCAGAACGGCGGGCGCCAGCACGTCCGCCACCCGCGGCGCGTCGGCGTGCTTCAGCGCGTACATCTGGGTCTCGCCCACGCCCATCCCGCACGAACCGTGCCTCGCCGCACCTCGCGCAACCTCCCGCCGCCGATTCGCGGCGCGATGCCACGGAGTGGCGAGCAGCGCGTCCGCATCCACGGTGAGCAGGTGAAACGGGTTCCCCAGAGATCGGGCCTCGGAGGCCAGCGCGAGCGGGTCGACGATCATGAAGCGGGTCAGGTGGGTCGGGACGCCGCGCAGGGTGCCCGACCCGAACTGGGCGAACGTGTGGTGCCTGCCGCCCTCGGTGATCACGTTGTGGGCCGCTTGGGCGCCGCCGTTGAATCGCAAGACCGCTCTGGTACGCGTGTTGGCGCACAGCGCATCGACGACGGTGCCCTTGCCGGCGTCCCCGTAACCGAGATCGACGACGGCGACGTGATCATTCACAGCCGCTGATTCCCGCCCGGGCCGCCGCTGATCATTCACAGCCGCTGATTCCCGCCCGGGCCGCCGCTGATCATTCACAGCCGCTGATTCCCGCCCGGGCCGCCGCTGATCTGGAACTGCTCGCCGCGCACCACGGCGGTCCGCTGCAGCGGCGCCAGCGCCCGGCCGACCGAGCTGCCCGCCCCCGACCCGACGTCCGCGAGGTCGGCGATGCCCTCGTCGAGGTCGATGGCGTCCTCGCCGAGGCCGACCGTCAGCGCGATCGTCTCGCAGACCGCGTCCAGGTCGTCGAGCTCCAGCACGTTCTGGCCGAGCAGCTCGCGCCAGCGGGCCAGCACCTCCCGGTCGCCGCCCCAGCCGGCCGCGGTCGGCAGGATGTAGAAGACCTCGTACTTGCGGCGCAGCTCGTCGAGGATCTCCTCGATCGGGATCGGCTGCTTGATCGTGTCGCCGATGACGGCCTGCACCTCGCGCGGCTTGACCCGCGGGTACGGCATCTCGTCGCCGATGATGAAGAGGTAGCCGCGGCGACCGCGATTGACCATCGAGTCGAGGATCGTGTGCCGGGCCATGAAATAGAGGGCGAGCTCGTACGACTCGTGCTTCTGGCCGCCGCCGCCACCCTCCAGGTAGATCCGGGAGAGGTGTTCGTCCATCCGGTTGTCCGACTCGAACTGGCCGACCTGCAGCGGCGCCCGATCACAGGTCGCGTCGCCGATGGCGCCGAACATGATCTGCGGGTCGACCGCGTAGTTCTTCCGGGTCAGCAGTCCGAGCAGCTGGGGGAGCTTGGTCTGGAGAACGCGTGGCACGGTGCCCATCGAGCCGGTCACGTCGAAGAGGACGGCGATCGGCGTGCTGAACGGGTGCTCCTCCGAGTCGCGGGACTCGCGCATGAAGACGCCGTTCGGGTCGAGGTCGGGGTGGGCGTGCCGGGCGCCGCTGTCGCTGTAGTCGAAGGCGCTCTTGCCGGTGGCGGCGCGGTAGTTGGCCGCGGCGGTGTAGACGTCGGTGGACCAGTGTCCGCTTCCCATCACATGCTCCTTCAGTTCCGGTAGTTCTCGGGGATCAGCTCGTCGAATTCACCCAGCAGCTCCCAGGCGTCCTGGGGGCGCATCCGCGGGGCGGCGTAGCCGCAGCCCGCGGCGAACCGCCGCAGCGGCTCGGGCATTCGGGACGGGCCGATGACCCTCGTCATCAAGCCGGTCGCCATGTAGATGTCGGTGGCGGGGCTCGCGGTCCTGTCGTGAAGCACCTCCGGCGGATAGGCCGCCTCGCTTGCCTTCACTATCGCCCTCGGTCGATGACCGGCATAGCACCAGTCGAGGAGCACGAGACCGCGTCGCTCCGGGTGGATCAGGATGTGGCTCTCCAGGACGGCGCCGTGGATCACGCCGGCGCGGTGCGCCCAGCCGAGCCCGATCAGCAGCCGGCGCCAGATCCAGACGGCGTCCTCCAGCGTCAGCCGCCCGGCCTGATCAAGCCGGAGCATGCCGCGCTGTCGCTCCAGGACGTTCACCCGCCGGCGACGTTTTTCCTGGTCCTCGTGGAGGTAGCTGTTGATCAGGCGGGGCGCGTAGTTCTTGAACCGCGGATCCGCGCGCGTCTGGAGTGCGGTCAGCGCCTCGGCCTCGGCCTCCATGAGGTCGTTGTCCGCCGGGTTGCGCGGGACCTTCAGGAGGGCGGCGCCGTCGGCGAAGATCTCGGCGATGTCGCCACTCGCGAAGACCGGCTTGGGCTGATAAGTCGTGGTTTTCTGATAGAGGGCGGAAAGCTTGGCGAAGGCCTCCGTCGCGGTTGCGCGCCGTCGCGCGCCGGCGGCATCCGGGTGGACGATCTTGGCCCATTCCCGGTACGTGCGTTCCTGCAGATCCTGGGCTGTGCGGGCCCGGGTGATCCGCGCGACCGCGTCCTCGAACGTCATCCTGTGCAGGCGCTCGGCCCCCACCAGCGTGCTCATCGGACCCGGTCCTCGCGGGTGGGCCGGAGCAGCGCCGGGTGCAGCAGCCGCGCGTCGCCGGCCCGGTAGAGCTTCGCCTTCGGACCGCCACGTTCGCCCCCTCGCGACGTGGTGGTCCCGGTGCTCTCCACGAAGCCCGGCACGGACAGCACCTTGCGGTGGAAGTTGCCGGCGTGCAGATCCTCGCCCCAGACGCTCGCGTAGACCTGGCGCAGCTCGCCGACCGTGAACTCCTCGTTGACGAACGCGGTCGCGAGAGGTGTGTACTCCAGCTTCGACCGGGCCCGCTCCAGCCCGTCGGCCAGCACGGCGTCGTGGTCGAACGCCAGATCCTTCGCCTCGTCGACCGGAACCCAGAACGCCCGCGCCGCGTCGCTGCCGGCCGTCGGCTCGGGCAGGCTCGGCGCGAACGCGAGGTAGGCGACCGACACGACCCGCATCCGGGGATCACGGCCCGGGTCGCCGTACGTCTTCAGCTGTTCCAGATGGACCCGGTCCAGGTCGCCGTGCCCGGGTTCGAGCCCGGTCTCCTCGGCGAGCTCCCGCTTCGCCGCCTCGTCGAGCGTCTCCTCCTTGACGAAGCCGCCGGGAAGGGCCCGGTGCCCGGCGTAGGGCTGGGCGCCGCGCTCGACGAGCAGGACGCACAGCTTGCCGTCCCGGATCGTCAGGGCGACCACATCCACGGTGACCGCCAGTGCCGGATATCTCCGGGGGTCATAGCCCGCCAGAAAGCTCTCCTGGTCCTCCACGGTCGCCTCCCGCGTTGTTCTCGCCCTGAGTCTTACTCGATCTGAGAACAAGTTAGCGCGGGGTGTGGCGGGTTGTCAACGTCGATGATTACGGTCGGACAAAAAGGGCCATTCACTTATCTTTATCAGTCTAGACAATTCCGGGTTTAACCGGCGATACGCTCCCTTGCGAGATGGCCCTGCGCCGCGAAGGCCGCACGGGCCCTACCCATCCCTAGACGTGGTCCCTGGGACCCGTAGGAGGACCTCGCATGCGCAAGTCCCTAGCAACAACCCGGCGGAGGTGGATCTATGCCGGGACTGCGTCGGTCACCGCGGCCGCCGCAGCCGTGGTGGGTGTGGCCACACCCGCCTATGCCGCAGCATCTGCCGTGACTCCGTCGACGACGCCTCCTGGTAGCACGGTCACCATCACCGACGCCGACAACCCGCTGACCGCTGGGACGGCGGTCGGCATGATCGTCGTGGGTAGCGCACAGTGCCCCAGCGGGGGTTACGTACTGGGCTCGAACACGGCCGTCACCCCGACCCGGATCGACGACGGCAAGGTCACGTTCCCCATTCCCGGGACGCTCGTCCGCGGTACGTACAGCCTGTGTGTCTACGCGACCAACGCGAGCAGCACGAACCCGGTGCTCATGGAGGCGGACGTCGTTCTCAACAGCGCCGCCTCGCCGACCGCCGGCCCTGCGTCCGGCACGATGACGCTCAGCGCGCCGAACGCATTCGGTAACGCCACCACGCTCGGCACCTACTTCTCGACCAGTGCCTGCGGCGGGACGTACTCGACGACCAATGTCACGCCCGCCTCGACCACGAAGAGGGACGCCGACACCGCGACCCTCACGGTCCCGAGCGGCGCGTCCCTGAACAGCTCCGCGCCGTTCGCGCGTGCGTTCAACGTCTGCACGTACAGCAGTGCGACGGCCGGCAGCGGCACGCTGCTGACGTCCGGCACCTACACCGTCGCGCCGACGATCACGCTGACGCCCACGAGCGGCGCCGCGGGCGGTGGCAACACGCTGAACGTCACCGTTCCCACCGCGAACCCGATCATCACGCTCGCGACGATGCAGTACGCGGGCTTCGCCCCGTCCACGACGGGTTGCCCGACCTCGTACACGGGCATCGACGCGACGCGTCAGACCACCATCACGAGGACGACCAGCACGACGGCCAACACGGCCGGCACGACCACTGTTCCGCAGGGTGTGGGTGGCCCGAACGGCACCCAGTTCGCGTTCTGCCTCTACAGCTCCAACTCGGGTGACAACCTCATCGGTTCGAGCACCGTTTCGGCCTACACCGTGCAGCTGGCGAGCTCGACGCTCAACCAGACCACGGGCGGCGGTGGCGGCTCCGGCACGGTTCTGACGCTGTCGTCGAACAACGCCAACGCCTTCCCGGTCGGCAGCTCGCCGAAGGCGGTCTTCGTCCCGCAGGCGACGACCACCGCGGCGACCTGCCCGGCGACGTACTCGACCGTCGCGGTGGCCAACTCGTCGGCGGCCGCCGACACCCGGCGACTAACGAACACGAAGGCCTCGGTCTCCCTGCCCGCCAGCGGCGCCGCCGTCACCAAGGCGCTCGGCCCCGCGTACAGCGTCTGCGTCTACAGCTCCGACGCGATCACGGACCCGTACGGCAAGCTGGTCGCCAACGCGACCTACACCGTCGTCGACGTGCCGAAGCTGACCAACGTGACGCCCGTCTCCGGCCCGCCCGGCGGTGGCAACACCATCACCATCACCGGTACCGCTCTGCCGGAGACCCTGACCGGCACGACGATCAGCATCGGTGGGGTCAACGTCCCGAACGCGGACATCAACCTCATCGGTGCCACCAGCATCGCGGTGAAGGCCCCGCCGCACGCCATGGGCGCCGTCAACGTGGTCCTCACCAGCACGAACGGTACCGACACGCTGGTTGGCGGTTACACCTACGTCAACAGCCTCAACGTCGGACCGAACACCGCGCCGAACACCGGCTCGGTCTCGCTCGACATCTTCGGCACCAACTTCAAGACCGACTACGACTTCGCCAGCCCGACTGAGCTGACCAAGTCGCACGTCTACCTCGTCAGCGGCTCGTACAACGGTGGTGCGACGACCGTGAACTCGGCCACCGCCCGTAACAACCCGAACGTTCTCGCCGACTGCGCCAGTGTTCTGGTCATCGACGACACCGAGCTGGTCTGCACCATGGACCTCACTCAGACGCTGACGGTGGCCGGTACGCAGGCTGCGGCCAGCGCCGCTCGTACCGTCACCCTGTCCGGCACGATCGCCGCCGGCACGTCGGTGATCACCGCGCCGACGAACGCCGCCGCTCCGTTCACCAAGGCCGACGTCGGCAAGCGGGTCGCCGAGCCGGGTGGCACCTTCGTCGAGATCCAGGACGGCACCACCATCCTGGAGGTCGTCAACGGCACGACTGCGGTTCTCTCCAAGCCGACCAACACCGGCACCACTCCGGCGATCACGACTGTGCTGATCGGTTCCGCCCACGGCGCCTCCGGCACCGCGGTCGGTGGCACGGCGCCGGGCGGCGCCATCACCGTGACGGCCGAGTCGAAGGGCACCACGCTCACCGCGGCCACCGGCACCTTCACCACGGCGGACATCGGCCGGCTGGTGACCGGAACCAACATCTCCGCCAACACCTACGTCGTCGGCGTGAACGGCACCGGCTCGATGATCACCCTGTCGAAGCAGGTCGGCAGCACCGCGCCGACCGCCGCGACGCTGACGTCGAGCAGCGCCGTCCCGCCCGGCGCGTACAACATCGTGCTGGTCAGCAACGCCGCTCCTGGCGGAACGACCAACAACACCTCGGTGTCGAGCGGTTCGACCTTCACGGTCGCCCCGTTCTGATCCACCATCAACTGAATAGCTTTTAACGCAACGGCCCGGAGCATCCGCTCCGGGCCGTTGTGTGTGCGACGCGAAATGAGGCGTCAGAGGGTCTTCCAGCGCTCGCTGAGCTCCTTCACGCTCTCCGCCTTCGACGGCTTCTCGTCCATGTCGATGGCGATCGTGACGACGCTCTTCTCCTTCGACGTGCGCCAGCACATCAGCATCGTCGGCCGGATCTTCGGCTTCGGGTTGTTGGTGAACTTGAAGTTCTGCGTGCACCGGGCCTGCCCGACCTTCTCGCCGTCGTCGGCGGCCCAGAGCAGCTCCCGCTGCCCGCTCAGGTCGTGCTTCGCGGTGATCACCCGCAGGGTCTTGCCCTCCTTGGCCGACCCCTCGTCCTTCACGTCGACCGGGCCGCTGGGCAGGCCAGACTTGGCGGTGATGCCGTGCTGGACCGGGAATCCGTCCTTCGCCGCCTTCGCCCGCGCCTCCTTGATCTGCTCCTCGACCGACTTGCTGGCCGAAGCCGACGCCGACGGCGCGACGGAGGCCGACGGAGAGGCGGCGGATGCTGCCGAGGCGGCGTCGGCCGAGGCGGAAGCGGCCGCGGATGCCGGCGCCGAGGCGGATGGGTCGCTGGCGGAGACGGCGGGCGCGGCCGGCGCCATCGCCGTCACGTCCCTCGTCTCGGTCCCGTCGTCGGCGATGATCCAGGCCGTGGTCGCGTAGGCGGCCGTGCCCAGCACTGCTGCGGCGCCCGCCACGGCGGCGACCGTCCGGGCCCGTCCGCGGCGAGGGCGGAGACGAGCCTGCGGTGCGCGGTAGCCGTCGTCGCCGGGCTCGCGGTCGTGATCTGTCGTCATGCTCTCTTGCCCCTTGGTTTTCGGCTGTCGGACTGCCGGAATACGGCAGACCCCGAAACCCCATGCTTTCAACCCAGCGGACATAACGGGTCAAATCCAGCGATGAAGACCTGAGAGTTTGTTGGGCACGGATGCGAAGCAACCCGCCCGCACCCCGGGGGCCACCGTGCGTCGACCCGGGCCCGCCCATTCTCGATCCCGATGACGCGACGTGAGGGGACGACGAGGATGAAGGTTCAGCTGCGTAGGTACGCCGCCGGGGCGGTCGCCGCCGGCGCGCTCGCCGCTGTCGGTGCCGTCGCCCTGCCGATCGGCAGCCACGAGTGGCAGCCGGTCACGTACGGACTGAGTGCGAGCCCGGCGGAGATCGTGCCGGCCACCGTGACGGCGGAGCAGCCGGCCCGGATCGTCAGCACGACGATCGACGAGGACGGCCGTCCGGTCGTCACCGTGACCGAGGCGACCACCAAGGCCGACGCCGTACGGAAGGTGGAGCAAGCGCAGGAGGCCGAGAACGCCGTCGGTGTCGAGATCGACGCCCCGGTGCACGCGCTCGGCATCCCGACCGGCACCGACCCGTACCGGGGCCAGCAGTGGGACTTCGCCAAGATGAGCGTGGCGAACGCCTGGCAGCGGTCGACCGGCGCCGGCGTCACCGTCGCGGTGATCGACACCGGGGTGGACGCGAGTCACCCGGACCTCGCGGCCAACGTGCTCAGCGGCTACGACGCCATCGCGAACCAGGCCGGGACCAGCACCGACGAGAACGGGCACGGCACCCACGTGGCCGGCACGATCGCGGCCGTCACCGGCAACGGGGTGGGCGTCTCCGCGGTCGCCCCGGACGTGAAGATCCTGCCGATCAAGGCGCTCGGCGCGGACGGCAGCGGATACATGTCGGACACCGCCGAGGGCATCGTCTGGGCCGCCGACCACGGCGCCCAGGTGATCAACATGTCGCTGGGCTCGCCCACGAAGGTCGCCGCCGTCACCAACGCGATCGCGTACGCCCGGAGCCGGGGCGTGACCGTCGTGGCCGCCGCCGGCAACGACCGCGCCAAGGGCAGCCCCACCAACTACCCGGCCGCCGACGAGGGCGTCATCGCGGTCGCCGCGACCGACTCCGCCGACCGGTACGCGTCCTACTCGAACGCCGGCGCCTACGTGGACGTGGCCGCGCCCGGCAGCAACATCATCAGCACCTACCCGACCGCGCTCGGCGCGCAGTACCAGGGCATGAACGGCACCTCGATGGCGACGCCGCACGTCGCCGCGGTGGCCGCGCTGCTGAAGAGCTTCGCGTCGGCGCTGACCCCGGACCAGATCGAGTCGGCGCTGGAGTCGTCCGCCGTGGACCTCGGCACGGCCGGCTTCGACAACGACTTCGGCAACGGCCGGATCGACGCGGCCGCGGCACTCGCCGCCGTCGCCGCGACCACCGCGCCGACGACCGCCCCGACCACCGCCCCGGCGACCGTCCCCGTCACGACGGCCCCCACCACGACGGCGCCGACCGCGGCCCCCACCACGACGGCCCCCACCACCGCACCGACCACGACGGCCCCCACCACCGCACCGACCACGACGGTCCCGACCAGCGCGCCGACGACCGCGCCGACGACGGTCCCGACCACCGTGCCCACCACGAAGGCCCCGACCGCCGCGCCCACCACGAAGGCGCCGACGACCGCCCCGACCACGGCCCCCAGCCCGACCAAGACCGCCACGCCGGCCCCGACCAAGACCACGAGCCCGGCCCCGACGAAGACCACCCCGGCTCCGACCAAGACGATCACCAAGGTCACTCCGGTGATCAGCACGAGCGTCAGCACCCGCGAGGTCCCCTACGGCACCTCGACGGTCACCACGTTCACCGTGAAGGCGGCCGGGAAGCCGTACGCCGCCCAGTCGGTCTCGGTCTGCGTGTCCACCTCGGGCGGCCCGTTCGCCTGCACGTCGACGAGGACCACGACGGCCGGCACGGTGGCGGTCTCCCGTAAGGCGACCGCGGCCTACCAGGTCTACCTCAAGGTGCCCGGCACCGCGACGGTCAACGAGGCCACCTCGGCCACGGCGACCTACAAGGTCAAGGTGAAGGCGACGGTCGCCCGCGCCGGCAAGGGCGCCATGCTGGTGACCCTGAACGGTCACGCGCGTCAGACCGTCCAGGTCCAGCAGTACGCCTCCGGCACCTGGCGCAAGGTCGGCACCTACACCGCCACCGCGGCCAAGACCACGGTGAAGGGCCTGGCCGCCGGCAAGCGGTACCGCGTGGTCGTCCTCGGAACGACGTCCCTCGTCGGCGTCACGAGCGCGACCATCACCGCCTGACGCTCGCCGCCCTCATCGCTCCTCCAGATCTTGAACGCCCCACCACCTCCCGAGGCGGAGAAGCGTCCAAGATCCGCATAGGGGGCGCGATCAGCCTAGTCGCGCCCACTCCTTGCCGATGATCTCGACACTCGAGGCCGTCGGCGGATCACCGGAGGGGACCACCGCCATCGTCACGACACTGCGGGCCTCCGAGGTGCGCCAGCAGAGCAGCAGAGTCGGGCGGGCACTCTCCGGAACGCCGGCTGCCACCCGTACCTTTGTGGTGCATTTGACCCCTTGGCCTGCGGGCTTGCCTCGATCCGCAGCCAGTTGGAGATCCTTCTCGCCGGTCAGATCCCGGGGCGCCGACACGATGCGGATCGTGCCGTTCTCCAGCAGTTCGGTGCGTTCCGTGACCGGTCCCGCATCCGCGGTCGCCGCCTTGACCTTGCCCTCCGCAGCGCCTTCCGCGGCCGCGGAGGCTTGCGCCTCCGCGCTTTCGCTCGGCGAAGGGGAAGGCGCGGGGCTGGTCTCGATGGCATCCGCCGGCTTCGTCGCCTTTTTCGATGTACGGGTGACCGAAGGCTCGGCGTCGACGGATGGTGAGGCCGGCGCCGAGTCGGTCAGCGGGGCGAGCGCCGCGGGTTCCGGCAGACTCGGCTGATCGGCGCTGTTCAGCTGGAGCGCGAGAAACCCGCCACCGGCGAGCACCGCCGCGGCGCCGGTGATCCCCACGACGGCCTGCTTGCGCCGCCGGTTGCGCCGTTCCGGGGTGTCGGCCGTGACCGAGGCGTACAGTCCGCCACCCTCGACGTTCTCCTGCTCTTCGTTGGCGGTCATGTCACCGTCCTCCCGTTGGTGAGCGAATCTCCATGCTCCCAAAGATGCGGACGAATCAGCCGCAAAACGGCTAGATCTCCCATTTCGGATCGCAGGGGTGTCGGATCGTGGTCAGGGCCGGCGAATCCCCAGGTGAAGCGGGTTCACCGGAAGGGGGATGCGGTTGACCCCGTACCGGCGCGCCCCGCAAGGTGTGGAGAACACGGGTGCGATGGCGGGCGGACCCGGATGCGCTCCTTCATGCCCGCGTCCGGGGGAGGAGGGCCCTGATGTTCCGCACCGGGCTCCGGGGCCGGCCATGCCGGTGAACGACGAGTTCGCGACGATCGGTGAGCACGTCCCGGCCCGGCCGTCCTGGGAGTGCGAGTCCTGCCGCCGTCCGTGGCCGTGCGAGCCCGCCCGCGAACGTCTGACCCGCAAGAACGGCCGCGTCGAACTAGCCGTGCTGATGTGGGACTACCTCGAGGAGGCAGCCCGCGACATGCCACAATCCCCGGCTTCCGAGCTTTTCGACCGCTTCCTCCGCTGGACCAGCTGACGAGCCCCCGCCCACCCGCCGTGACCCCGGCGCCGCCTGCCCGCACCCCACCCACCCGCACCCCCGCCCCGCCGCGCCCCGCCGCGCCGCGCCGCGCCGCGCCTCGCCGCGCCCCGCCTCGCCCCGCCGCGCCCCGCGGCGCCTCGCCTCGCCGCGTCCCGCCTCGCCCCGCGGCGCCCCGCCTCGCCTCGCCTCGCCTCGCCTCGCTGCGATCTTGGCGAGTTCGGGTCGGAATGGCGGGCGCAGCGCTCCAAGATCGCGGCGGCGGGAGGCGAGGCGGAGCGCGGCGGTGGGAGGGCTGGCGGAGCGCGGTGGCGGGAGGGCTGGCGGCGAGCCGCGGCGGGGGAGGGCGGCCGGTGGGGTCAGCGGAGGGCGGCCACTGCGGCGTCGGTTCCGCCTCGCCAGATCACGCCGGCCTCCTGGAAGCCGCCGTCCAGCAGGGCGCGCACGTGCCAGCTCGCCGGGGGTGTCCACTCGTCGCCGTGTTCGCGGGCCGGATAGATGCGTTCGCGCTCGACGGCCTTCGGCGCCAGCTGCTCGTCGGCGGCGGCGCGGGCCCACCACTCGGGCCAGGACGTGGAGGCGCCGGCGGCGTACCGGGCCTCCCGCTCGGCCCGCGCGTGATCACGCAGCTGGACCGACAGCGAGGGCAGGCCCTCCTCGGGCATGTGGTCGGCGTTGGCGAACACGCCGCCCGGGCGCAGCACCTCGCGGATCTCGGCGTAGAGCGCGCTCACCCGCTCGGCCGGCAGCCAGTGCAGGGCGGTCGCGGTCAGTACCGCGTCGAAGCCGTCGTGCGGCAGCTTCGTACGCCACGCCGGGTCGCCGAGGTCGGCGTCCACGATGGTGGCGCGCTCGCCGAAGTGCCGCAGCGACGACTCGGCGATCGTCAGCAGTACCGGGTCCTGGTCAAGGACGGTGACCCGGGCGCCGGGGAAGCGGGCGAGCGTCCGCAGGCTGATCGAACCGGTCCCGCCGGCGAGGTCGAGCAGCCGCGGACCGTCGCTGGCTGAGGAGCCGTCAGCCGAGGAGCCGCCGCCCGACGACGAGCCGCCCGACGACGAGCCGCCCGACGACGAGCCGCCCGACGACGAGCCGCCCGAGGAGGAAGGCGAGAAGCCCACCGCCGCCACGGCGTCGAGCATCGCCGCGAAGCGGTGCTCGCGGTCGGGCAGGAACGCCTCCTGCTGGCGGTCCCAGGACTCCTGCCACACGGACGGGTTCTTCAGGTAAGCACTCATACCCCCTACGCTAGTTACTCGGATGCCGCGAAGGCCATCAGATCCCGCCTCTCGATCGCGGCCGCCATGAGATCGGGGAAGACGTCGGGCGTGCAGGCGAAGGCCGGCACCCCGAGCGCCGCGAGCGCGGCCGCGTTCTCGTGGTCGTAGGAGGGCGCGCCCTCGTCGGAGAGCGCGAGCAGCACCACGACCTGCACGCCCGCCGCCTTCATCTCGGCGACCCGGCGCAGCATCTCCTCCCGGACGCCACCCTCGTAGAGGTCGCTGATCAGCACGAAGACGCTGTCCCGGGGCCGGGTGATCAGCTGTTGCGAGTACGTGATGGCCCGGTTGATGTCGGTGCCGCCGCCGAGCTGGGTGCCGAACAGCACCTCGACCGGATCACTCAGCAGCGACGTCAGGTCCACTACCGACGTGTCGAAGACGACGAGCGACGTGGACAGGGACCGCATCGACGCGAGGACGGCCGCGAACACCCCGGAGAACACGACCGAGGCGGCCATCGACCCGGACTGGTCGACGCAGAGAACGACGTCCCGCTGCACGGCGGTGGTACGACGGCCGTACCCGATCAGTCGCTCCGGGATCACGGTGCGGTGCTCGGCCTGGTAGTGCTTGAGGTTGGCGCGGATGGTCCGGTCCCAGTCGATGTCGGTGTGCCGGGGCCGGGTGATCCGGGCGGCGCGGTTCAGGGCGCCGGAGACGGCCGAGAGGGTCTGCTGGGTGATCCGGCGTTCCAGCTGCTCGACGACGGTGCGGACGACCTCGCGGGCGGCCTCCTTGGTGGCGTCCGGCATGACCCGGTTGAGCGAGAGCAGGGTGCCGACCAGGTTCACGTCGGGCTCGACCGCGGCGAGCATCTCGGGTTCGAGCAGCAGCCGGGTGAGGTCGAGCCGCTCGATCGCGTCGGACTGCATGACCTGCACGACGGTGCTCGGGAAGTATTCCCGGATGTCGCCGAGCCAGCGCGCCACCTTCGGCGCCGAGCTGCCCAGGCCGGCGGATCGCTTCCCCGAGGAGCCCTCACCCGCGGCGTCGCCGTCGTAGAGGGCCGCCATCGCCGCGTCCATGGCGGCGTCCTGGCCGGCGGCCGCCTTGCCGAGCGACTCGTCGGCCGCCCCACCGAGGACGAGACGCCACCGCCGTTCCCGTTCCGTGCTCATCGGACCTCCCAGGATCGCCGGGTCTCCAGTCCACCCGTGGAAACGCTCATCGGACCTCCAGATCGCGCCCCAGCAGCGACGAGAGCACCGGCAGCACCGCGGCCGCCCGCTCCCGATCGACAACGGTCACCCCGGCCGCGACCGAGCCCGGCCCGCGCGCGATCCGCTCGCCGACGGCCCGCCGCTCACCCGCGTCGAACCCGCCGAACGTCCGCCTCAGCAGGGGCAGCACGTCCGCGAACGAATCCGAAGGGATGTCCGCGAGCCACTCGTCCACCAGCGACAGCAGCGCCTCGTCGTGAACGAGCAGCAGCCCGCCCCCGGCCAGGAACCCCTCGACCCAGGCCGCGCCGTGCGCCGGCGGACTCCCCGTGGTCAGCGGCAGCCGCAGCCGGCGCCGCACCTCCGCGCCGTCGAGCCGGCCGGCGTCGAGCAGCAGCCGGGTGAGCCGGCCGGCCGGAAGCCCGTGCAGGCCGGGCCGCGCGGCCAGGGACGCGATCGTGGCGAGCCAGAGTTCGCGCAGCCGTTCGTCGTCGAGCAGCCCGACCGCCTGATGCACCGCGTCCATGCCGTCGCGCAGCTCGGCGGCCGCCTCGTCGGAAAGGGATCCGGCGGCCGCGGGGAGTCCGGCGCAGATCCGCCCGAGCAGTCCCGCCGTGACGGCTTCCAACCCCGAGACATCGGTACGCCGGACGTCCCCGTACCGCAGCGTCCGCGCGAGCGCCGGCAGCGCCGCCATCAGGTGGTGGACGTCGGCGTCGAGCGCGGCCCGCGTGTCCAGAGCGGCCAGGACCTGCGGATATGCCTCCCCGAGGTCGGCGAGCAGGCAGATCTCGACGAGCTCGGTCACATCGCCGAGTGTGGTCGCGGTGGCGGCCCGCCGGACGACCCGGGCCGTCGCGGCCGCCGCCACCGTGGTGCCCCACATGCCGCCCTCGACGAGCCGGACCGCGAACTCCGGCTGCCACCGGATCCGCCACTCCTCCCGGAACGTGCCGGTGCCGCGCCGCCCCGGCGTGCGCTCGCCCCACGGCAGGTCCAGCGTCCGCAGCCGGTGCAGCAGCCGGCTGCGCCGCAGATCGATCTCGCGCCGCAGGTCGAGCTCGAGCGCGCGCTCGGACGGCTCCGGCTTGAGCCGGACGGCGCGCTGCTGGGCGGCGAGGTCGCGGGCCAGCGGTACGGCGGGCATGTCGTCGGGCACCGAGCCGAGCCGTTCCCCGACGACGAGCCTGCGGGCGATCAGCTCGGTCCGCAGCGGTTCGCCGTCGCACATCACCGCCTCGGCCGCCTCGGTGACCTCGGCCAGCCCGGCGAGCGGCCGGCCGCGCAGCGTGGCGAGGGCCTCGGCGAGCCGGGTCGCCTCGATGACGTGCGCCGACGAGGTGGGCACGCCTTCGGACCGCAGCACCCGGGCCGCGTCGACGAGCCAGCGCGGCACCACCTCGCCGGCCGCGGTGAACAGATGGTGGTACCAGCCGGGGGAGCGCACGCCCGCGCCGTACCCGGACCACGACGCCAGCCGGCCGTACGTCCACGGCACCCAGGTGAACGCCACCTTCGTCTTCTTCCGGCCCTTGAGCAGCGCCGTGTCGTCCTTGACCGGGACCTTGCGGGCCAGCGCCGGCACGTGCCACGCCCCGCAGACCACCGCGATCTCCTCGTGCCGCCGCCGCTCCTCGCGCAGCACCTGTCGCATGTAAGCCTCGCGGACCAGGTCGCGCGGGTCCTCCTCGGCGCTGTCCCGGATCGCGGTCATCGCTTCCTCGATCGCCGCGAAGACCGGCACACCGCGATGCTCGACGACGTCCTCCCACCAGCGTTCCGGGTCGTCGTATCCGGCGGCGGCCGCCAGTTCCCCGATCGGGTCGACCGGCCTTCCCACCCGCTCCTCACGATCGAAGGATTGGGCGTACGGAAGATCGAAGAACCGCACCCGGACACCGTTCCGCACCGCCCAGCCGATCGCCTGCCACTCCGGCGAGAACACGGCGAACGGCCAGAACGCGGCCTTTCCGGGATCGTCGACCGCGTAGCCGAGCAGCGCCACCGGCGGCCGCAGACCCCCGTCCGCGGCCCAGCGCACCAGCTCGTCCGCCTCCGGAGGGCCCTCGATGAGCACCACCTCGGGACGCTGCCGCTCGAGTTCGCGCACCACGGCCCGGGCCGAACCCGGCCCGTGATGGCGGATCCCGTAGAGCCTCTCAGGCATCGCGGGCGGCCCGGTAGAAGTCGAGCCAGTCGCTGCGCTCGCGGACGACGGTCTCCAGGTATTCGCGCCACACCGTCCCGTCCGAGACCGGATCCTTGATCACCGCGCCGACGATCCCGGCCGCCACGTCGTGCGGGTGCAGGGTGCCGTCGCCGAAGTGCGCGGCCAGCGCCATCCCGTTGGTGATCACCGAGATCGCCTCGGCCGTGGAGAGTGAGCCGGTCGGCGTCTTCAGCTTGGTGCGCCCGTCCTCGGTCATCCCGCTCCGCAGCTCCCGGAAGATCGTGACGACCCGGCGGATCTCGTCGAGCGCCTCCGGCACCTCGGGCAGCTCCAGCGACCGGCCCAGCTGCGCCACCCGCCGCGCGACGATCTCCACCTCGTCGTCGGCGCTGGCCGGGACCGGCAGCACCACCGTGTTGAACCGCCGCCGCAGCGCGCTGGAGAGCTCGTTGACGCCGCGGTCCCGGTCGTTCGCCGTGGCGATCAGGTTGAACCCGCGCTCGGCCTGCACCTCGGTGTTCAGCTCGGGGATCGGCAGCGTCTTCTCGGAGAGGATCGTGATGAGCGCGTCCTGCACGTCGGACGGCACCCGGGTCAGCTCCTCGAGCCGGACGATCGACCCGGTGCGCATGGCCCGCATGACCGGGCTCGGCACGAGCGCCGCGTCGGTGGGTCCGTCGGCGAGCAGGCGGGCGTAGTTCCACCCGTACCTGATGGCTTCCTCCGCAGTGCCGGCGGTGCCCTGCACGAGCAGCGTGGAATCGCCGGAGACGGCCGCGGCGAGATGCTCGGACACCCAGGTCTTCGCGGTGCCGGGCACGCCGAGCAGCAGCAGGGCCCGGTCGGTCGCCAGCGTCGCGACGGCCACCTCGATGAGCCGGCGCGGTCCCACGTACTTCGGGGTGATCTTCGCTCCGTCGCCGAGCAGGTAGGTCACCACGGCGTGCGGGGAGAGCCGCCAGCCGGGCGGCCGGGGCCGCTCGTCGGTGGCCGCGAGCAGGGCCAGCTCCTCGGAGTACTGATCCTCGGCGTGCGGTCGCAGTGCGGTCACTGGAGCTCCTGAAACATCTCGTGGCGGAAGGTGAGGGTGCGGGCGAGGTCGGCCACCGGCCTCACCCGCGACGGATCGAGGGACTGGTCCAGCTCGGCGGCGAGGCGCCCGGCCAGATCCGCATAGCCCGGCGGCATGGCCAGCGCCGCGGTCCGGCACAGCTCTCCGAGCTGCCAGGTGTGCCGATCGGTACGGGCCCGGGCCGCGATCGTCTCGAGCACGGCGACCGCGAGATGGTCCGGCCACGGTCCAGGATGCAGCCCGAGCAGCCGGTGCGCGGCGCCGTCCTCGGCCCGCAGCGCCTCGGCCGCGAGCCGCGCCAGCTGCCCGGCCGGCAGAACGAGGTGGAGATCCCACCGCACCGACTCCCGCAGCGCCCCGCCGTCGGCCGCGAGCAGCGCCATCGCCCACCCGGCGTCGCGCTGGACGATGGCGGCCTTGGCCCACCCGTGCAGCAGAGGCGTGGCCCAGTCGTGGGCCCGCCCGAGCCGGACCCACTCACCAGGCTCGTGCCCGCCCGCCGCTTCGCCGCCTTCGGCGCCCGCATCGGGGCCGGGCTCGGCGCCTGCCGTCCAGGTGTGCAGGGGCGTGCCGGCGAGGACCTCCTCCAGCAGCCACGCGCCGGGGCCCACACCACGGGCCGGGGCGGCGGCGACACCGTCGCGGCGGAGGGCGGGGTCGAGCTCCTCGGGCGGTTCGACGACGAGGCGCCGGCCGTCGTAGTGGACCGCCCGGCGCGCGCGGGCGGCCATCCGCCCGCCGAGGGCGGCGCCGGGCAGCACGCGCAACAGGTCGAGCGCGGCCTCGCGGACCTCCTTGCGCCGGTCGTCGAGGGCCTTCTCCAGCAGCGGTTCGTCGTGGAGGGAGAGCCCGGTCGCGAGCGTGCCGAGGAACCGGGCGCGATCCTCCGACGTCTCCCGGTCCCAGGTGCTCGCCAGCAGCTCGCGGGCCCGGCCGGGATCGGACCGGCGCAGCGCCACCAGCAGGCCGAGCCGCACGCTGCCCCCGCCGGTGTGCCACTCGGCGTCGCCGGCCCCGGACGCCGTGATCCGCCCCGGGACCGCCTCGTCGAGCAGCCACCGCCAGTCGGCCCGCTGCCCGGCCAGCCATGCCCCGCGCGCGCCCGCGACCTGGGCCGTCGAGCCGCGGATGCCGGTGTTGCGCCGCCCGGCGTCGAGCAGCGCCGGCAGCAGCGAGGGCCGGACCACCCCGCCCCGGGCCGCCGCGGCGGCCAGCCACTGCGCGAGAAGCTCCTGCTCGAGGTGTCCGCCGCCGGGCGCGCCACCGCCGAGGATCCGCGCGAGCCGCACCGAGGCCGCGACCGGCAGCGGCGCCGGCATCTCCCCGGGCGCGGCCGGCACCGCTTCCCGCCCGCCGACCGGCTCGACCCCGGCCCGCCGGCAGGTCAGGGCGATGGCCGCGGCCTCCAGCAACTCCGCCGCCGCGCTCACCCCACCGTCCGGATCAGGCGGGCCGACCGCGATGCTCACCGAGCCGGCCGCCACCGAGCCGCCCGCCCACGGCCGCCGGGCGGTCCCGACCAGCGCGGCGGCCAGCAACTCGGGCGGGAGCTCCGGCTCACGGCGGGCTCCCGGGTCGGGGACGGGCGGGGCGGCCGGCACGAACTCGTCGTCGATCCAGGCGGCGAGCGGGCGCAGGCCGGCCGGGGACCACTCGGCGGCCACCGTGGCGGGACGGCCGCCCGCCGCGGCGAGCAGCCACCACGGCTCGCGGTGGCCCGGGGCGAGGGGGAGCGCCGCGCCGTCCTCGTCGATCAGGTGGCCGTCACCCACGCGGGCGTGGCCGAGGAGCATCGGTCCGTCGTACCGGAAAGGGTCTGCGGCAATGAGCCCCGACAAGCGGGAGAGGGCCGCCCGGATCGACCCGGCGCCGGACGGCGAGCCGAAGGGCTCGGCGGCCGAGTGACGCTCGGCGACGAGGGCGCGCAGCGGCGCGGCGCCCGGGTAGAAGCAGAGGTCGCCGCGGAACTCGGTGCCCGGGAGCAGATCGCTCACCAGTGGCTGGCCGGGCGCCGCGAACGCGAGGACCAGCGCGAACCGGCCGGACTCGGAGCCGTGCAGCCAGGTGCGGCGGGTCGTGAGCGCGCCGTCGTCGGCCTCGACCTGGCCGAGGACCTGCCAGCGGTCGGTGAGGCGGGGGCCGGCGAGGACCTCGTCGGCGGAGGTGGGGAAGCCGATCCGGGAGCGGACCGTGGCGGCCAGGGACGGGCCGAGCCGGTCGAGGCGGGCGTGGCCGTCGGCGAGCAGGCGCAGCAGGGCGAGCTCGCCGAGGACGCGGTCGGCCCAGTGCGGCCCGATGCCGGCGACGCCGGAGAGCCGGCGGACCATCGCCGCCGCGCCGGGGGCCTGGGCGTCGACGAGCCGGGCCGCCATCGACTCGAACTCCCGCCGGCCGGACCGGGCGAAACCGGCCAAACCCTGCGAGACCTGGTCGTCGAGCCAGCGCCGCAGCTCGGCCATGCCGCCGGCGACGCGCTCGGCCCGCTCCTGGGCGCGTCTCGCGGCGGCCACCGGATCGGGCGGGCCGGACCGGGCCGGGCGGGAGCGGGCGGCCTGCCACTTCAGCACGAACTCGGGAGCCGGATCCTCGCCGACCCACCGCAGCAGCAGGGCCAGCGCGTGCTTGCAGGGGATCTTGCGGCTCGGGCAGGAGCATTTGAACGCCGGCCCGGCCAGGTCGACCGCCACCTCGTAACCCCGGCAGACGCCCCAGACGATGTCGCCGAGCCGCCCGGACGAGGAGATCTGCCCGGTGACGCCCCGCGCGTTACGCAGCGAAGCGGCGTCGGGTGCGAGAGCCTCGACCTGGGCGGTTGACCATCGTTGGTTCGGCACGATGAGACCCTAGGCCCGGGGTACGACGTTTTGGCAGCGCTGAGGAGCGGGCATGCGGGTGATTGTTTTCGGGGCGACCGGGATGGTGGGCCAGGGTGTCCTGCGGGAGTCCCTGCTCGCGCCGGACGTGACCGGCGTGCTGGCGGTGACGCGTACCCCGACGGGCGTGCGCCACCCGAAGCTCGAGGAGGTCACCCTCGCCGACTTCGCCGACCTGTCCCCGATCGAGGAGGCGCTTGAGGGGTACGACGCCTGCTTCTACTGCCTCGGCGTCTCCTCGCTGGGCATGGACGAGGCGTCGTACACCCGGATCTCCTACGACTACCCGGTGGCCGCGGCCCGCGCCCTCGCCGCCCGGAATCCGGGGACGACCTTCGTCTACGTCTCCGGCGCGGGCACCGACGCGAACAGCCGGATCAAGTGGGCCCGGGTGAAGGGCCGCACCGAGAACGAGATCATGGGCATCTTCGAGAACGGCTACGCCTTCCGTCCCGGCTTCATCCAGCCCACCCACGGCGCCCGTTCGAAGACCGGCTGGTACAACACCGCGTACGCGCTCACCGCCCCGCTCGTGCCGCTCCTCCGCCGGATCGCGCCCGGCCACGTCACCACCACCGACGCGATCGGCCGGGCCATGCTGCGCGCGGCCCGTACCGGCTTCCCGCGCCGCGTCGTCACGAACGCGGACATGCACTGATCCGCGCCCGGCCTCGTAGGATGACCGGATGAGCGCGGAGAGCGTCGGCATGCACATGCCCGCCGTGGTGACGCTCGACGATCTGGCGGCCATGAACGCCTCGGATCGGAACGGTCACCGATACGAGACCAGTCCCGAGGGAGTGCTGTCCGTCATGCCGCCCGCCGACTCGGAGCACGCGCAGATCGCCAGCCGTCTCTTCGCCTGGCTCATCCTGGCGGGCTGGCCGGCCGACCAGGTGCTCCAGGTCGCCGGCATCCGCGTGCCCGGGCCGGGACGTGACGGGGGCCGCATCCCCGACATCAGTGTGTGGCAGCAGCCGCCGCCCCGCGGTGTCTGGCTGGCCGTCACCGGGCTCCTGCTGGTGATCGAGATCGTCTCGCCGGGCTCGGAGGCGATGGACGAGGTCACCAAACGCCGCGAATACGCCTCGGCGGGAATTCCCCGCTACTGGGTCGTCGACCGGGACGAGGCCCAGACCGTGACGGTGTACCAGCTCGCCGCTCCGGGCGCCTACACCGAGCGCGCGAGGATGCCGCTCGCCTGGTTGCTGCGGACCGATCCGGGAGACCAACTCGGCGCCTGAGACGAGGTCACGCCGGGGGAGTGCCGTCGCCGAAGGGGCGGCCGCCCAGCGCTTCCCGGCCGTGCGGCTCGAGCCAGCCGCGCGGGTCGGGGCCGAGGGGGACGATGCCGGTCGGGTTGATGTCCCGGTGGACCTCGTAGTAGTGCCGCTTGATGTGGGTGAAGTCGATGGTGTCGCCGAAGCCGGGCGTCTGGAAGAGGTCGCGCGCGTACGCCCACAGCACCGGCATCTCGGTCAGCTTCGACCGGTTGCACTTGAAGTGGCCGTGGTAGACCGCGTCGAAGCGGGCGAGGGTCGTGAACAGCCGGACGTCGGCCTCGGTGATGGTGTCCCCGACCAGGTAGCGCTGCCCGGCCAGCCGGTCGGAGAGCCAGTCGAGGCGGTCGAAGAGCCGCACGTACGCCTTCTCGTACGCCTCCTGCGACCCGGCGAACCCGGCGCGGTAGACGCCGTTGTTGACGTCGGCGAAGACGACCTCGTTCACCGAATCGATCTCGGCGCGCAGCGAGGAGGGGTAGAGCGAGGGCGCCCCGGGGCGGTGGAACGCCGTCCACTCCAGCGACAGGTCGACGGTGATCTGCGCGAAGTCGTTCGTCACCACCTGGCCGGTCGGGACGTCGACGACGGCGGGCACGGTGATGCCCTTGTCGTAGTCCGGGTACCGCTTGAGGAACGCCTCCTGGAGCCGTTCGATGCCGAGCACCGGGTCGCGGCCGCCCGGGTCCAGGTCGAAGGTCCAGCTCCGGGAGTCGTGGGTCGGCCCGGCGACCCCCATCGAGAGGACGTCCTCGAGGCCGAGCAGCCGGCGTACGATGATCGCCCGGTTGGCCCAGGGGCAGGCGCGGCTCACCACCAGCCGATATCGTCCCGGCTCGACCGGGTATCCGTCGCGGCCGTCCGCGGTGATCCGGGTCGAGATGTAGCGCTGGTCGCGGGTGAACTCACCCGACTCGTCCGCATAGCCCATGTCTCGTTCATACCCGCCGGGGGGCGAGGCATCCCCCCGTGTGCGACGCCTCGCCCGGTTCCGGTGCGCACGCTCGTCTTTATAGCACGGAAGGGAGAGCGCTTTCCGGACACGCTGTCCGTGCCGTGGGAGCGTTCCCGCGGCGACCTTTACCTTCCTCGTACACCGCCCGGTGCGCACCGGCGGCATCATGGACGCCGTGGAAGCGACGGGCAGGGGGCTCGTCCTCGTGGTCGAGGACGAGCGGCCGATCGCCGACCTGGTCCGGCTCTATCTGCGCCGGGAGGGCTTCGGCGTGCAGGTGGAGCACGACGGCGTGGCCGGGCTCGCCGCCGCCCGCCGGTTGCGGCCGGTCGCGTGCGTGCTCGACATCGCCCTGCCCGGCATGGACGGCACCGAGATCTGCCGGCGGTTGCGGGCCGACGACGACTGGACCCCGGTCGTCTTCCTCACCGCGCGGGACGACGAGGTCGATCGGATCGTCGGTCTGGAGCTGGGCGGCGACGACTACGTGACCAAGCCGTTCAGTCCCCGCGAGCTGGTGACGCGGGTCAAGGCGCTGCTGCGCCGCGCGGCCGTTTCGTCAGGAGCGGCGATCGTACGGGGGACCGGACCGCTCCGCCTCGACCTCGAACGCCGGTCGGCGACCGTCGACGGGCGGTCGCTCACCCTGACCGCGACCGAGTTCGACCTGCTGGCCCACCTGCTCGGCCGTCCCGGTCGCGTCTTCACCCGGGAGGAGCTGCTCGCCGCGGTCTGGGGATACGCCTCGGCGGCCGGCACCCGGACCGTGGACGTGCACGTGGCGCAGGTGCGGGCCAAGCTCGGCGCCGCCGCCCCGCTGATCAGGACGGTCCGCGGGGTCGGGTACACCGCCGATGCGTGACTTCTTCCGGACGCTCACCGGCCGCGCCGTGCTGGTCACCGCCGCCACCGCGGTGATCGCCGTGATCGTCACGTCGCTGGTGGCGGTGCCGGTGGCGGTCCGTTCGGTGAACCTGCAGAGCCGCGCCGAGCTGATGGCGAAGACCGCGCTGGCCGAGGAGCTCCTCGCCGACGAGCGGCCGGCCGCCCGGGCCCGGATCGCCGAGCGGCTGCGCCGGGACGACATCGAGATCTACCTGATCCGCCGGGGCGCGCCGGACCGCGGCGGCCTGCCCGAGCGGGTGGTGACCGCGGTGGCCGGCGGCGACCTGGTGGACACCCGGGCCATGCTGGACGGCCGTCCCGTCTTCATCGCCGGCCGCCCGCTGACCGGCCGGGACGCCGGGGTCGTGCTCACCCAGCGGGCCTCCACCGGCACGGCGGCCCGGGTGTTCGGCAGCGTCTGGGTGGCGTTGCTGGCCGGCCTGCTCGGCGGCGTGGTCGCCGGGGCGCTGCTGGCCCGGTTCGTGACCCGGCCGATCGAGCGGGCCGCGGCGGCGGCCGGCCGGCTCGCCGCGGGCGACCGCACCGTGCGGATCTCCCGGCGCGGCCCGGCCGAGGCGGCCCGGCTCGCCGACGCGATCAACCAGCTGGCCGAGGCGCTGCGGACCAGCGAGGGGCGCGAGCGCGACTTCCTGCTCTCGGTCTCGCACGAGCTGCGCACCCCGCTCACCACGATCCGCGGGTACGCCGAGGCGCTCGCCGACCGGGTGATCGAGGCGGACGGCGCGGCCGAGGCCGGCAGCACCATGCTCGCCGAGGCCGACCGGCTCGACCGGCTCGTCTCCGACCTGCTCGTGCTGGCCCGGCTGGAGGCGGCCGACCTGCCGCTCGACGTGACCGCTGTGGACCTGACCGCGCTGGTGCGCGAGGCCGGTCAGGCGTGGCGGTCCCGCTGCGGCGCGGACGGGCCGGCCCTGGCGGTCGAGCTGCCGGACGCCGCGGTCGTCGTGGAGACCGACCCGGGACGGATCCGGCAGGTGGTCGACGGGCTCTGCGAGAACGCGCTGCGGGTGCTGCCGGCCGGGGCGCCGCTCGTGCTCGCGGTCCGCGCCGGGGACCACGAGGGCGTCGTCGAGGTGCGCGACGGCGGGCCCGGGCTCACCGACGACGACCTGGCCGTGGCCTTCCATCGGGGTGAGCTGAACCGGCGGTACCGGGACGTCCGGGCGGTCGGCAGCGGCCTCGGGCTCGCGCTCGCGGCGCGGCTGGTCGGGCGGCTCGGCGGGCGGATCACGGCCGGCCACGCCCCGGAGGGCGGTGCCGTGTTCACGGTGGAGCTTCCTTACCGAACCCGAACATCGGGTTGACGCCGTCCGGGTGGAAGGCCGCCACAGTGGGGCTATGACACGTACCCCGAAGCTCTTGATCCTCGGCACTGCCCTGGCCCTGGCCGTGACCGGATGTGCCCAGCCCGCGCCCCCGCCGGACCAGGCCGTGGCGGCGACCGGCCCCGAGACCGCCGACTTCGAGACCGCCGACTTCGAGACCGTCGCCCTCGAGGCGGCGGGGTTCGCCACCGACGTCCCGCCGTCGGCGTCGCCCGCCGGGAAGCAGCCGCGGCCGCGCGCGATCCGCAAGCTGCTCCGCAAGAACACCCTGCACGGCGAGGTGGTGGTGCAGGGGAAGGAGGGTGAGCGCACGATCGTGGTGCAGCGCGGCGAGGTGACAGCGGCCGGCGACGACGGATTCACCGTGCGATCCACCGACGGCTTCGAGCAGAAGTGGTCCTACGGCGACCCGGTCCGGATCGTGCGGGACCGGAAGAAGGCCGAGCGGGACGCGGTCACCGACGGCGCGAAGGTCGCGGTGGGCGGGGTCCGCGACGGGGAGTCCGTCGCGGCCCGCCTGGTGGTCCTGCAGTAATCCGGAACCCTGCCCCCAGGGGCCCTGATCACTGCAGGAAGCCGCATCACTGCAGGAAGCCGCATCACTGCAGGAAGCCGCATCACTGCAGGAAGTCAGCGAACGGGGAGAGCAGCAGCTTGCCGAGGCCGGTGGCGGTGCCGTCGAGGCGGCGGCGGTGCTTGTCCAGCGCGATCATGTCGTGCCGGATCGACCAGATCTTCTGGGCGTTGCGCCAGGCGACGTTGCGGGTGTACTCCACCATCTCGCCCTGCCACCAGTCGTCCAGGTCGCCGTTCATCGTGTCGATGAGCAGCTGCCACCGGTCGAGGTACCCGCGGCGCAGACCCGGGATCTCCTCGTTGAAGATGTCGTTGACCTGGAGGTAGTCGTGGTGCTGGTCGCTGCCGTCGATCGGGTCGGTGCCCAGGTGGTCGAACGTGGTGACCAGCGCGAACGGCAGGTCGAAGTTGATGTGGGCGTTGACGCCGGCGACGGCGGACGGCAGCGGGCGGGCGTCCGGTCCGGGGACGCGGCCGAAGAGCCCCGCCCACACGCCCGGGCACGCCGGGCTGCCGTCGGTCCAGTAGCGCAGCGCGTCGAAGTAGCGCGCCGCGAACTCGACGTCGAGCCGGGACAGGAACGCCGGGTCCTTGAACCTGCCGGCGTAGAGCCGCTCCAGCACGTTCTCGGTGATCGTCAGGTAGAGCTGGTTGAAGTCGGCGAGCGGGTTGCTGTTCATCAGCGGTGGCACCCGGCACAGGACTTCCTGCAGCTTCGTCAGCTGATCGACCACTCCGGGCACGTCGTCGGGGTGCCGTTTGAGCAGGTCGGACATCTCCTGCTGGACGGGGCCCCAGATGGGTTGGGTCATTTTCGGATCCTCCACGGGTATTGCAGAACTGCGGAGGGCCCCCAGCACCACCCGGCGGTTGTGCCGCCGGGTGGTGCTCCCCCGTGTGGTCCACCCTTCCATCGGATGACCCCGGGGGGATCGGTAGAACTACGTATTCCGCGTACGTATGTCACGGCGGGATAACGATCCCCTGGTCAGGCCGCCGTCAGATAGACACGACTGGCCTGGACCCGCGTGCGTACCTGCAGTTTGTCGAAGATGTGGCCCAGGTGGACGCCGACGGTCCGCTCGCTGATGAACAGCCGCTCGCCGATCTCCCGGTTGGTGAGGCCCTCGGCCACCGCGGCCAGCACCTCCCGCTCCCGGCTGGTCAGCAGCGCGAGCTCGTCGACCGGCTGGACCGGCACCGTCATCGGCACGGTCGGCAGGTCGTCGGCGAGCGGCACCCGGAACCGGTGGGCGATCCCGACGATCTCGGCGGCGAACGGGCGGGCGCCCATCGCGGTCGCGGTGGCGTACGCCTCACGTAATCCGGTGATGGCGGCGGCCCGCCGGACCCTGCGCTGCAGGGCCGCCTCGGCGTGCCGCAGGCGCGCGTAGGCGGCCGGGTACGGCTGCTGGCGCCGGTCCCAGATCGCGGCGGCCCGGGCCCACGGCGCCGGGTCGTGGCGGCCCTCGATCCGGCTCAGCTCGGCGGCGCAGAGGTCGAGGTAGGCGTCGATGATGGCGCGGGCGGCCGGTCCGGCGTTGTCGGCGTTCGACGCCATCCGGTCGCGGACCATCAGCAGCCGGCGGATCGCGCCCTGGTCGACCGGCTTGCCCGCGACGTGCGCCTCGGCCTCGGCGCGCAGGCCGTGCCAGGCCAGCACGCCGAGCAGGACCAGGTCGTCGGAGCGGGTCTCGGTGATGCCGCGCTGCACCGCGGCCCGGGCGTCGGCGTGCTCGCTCAGCCACATGGCGAGGCCGGCCCGCAGCGTCAGCATCGGCAGGATGTGCCGGGCGCCCCCGCCGCCGGCCAGCAGCGTGGCTGCCGCGTCCAGGTCACGGCCGGCGTCGTCGAGGTCGCCGTACCCGACCAGGAGCCGGCAGCGGGCGAGCAGCAGCTCGACCGCCTCGGCCCCGGACGGGCGGTGCCGCATGGCCGCCTCGAGCACCGCGTCGGCCTCGGTCCACTGACCGATGCGGAACAGGCCGTTCGCCGCGATGGCGAGCAGCCGGCTCTGGTGGGTGCGGCCGCCGCCGAGCGTGGAGAGCCGCTCCGCGCCGCGCCGGGCCACCAGCACGCCCTCCTCGATCGAGTTGAGCGGGCCGGTGAGCAGCTCGGCGAGGTGCAGGTAGGCGACGCCGAGGTCGTCCGGGTGCCCGGAGCGCTCGGCGATCTCGACGGCGTGCCGGATGACGGCGAGGCCGGCGTCCGGGTCCTCCCGGAAGGCGGCGCTGAAGCCGAGCGCGGCGCTGGCCCGGACCAGGTCGGCGGTGGTGCCGTTGACGGCGGCCAGCTCCAGGGCCTCGCGGGCGCGCTCGTGGGCGTCGGCGTAGCGGGCCAGCTGGACCAGCAGCTCGGCGAGGAACGCGGCGGCCGAGGCGCGCAGCTGCGGTGTGCAGTCCGGCGCGGCCAGGGCCAGTTCGTACTCGCTCTCGGCGTGCGTGAACCGGCCCGCCGCCGCGAGGTAGCGCGCCCGGCGCAGGTGGATCGCGCCCCGGCCGGGGGCGTCCGTGCGGCCGGCCAGCTCCTCCAGGCGGGACAGCGCCAGCAGGTGCTCGCCGCACTGGTGGGCCGACTCGGCCGCGTCGCCGAGCAGGCCGGTGCGCTCCGGGTCGTCCTCGGCGACCAGCTGCAGGGCGATGGTCCAGTAGCGGTGCGCCTCGGCGAAGCCGTAGAGGGCCTCGGCGGACCGGGCGGCGGCCACCACCGGAGGCAGGGCCCGCGACGGTTCGCCGGCGCGCTGCCAGTGGTGGGCGAGCCGGGCGTGGTCGGGCTCGCCGGGCTCCGCCTCGAGCGCTTCGGCGTACCGCCGGTGCAGGGCGGTGGCCTCGGCGGGCAGCACCTCCTGCTCCAGGATCTCGGCGACCAGGCGGTGGCGGAGCCGGTAGCCGTCGCCGTCGCTGGCCACGAACCGGTGCGCCACGGCGGCCCGGACCGCCTCGATGAGCTGGTCCTCGGGGAGCGGCACCACCTTGGACAGCACCGCGTGGCCGACCGGCTCGACCCCGGCGGCCAGCGCGTGCACCACCTGGTGTGCGTTGGCCGGCAGCTCGTCCACCCTGGTCAGGAAGATCTCGCGGAGCGTGTCGGAGAGCTCGATCCGGCCGTCGCGCAGGTCGCGGGAGAGCTCCTCGGCCACGAACGGGTTGCCGCCGCTGCGCTTGAAGACCCGGTCGGCGTCCTCGGCCGCGATGCCGTCGCCGACGATCGCGCTGACCAGCTCGCGGGTCTGGTCCTGGTTGAGCGGGGCGAGGTCGACCACCCGCACCGAGCGCAGCCGGCGCAGCTCGGCGAGGACCCGGCGCAGCGGGTGGGTGCCGTGCAGGGCCTCGGCCCGGATCGCGGCGAGCACCGAGATGCGCACGTCGCCGAGGCCGGCGAGCAGGTAGAGCAGCAGCTGGCGGGTCGAGCGGTCGGCCCACTGCAGATCGTCGAGGACGAGCAGGAGCTGCTGGTCGCCGGCGATCGCGCGCAGGTCGTGGGAGACCCGGTCGAGCAGCGCGCCGGCGTCGCCCGGGGCGGTGGCGGTCACCGGCAGGCCGCCGTCGTGCCGGCGCAGGGCCTGCAGGACCGGGTGCAGCGGGGAGGCGTCGCCGATGTCCAGACAGGTCCCGGAGAGCACGGCGAAGCCCGACCCGCGCAGGGCGTCGGCGGTCTCGCGCAGCAGCCGGCTCTTGCCGACCCCGCTCTCCCCGGTCACGAACACAGCGGCTGTGCCACCCGGGCCGACGTTGCGCAGGTTGGACTGAATCTCGGTCAGCGTGCCGGTGCGCCCGACAAGCGGCCCGTCGTCCCCCTGGCTGGCCATGACCGGCAGCCTAATGCGAATCGGCGTATCACGTTGTCGTCGGTTCGGACTGTTCTGCGTCACAAAAATGACGAACGCCGATGCTGTCAGAGATACGTCGTTCTGCGGATCCGCGCCGTGGCCGGGGCTGGCACCGTACTCCCGGTCAACGCAGTGATCTGGGGGAGCGTGAGACGAATGACCACCATCACCATGGCCGAGCAGGAGCGGCGCCAGAACGTCACCGTGCTGTTCATCGACATCGTGGGCTTCACCACTCTTGTCGACCGGCTCGACTGCGCGGAGGTCCGCGCGCTCCAGCGCGACTACTTCGCGACGGTGTCCGGAGTGGTGCGGGCGTGCGGCGGCATCGTCGAGAAGTACGTCGGCGACGCGGTGATGGCGGTGTTCGGCGCCGGCGACGGCGAATTCGGCCCGGAGGCGGCCGCCGCGGCCGTCCGGGCGGGCCTGTCGGTCCAGGAGGCGTTGAGGGGGCGCCTCCTGGCCGGCAGGTTCCCGGTCCGGACCCGGGTGGGTCTCGCGACCGGCGAGGTGATCGTCGATCCGATGGCGGCCTTCGACGGCGGCTACGCCATGATCAGCGGCAGCGTGGTCACCACGGCGTCCCGGCTGCAGTCCTACGCGCCGCACGACACCGTCGTGGTCTGCTCGGCCACCCGGGACGTGACGGACACGCTGATCGCCTATCAGGAGCTTCCGCCGGTGTCGGTGCCCGGCAAGCCGTACCCTCTTGATCTGTTCCGCGCGCTCCAGCCGCAGGTTGTTTCGGTTTTTGCCCCGGTTTAAGCCGATTTAGGCCACGGTGTGGTTGAGACCTGCCTCGCCTGGGGCAGAAGTGTCGTAGGCGCCGGGTAGGCTCGCGCCGTCTTGACCACCCATGGCCGATCGGGAGTAACCGCCTCGTGACCGCACAGCCAGAGACCTTGTACGGGGCTGACGACCTCACGCACCTCGAAGGGCTGGATGCTGTCCGCAAACGCCCGGGTATGTACATCGGGTCGACGGACAGCCGGGGCATCAACCACCTCGCCAACGAGATCATCGACAACTGCACCGACGAGGGTGTGGCGGAGTTCGCCACCAAGATCGCGGTGACCCTGCACTCGGACGGCTCGGTGCAGGTCGACGACGACGGCCGCGGCATCCCGACCGACGTGCACGCGAAATCCGGCCTCTCCGGCGTCGAGCTCGTGCTCACCCGGCTGCACGCCGGCGGCAAGTTCGGCGGCTCGGGCTACAAGACGTCCGGCGGTCTGCACGGCGTCGGCGCCTCCGCGGTCAACGCGCTCTCGCTGCGCTTCGACGTGACGGTGAAGCGCGACGGCAAGGTCCACGAGATCTCGTTCCAGCGCGGCGTGCCGGGCGTCTTCGACGGCCCCGGCCCCGACGCGGCCTTCAGCCGCGAGCCCGGCCTGCGGGTGGTGCGGCGGATGAAGCGCGGCGAGCCCACGGGTACGTCGATCCGCTACTGGTACGACTCCCGCTACTTCGAGACCGGCGCCGCGCTGGACGTCGAGGCCGTCCGCACCAAGCTGCGCAACACCGCCTTCCTCGTCCCCGGCGTGCAATACACGCTGTTCGACGCGACGGCCGAGGAGCCGGCCACCGAGACCTTCCACTACCCCAACGGGCTCGTCGACATGGTCGAGTTCCTCACCCCGTCGGGTGACAAGCCGGTCTCCGGCATCCTCATGGTGACCGGTGAGGGGACCTACAAGGAGAACGCCGCCGACGCCAACGGCGTGATGCAGTCGAACGTGGTCCGGCACGCCCAGATCGAGGTGGCGTTCCGCTGGGGCACCGGCTACGAGCGCACCGTCGAGTGCTTCACCAACACGATCCGCAACGTGCACGGCGGCACCCACCGCAAGGGCTTCGAGCGGGCGCTGGTGCGCTCGCTCACCGAGGCGATCCGCAACACCCGCGGCCTGCTCAAGCCCAAGGAGGAGCCGCCGGTCCTGGACGACCTGCTGGAGGGCATGACCGCGGTCATCCACGTGCGGGTGCCCGAGCCGCAGTTCACCTCGCAGACCAAGGACGAGCTGTCCACGGCCGGCGTCACCCGGGTCATGCAGGGGCTCGTCGAGGCGTACGTCAAGGAGTGGATCGACAACCGGAAGACCAAGTCGGAAGCGCGCACGGTCCTCCAGAAGATCGTCGACGCGGCGCGCGTGCGCCTCACGCAGAAGCAGCAGAAGGACGCGGCCCGGCGCAAGACCGCGCTCGAGGGCGCCTCGATGCCGGCCAAGCTGGTCGACTGCCGGGCCATCGGCATCGACCGCTCCGAGCTGTTCATCGTGGAGGGCGACTCGGCCCTCGGCACCGCCCGGATGGCCCGCAGCTCGGAATACCAGGCCCTGCTCCCGATCCGCGGCAAGATCCTCAACGTCCAGAAGGCGAGCCTCCAGCAGGTGCTCGACAACGCCGAGTGCTCGGCGATCGTGCAGGTGCTCGGGGCCGGCTCGGGGCGCACCTTCGAGATCGGGCAGATGCGCTACGGCCGCGTCATGATCATGGCGGACGCCGACGTCGACGGCTCGCACATCCGTACGCTGCTCATCACGCTCTTCGCGAAGTACATGCGACCGGTGATCGAGCACGGCCGGCTCTTCGCCGCGATGCCGCCGCTGCACAAGGTGGTCACCAAGGGCCGCAACGCCGAGACGCTCTACACCTACACCCAGCAGGAGATGGAGAGCACCGTCAGCCGGATCGAGCGCGACGGCCGCCAGGTGCAGAAACCCGTCCCGCGGTTCAAGGGCCTCGGCGAGATGGACGCCGACGAGCTCTGGGAGACCACGATGAACCCGGCGGCGCGGACCGTCCGGCGGATCACCATCGAGGACGCCGAGCGCGCCGAAGCCACCCTCGAGCTGCTCATGGGTGAGCGCGTCGAACCCCGGAAGAACTGGTTGATCGAGGCCGCCGGCCGGATCGACCAAGAGACGATCGACGCCTGAGAGGGTTCTGGAGATGGCACGCCGCAAGAACGAGAACCGCGTCGACCTGTCCGCCTTCGACCAGCCGGGCGCCCGGGTCATCGACAACCCGCTGACCACCGAGGTCGAAGACTCCTACCTGGAATACGCCTACTCCGTCATCCACTCCCGGGCGCTGCCCGACGCGCGGGACGGCCTCAAGCCGGTCCACCGGCGGATCCTGTGGTCGATGTCGGAGCAGAACCACCGCCCCGACCGGCCCTACGTGAAGTCGGCCCGGGTGGTCGGCGACGTGATGGGTAAATACCATCCGCACGGCGACGTCGCGATCTACGACGCCCTGGTCCGGCTCGCCCAGGACTTCTCGCTCAACACGCCGCTCATCGACGGCCACGGCAACTTCGGCTCGCCCGACGACGGCCCGGCCGCCGCGCGATACACCGAGGCCCGGATGTCGCGCGAGGCGATGCTGCTGGTCGGCGAGCTCGGCGAGGGCACCGTCGACTTCAAGCCCACCTACGACGGCTCCGAGCAGGAGCCCAAGGTGCTGCCCGCGGCCTTCCCGAACCTGCTGGTCAACGGCACGTCCGGGATCGCGGTCGGGATGGCGACCAACATGATCCCGCACAACCTCGGCGAGGTCGTGGCGGCCGCCCGGCACCTGATCACCCACCCGGAGGCCGACCTCGACGCGCTGATGCGCTTCGTGCCCGGCCCCGACCTGCCGACCGGCGGGCAGCTGCTCGGCCTCGACGAGGTGCGCCGGGCCTACGAGACCGGCCGCGGCGTGGTGCGCATCCGGGCCCGGGCGCAGACCGGCCTGCTCGAGGGCGGCCGCGGCCGCCAGGCGATCACGGTGACCGAGCTGCCCTACGGCGTCGGCGCCGAGAAGATCATCGAGGCGATCACCGACGAGGTGAAGGGCAAGCTGATCACCTCGGGCCCGCGGCGCGGCCAGCGCCAGGCGGCCCGGCTCGTCGGCATCTCCGACGTGAAGGACCTGACCGACCGCGAGCACGGCACCCGGCTCGTCATCGAGTGCAAGGTCGGCGTCAACCCGCAGGCGCTGCTCGCCGACCTCTACCGCCTGACCCCGCTGGAGAGCTCGTTCGGCATCAACAACCTGGTGCTCGTCGACGGTCAGCCGCGCACCCTCGGGCTCAAGGCGCTGCTCGAGGTGTTCGTCCAGCACCGCTACGACGTGGTCACGCGCCGGACCACGTTCCGCCGCACCAAGCGCGAGGACCGGCTCCACCTCGTCGACGGCCTGCTCATCGCCCTGATCGACATCGACCGCGTGGTCGCGCTGATCCGGGCGAGCGACGACGCGGCCGCCGCGAAGGCCGGCCTCATGAGCGAGTTCGGGCTCTCCGAGATCCAGGCGACGTACATCCTGGACACCCCGCTGCGCCGGCTCACCCGGTTCGACCGGATCGAGCTGGAGACCGAGCAGGAGCGCCTCCGCAACGAGATCGCCGAGCTGTCCCGCATCCTCGACAACGAGGACGTCCTCAAGCAGGTCGTCTCGGACGAGCTCGCCGAGGTGGCCACCGAGTTCGGCCGGCCGCGGCACACCACCCTCATCGACGGCGACCTCAAGGAGGTGCTCGCCGCGTCGGTGCCGGCCGGGCCGCTCGAGGTGGCCGACGACCCGTGCCAGGTGATCCTCTCCGCCACCGGGCTGATCGCGCGGACGGCGGCGGAGAGCGAGGAGAGCACCGAGGCGCGCAAGCGCAGCGGCCGGGTCAAGCACGACGCGGTCCGCGCGGTGATCCACTCGACGGCCCGCGGCCGCATCCTGCTGATCACCAACCGGGGCCGGGCGTTCAAGACCGACGTGCTGACCCTGCCGGTGCTGCCCGAGCAGTCCGGGACCGTCTCGCTGCGCGGCGGCATGTCCGCCTCCGAGCTGGTGCCGCTGCACAAGGGCGAGAAGGTCGTGGGTCTCGCGCCACTGGCCGCGGGCGACTCGCCCGGCCTCGCCATGGGCACGAAGCACGGCATCGTGAAGGTGTGCGCCCCGGAGTGGCCGGTCCGCTCCGACGAGTTCGAGGTGATCACGCTGAAGGAGGGCGACGAGGTCCTCCAGGCCACCTGGCTGGTCGACGGGGCCGAGGCGCTCGTCTTCGTCACCTCCGACGCGTCGCTGCTGCGCTTCCCGGCGAAACTGGTGCGGCCGCAGGGCCTCAAGGGCGGCGGCATGGCCGGCGTCAACCTGGCCGCCGAGGCCGTGGTGCTGTCGTTCAACGCGGTGAACACGGCCGACACCGAGCACGGTGAGCCGATGGTCGTGACGTCGACCGGGACCCAGGTGAAGCTGACGCCGTTCGCGTCGTACCCGGCCAAGGGGCGGGCCACCGGCGGGGTGCGGGCGCAGCGGTTCCTCAAGGGGGAGACGCAGCTGGTCGTGGCGTGGGTCGGTCCGCGGCCGGTCGGTGCCTCTGCCACTGGTGATCCGGTGGAGTTGCCGGAGCCGGATTCCCGTCGTGACGGGTCCGGGACCGCCGTCATCATGGGGCCGCAGCTCATCGGGCACCTGATCGAGAGGGACTGACGCGCTGCCGGGGCGGTTTTGGGGCGCTCTCTGGGCGGTTTTGGGGCGGGGATGGCCCACTCCGGGCGGTCAGGCTTGATCCCTGCGTGGGCCATCCCCGCCCCAAAACCTTGCCTGGTCACCCTTGGGTGCGGCGGGATCCCGGCAGTGCGTGGATTGCCGTGAGGACCTCTGCGGGGAGGGGGCCCTCGGCCTCTGCCTGGAGGCATTCGGTGAGTTCTCGGCGGTTCTTCACGCCCAGGATGACGCTGGAGACGCCGGGGACCGAGAGGGCGTAACGGTGGGCCAGGACGGCTGCTGAGGTGCCCAGGTCTGCTGCCAGCTTGCGGAATGGGGCGGCTTCGGCGAAGTCCTTTGCCGCCGGGTGGGTGGGTGGCAGGTTGCGGTCCAGGTTGTCGGTAAGGGAGCCTGCTGCTACTGCTCGGATGGCCAGGATCGGGATGCCGTGGGCGCTGGCCACGTCGATCAGCTCGTCGTTGCGCGGGGCGACATCCGGATAAATCCACATGTCGCCGTTCATGTCTAGTGGGTTGACGATGATCTGGGCGGCGTCCGGGCGCGGGGATGACTGGAGGGCGTCCAAGGTGGTCTGCGGGTGTCCTACGGCGGTGATGCCCCAGGCGCGGATCTTGCCGGTCTCGCGCAGGTGCTCGAAGGCGGGGATCACGGCGTCGCGGTAGGAGTCCCAGTGGATCGTGCCGGCCGCGGAGGCGGAGCCGTCGCGGGGGAGCAGCTGGGTGTGCAGCAGGAAGAGGTCCAGGTGGTCGCGGCCGAGGCGGGTGAGGCTGCCCTCGAGGCTGCGGCCGATCAGGCCGGCGAAGTCGCCGCCCGGCGGGACGTCGTGGACCTGGACCTTCGAGGTGACCTGCGCGTCCGGGTGGGAGGACGAGCGCAGCGCGTCACCGATCACCCGCTCGGCCTCGTAGTCGTCGCCGTAGGAGGGGGCCACGTCCAGCATCGTGATGCCGGCGTCGAGGGCGGCGTGCACGGTCGCCACCGCCTCGCCGCGGTCGGTGCTTCCCCAGACGCCGCCGAGGCCGCCGCCGCCGAGGGTGAGCGCGCTGATCTGTCCGAGCCTGCCGAAGTCTCTGCGTTCCATGACGTCGACGCTAGGAGCTGGAGCGCGCTCCAGGACAAGCCACAACAACCCACAAACCACGACCCCTCCCGATCTTGTTGATCCGCACAGGGACGGGGCGTCCCGAATCAACAAGATCGAGAGGGGGGAGTGGAGAGCTTTCTACTTGCTGGGCTCGGGAATGTCGCAGGTGATCTTCGGGTTCACGCCCATCCAGTTGAGCGGACCCGCGATCGTGGTGATGATGACGGTGCCCGCCTCGGCGCAGCTCGCGTCGCCGGTGTCCTTGAAGTAGCCTCGCTGGAACGCGGCGACGACGCCGAGTGCCAGCCAGATGACGATTATGACCGCGCCGATCCGCATCGGGGACCTCCTCTACCGGGGATGCGCGGCAGATACCCCGCCGGGTCAGTCCGCTAAACGGCGCGCCTGCAGGGTGTAGGTGTGCGGCAGGCGCTCCGGGCGGTCGATGAGCTGATATTCGCCTCCGCCGATCGGGCGCATGTCGCGCTCCAGGGCGTTCCACGGCACCGACTGATGCTCCTCGAGTCCGGTGAGGACCAGCCCGGCCTCGAGGACCGCCGTGACGATCTCGCCGAGCCCGTGGTTCCACTCGTGCGTCACGGTGTGCTGGAACTCGTGGTCGGTCGACACGTAGGTGCCGGCCTCGTCCCAGATCTGCGGCTCGGCGTGCTCGAAGTACGGCGTCGCGAGCGCGAGCAGGCCGTCGGTGCGCTCGTAGTCGAGCGACCAGAGGACGGGGTGGCCCTCCCGGATGAAGAGCCGGCCGCCCGGGGCGAGCAGCGACGCGACGGTCCGCGCCCACCGCTTGATGTCGGGCAGCCAGCCGAGCGCGCCGACCCCGGTGTAGACCAGGTCGAACCCGCCGTCCAGGACGTCCCTGGCGGCGTACACGTCACTCTCCACGAAGGAGATCGAGGCGCCCGCCCGCTCGGCGACCACCCGGGCCTGCTCCAGGGAGGCGCCGGAGAAGTCGAGGCCGGTCATGGTGGCGCCGAGCCGCGACAGCGAGACCGTGTCGGTGCCGATGTGGCACTGCAGGTGCACGCCGCGCAGCCCGGCGATGTCACCGAGGCGGGGCCGGTCGAAGCGGACGACGTCGCTCAGGAACGACGGGTCGTTCGCGAAGTCCTCGACGTGGTAGTCGGGCGACGCGGCGTGGGGTGCAGCGCGCTCGTCCCAGTTCGCGCGGTTCACGTCGAGGTAGTCGGTCATGCGCCGGAGCGTACGCGGTCCCGGAACCAGAGCGCGCTCCTTTTCGGCGTGCGCACCTGGGTCTCGTAGTCGACGTGCACGAGGCCGAACCGCTTCGCGTAGCCCTCGGCCCACTCGAAGTTGTCCATCAGCGACCAGGTGAAGTATCCGCGCACGTCGGCGCCGGCGGCCCGGGCCGCGAGGACCGCGTCGACGTGCGCCGCGAGGTACGCGGTCCGCTCCGGGTCGTCGACGAATCCGGTGGCGTCCGGCACGTCGTCGTAGACCGCGCCGTTCTCGGTCACGGCGAGCGGGATCCCGTAGTCGTCGTGCAGCCGCTTCAGCAGGACGGTGAACCGGTCCGGGGTGATCGGCCAGTTCAGGGCGGTACGCGGGACGTCGGGGTAGATCTCCCGCACCACGGGCAGGCCCGCGGCGTCGGTGGTGTTGCCGTCCGCGTCGTACCCGGAGAAGTCCTGCCCGAAATAGAAGTTGACGCCCAGAATGTCGATCGGCGCCGAAATGATCTCCAGGTCGCCGTCCCGGATCGGCAGCGCGAAGCCGCGGGCGGCCAGATGTTCCAGCACGTCGTCGGGGTAGGCGCCACGGGCGATCGGGTCGAGGAAGATCCGGGTGCCCATCCCGTCGGCGAGGCGGGCGGCGGCGATGTCGACCGGATCGCCGGACGCCGGTGTCGCCGTCCCGATGTTGAGAGCCGGCCCGACGACGTTCCCTTCCCGGCGCAGCGAGGAAGCGACCAGCCCGTGCCCCAGCAGCAGGTGGTGCGTCGCGTCGATCGCCGCCCCGAAGTCCTTGCGGCCCGGCGCGTGCACCCCGTGCTCGTAGCCGAGGTAGGCCACGCACCACGGCTCGTTGACCGTCCCCCAGTTGCGCACCCGATCCTGCAGGCGGTCGGCGACCAGCCCCGAGTACTCGGCGAACCGGTACGCCGTGTCCCGGTTCGTCCACCCGCCGCGATCCTCCAGCTCCTGCGGCAGATCCCAGTGGTAGAGCGTCAGCCAGGGGTCGACCCCGGCCGCCAGCAACTCGTCCACGAGCCGGTCGTAGAAGTCGAGGCCCGCTCGGTTCGCCGGGCCGCGGCCGTGCGGCTGCACCCGGGTCCAGGAGACCGAGAACCGGTAGGCGTCCACCCCGAGGCTCTTGATCAGCTGAACGTCGTCCGGCATCCGGTGGTAGTGGTCGCACGCCACGTCACCGGTCTCGCCGACCACGTCCCGGGCGAAGGTGTCCCAGATGGACGGCGTGCGCCCGTCCTCGGCGGCGGCGCCCTCGATCTGGTAGGCCGAGGTGGCCACTCCCCACGTAAATGTCACGAAATTTCCCCATGAAATAGTGGAGGCCGGTCCCGACGGCAGGGGACCGGCCTCCGGCTTAGGCGACCGGGTGCAACCAGCAGGCCACGGTTCGCGTGGCGGCGTCCGGCGTTCCGGGAGCACCCAGCACCGGGATGTTGTCGGCGCACGGGTCGAACGCCTTCGGGCACCGGGGGTGGAACGAGCACCCGCTCGGCATGCCCTTGAGGTCGGGCGGCGATCCGGGGATGCCGGTGAGCTCGCGGCGCGGTCCGCGCAGCGCGGGGAAGGATCCGAGCAACCCCGCCGAGTACGGGTGCAGAGCGTCCCGGTAGATCGACGCCGCCGGCGCCTCCTCGACGATCCGGCCGCCGTACATGATCGCGATCCGGTTCGAGAACTCGACCAGCAGCGACAGGTCGTGCGTGATGAAGATGACCGAGAAGCCGAGCCGTTCCCGCAGCTCGATGAGCTGGCCGAGGATCTGCCGCTGCATCACCACGTCGAGCGCCGTGGTCGGCTCGTCCATGATCACGACCTGCGGCTGGAGGATCAGCGCCATGCCGATCATGACGCGCTGCCGCATGCCGCCGGAGAGCTGGTGCGGGTACGCGTCCATCCGGTCGGCCGCGATCCCGACGAGCTTGAGCATCTCCCGGGCCCGGGCGTTGCGGCTGTGCTCGCTCATCGTCGGGTCGTGCGCCTTGAGCACGTCGGTGAGCTGCGTGGAGATCTTGTGCACCGGGTTGAGCGAGTTCATCGCGCCCTGGAACACGATCGCCGTCTCGTTCCACCGGAACTGCCGCAGCCGGCTGTCCGAGAGCCCGAGCACGTCGTACGCCTCGCCCTCGGCCGGGTGGTAGATCACCTGACCGCCGGTGATCACACCGGGAGGGGGGAGGAGCCGGGTCATCCCGTACGCCAGGGTCGACTTGCCCGAGCCGCTCTCGCCGGCCAGACCGAGCACCTCGCCGCGGTGCAGGGTGAGGTTCACGTCGCGGACGGCGCGGACCGCCTGGTCGCCGAGGCCGTACTCGACGTTGAGGTTGCGGATCTCGAGAACGGGCTCGCTCACGGCGCGACCTCCTTCCGGATGACGGGGGTGACGGGCGTCTTCGACGCGTGCGTGTGCGGCTCGGCCGAGTTGTTCAGCACCGGCGTGAAGCCGATCCGCATCCGCACGGTGCGGCCCGAGACGGTCTTGAGCTTGGTCTTGCCCATGCTGCGCAGGCGCGGGCTGACGAACTCGTCGATCCCGAAGTTGATCAGTGACAGGGCGGTGCCGAGGAACGCGATGGCGAGACCGGCCGGGATGAACCACCACCAGGCGTTCTGGGCGAGCGCCTGCTGGCCCTGCGCCCAGAACAGGATGGTTCCCCAGTTCCAGGTGCTGGCCGAGGTGACGCCGATGAAGGCCAGGGTGATCTCGGAGAGCACCGCGAAGATGACCGTGCCGACGAAGCCGGAGGCGATCACGGCGGTCAGGTTCGGCAGCAGCTCGAAGCCGATGACCCGCCAGGTCCGCTCGCCGGTGGCCCGGGACGCCTCGACGAAGTCGCGCCGGCGCAGCGAGAGCGTCTGCGCCCGCAGCACCCGGGCGTTCCAGGACCACGAGGTGAGGCCGATGACCAGGGCGATCAGCCAGTCCTCGGCGCTCTCCAGGGTGGACGTGATGATGATGATGAGCGGTAGGGCCGGGATCACCAGGAAGACGTTGGAGAGGGCGGAGAGGACCTCGTCCGTCCGGCCGCCGACGTACCCGGCGGTCACCCCGATGATGACCGAGAGCACGGTCGCCACGATGCCGGCGAAGAAGCCGACGAAGATGACGCTGCGGGTGCCGACCAGCAGCTGGCTGAACACGTCCTGGCCCAGGTGGGTGGTGCCCAGCCAGTGGTCCCCGGACGGCGGCTGGACCAGCTGGTCGCCGCGCGCGCTCGGGTCGTAGGGCGCGATCCACGGGCCGATCACCGCGAACAGCAGGTAGAAGCCGAGGACGATCAGGCCGGCCGCCGCCTTCTTGTTGGCGACGAACCGGAAGCGCTGCCGCTTGACCTTGGCCGGCTTCGCGGCGTCGGGCTGGGCCATCGCGCCCTGTTCCGGGATGACCTGCTCGATGCTGGAGGTGGGGATCGTCATCGCTCAGCCCTCCTTACGGGTGCGCGGGTCCAGGAGCAGGTACGCGATGTCCGCCAGCAGGTTCGCGACGAGCACCGAGATCGTGATGATCAGGAAGACGCCCTGCATGAGCGGGTAGTCGGACGCGCCGAGCGCCTGGAAGAGCTGGAAGCCGATGCCCGGGTAGGAGAAGACGATCTCCACGAGCAGCGTGCCGCCGACGATGAAGCCGAGCGAGAGCGCGAAGCCGGAGACGTTCGGCAGCAGCGCGTTGCGCGCCGCGTAGCTCATCGCGACCCGGCGGTCGGAGAGGCCCTTCGCGTGCGCCACGGTGATGTAGTCCTCCGAGGAGACCGTCACCATCATGTTGCGCATGCTCAGGATCCAGCCGCTGACCGACGAGATCAGGATGGTCAGCGCGGGCAGCAGGCTGTGCTGGATGGCGCTCGGGATGAAGTACTGGTCCCAGGCCGGCACCAGGCCGCTGTCGAAGCCGCCGGAGGACGGGAAGAAGCTGTCCGGCCCGGTGAGCAGGTAGATCGCGATGATGCCGAGCCAGAAGTACGGCACCGAGGAGAGGAACGTGGTGACCGGCAGCAGGCCGTCGGCCCACGAGCCGCGCCGCCAGCCGGCCAGGACGCCGAGGCCGGTGCCGAGGAAGAAGCTGATCACCGTGGTGATGCCGACCAGCAGCAGCGTCCAGGGCAGCGAATTGGAGATGATCTCGGAGACCGGGGTGGGGAAGAACGTGAACGACAGCCCCAGGTCGCCGGAGAACAGCTGCTTCCAGTAGCTGATGTACTCCTGCCAGATGCTCGCGTCCTTGTCGAGTCCGAACAGGACGTACATCGAGTCGATGGCCTGGCTGCTGAGCTGACCCTGGTACTTGGTGATCAGGGCCTGGACCGGGTCGCCGGGGATCATCCGGGGGATGAGGAAGTTCAGCGTGATCGCGGCCCACGCGGTGAAGAGGTAGAAGGCGAGGCGCTGCAGGAAGTACTTCACGACGCGACCTCGTTCTTGTCGTACAGCCAGCACGCGGCCCAGTGGCCGGGCTTGTCGCCGATCTCGAGGCGCACCGGGAGGTCGGTCGAGCAGCGCGGCATCGCGACCGGGCAGCGCGGGTGGAAGCGGCATCCGGTCGGCGGGTGGATGAGGCTCGGCGGCTCGCCGTTCCCGCGCTCCTCGGCGCCGGCTTCGGCGGCGCCGGCGAGGCGGTCCGGGTCCGGGGCGCTTTCGATCAAAAGCCTGGTGTACGGGTGGGCCGGCGACTGCGTGACGGTCTCCGAGTCGCCGCCCTCCACCATCCGGCCCGCGTACATGACCATCGTCTCGTCGGCGAAGTAGCGCGCCGAGGCGATGTCGTGGGTGATGTAGAGGATCGCCAGGTTGAGGCGCTCCTTGAGATCCCGGAGCAGGTTCAGCACGCCGAGGCGGATCGAGACGTCCAGCATCGACACCGGCTCGTCGGCGAGCAGGGCCTCGGGCTGGGCGCCGAGCGCGCGGGCGATCGCGACGCGCTGCCGCTGGCCGCCGGAGAGCTCGTGCGGGAACTTGTCGAGGTAGCGCTCGGGCGGCGTGAGCGAGACCCGCTCCAGCAGCTGGTGCAGCGCGCCGTCGAGGTCCTCCCCGGCGTTGCCGTGGATCTTCAGCGACCGCTCGAGGTGGTACCGGATGGTGTGCACCGGGTTCAGCGACGCGAACGGGTCCTGGAAGATCATCTGGACCTGGGCGCAGTACCGGCGGAACGCCGAGCCCGACTTGACCATCGTCGTCTCGCCGTGCAGCCGGATGTCGCCGCCGGTCCGGGGATAGAGCTGTGCGAGCAGCCGCGCCACGGTGGACTTGCCCGAGCCCGACTCGCCCACGAGGGCCACGACCTGGCCGCGGCGGAGCGTGAGGTTCACATCGTCGACGGCGTGAACCGCGTCGTGCCGGTTGGAGAAGAGGTCACGCAGCCGCCGGCGGACGGGGAAGTGCTTGGTCAGGCCGATCGCCTCGAGCACCACCTCGCCGGCCGGCGCCTTCGCGTCCGGGATCGACGTCATGCCGTTTCCTTCGTACATGCTTCAGGCGGGCGCCCCGGCCGGAACCGGGGCGCCCGCGTGCGATCAGGAGTTGGCGGGCTGAAGCTTCAGGACGACCTGGAGAGCGGCGGCCTGCGTGGGCTGGGCCGGCGCGTACGAGTCCGCGTCGGTGGGCCAGCCGACCCAGTTCTTGGTGCTGTACGCGGCGCCGACGTTGTCCGAGCCGACCGGCAGCATCGGGGCCTGCTCCACGAAGATCTTCTGGATCGTGGCGAGCGCGGTCTTGCGGGCCGCGTCGTCGGTCGCGTTCGAGTACGCCTTGAGCGCGGCGGTCGCCTCCGGGCTGTCGAAGCGGCCGAAGTTGCCCTGCTGGGCGGCGGTGCCGATGGGCTTCATCAGGTCGCCGTCCATGACGGTCTGGTAGATGTCGAACGGCGTCGAGCCACCGTTGGTCCACCGCATGGTGGCCTCGAAGTCGCCCTTCTGGACGTTCGCGTCCCAGACGTTCTGGTTCGGCTTCTCGACGGTGGCCTCGATGCCGATCTCGGCGAGGTTGCTCTTGATGATCTCGAGCGAGGTCTGGTAGTCGGACCACGGCGCCGGGTCGGTCAGCTTGATGGTGACCGGCTTGCCGGACTTGTCCTTGAGGACGTTGCCGTCGAGCTTGTAGCCGGACTGGGTGAGCAGGGCCTTGGCGCCCTCGACGTCGACCGAGAAGGTCTTGCCCTGGTACTCGTCGGCGATGTAGGCGTCACCGGCGCCCTCCGGGAGACCGGTGACGCTCTTGATCTCCGGGTGGAAGTAGCTCGCCTCGGCCTGGACGAAGATGTCGTTCCGGTTGATCACCATGTTCATGGCGCGGCGCAGGGCCGGGTCGTCGAACGGCTTCTTCGTGGTGTTGATGTAGAGGCCGTGGATGCCGAGCACGCCGGGCGCCCAGACCTTGTAGTGCTCCGGGTCCTTGGAGACGAAGGTCTGCTCGTAGTTCGGGATGAAGACGAAGCTCCACTCCGCCTGGCCGCTCGCAAGGGCCGTGGCCTGCGCGTTGTTGTCGGCGTAGGAGGTGTAGCGCAGCTCCTTCACCTTCGGCGCGGTGCCCCAGTAACCGCTCTCTCGAGCGGTGAGGATCGTCGCCTGCTGGGAGAACGACTTCAAGGTGTAGGGACCGCTGCCGACCGGGTTCTTGAACGCGTCGGTCGCCGGGTCGGAGATCGTCTCCCAGATGTGCTTCGGCACGATCGGGGTCTGGCCGATGACCTTGTGGTGCGTGGTGAACTGCGACGTCTTGAACGTCATCTTCACCTTGTTGCCGTCCGCCGTGATCTGGTCGTACGGGATGGCGAAGAGGTTGAGCGCCTCGTTGCTCTTGATCAGGTTGTGGGTGTAGACCACGTCCTCGGCGGTCAGCGGCTTGCCGTCGGACCAGGTCACGCCGTCCCGGATCACCAGGTCGACGGTCTTGTAGTCCGGCGACCACTTGATCTCGCTGGCCAGCCACGGGGTCAGCGGGTCGGCCGGCTTCGTGTTGTTCCACTGGCCGAGCGGCTCGTAGATCATCCAGCGGTACCCGAGCGAGGCGGCGGCCGAGGTCTGGACGAACGGGTTGTTGCTCTCGGTCACCGTGCCGTTGGGCATACCGATCGAGAGGAAGTCGACCTGCTTGCCGTTCGACGCGTTCTTGTTGTTCTCGTTCGGCGAGTCGCCGCACGCGGTGAGACCGCCCGTGGCGAGCACGCCCGCCAGGGCGACCGCGAACAGTTTCCTTCTCTGCATCGCAATAACTCCTCGGGATTTCAAATGCGGGGTGAGAGGGGTGAAGGGCGTAGCTGTTCCCCGGCCGTCATAGCGGCCGGTAGATGGGGTTCTCGTCGGATCAGGTCCGGGTGGACTTCCGGACCGTGAAGGTCGCCGGGATTATGGTCGGCCGGTTCGGGAGGGGCGCTCCTTCGAAATGGGCGAGCAGCGTACGGGCCGCCGCCTCACCCATCTCCCGCAGAGGCTGGTGGACCGTGCTGAGGGCGGGCTTCGCGTGCGCCGCCATCGGGATGTCGTCGAAACCGACCACGGCGACGTCCTCGGGCACGCTCCGGCCGCTCTCCTGGACCGCCTGCATGGCGCCGAAGGCGGAGAGGTCGTTGTGGCAGAAGACCGCGTCGAACTCCATGCCGGACTCGATCGCGCGCTTGACGTTGTCGGTGCCGGAGCCGACCTTGAAGTCGCCGAGCATGATCCGGTCGGGCGAGATCGGGTGGCCGGCGTCGGCGTAGACCGAGACGAAGCCGTCGGTGCGCTGCTGGGTGCAGCCGAAGCGGGACGGCCCGGTGATCACGAGCGGCTTGTGGCGCCCGATCTCGATCAGGTGCTTGGCCGCGTCGGCGGCGCCGGTGTGGTTGGTCGTGCCGACGGTCGGGATCGTGCCGCCGGAGATCTGGTCGCGGTCGTCGATGAGCACCACCGGCAGCCCCCGGTTGTGCAGGGTGGCGATGTAGTCGAGGGTGCCCTCGGGCTCGATGACCAGCAGGCCGTCGAAGGACTTGGCGGCCACCTGGGCGGCGAACTGGCGCATCGAGTCGTCGCCGCGGTTGCAGGTGAAGAGCAGCAGGCCGTAGTGCTCCGCCTCGAGCACGTCGACCGCGCCCTGCAGCACCTCGCCCATCCAGGGCCAGGTGAGCGAGGGCACCAGCATGCCGACCACCCGGGTGCGCCCGCGGGCGAGGTTGACCGCGCGGGCGCTGGGGACGTAGCCCATCTCCTCGATCACCGCGCGGACCCGCGCGGCGGTCGTCTCGTCGAGCTCGCCCTTGCCGTTCAGCACCCGGGAGACCGTGGTCTTGCTGACCTTGGCCCGGGCCGCCACATCGGCGATCGTGATCGGCACTACGTCCCTCCGGGATGTTCCAGGGTGTTGCCAGGGGGTTTCGGAACCGGTTTCGGTACCGGTTCCGGCAGTCAACCCCAGTGAGGGCCGTCACGTCAACGGGGCGTGAGATCTATTTAGGTTTCGAGACGGTAACTGTGTTTAGAAATCGGCCGCCGTCGGTGTCCGGCCCAGGTTCGGGAGCACCACGCCGAGCGGGGCGTCGATCACCATGTCGGCGTACGGCTCGCCGCGGGTCACGCCCCGGTTCACGATCGCCACCCGGATGCCCTCCTTCACGGCGCGCAGCACGAACCGCCGGCCCGACATCACGGTCAGCGAGGAGCCGAGGACGAGCAGCGTGCGGGCCGAGCCGACCAGCTCGAACGCGCGGGTGACCCGGCCGGCCGGCACGGTCTCGCCGAAGTACACGACGTCCGGTTTGAGAACCCCGCCACAGGTACGGCAGTCCACCACCGCGAACCCGGTCAGCTCGGCGTCGTCGAGCTCCACGTCGCCGTCCGGGTTGATCGCGGTGGCGACCGCCGCGAAGCCCGGGTTCGCCAGGTCGAGCCGGCGCCCGAGCTCGGCGCGCGGGGTGAGCTCGCCACAGCCGAGACAGACGATCCGGGCCAGGTTGCCGTGCAGCTCCACCACGTCCCGGGCGCCGGCGGCCTGGTGCAGGCCGTCCACGTTCTGCGTGATCACGCCGTTGAGCAGGCCGGACTCCTGCCAGCGGGCGACCGCCCGGTGGCCGTCGTTGGGCAGCGCCCCGCCGATCGTGCGCCAGCCGAGGTGGCTGCGCGCCCAGTACCGCCGCCGGGCGATCGGGTCACCGGTGAAGGTCTGATAGGTCATCGGCGAGCCACGCCGGGCCGAGCCGGACGGGCCCCGGTAGTCCGGGATCCCGGAGTCGGTCGAGAGGCCCGCGCCGCTCAGCACGGTGACGCCGCCCTCGGCGATCCACTCGTCCAGCCGCGTCACCTGCTCCACCACCTGTAGGTCCATGACATCCATGGTCCCTCGCCGGAATGACCGCGCGTGCCATCCGTACGGGTGGCCGTGACCGGAATGACCCGTGTGCGCCGACCGGCCCTCCGATAGGTTGAACGAGCAGGTCACGGGCCTTCTTTGGGGGTGTTCGCATGGATTCCGCTCTACAGGGCTTTCTGAAGGCTGTGCCGCAGGCCACCGCGATCTGGTTGACGATCCTGCTCCTGCTCGCCGTCGCGATCGTGAGCTCGCGGCTGCCCCGGCTGCGCAAGCCCGCCGAACCGGCGCCGGACGAGAATCCGTACGCCGCCGAGATCGAGGGGGCCGTCGCCGAGGCGTCCGCGGCCGCCGAGCGCCGGCGCGCCGAGTGGGTGGCCGCGCAGGAGGCGGTCGACGCCGCCTGGACCGCGTACGAGGAGGCCGAGACGGCGGCCCGGCGGATCGGGGCGGCCACCGCGTTCCCGCTGATGAGCCGCCGCCGCAAGCCGGGCGAGAACGCCGACCGGCAGCGCTACCTGCACCGTGCCGCCACCGAGCTGTGCCGTACCCAGGACCTGTCGATCGGGCAGCTGAACGACGTCTTCGCGCACCGCGGCTGGAACCCGCGGCTGCACCCGGTCCAGCAGGAGGCGGTGCTGCACGGGGCCGTCCGGGCGCATCGGCTCGAGGCGTACCGAAAAGCTGTTGCTCTTGAACAGGCCGCGTGGCGCGGCGCGGAAGCGGCCGCGGAAACCCTGCGTGACCTGCGCGCCGAAGCCGCCGCGGCCCGGTTGCGCGGACCCGCCGACGAGGCCGCCGACCAGCAGTGGTGGTCCGAACAGTGGACGGGAGCCGAACTGCCGGCCGCCGCCTGACGTCCACCCTGGACCGCCTGCCCGTTCCCGCTCGGCCACTCAGGCCGCCCAGGTAACGTGAGCGCCGGGCGGTCTTGGGGTAAGGAGGCGATGGTGACGGTAACTCCCACGGGCGGCGGATCCCCGGGTCGCACGCCCACACCCCGGATGCACCGGGCCGCCCTCATCGAAGACGCGATCCACGAGATCATCGAGCGCCGGCTGGTCGGCCGCGGCTGGAAGCCGTACATCACGGCCTACACCGGCTACGGCGCCCCCGGCTGGGCCCGCGTGATGGGCCGGGTCCTGCTGGCCCGCCCCGGCCCGGTCAGCAAGCGCCGGGAGAAGGTCCGCGGCTGGCGCAGCTTCACCACCACCCCGGCCAGCGGGGCCGTGGTCCGGATCGAGCTCGGCGGCACGGTGACCGAGACCCGGTCGGACCGCAGCGGATACGTGGACTGCAAGGTCAAGGGCGACCTCGAGCCCGGCTGGGGCACCGCCCGGATGTCCACCGAGGGCGCCGCCCCGATCGACGCGCCGATCCGGGTGCTCGACCCGGCCGTGAAGTTCGGCGTCATCTCCGACATCGACGACACGGTCATGGTCACCACCCTGCCGCGCCCGCTGCTCGCCGCGTGGAACACGTTCGTGCTCGACGAGCACGCGCGTACCGCGGTCCCCGGCATGGCGGTCCTCTACGAGCGCCTGGTCAACGCGCACCCCGGCGCCCCGGTGGTCTACCTCTCCACCGGCGCGTGGAACGTCGCGCCCACCCTGACCCGCTTCCTGAGCCGGCACCTCTACCCGGCCGGCCCGATCCTGCTGACCGACTGGGGTCCCACCCCGGACCGCTGGTTCCGCAGCGGCCAGGAACACAAGCGCAAGTCGCTGGCCCGGCTCGCCGAGGAGTTCCCGAACGTCCGGTGGCTGCTCATCGGCGACGACGGTCAGCACGACCAGGAGATCTACTCCGAGTTCGCCCGGGCCCACCCGGAGAACGTGGCGGCCGTCGCGATCCGCCGGCTCTCGCCCACCCAGGCGGTGCTGGCCGGCGCGATCCCCGGACCGGACACCGCCGAGGTGGTGCCGTCCGGCGGCAAGACGTGGTTCTCCGCCCCGGACGGCGCCGGCCTCTGGTCCCTGCTGCGCGACACCGACGTGGTGTGACCGGCTTGGATCAGTCCGCGGCCTTCTCGGCCGGTTCCACCTCGCTGACCCGTTCGTGCAGCTTCTGCCTGATCTCGTCCGGGGTGTACGCTCGCCGCCGCCGCTCGGCCCGGGCGATCACCACGCCCGTCGCCGCGACGCCCGCCAGCCCTGCAAGTCCCGCTACCTTCCACCAACGCATCAGCTGAGGATAGACACGTGGTTGCCGAACTCAGCCTCGACGAGGCCATCGACCTGACGCGTACGGGTGACATCTGGATCTTTCGCGGGCGCTCCGGCCCGGATCGTGCCATCCAGACGCTCACCAACAGCCCGGTGAACCACGTCGGCATGTCCCTGGTGATCGACGACATGCCGCCGCTGATGTGGCACGCCGAGCTGGGCAGATCCCTCCCCGACATGTGGTCCGGCAACTTCCAGCGCGGCGTGCAGCTGCACGACCTGCGGGACGCCGTCACGGTCTGGGCCCGGCGCTACGGCCAGCGCGGCTACCTGCGCCAGCTCGACCCCGGCGCCACCCGGGAGATGGAGGACCAGGCCCTCAAGACCGTGGCCCGGCTCGACGGCACGCCGTTCCCGTCCACCTCGCAGCTCGCCTTCCGCTGGGCGCGCGGCCGGGTCCCGCAGATCCGGCTGCCGTGGCAGAAGGGCGGCGGCCAGGTCAGCGAGGCGACGCTGGAGAAGGCGTACTGCGCCGAGGTGGTCGCGGTGACCTATGAGGACATGGGCCTGCTGCCGCGAGGCCGCAAGGCCAACTGGTACGACCCGGGCCGCTTCTGGTCGGGTGACGAGCTGGAGCTCTGCCCCGGCTTCACCCTGGGGGACGAGATCTCGGTCAGCGTGCCGGAGGCCTGACGGTTTCGTCGTACCCCCGGCGCCGTCGCCCTGCTGACCGGCGAGGTCGGCATCGGCAAGAGCGCCGTGGTCGAGGAGGCGTCTCCCGCGCCACGGCGCCACGTTCAGACCGGCCGCGTCGACCCGGGTGCGGGCGCGCCCGCCTTCTGGCCCTGGCTGCGCCTCCTCGACACGGCAGGTGACACTCCTGCCCGCCCCGACCGACTGCCCCGCTGGACACCGGGACGCCCGTCCCCGCGCTCGGCCCTCCTCCGCGCGCGCCGGGCGGGCGGTGATCGGGATGTGCCGTGGGCTGCGGCCGGTGTCGGTCGGCTGTTGTGTATGGCTGTGGGGAGCGCCCTCCGGAGCAATGAGCTGCAGCCGGGCTGAGGTGGCTGTACGGGAGGGCGACAAATCGGGCGCCGAAACAGCTCTGAAGCTCAGCCGGGCAAGCGCGGCCGGGCTTCGGAGCTGTGAATCGTGCGCCGGGATCAGCGAGCCGGAATTGGTGAGCCTGGGTCAGCGAGCCGAGCGGCGCGGGTTGGAGCGGGCTGAGAAGGCCGCCGCTCCTCCCGAGGAGGCGGGGCGCTGCTGCGGCGTACCCGATCGCGGAGCGGAACCACGCGCCTGGCCGGACCCGCGCGATGAGCTCGCGCCCCGCGCCTGGCCGGCGTTGTGCGCCTGACCGGAACGCGCCTGTCCAGCACGCGCCTGCCCAGCACGCGCCTGTCCCGAACGGCCCTGTCCCGAGCGGTTCTTGCCCGTGCCACCGTCCTGCACTGCGGAAGAAGCCGCGGAAGAAGCCGCGGAAGAAGCAGCAGCCGGAGACGAACCCGAAGAGCGTGAGCCGCCGTCAGCAGCAGGCCGCCGCCCCCGACCACCGCGACGCCGGCGCGACTGCCCACCACGGGACTCGTCATCCGCATCCGAAACGGACGCGGTAGACGACGACGCGGAGGCGGACAGCGCGGCACTGATCGAATCCGGCGACTGGAACGTCCGCTCACCGGGAGCGAGCGTGGCGAGCAGCACATCCCCGGGCCGGGTCCGGTGCGTGACCGGGCGGATGCCCGCCTTCCGGGCGAGGTCCCGCACGTCCGCCTGCTGATCGTCGGTCATCAGCGTGATGACGGTGCCCCGCGCGCCGGCCCGGGCGGTACGACCCGAGCGGTGCAGGTAGGCCTTGTGCTCGACCGGCGGATCGGCGTGCACGACCAGGGTCACGTCGTCGACGTGGATGCCGCGGGCCGCGATGTCGGTGGCGACGAGCGTCCCGGCGGTGCCGTCGGAGAACGCGGACAAGTTGCGGTTGCGGGCGTTCTGCGCGAGGTTGCCGTGCAGTTCGACGGCGGGGACGCCGGCCGCGTTGAGCTGGCGGGTGAGGACCTTGGCACGGCGCTTCGTGCGGGTGAAGACGACCGAGCGGCCGGGTGCGGCGAGGAGTTCGACGAGGACGCCGAAGCGGTCGTCGTGCTGCACGTGCAGGACGTGGTGGTCCATCTCGACCGGCGCCTGCGCGGCCGCGTCCACGGCGTGCGTGACCGGCGAGCGCATGAAGCGCTGCACCAGCACGTCGACGCCGTTGTCCAGAGTGGCCGAGAAGAGCAGGCGCTGCCCGCCGGCCGGGGTCTGGGACAGCAGCCGCCGGACGACCGGGAGGAAGCCCAGGTCGGCCATGTGGTCGGCCTCGTCCAGAACGGTGATCTCCACATCGTCCAGGGCGGCGTGGCCGTTGCGGATGTGGTCGTCGAGGCGGCCCGGGCAGGCCACCAGCACGTCGACTCCCGCTTTCAGCGCCTTGATCTGCGGGTTCGCTCCGACACCCCCGAAGACCACCAGGGTACGAAGACCAGCCGCGTCGGCGAGCGGCCGCAGCGTGGCTTCGATCTGGGTGGCGAGTTCGCGGGTGGGCGCCAGGATCAGCGCGCGGGGCCGGCCGGCCCGGGGCTTGCGGGCGGACGCCGCGAGCCGCGCCACCACGGGGATGACGAACGCGTACGTCTTGCCGGAGCCGGTGCGCCCGCGGCCGAGCACGTCGCGCCCGGCGAGGGTGTCGGGCAGGGTGGCGGCCTGGATCGGGAACGGCGTGGTGATGCCGAGGTCGGTGAGCGCCGTGTCGAGGGCGGCGGGCACGCCGAGCTCGGTGAAGGTCGTCATGAAGTGGTGAACTCCAACGTCGTCGAGGGTCGTCCTGCCCGGCGCGGCGCGATGTTCCCGGCCGCGGCGCGTGGTGGTCGATCCGAGGGCGGCCTGGGAAAAGTCCGCAGGCCACTTCCGATCATTGTACCGGCCACGGTCCGCAACCGGTTCGCACCCGAGGGCGAACCGCGTCGCACTCAACAGGCCCGATCTTTCTCCTCAGCGCCGGATCACCCCACCCGGCCTGCGAACGAGGAGACCCCTGATGACCGGTGAGGCACCTGCTACGGAGAGGCGTGGCGAAGACATCGTGCGGAAGAACATGCCCCTCGTCGGGCATCTGGTCCGGGAGATGCTGACCCGGGTCCCCTCCCACGTGAACCGCGACGACCTGCTCTCCGCCGGGTACGCGGCCCTGGTGGCGGCGGCCCGCGGCTTCGACCCGGAGCGCGGCGTCCCGTTCCCCCGGTTCGCCGCGACCCGGATCCGCGGCGCGCTCGTGGACGAGCTGCGCGGCCTCGACTGGGCCAGCCGGTCGGTGCGGCAGCGGGCCCGCCGCACCGACGCGGCGCGGGAGGAGCTGATGGCCGAGCTGGGCCGGACGCCCACCGCCGCCGAGGTGGCGGAGCGGCTCGGCTGCACGGTCGAGGACATCGAGTCGGCCGAGGACGACGTGCACCGCGCGACCGTGTTCAGCCTGCAGGGCTTCGCCACGGCGACGGCTGACGACATCGTCACCGAGCCGGGCGCCGGGCCGGAGGAGATGCTGCTGCGCCGGGAGCGGCTCGGCTACCTGCGCAACGCCGTCGACGTGCTGCCGGAGCGGCTGCGCGTGGTGGTGGAGGGCTACTTCTTCCAGGAGCGGCCGATGGCGCAGATCGCGGCCGAGCTCGGGGTCAGCGAGTCACGGGTGTCACAGTTGCGGGCCGAGGCGCTGGTGCTGCTGCGCGACGGGCTCAACACACACCTGGAGCCGTCCCTCGCGGCGCAGAACCCGGCGAAGGAGGGCTGCGTGGCCCGGCGGCGGGCGGCGTACTACGACAGGATCGCGACGCGCGGCACGCTGCGTACGCGTCTGGAGATGACGAGCCCCGAGGGCCTGCCGGTGGGCAGCGCCGCCTGAACCCTCATAAAGCTGCCCGAAGAGGCTTCATGAAAGGGGCCCGCCGCGGTTCGCGGCGGGCCCCGCACCAATCCCGGGGATCAGGCGTTCGCGCAGGTGCCGGCCTTCTTCTGCGCCGCGATCGCCTTCGCCGCGCCGAGCTTGTAGAGCGCGAGGCCCTCCTTGGCCGGCTCCAGCTTCCAGGCGTCCTTCTCGTAGACCATCGTGTAGGACTGCGCCGCGACGAGCTGCTTCGCGATCACGATGGCCTTGTCGGTGCCCTCCATGCGGGCGCTGGTCAGCTGGATCGCGAGGCCCTTGCGGGAGCAGGCCTCGTTCAACTTGATGTAGTCGTCCTTGCTGATCGCCTGCTTGCCGGCGCTGGTGTAGAGCTCCCACGCGCCGGCGAAGTCCCCGCCGCTGAACCGATCGAACACGGTCTGCGCGGCCGCCTTCGCGCCGTCGACCGTCTTCGGCTCGGGCCCGCTGGCGGCCGCGGCGGCGGCGTTGCCGGCGGCCTCGTCGGAGTCGGAGGAGCAGGCGGAGGTGATACCGAGCACGGAGACCGCGGCGAGGGCCACGGCGGCGAAGCGGGAGTACGGGTGGTTGAAGTCCATGACCCGTTAATGGACCGCGGCCGCTGGACGTGACGCCCCGGCGTGTCGATGACGGATTGCGGACACTGCGGGCCCAACCCGTAACCCGCCGGGCATCGGCTAGTCTGGTCGTTTGCCGAATGAAAGCAAAAATGGCAACCAATGAATTGGTTGCCAGCGCCGGAATGATAGCACGAAAAGGGGCGACTTTGTCAAGCTCGGACGCCGTGACACGGGACGAGTTCGATTCCGAACAGGCGTACTTGACCACGCTCTACGCCCGGCTGGATCAACTGCGTGAGCAGGCCGACAGCCGGTTGCGCGCGATCCTGCTGGAGGCCGGTGGCACCCCGCAGGGCCGGGCCCAGCGTGAGGCGACTCGCAGCCATTACGCCGAACAACTCGCGCAGTTCAATTCCGTCGAGAACGGCCTGTGTTTCGGTCGTCTCGACTTCTCCGCGGACAACCCGAGATATATCGGCCGTCTCGGCCTCTTCGCCGAAGATCGTGATCGTGATCCGCTGCTCGTCGACTGGCGGGCGCCCGCGGCCCGGCCGTTCTACCTCGCCACCGCGGTGAGCCCGGACGGCGTGACCCGCCGCCGCCACCTGCGGACCCGGGGCCGGGTGCTCACCGGCGTCGACGACGAGGTCCTCGACATCGAGGCGGGCGACGGCACCGGCCGGGAGGACGTGACCGGCGAGGCGGCGCTGCTCTCGGCGCTCACCGCGAACCGCACCGGCCGGATGCGCGACATCGTCGAGACCATCCAGGCCGAGCAGGACGAGGTGATCCGGTCCGGCCTGCCCGGCGTGCTCGTGGTGCAGGGCGGCCCGGGCACCGGCAAGACCGCGGTGGCGCTGCACCGGGCGGCGTATTTGCTCTACACGTACCGCGAGCAGCTGACCCGGTCGGGCGTGCTGATCCTCGGGCCGAACACCACGTTCCTGCGCTACATCTCACAGGTGCTGCCGTCGCTGGCCGAGACCGGTGTGCTGCTCGCCACGCTCGGCGACATGTTCCCCGGCGTCCGGGCCCGGGCCGCCGAGCGGCCGGCCACCTCGGCGCTCAAGGGCACTCTGCACATGCTCGACGTCCTGGAGAACGCGGTCGCCGACCGGCAGACCGTGCCGGACGAGTTCGCCGAGGTCGACCACGACGGCTACCCGATCCGCATCGAGCGGGCCGTGCTCGAGGACGCCCGGGCCACCGCCCGCCGCTCCGGCCGCCCGCACAACGTGGCCCGGCAGATCTTCGTGACCGAGGCGATCCACGCGCTGTCGCTGCAGATCGCCGAGCGGATCGGCGCCGACCCGCTCGGCGGCGACAACCTGCTCTCCGAGGCCGACCTGGCCGAGACCCGCCGCGAGTTGCGCGAGGATATCGACGTACAGAAAGCGCTCTTCGATTTCTGGCCCGTCCTGACGCCGCGCCAGGTGCTGCGCGATCTGCTCTCCGACGACGACCGCCTGGAGTCGGCCGGATGCACGCCGGAGGAGCGGGCGCTGCTGCTCCGCGACCGGGATGCCGGGTGGGCGCCCGCCGACGTGCCGCTGCTGGACGAGCTCGCCGAGCTCCTCGGCGTCGACGACACGCTCAAGGTCCGCGAACAGCAGCGCCAGCGGAAGGCCGCGATCGAATACGCCGAGGGCGTCCTGGAGATCGTCGAGGGCTCCCGGTCGCTCGACTTCGAGGACGAGGGCGCCGAGCGCGACGAGGTGCTGTCGGCGCTCGACGTGGTCGACGCGAGCGCGTTCGTCGAACGGCACGAGGTGATCGACACCCGGACCGCTGCCGAGCGCGCCGCCGCCGACCGCACCTGGGTCTTCGGCCACGTGATCGTCGACGAGGCGCAGGAGCTGTCGCCGATGGCGTGGCGCCTGCTGATGCGCCGCTGCCCGAGCCGGTCGATGACGGTGGTCGGCGACGTCGCCCAGACCTCCGAGCTGGCCGGCACCACCGGCTGGGAGCAGGTCTTCGAACCCTACGTCGCGCAGCGCTGGCGCCTGGTCGAGCTGACCGTCAACTACCGCACGCCCGCCGAGGTGATGGCGGTGGCGGCCGACGTCCTGGCCGCCGTCGACCCGGCCCTGCGGCCACCCCGCTCGGTCCGCTCGGCCGGCGTGACGCCGTGGGCGCGCCGGGTGCCGCCACGCACTCTCGCCGAGGAGCTTATTGCGGACGTACGGAAGGAAGCCGCCCTCATCGAAGAAGGCCGTCTCGGCGTTCTGGTGCCGGAGTCGCTCGAGGCCCCACTCGGCGAGGCGCTGGTGGCCGCGGTCCCGGGCGCGGCCGTGGGGGAGCAGCCCGACCTGCTCAACCACGTCGTGCTGATGACGGTCCGGCAGGCGAAGGGCCTGGAGTTCGACTCGGTGCTGGTGATCGAGCCGGGCGAGATCATCGCGGAGAGCCCGCGGGGTCTGTCCGACCTCTACGTGGCGGTGACCCGGGCGACCCGCCGCCTCGGAATCCTCTCCACCACCGAGCTGCCGCAGGTGCTCTCCAGCCTCGCCTGACCCGTCCCGCCCCGCCCGCACCCGCCCGAGCCCGCCCGCACCCGCCCGCGCCCTCCCTCCCCGCGATCTTGTGAATTCGCGCAGCCCCGTGCCCGCGCCAATTCACAAGATCGCGAAGGGCCGCCCCTCCGGCCCCCTGCTCCCCGCGATCTTGTGGATTGGCGCGGCACCGTCCCTGCGCAGATTCACAAGATCGCGGAGGTCGGCCGTCCGGCCCCCTGTTCCCCGCGATCTTGTGGATTGGCGCGGCACCGTCCCTGCGCAGATTCACAAGATCGCGGAGGTCGGCCGTCCGGCCCCCCGCTCCTCGCGATCTTGTGAATTCGCGCAGCCCCGTCCCTGCGCCATTTCACAAGATCGCGAAGAGAGGGCGACGATCAAGCCAGGAACAACCCGATCACCCAGATCACCGCGATCGCCAGCGCCGACGCCAGCTCCACCAGCAGCGACAACCCGACCGCCGCGATCGCCGACCGCGTCGACGGCCAGGCCCGCTCCGAGCCGAGCCGGTTCATCTCGACGAGCCAGATGCCGAGCACGAATCCGAGCACCAGGCCGACCACCGGCACCACGAAGAACCCGATGAGGCCGAGCACCCCGCCGGCCAGCAGCGCCGAGTTCGGCACGCCGGTGCTCTTCAGCTTCTTCCCGGGCCAGAGGAACTTGATCACCAGCCCGCCCGCGGCGATCACCGTGACGACCGCGAGGACCGCCCAGCGCACGCTCGCGCTGCCGCCGCCCAGGAACGCCCAGAGCAGCACGCCGGTCCAGCTCATCAGCAGCCCGGGCAGCATCGGCAGCAGCACGCCGATCGCGCCGAGAGCGATCAGCAGGCCGGAGATGAGGGTGACGGCCGAACTCGTGTCGCTCAGATCCATGCGGCACAGGGTAGAACCCTCAAGCCGCCCTCCCCGCCGCCGATAGCTGGACAACGCCGCGGCGGGCCCTCACGACAAACAAGGGAACAACCGGCACGCAACCGTGAGTGACCCGGTCATGCACCCTCCGCTCGCGAATCTTTCTCCTGTCAGCCGGTGCCGCAAGGCGCCGACAACACGGGGGAGACGACTTGACCAGCAACGTTGCGATCGCTGCCGACCTTGCCGCCACCACCACCGCGGTCCTCACCGCCCGGGAGCAGGAGGAGCTGATCCGCACCCACATGCCGCTCGTCGGCCACCTGGTGCGTGACATGCTGAGCCGGATCCCGAACCACATCCACCGCGACGACCTGACCAGCGCCGGCCTGCACGCCCTGGTCACCGCGGCCCGCAGCTGGGACCCGGAGCGCGGTGTCCCGTTCAACCGGTTCGCCGGCACCCGCATCCGCGGCGCGCTCCTCGACGAGCTGCGCTCGCTGGACTGGGCGACCCGCTCGGTGCGGTCGAAGGCCCGCAACACCGACACGACCCGCCAGGAGCTCACCACCACGCTGGGCCGTACGCCCACCCCGGAGGAGCTGGCCCAGGCGCTCGGCACCACCACGACCGACCTGCACCAGACCGACACCGACGTGCAGCGCGCCACCGTGCTGTCGCTGCAGGGCTTCACCACGAGCAGCGCCGACGACCTGGTCACCGAGCGTGCCCCGGGCCCGGAGGAGATGCTGCTGCGCCGTGAGCAGATCGGCTACCTGCACCACGCGATCGCGTCGCTGCCGGACCGCCTGCAGACCGTCGTGACCGAGTACTTCCTGCGTGAGCGCCCGATGGCCGACATCGCCGCCGACCTGGGCGTCACCGAGTCGCGGGTCTCGCAGCTGCGCGCCGAGGCGCTGTCCCTGCTCAAGGACGGCCTCAACACCCACCTCAACCCGGAGCTCGCGCCGGTCCCGGACAACCCGGAGAGCATCGTGGCCCGCCGCCGCGCCACCTACTACGCCAACATCGGCAACAACACGAGCCTCCGCAGCCGCCTCGCCATGACCAACGCCCACGGTCACACCCAGGTCGGCCGAGGCCTCGCGACGGCCCCGGCCGCATAACCCACCCTCAGCGAAGGGGCTCGGCGTCACTGCGACGCCGAGCCCCTTTCTTTCGTACGAGGAAAGCCGCCGGAGGCTCAGCGGCGGCTGAGGCGGCGCTTGCGGCGCTGGGTGAGCAGAAGGAGCAGCGGGGCGAGGGCCAGCAGGACCGCCACCGCCAGGGCGGCCGCCACCGAGAGGCCGCGCGGCGCGCCGGTCTGCGCGGTCGGCACCGTCTCGTCGGTGGCCGGGGCCGCTTCCGCCTCGGCCTCGGGCTCCGGTTCGCGCTGGGCCGCGGCGACCTCCTCGGGCGTGACCAGGGTGCCGACCGAGGTGCCCTTCGGCTGCGCGAAGCCCCAGTCCAGCAGCGAGGCGCCCTGTTCCCAGCCGCGCTGCGGGCGGGCCTCGGCGCCGAGCAGGGTGACGACCAGGCGCCGGCCGCCGCGTTCGGCCGCGCCGACGTAGCTGTGCCGGGCCAGCGTCGTGAAGCCGGTCTTGCCGCCCAGCGCCCCGTCGTAGTTGTAGATCAGCTTGTTCTCGTTCTGGAACTGGAAGCCGCCCGCCTTCGGCTTCTTCTGTGCCGGCATCTGCGCCGACCGGGTCAGCGCGTACCTACGGAAGTCGGCGTTGCCGAAGCACACCCGGGCGATCAGGGCCAGGTCGTACGCGCTGGTGAACTGCCCCTTGCCGTCCAGGCCGGACGGCGTGACGGCGTGCGTCTGGTACGCGCCCAGCGACGCGGCCAGGTCGTTCATCCCGTCCACGGTCTTGGCGACGCCGTCGGCGCCCCCGCCGCCGGCCATCCGGGCCAGGGCGTTCGCGGCGTCGTTGCCGGAGTTGAGCAGCAGCCCGAGCCAGAGCGTCGAGACCGGGTACTTACCGCCGACCACGAGGCCCACGGCCGAGCTGCCCGGCTCGATGTCGAGGTCGCCGCGGACGATGGTGACCTGCTGTTTCGGGTCGAGGTCGTCGATCGCGGTGGCGGCCAGGAGCATCTTCTGCACGCTGGCCGGCGTCTGGTGCACGTGCGGCCCGCAGGCGCCGAGCACCTCGCCGGTGTCCAGGTCGGCGACCATCCAGGTGGTCGCGGTCACGGCCGGCGGGCTCTTCGCGCCGTCCGGGACGATCAGGCCGTGCGTGGCGAGGTCCTCCCCGCCGACGACCATCTGCTCGGCGTTCTCGGCGGGCGGGACGGGCCGCGGCGGCGCGCTCGGCTTGGCGATCCTCGGCTTGGGGCAGGGGATGTCAGCCCGCGCGGCCGCCGATGCGGGGACGGGCGTGACGAGGAGCAGGGTGGCGCCGAGGGCCGCAACGATCTTCACGGCCAACGGGTCCCCGCCTCCAGACGCCGGTCGAGCAGTTCCTTCAACGGGATGGGCTGCCCGTCGCCGCCGCCCGCGCCCACGACGAGCCGGGGCCGGCTGGGGGACAGGTCGGCGCCGGCGAACCGGGCGCGCAGCGACGGCGGGACGGTGAGGATGTAGTACTCCCCGTCGTCGCCGACCGCGATGGAGCGGTCCGACCGCAGATACCAACCACGCACATGGGTGGAGTACGTGGATCGGCCGTCCAGGGTTCGGGCGTTCAGCGAATGTGGATCGAGACCACGTTCGGCGGCCCGCTGCACGAAGCCGTCGAGCAGCGCGGCGGCCTGCCGTGCCTCCGCCGCGCGGTCCGCCTCGAGGGCAGCCGCACGACCGGCCACGGCCTGCCTCTGCTGCTCCCGCCAGGCGACCTGCTCGTCCCGCATGGGGCAGACCCTAACGCGAGAGCCGGGGCCCGGGTCAACCCGGGCTTTCTCGCCGATTCGGCGCTATTACCGGGCCGCTATTCGGTAAAGAAGTGGAAAAAGAATTGCCGGATGGCGGTGGGGAGTTGCGCCATGTGCCGCTCGCGGGCGAGACTGGGCGCGGTTGATTAATTTCTCTCGGGAGTCGTTATGGCGCGGCAGGTAATCACCACCCTGATCGACGATCTGGACGGCAAGAAGGCGGATCGGACGGTCGAGTTCAGTCTCGATGGCGTCAGCTACACGATCGACCTTTCCGAGGCCAATGCCGGAAAGCTGCGCAAGGCGCTGGACCCGTACATCTCGGCGGGCACGCGCCTGGGCCGCACCACGACCGGGCGCATCGGTTCGCGGGCGGTGGCACCGGCGCGCACCGCCGGTTCGCGCGACGAGAACCGCTTGATCCGCGAGTGGGCGATCCGGAACGGGCACAAAATCTCCGAGCGGGGCCGCATTCCGCAGGAGGTTAGCAACGCCTACCGGGCGGCGAACGGCCGCTGATTCACCCCTGTCTCGCTGTGCCGGGGCGCGCCACCGGCACAGCAAGAGGGAGAAGCACGACGCACGGCATCCGTGAGAAATCCCACTCCACGTCCGAATTGGACATGAAGTGCCCGGAAAAGTCGTCGCTGAAAATCAGCTGTGACGGATGCGGGGAAGCTCCGCGGCGACCGCTTCGAGCACCTTCTCGTCGCCGGCATACCAGCTCGACTCGCGCGGCCAATGCGTGATCACATCGGTGAATCCGAGTTCCCGCGCCCGCCCGGCCGCGTCGACGAAGGCGTCCACGCTGCTCAATGAGTAAAGCGGCGACGTGTCCAGGTTCAGATAGCGGTCGACCGTGCGGCCGGTCTGCTGCACGGTCTCCTCGAACCGGTCCCGGATCCGGCGGACCGAGGCCCACCACGCGTCGGCGGTCTCCAGGTAGGCGTCGCCGGTGGTGACCCAACCGTCGCCGTACGCCGCGGCGAGCCGCATCGCCCGGGGCCCGTTCGCGGCCACCACGAACGGCGGGCGCGGCGTCTGCACCGGGCCGGGGATGCTGCGGGCGTCGACCGCCGAGTAGTACGAGCCCGACCACGTCGTCGACGGGTTGCGCAGGATCGTGTCGAACAGCTCGAGGAACTCGGTGAAGCGGTCGACCCGCTCGCGCGGGGTCAGTTCGGGCGTGCCGAGGACCGCCGAGTCGAAGCCGACGCCGCCGGCGCCGAGCCCGAGGATCAGCCGGCCGCCGGAGATGTCGTCGATCGCCAGCGACTCCCGGGCGAAGTGCACCGGGTGCCGGAAGTTCGGCGACGCCACGTACGTCCCCAGCCGGATCCGCGTGGTCACCGAGGCCGCGGCGGTCAGCGTCGGCACCGCGTCGAACCACGGGCCGTCGGCCAGGTCGCGCCAGCCGAGGTGGTCGTACGTCCAGGCGTGGTCGAAGCCGTACTCCTCGGCGAGCTGCCAGCGGCCGCGAGCTTCGGACCAGCGCTGGTCGGGGAGGATGACGATGCCGATACGCACGGGGAACAGCCTAGGCCGTGCGCAGCCCGCCGTCCGACGCGGCCTGGGGCGCGGCCGCCGTCTCGAACGCCTGGAGCGCCTTCAGCAGATCCTGGCGGGCCGCCGCCGGCATCCGGTCGAGCACCTCGGCGAGCGCAAGCCGCCGCCGCTCCCGCAGATCGGAGAGCAGCCGCCGGGCGGCCGGGGTGAGCAGCAGCCGGACCTCCCGGCGGTCCCGGGGGTCGGCGACCCGGCGCAGCAGGCCGGTCGCCTCGAGCCGGTCACAGAGCCGGCTGGCCGAGGAGGGGACCACGTCGAGGGCCTCGGCGAGGCGGCTCATGTTGGTGTGCCGGTTGCCGGCCACGATCGCGAGCACCCGCAGCTGGGCGGGCGGAACGGTGGGGTTCTGGGCCAGCCGGGCGCCTTCGAGCACGGCCGTCAGCGCCTCGACCGACGACTCGACGGCCGCGGCTAGCTCAGTGGCGCGTTCCATGCCGATCCCCGGTTGCTCCAGACGCGGACACGTAAGTCTGCACCCGTACCCTGAGTGACGCCGATCGAACCGGGGTCAGTGCCGCCAGTCGAGACAGACTGTCACGGCGTCGTCCTCCGGTTCGGCACCGGCGTGGTACTCACGCAGACCCCTCATCACGGTACCGACTGCGTCGGTGGCCCGCTGCAACCGTGTCCCGCGAATCGCGCTGAGCAGCGCCGATTCCCCGAACGGGGCGCGGCCGCCGGGCACCGCGGCGTGCACGCCGTCGCTCACCACGAGCATCCGGTCGCCCGGTTCGAGCCGGAACCGCTGGATCTCGTAGTGCGCCTCCGGGAACATCCCGAACGGCAGCTGCTGCTCCAGGTTGACCGGCTCGACCTCGCCGTTGCGGGCGATCATGCAGCGCGGCGAGCCGGCGTCGACGGCGGCCACGTGCCCGCCGACGAGGTCGATCTCGAGCAGCAGGGTGGCGACGTGCGCGGCGCCGGCCCGGCGGGCGTGCACCGCGTCGGAGGCGAGCTCGGCCTGCTCGACGATGTCGGCGCCGCACCGGCGGGCGTTGCGCATGGCGTTCACCGCGACGGTGGTGAGGAGCGCGGCCTCCATGCCGTCGCCGAAGCCGTTGAGCACCGTGAGGGTGAGCCGGTCACCGTCGAGGGCCCAGTCGAAGTGGTCGCCGCGGACGTCGTACGCCGGCTCCAGCTGCCCTGCCACGAGGAACCTCTCGTCGCCGAGGGAGCGGCCGGGCAGCAGCTCCCACTGGAGCTCGGCGGCCATGGTGAGGCGGGCCTGGCGCTGGGACCGCCGGTAGCGGTCGGTGCTCGTGTCGGCGGCCCGCAACGCGACGGCCAGCTCGTCGGCGGCGGCGTGCAACTGCTCGGCGAGTTCGGACTCGGGGCGGGCCGGGAGGTCGAGGCGCAGCACGCCGAGCCGCTCACCCCAGCAGTTCAGCGGGAGGTGCATCCGGGCCGAGCCGTCCGCCGCGGTGCTGACCGAGGTCTGCTGGCTGCCGAGGCAGCGCAGCGCGGCGGGGTCGGGGCCGTCCTGCCCGAGCAGCGGGCACAGCCCGGTCATCATCAGGTCCGCGAGGAACACCTCGATCGGCTCGGCGCCGAAGTGGCGGCGCAGGTGATCGGCCGCCGTCTCGGGAAGACGATCGGGCGGCGCGGAACGCAGCAGGACACCCATGGGGACCGGTTGGTCGGACAACTCCACACTCTCCTCTCCACACGAAACCACGAGAACCACGAGAACCACGAGAACCGCGCGAGGCCGCGAGCCCGTTATTTGTTATACGGCAAGCAAAATGGCGCCGGACAGGCCAGTGGCCCGTCCGGCGTCGCGAGGATGGTTCAGGCGAAGGACTTCTCGAAGTGGATGAGACTCCCGGAACGGGCACTCGACTGCATCCGCACGTTCTCGCCGAGCGCTCTGATCAGGAAGAGACCACGCCCCCGCTCGCTCGCGGCGTTCGGGGACTCGTCGCCCGCCGCGGCCGGATCGAACCCGGACCCCTCGTCGACCACGTCGATCGAGCAGCGGTCCTGGCCCACGTCGAGGCGAACCTCGAAGTTCTCCGCACCGGTGGCGTGCTTGACGACGTTGGCACACGCCTCGGTGAGCGCGATCTCCAGATCGGTGCCGGCTTGACGATCCACGCGCAGGATCGTCAACGCGCAGCGCAACAGTCGGCGCACCGCGGGAACGCTGTCCACCTCTCGCGGCAGATTGAGCCGGACCGACATACGCATGCGCCTTCTGTGCCCGATCAGCCCGGCGGCTAACCACCGCCCTCGAACCTGTTCCCCGATTCGTGTTATCCATGGTCCCCGCGCCCGTCTCCCTTTCCAGGTGACGACGTGTACCCAGGAGAGGCGGACCCATGGCTCGACAACCCGGCATCGCGACGGTGATCGCCGCCCGCGCGGGCGACCCGGCCGCGGTCGACCGGCTCGTGGCCGGTTACCTGCCGCTGGTCTACACCATCGTGGGCCGGGCCCTGGAGGGTCACGCCGACGTCGACGACGTGGTGCAGGAAGTCATGATCCGGGTGCTGCGCAACCTCGGTGAGCTGCGCGAACCCGAGTCGTTCCGGTCCTGGCTCGTGGCGATCACGGTCCGCCAGGTGCGTGAGCGGTTCCGCGGCCGGCACCACGCGCCGGACGAGCTCCTCGACGACGACCTGCGCGATCCGGGCGCCGACTTCACCGATCTCGCGATCACCCGGCTCGAGCTCTCCGGGCAGCGCCGGGAGACCGCCGAGGCGACCCGCTGGCTCGACGAGGAGAACCGGGAACTGCTCTCGCTCTGGTGGCTGGAGGCCTCCGGCGAGCTCACCCGGGACGAGATCGTCGACGCGACGGGCGTCGGCCGCCAGCATGCCGCCGTCCGCATCCAGCGCATGAAACTGCAGCTGGAGACGGCTCGCGCGGTGGTCCGGGCGCTGCACCGCACACCGCGCTGCCCCGATCTCGAGACGGTCCTGACCGGCTGGGACGGCCGCCCCGGCCCGCTCTGGCGCAAGCGGATCGCGCGGCACACCCGGGAGTGCCGCCTCTGCGGCTTCGCCTGGCACGACCTCATCGCCGCCGAGCGGCTTCTGGCGGGCATGGCCTTGGTGCCTCTGCCGCCGGCTTTCCTGACGAGCCTTCCGGGTACGGGCGGAGCCGCCGCTCTCACCGGCTCCGCCGGAACCACCACCTCCACGGCGACCGCGGCGAAGGCCGTACCGGCGAAGCTGCTCGGCTCGGTGGCGCAGAAGGTGCTGGCCGGCGCGCTCACGGCCGGAGCCGTCGCGGGCGGCGGCGCCTACGTGGTGTCCCAGCAGTCCCCGGACCCGGCGCCGCAGGCCGCCGTCGCCGCCTTCACCTCGCCCTCGCCGTCCGCCGCCGGCTCGCCGTCCCCCTCACTGTCACCGGCGGCGTCACCGTCGGCCTCGCCCTCCGCTCCTCCCTCGGCCTCCCCGTCCGGCAAGCCGTCCCGGAAACCGGCCGTGGTGGCCACCGCCGTGGCCTCGGCCAAGAAGGGCGCCGCGGTCTGGAAGTTCACCGGCGCGAAGGCGGCGATCAAGGACGTCGGCGCGTCCTGGTACTACGACTGGGCGCCCAGCGACGACGACGTGCCCGGCCCGGCCGGCGTCGAGTTCGTCCCGATGATCTGGGGTGCCGCGAACGTCACCGACGCCACCCTCAAGCAGGCGAAGTCCGAGGGCGACGACTGGCTGCTCGGCTTCAACGAGCCCGACCTCGCCGAGCAGTCGAACATGTCGGTCGAGGCCGCCCTGGACGCCTGGCCTTCGCTCGAGGCGACCGGCATGAAGCTGGTCAGCCCGGCTGTCGCGTTCGGCGGCGACACGAAGGACGGCTGGCTGGACCGCTTCATGACCGGCGCCTCGGCGCGCGGGCTGAGGGTCGACGCGATCGCCCTGCACTGGTACGGCTCGGACTTCAGCAAGGCCTCGGTGAACCAGTTCCTCGGCTACATCGACGCCGTCCACGAGCGCTACGGCAAGCCGATCTGGATCACCGAGTTCGGCCTGATCGATTTCGGTGGCTCGCCGCGCTATCCGAGCGACGCCCAGAAGGTCGCCTTCATCGAGGGCGCGACGGCCGGCCTGGAGAAGCGGTCGTTCGTCCAGCGGTACGCCTGGTTCGGCCTCCCCGCCGTCGGCGACAGCGTGGACTTCGGCCTCTACAAAGATGGGAAGACCCCGACCGAGGCGGGCAAGGCCTACCGCGCAGCGGGATAGTCTCGGTTCATGATTCGGTTCGGGTACAAGGCGTCGGCCGAGCAGTTCGCACCGTCTGAGCTGCTCAAATACGGAATTCTGGCGGAGGAGCTGGGCTTCGACTCGGTGTTCGTCAGCGACCACCTCCAGCCGTGGCGGCACGACGGCGGCCACGCCCCGGCAGCACTGCCGTGGCTGGGCGCGCTCGCCGCTCGTACCGAAAAGGTCTTGATCGGAACCAGCGTGCTCACGCCCACCTTCCGCTATCACCCCGCGGTGGTCGCGCAGGCCTTCGCCACGCTGGGATGCCTGGCCCCGGGACGCGCCATCCTCGGCGTCGGATCCGGCGAATCGCTCAACGAGGTCCTGCTCGGCACGCAGTGGCCGGACGGCAAGGAGCGCTTCGCCCGGCTCAAGGAGGCGGTCCTGCTGATCCAGAAGCTCTGGGCGGAGGACCGGGTGACGTACGAGGGGCAGTTCTACCGAACCGAGAACGCCACCATCTACGACAAGCCCTCCACCCCGGTCCCGATCTACATCGGCGCCTCCGGCCCGGCCGCGACCCGGCTGGCCGGCCGGATCGCCGACGGCTTCATCACGACCAGCGGCAAGGGGCACGGCCTCTACACCGACACGCTGCTCCCCGCCGTCGGCGAGGGCGCCGCCAAGGCCGGCCGGAAGATCGACGACCTGGACCTGCTCATCGAAGTGAAGGTCTCCTTCGACGACGACCTGGACCGGGCCCGCAACGACACCCACTACTGGGGCGCGCTGGCCCTCTCCCCGGAGGAGAAGACCGGCGTCGAGGACCCGGTCGAGATGCAGCGCCTCGCCGACGCCCTCCCGGTCGAGCGCACCGCCACCCGCTGGATCGTCTCCTCCGACCCGGAGGAGCACGCCGCGAAGGTCACCGAATACCTCGACATGGGCTTCAAGCACCTGGTCTTCCACGCGCCCGGCCCCGACCAGGAGCGTTTCCTCCGCCTCTACTCCCAGGAGATCCTGCCCCGCCTCCGCAACCGTTCCTGACCCTTCTCCCGCCCCGCCCTCTCCCGCGCTCCCTTCGCCCGCGCCCCCTTTGGCCGATCTTGTGAATCTGTGCGGGAGCGGGGCTGCACCGATCAACAAGATCGCCCGCTTTTGGTCGATCTTGTGGTTCTGTGCGGGAACGGGGCTGCACCGATCAACAAGATCGCCCGCTTTTGGTCGATCTTGTGGTTCTGTGCGGGAACGGGGCTGCACCGATCAACAAGATCGGGAATGGGAGGGGCGTGGGGCGCGGGTCAGACCGAGCGGAGGTGGTTGGTGCGGCGAGGGGAAGGGGTCGTCGCCTCGCCGTTGATGACCCGGAGGTTGGGGCGGGTCGGGGTGGTCTGGTCGCGCCAGCGGCGGCGGGAGGGGTTGGCGGCCGGGTCGAGCCGGGGCTTCCCCCAGCCGCGGCCCGCGAACGGCGTCTCGACTCGGCGGTCCTGGCTCGCGAACGGCGTCTCGGCTCGGCGGTCGTGGGCCGCGCTGGTCCGGGCGCGTTCGGTGTTGCGGCGCTCGGTACGGCGGCGCTCGACGAACCCGGGCTCGCCGGGACGGTTCAGGTTGGCGGCCGGGGCGGTGCGGTGCTGGTTGAAGGCGGGCCAGCTTGTGCCGGGCGAGGTCGCGGCGGGCTGATTCACGACGGGACGATTTGCGGCGGGCGGGGACTGCGCGCCGGCGGCCTGGAGACGGGCTGCTCTGAAGTCGGCTGCTGCGGCTGCGGCCTGGGCGGTGGTGGATCTGGCTGTGGTGTGCGGAGTGTCGAGCAGAGGGGCGGCCGCCGCCCGGACGCGGCCGGTCATCACGACGATGCTGTCCTGGGTGGGCTCGGTCGCGGCGCGCCGGGCGGCGGACCACTCGCCGAGCAGGGCGCCGAGCACCGGGAGCAGGGGAGTGGCGGGGCGGCGCGCGCGGGGCGTGGCGGCCACTTCGGCGCCGTTCAGGCCCGCCGCGGCGGTACGGACGGCCAGCAGCGGCTCGATCTCCGGACCGTCGCCGCGGATCGGGTCGAGGCCGGCCACCCGGGGGAGGCCGAGGCGCCCGGCGTCGGCGCGGCGGAAGGCGCGGAGGCCGTGGCCCGGGTCGGTGGGCCGGCAGCCGAACAGGACCCGCAGGAACCACAGCACGACGAGGTCGGCCAGGCCGGCGCGGCGGGTGAGGTAGCGCGAGCCGTGCACCACGTCGGCGCCCGACTCGAGGGCGTCCAGCAGGCGCGGTACCCCTGAGGGATCGGCCGAGGCGGGCAGCGTGACGATGACGTCGCCGGTGGCGGCCTCGACCCCGCAGGCGATCGCGTTCCCGACGCCGCTGCGGGTCTGCCGGATGGCCCGCACCGCACCCGCGGGCACGCCGGGAAGGTCGTCGCCGCGGCCCACCACCACGATCACCTCGTGCACCGGCGGCAGGGCGGCGAGCAGCGCGGGCAGTCCCGACGGAGCGTGAGGCACCACCACGCTCACGGACGGTGACGGGGGTCGGTGACTCGGCGGAACTGGCATGGTGCGGCTGCTCCCGGCTCGGCTGCGGTGCTGTGCCGAAGCTACCCGCCGGCAACGATGTGGCAACCGGGCCTAACGGCTGATAGTGATCAACTGCCCGGACCGAACCGGACCGGGGGCGTCACTCTCCGTACAGATGAAAGGGCTGCCCGGTAAGGTGACCGTTGTGAATAGCATCAAGGCGGTCGTCTTCGACCTGGACGGCGTGATCATCGACACCGAGGAGGTCTGGGAGGAGGTCCGGCGCGGCTATGTGGCCGAGTTCGGGCGTGAGTTCCTGCCGGACAGCCAGGACCGGATGATGGGGATGAGCACCGGCGAGTGGTCGGCCCACCTGGCCGACGAGGTGGGTGTGCCGCGGACCGCCGAGGAGGTGGCCGCCGACGTGCTCGGCCGGATGGCGGAGCGCTACAGGGAGGCGCTGCCGCTGATCCCCGGCTCGGTCGAGGTGGTCCGTGATCTGCGGAAGAGCTACCGCCTCGCGCTGGCGAGCTCGTCCGCCCGCATCCTGATCGACCAGGTGCTGGAGACGGCCGGGATCACCGACGCTTTCGAGGTGACGCTCTCCACCGAGGAGGTGCCGCGCGGCAAGCCGGCCCCGGACGTCTACCTCACCGCCGTACAGAAACTGGGTCTGACCCCGGGGGAGTGCGCGGCGATCGAGGACTCGAGCAACGGTCTGCGGTCGGCGGCGGCAGCGGGCCTCGCCGTGATCGCGGTGCCGCACGGTGTCTACCCGCCGGCCGCCGACGCGCTGGCCGGGGCGCGGGTCGCGGTGACCCGGATCGGCGAGATCACCACGGAGATGATCACCACGCTGTGAGTTTCGTGTGAAAATTCTTCGATACGGGAATGCACGGGTCCGACCGATGGAGGTGGGCCCGTGCAACTGGCCGCAGAAGGTCTTCGACTCGATGTGGACATCGTCGATTACCTGATTCTCGCTATCTACTTCGTCACGGTGCTCGGGGTCGGATTCGCCGCCCGCCGTGCGATCAAGAGCAGTTCCGACTTCTTCCTCTCCGGGCGGTCGATGCCCGCCTGGGTCACCGGTCTGGCCTTCGTCTCGGCCAACCTGGGCGCCCTGGAGATCATCGGCATGGCGGCGAACGGGGCCGAGTACGGCCTGATGACGCTGCACTACTACTGGATCGGCGCGGTGCCGGCCATGGTGTTCCTCGGCATCGTGATGATGCCGTTCTACTACGGGTCGAAGGTCCGCAGCGTCCCCGAGTTCCTGCGGCGCCGCTTCAACCGGCCGACCCACCTCTTCAACGCGCTCAGCTTCGCCCTGGCACAGATGCTGATCGCCGGCGTCAACCTGTACGCCCTCGCGCTCATCCTGCAGGCCCTCCTCGGCTGGCCGCTCTGGATGTCGATCGTCATCGGCGCGGCGATCGTGCTGATCTACATCACGCTCGGCGGCCTCTCCTCGGCGATCTACAACGAGGTGCTCCAGTTCTTCGTGATCCTGGCCGGCCTCATCCCGCTCACCGTCGTCGGCCTGGTGAAGGTCGGCGGCTGGAACGGCCTCGTCGAGAAGGTGCAGGCCAGTCCGCTCGGTGAGGCGGGGCTGAACACCTGGTCGGACACGGCCGGCACCGGCAACCCGCTCGGCGCCAACTGGATCGGCATCATCTTCGGCCTCGGCTTCGTGCTCTCCTTCGGCTACTGGACCACCAACTTCGCCGAGGTGCAGCGCGCGCTCAGCGCCAAGGACATGAACGCGGCCCGGCGTACGCCGATCATCGGCGCGTTCCCGAAGCTGCTCATCCCGGTCGTCACCGTCGTACCCGGCCTGATCGCCCTGGTCACCATCCAGGGCCTCGGCGCCGACTCGGGCGACTACGTCTACAACAACGCGATCCCGCTGCTCATGCGCGACCTGCTGCCGAACGGCGTGCTCGGCGTCGCGGTGACCGGTCTGGTCGCCTCGTTCATGGCCGGCATGGCCGCCAACGTCAGCGGCTTCAACACCGTCTTCACGTACGACATCTGGCAGACGTACATCAAGAAGGACCGGGACGACGCGCACTACATCCGGGTGGGCCGGATCGCCACGATCGGCGGCATCGTCGTCGGCATCGGCACGGCGTTCATCGCGGCCGGCTTCTCCAACATCATGAACTACATCCAGGCGCTGTTCTCGCTCTTCAACGCGCCGCTGTTCGCCACGTTCATCGTCGGCATGTTCTGGAAGCGGATGTCGGCCTGGGCCGGTTTCTGGTCGCTGCTGCTCGGCACCCTCGCCTCGCTGACGCTCTACCTGGGCCACCTGGCCGACGTCTTCAAGTTCAACTCCGACCTGGAGGAGAGCTTCTGGGGCGCCGGCGCCGCGTTCGTGACGGCCGTCATCGTCGCGATCGTGGTCACCAAGTTCACGCCGTCGAAGCCGGAGAACGAGCTGCGCGGGCTGGTCTACGGCCTGGCCGGCGACTCCACCTCGGCGGAGACGATCGTCGCGGGCGACAAGGTCTGGTGGCGTAACCCGGTCCTGCTCGGCGGGATCGCCGTGCTGCTGGCCGTCCTCCTCTACATCCCCGTCTGGTAGGAGCCGACATGAAACTGTTCGACGTCCGCAGCGTGATCGGCTGGATGTTCGTCGTCTACGGCGTCATCGTGACGGCGCTCGGCATCTTCGACAGCCCGGCCGAGATCGAGAAGGCGGAGGGCGTCCGGATCAACCTCTGGATGGGCCTCGCCATGCTCGCCCTCGGCCTCGGGATGCTGCTCTGGCTGCGGTTGAATCCGCCCAAACCGCTCCCGGAAGAGTCAGACCAGAAGGACTGATTGCCGGGTCGTTGGAGAGCGGTTGCGGTTCCGGTGCACAGGGTCCTCATATCTTCAACCCAGGTACCTGTGCATCCGATAACCGGGGCATGAACGCCCTCACCGCTCTCAGCGGCCTCTCCGTAGGAGGCCGCCGCGACCCCGGCTGGCAGGTCCAGCTCCGCGTCGACTACGTCGTCAACCAGGTCATGCAGACCCACCGCGGTCAGTCCGAGGACACCATCAAGCAGGCCATCCAGGATGGGCTGCGGGTCTACGGCGTGGTGCCCAACAAACGCCAGATCAGCCAGTACGCGCAAGCCATCTCGGCCCTGCCGCAACTGCCCCCGAGCCGGTAACGATCATCGCCCGGGAGCAGCAGGGAATCGCAGGATCCGGTCGTCGCCGTCGCGCTGGTCGCCGCGGCCGTCGGTGTTCGATGTGGTCAGCCACAGCGAACCGTCGGGGGCCACGGCGACCGTCCGCAACCGCCCGTACTCGCCGGTGAGCTCGGCCTCGGTCGAGCCACCGCCGAGCGGGACCGTCCAGAGCCGTTCCCCGCGCAGCGCCGCGACGTAGAGCGTGTCGCCGGCGACCGCCGCGCCGCTCGGCGAGGCCTCGTCGGTGGTCCACTGCACGATCGGGTCGGTGAACCTGTCGTCCCCGCCCCGGCCCTCGACCTCGGGCCAGCCGTAGTTCTTCCCCTTCTCGATGATGTTGACCTCGTCGTACTCGTTCTGCCCGAACTCGATCCCGTACATCCGCCCCTGGTCGTCCCAGGCCAGCCCCTGAACGTTCCGATGTCCCAGCGTCCAGACCGGTGACCCCTCCCTCGGGTTGCCGGGCGCCGGGTCGCCCTCCGGGGTGAGCCGCAGGATCTTGCCGCTCGGATCGTCGCCGTCCTGCGAGCGTGACTCCTCGCTCGCGTCGCCGGTGCCGACGTAGAGCATGTCGTCCGGCCCGAACGCGATCCGCCCGCCGTTGTGCCGCGACCCCTTCGTGATGCCGTCGAAGATCACTTCCGGCGTCTTCTCCTCGCCGGCCTTGAACCGGACGATCCGGTTGTCGTCCGCGCCGGTGAAGTACGCGTAGATCCAGTCGTCCCGGAGCGCCAGCCCGAGCAGGCCGCCCTCGCCGCCCGCGTCCACGCCGGGGACGGTGTAGATCTCGCGGGGCTCGCTGCCGGGCCGCACCTCGAGGATCCGCCCGCTGTCCCGCTCGGAGACCAGCGCGGTGCCGTCCTCCCGGAACGCGAGCCCCCAGGGGACGCCGATGCCGGTGGCGACGGTTTCCGGAGCCGAAAAATCCGGATTTATTGCGACAGTTTTAGCACTGCTGCCGGACACCGCCGGCACCGGTTGCACCGTCGGCGGCGTCCCTCCTCCGCTCTCCGTCGAGCAGGCGGTCAGCAGGGCCGCGCCGGTCGCGGCGAGGGTCAGGCGGGTGGTCCGGATCGCATCCATCCGCCAACGTTGCCACGTTCGGAGCACCACCGGCTCGTCGAGGGCGTTCCCGCTTGTGCTAAAAGTGGTTTTTGCCCGATTAGTTCGGAGACAGGTCTTGCGAGCGGGATTCCAAAGACCACGACGGTCGGTCACGGCCGCGATCATCACCCTCACAACCTTTCTTTCGTACGGGGTGAGCCCGGCCCGAGCCGAGACGGCGCTCGGCGTACCACCCCTCGGCAGATACTCCAATGCCGCGACGATCGACTGGCAGCCCTGCCCGGAGGACGCCGCCGCGCAGTGCGGGACCATGCGCGTCCCGGCCGACTGGACCCAGCCCTACGGCCCGTCGATCGAGCTGACCCTGGCCCGCCGGAAGGCCGGCGACCCGAAGCAGCGGATCGGCGTCCTCATGGTCAACCCGGGCGGCCCGGGCGCCTCGGCCGTGAACCAGGCCCTCGACACCGAATACTTCGGCAGCGAGGTGGAACGCCGCTTCGACATCGTCGGCATCGACCCGCGCGGGGTCGGCCGCAGCGCCCCGATCCTCTGCGCCCAGGACGTGGTCGACGCGAAGCCGTCCCCGCTCGTCGCCGACGAGCAGGAGTTCGGCCGGCTCACCGACTACAACCGGAAGCTCGCCGAGGACTGCGCGTCCCGCAGCGGGCCGGTCTTCCGCCAGGCCGGCACCGGGAACGTGGTCCGCGACATGGAGGCGGTCCGGATCGCCCTCGGCGAGCAGAGGATCAGCTTCTACGGCGCCTCGTACGGATCACTGATCGGCCAGATGTACGCCGAGCGCTACCCGGCCCGGCTGCGGGCCCTCGTGCTGGACAGCGTCATGGACCACAGCGCCGACGTGAACGCGTTCGTCGGCCGGACCGCCGAGTCGGCCCAGGACTCGTTCGACCAGTTCGTCGCCTGGTGCGCCCGGGACAGCCAGTGCGCGCTGCGCGGCCGGGACATCAAGGCCATCTGGGGCGAGCTCGTCGAGCGGGCCCGGGCCGGCACCCTCCAGGATCCGTACGACCCGCCGTCCAAGCTGCGCGTCTGGGAGCTGATCTCGGCGGCGTTCAGCGCGTTCTACGACCCGCAGTGGTACTCCTTCGCCTTCTACCTGAAGGCCGCGTACGAGCCCACGCCGGCGGCCCGGCGCGCCCTGCCCGATCTCGACCTCACCCCGCACAGCTTCCCGGCCGTGATGTGCCGGGACTGGTCGCTGCCGGTCGGCGGCTGGGCCGGGTACCGCGCCATGCTCGGCCGGCTGGCCGTCGCCGCCCCGCAGATGCTCGCCTCGCCGCTCGCGCTCACCGCCGTCTCCGGCTGCGCCGGCTGGCCCGACCCGGTCGCCGACCCGCAGCGGCCGATCCCGCCCGCGACCGTGCCGGTGCTCGTCGTCAACGCGCGGCACGACCCGGCCACCGCGTACGCCTGGGCGAAGAGCGTGACGGGGCAGCTCGGCCCGAAGGCGCGGCTGCTCACCTACGACGGGTGGGGTCACGTCGCCTACGGGCACAGCGACTGCGTGTCCGCGGCGGCCGACCGCTATCTGACCACCCTCGCCCTGCCGGCCGCGGGCGCGACCTGCCCACCGGTCGCCCCGGTTCCCTACGGCGTCGGCTGATCTCGTCCCCTGCGGTTGTGCCCCGCCGTGATCCCCGGTAGGCAGGGAATCGACAACCGACACTGTCCTGACTGGAGGGCCGATGCGGTTCCTGCCCGCGCTCACAGCGCTTTCCCTGACCACACTCGGCGTCGCGGTCGCGGCGCCACCGGCATCGGCGGGCGGTGCCCCCTCAGGCCCGACCGCCATCGGGTACGGCGGCGCCGTCGCCACGGTCGACCCCACCGCCACCGCGGTCGGCCTCGACGTGCTGCGCCACGGCGGCAACGCGGTCGACGCCGCGATCGCCGCGGCGGCCACCCTCGGCGTGACCGAGCCGTTCTCGGCCGGGATCGGCGGCGGCGGCTTCTTCGTCTACTACGACGCGAAGCGCCGCAGCGTCTCCACCATCGACGGGCGGGAGACCGGCCCGGCCACGATGACCGAGAAGCACTTCATCGACCCGGCGGACGGGTTGCCGTACGACTTCGCCGAGGCACGGGTCAGCGGGCTCTCGGTCGGCGCGCCCGGCACCCTCGCCACCTGGGAGTCGGCCGCCCGCAGGTGGGGCACCCGGTCGCTCGCGGCCGGCCTGAAACCCGCCGCCGCGGTGGCCGAGCGCGGCTTCCCGGTCGACGCGACCTTCCGCCAGCAGGTCGCCGACAACGCGGCCGCGTTCGGCCAGTTCGACTCGACCCGGGAGATCTACCTGCCCGGGGGCGCGCCGCCCGCGGTCGGCTCCACGCTGCGGAATCCGGACCTCGCCGCGACGTACCGGCTGATCGCCCGCAAGGGCACCGACGTCTTCTACCGGGGAGCCGTCGCCGAGGACCTGGTGGAGACGGTCCAGAACCCGCCGGTGGCGGACGATCCCACGGGAGTGTGGGCGTACCCGATCAGGCCTGGCACCCTCACCAAGGGTGACCTGGCCCGCTATCGTCTCCGATTCCCCGCGCCGACCCGCTCGGACTACGAGAACCTGACGATCTACGGGATGAACACCCCCTCGTCGGGTGGCGTCGCGGTCAGCGAGGCCCTGAACGTCATCGAGAAGGGCCTGCCCGCGTCCGCCACCACGATCGACAAGCTGCACTACTACCTGGAGGCGTCGGCGCTCTCCTTCGCCGACCGCAACCGGTACGTCGGGGCCGACACCCCGCAGCGGACGGTCCAGCGCCTGATCTCGGACCGGTGGGCCGGCCAGCGGGCCTGCCGGATCGACCCGGCGGAGGCGCTGGTCAAGCCGGTCCCGCCCGGTGACCTCGCCGCCACCGGCTGCACCCCGGCCACCGTCGGCGGACCCACCGAGCAGGGGCAGAGCACCACGAACCTGACCGTCGCCGACCGCTGGGGCAACATCGTCGAATACACCTTCACGATCGAGCAGACCGGCGGCAACGCCATGGTCGTGCCCGGCCGCGGCTTCCTGCTCAACAACGAGCTGACCGACTTCAACTTCGCGCCCACCCAGGGCACCGCGCCCGACCCGAACCTGCCCGGCCCCGGCAAGCGGCCGCGCAGCTCGATGTCGCCGACCATCGTCCTGAAGGACGGCAAGCCGTTCCTCGCCCTCGGCTCACCCGGCGGCGCCACCATCATCACGACCGTCCTGCAGATTCTCCTCAACCGCGTCGAGCTGGGCATGACCCTCCCCGAGGCGATGGCGGCCCCGCGCGCCTCCCAGCGCAACACCGCCGGGATCCAGGCCGAGACCGCATTCCGTACGCGGTACGGCCCCGCCCTGACCGAGCGCGGCCACACCTTCGGGCCCGATGTGGCCGAGCTCGGAGCCGCCACCGCCATCGAATTCACCAGGGGCGGAGGCCTCATCGCCGCCGCCGAACCCGCCCGCCGGGGCGGCGGAGCAGCGGCGGTGGTCCACCAGCGCCGCTGAGAAGTCTTCGCACCGCGGTTCGCCGGCCGCCGTCCCGACCACCCGGGCGTGACGGAGTTCTGTCCGGCGAGCTCCCGGAGTTGCGGGAGCTCGCCGGACGCCACGCGAAACCGTCGCCGGCTCAGCCGACCGGGTACGCGGCGAACACCCGTTCCCGTTCGCGGCGTGCGGCCCTGGCCGGGTCGGACTGGTCGTCGTGGGGGCGGTACTGCGTCAGTGACTCGTAGAAGCCGCTGCTCGGCAGGCCGTTCCGGCCCGCGTTGACGACCAGCACCGGCAGCAGCACGCCCTTCTCGGCCCAGGAGCGCTCGGTCACGGCGATCAGCGTGTCGATCATCGCGGGGCCGCGGACCGGGAGGCCCGGGACCATCGCGCTCAGGCCGGAGTACGTCACGACGGCCCGCTCCCGAGCCTTGCGCACCAGGATGTCGTAGGTCGCCGCGACCACCTCGGGTCTCATCGCTGCCCCTCCGTCCCCTGAGCGCGGGCCCCACAGCGTGCGGTGGCTCGCGGTGGTGATCGCTTCGGACTCTGCGCCGGTGCGCTTACCGGCAGAGTCAGGGTCCCGGAGTGGTGGGGTGATATCAAGCTTCGCCAGAGGGCGATGCCGCTCGCCAGGAGTGGTCGCAGTCCGTTAGCCTGCAAGTGCAGAGGGGAGTATTCCCACTCGGCGTTCTCGTCAACACGGAGCGGCACCCTTGTGGAAGGGCCCTCCCGGGGACGTCGGCCCAGTTCAACTGGGCGGAAGAGACCTCGGCTACTGACCCATGCGGTCGAGCCGAGGTGCCTCTTCCACATCCCTGTCCCAGGGGAAGGCCTCGGCTCGATCGCCGTCGTGGCGAGGAGCCTTGCTGTGGAACTCATCTCGTGGGACGTTGCCATCCCTCTCATCGCCGTCGCCATTCCCGCCGGCGCGCGCGGGGTGGCTGTTCTGGCGACCTCCATGGTCGCGACGTTCGCGCGGAAACCGGAGCGGCGGCTGGCGGCCCGGCGCGCTCTTGCGCTCCTACTGGGCCGCCGGCGCGAGGAGGAGGACTGACGCCGGGCGTCAGCGGACTTCGAGTGGCAGGCGGATCAGGACGGTGGTTCCCGAGTCGCCGCCGGTCAGTTCGACGCTTCCCTGGTGTTTCTCGACCACCGCTCGGCTCAGGGTCAGGCCCAGGCCACTGCCGGGGATGGCACGTTCGTTGGCCCGGCTCGTGCGGTAGTGGCCGGTGAACAGCTGTTCGCGCTCGGCTCGGGGGATGTCGCCCGCCGCGTCGGAGACGGAGAGCTCGGCGGCCCGGCCGGTGCTGCGCAGGGCCACCGAGACGTGGCCGCCGTCGGGGCTGTAGCGGACCGCCATGCCGAGCAGGTTCTGCACGATGTGGCGCATGCGGTCCTTGTCGCACGGGACGATCAGCTCGGCGGGCAGGTCGGCGTCGATGACGACGGGTTCGCCGTCGATGGCGAGGCGGGTGCGGTCGACGACGTCGCGGACCACGGCGGCCAGGTCGATGGGGGTACGCCGGACGTCGGCGTGCCCGGCGTCCAGGGCGGACAGCTCCAGCAGCTCGTTGATGATCTCCCGGAGCTGGGTGGTGTTCCGCTCCACCACCTTGATGAGGCGGGGGCCGTCCCGGACCAGGGTGGCCTCGTCGGCCTCGCGGAGCAGCTCGGTGTACGCGCTGATGGACGTGAGCGGGGTGCGCATCTCGTGGCCGATCAGGGCCAGGTATTCGTTCTTGCTCCGGGTCAGCTGCAGCTGGAGGTCCTCGACGCGGCGGCGTTCGACGAACTGGCCCAGGTGGGCGGCGATCCCGGACATCAGGGCGAGAAGTTCGTCCTCCGGGTCCTCGACGGCGTCGGCGAAGACGGTGAGCACCCCGATCGGGCCGGCGCCGTCGTGCACCGGGATGGCGAGGGCCGTGTGCAGGCGGTCGGCGGAGGTGTCCGGGGAGATGAGGCTCTGCGGCCGGCCCACGTCACGGATCCACAGCGGCTTGTCGACCTGCCAGGCCCGGCCGGCGAGACCCTGGCCGTACGCGAGCCGGTCCGGCACCGGGATGTCGGCGGGCCAGCCGGGAGCGCTCCAGCGGGCGGCCGCGCGGACCGTGCCCTCCTCGACCAGCCACAGCTCGGCGTGCACCCAGTCCAGCGCGCCGACGATCGCCTCCAGCACCCGCGGGCCGGCCGCCTCGATGCTCGGCGCCTCCGCCAGCGCCGTCGTGACGGCCAGCTCGCAGCTGCGGAACTTCTCGGCGCGGCGCTGCCGGGTGACGTCCTGAACGGCCTGCACGGCGCCGAGCACCCGGCCGTCGACGCCGTGGATCGGCTGCGCGTCCATGACGTAGTAGTGGGTGCGCCGGCTGCGCCCGTGCAGGGCGAGCGGCTCGTCCCGGATCACCTCGCCGCGCAGCGCCCGGACCAGGCCCAGGTCGTCGCGGGTCAGCGGGGTGCCGGTGGCGTCGGTGAGGCCGGGCGTCGTCTCGGTGCCGAAGACGTTCTCGCCCCAGAGCCGCATCCGCTCGTTGACGAACGCGATCCGGCCGGTGGCGTCGCAGGCCACCACGCCGTCGTGCAGGCTGTCCAGCACCGCGTCGAGGAACCGGTGCTGCTGTTCCAGCTCGTACCGGGCGATCTGCTCGCCGATCAGCAGCGTCGCCACCTCGGACGCCTCGGAGACGGCCGCGATCTGCTCGGGGGTCCACGGGCGGGGGCTGTGGTCATACGCGTAGCAGACCCCGAGGACCGCGCCGGCCCGGTCGTGCACGGGGCAGCCGAGGTAGGCGCCGCCGGTGCGCCGGAGCAGGCCGTCCGGGATCCGCGGGTCGTGCTGGGCGTCGTCCACGACCAGGGTGGCGCCGGAGCCGACCACGAGGCCGCCGAGCGAGGAGTCGAGGCTGCTCTCGGCGACGACCTCCCAGTCGGCGGAGACGCCCCAGCTGCCGTAGAGGCGCAGCCGGGAGTCCTCGACGAACTGGATGCAGGCGCTCGGGGCGTGCGCCGCCCGGGCCACCAGGGCGGCCAGCTGGTCGGCGGATCCGGAAGTGAGCACGCCGCGGTGCAGGGAGGGGCCGGCCGCTGAGGCTTCGGCCAATACGTCCCGCAGCGAGCCGGTCCGGCGAGCCGGATGTGCGGCAGCCGCCGGCGAGCTGAGCCCGTCGGCGGCTGACCCCCCGTGAGGTGCGGCCGGGCGTGCGAGAGTCGCGGCCTCTGCCGCACCGGTCCCGTCGGACCGCCCGGCGTCGATGCCGGCGTCATCTCGCCGCATGGCTGACCTCCAGCCTCCAGCCTAGAGGCCTTAAAGGGCTAAAAGGGGCAAAACCGAGGGCGGCCGGTGCCTGCGGCATCCCAAGCCGCCGGACGGGCGGGATCGTGGCCGTCGTGGGCCGCGCCCGCCGGCCCCGCCGCGTGTGGATCCGTGGTCGTGGGGAGTCAGCTACGTTCGTACCGAAGATCTGCGATAGGGCGACCAGCGGCGGCCCCGCGCCTCTCGAACTTGGTCTTGGGCCGCCGGTGTTCCCGATCGGTGCGGTGAAGGCCCGGATCGGCGTCGAGGGTCTCCGCCATCGCGGCCGCATAGTCCGGCCAGTCCGTGGCGCAGTGCAGCACGCCGCCCGGACGCAGGCGATCACGGATCAGGGCGACGTTCGACGGCTGGATCAGGCGGCGCTTGTGGTGGCGCGCCTTCGGCCACGGATCGGGGAAGAAGACGTGCACCGCGTCGAGCGCTCCCGGCGCGATCCGGTGCACCAGCTGCATGGCGTCGCCGTGAGCGATCCGGACATTCGTCAGGTTCCGCTCACGGGCGAGTGCCAGCAGGTTGCCGATGCCGGGCGTGTGCACCTCGACACCGAGATAGTCGCGTCCCGGGTCTGCCTCGGCCATCTCGGCCGTCGCATCGCCCATGCCAAAACCGATTTCGAGTACGACCGGAGCACCGCGACCGAACAATTCCGTCAGATCCAGAGCACTCCGGTCGCCGTCGACGACGGTGAAGCCGAAAGTCGGCCAGAGAGCGGTGTGCGCGTCATGGTGGCGTGCGCTCATCCGTCCCCGGCGAGGGTGGAATGTGCGGATGGGCCGGATGTCAGTCTCAGTCATGGCGGCCCCATGGTAGTTCGTCCTAACGCATCATCGGCTGGACGCTCGGCTGCGAACCCGACTTGAACGGGGTGCGCAGGCCGTTCGCGAGACCGACCACCGTCACCCACGCGGTGCCGGCCTTCTCGCTGGTGAGCACGGCCCGCCCGGCGTCGACGTAGTCAAGCTCACGGTCCATCGCGTTGCCGATCGTGCGGGTCGCGCCGGTGATCGCGTCGTACTCCACGAGGTGCACCGGCTTGCTCTCGTCCGCCGTCTCACCCTCCTGGAAAGCCGTGAACGCCAGCTTCGCGCCGTCCGAACGCCAGCTCGGGACCACCGCGAAACCGCTGTTCTGTACGCCGCCACCACCATAGGCGGCCACCGTCTTCTCACCACCGGTCGTCACGTCGCCGAGGCTCAGGCACGCGTCATAGATCGACTCGCAGTTGCCGCCGCGGAAGGCGAGCTGCTTGCCGTCCGGGGACCAGGCGACCGCGTTGTCCGACTTGAGCTCCTTCTGGACGCTCTTCGCCGCCTCCGCCTCGGCCGGCAGGGCCTCGGTCTTGCAGTCGCTCGGGAACATCACCTGGGGTGTGGCCGCTCCGGTGGCCTTGATCTTGAAGACGCCGGGGCCGCCGGTGCAGGACAGCGAGGAGAACGCGATCCACTTGCCGTCCGGGGACCACGAGGGCCCGGCCGCCGGGCGGGTGGTGAGGCGGCGCTGGTTCGAGCCGTCCGCGTTCATGGTCCAGAGCTGGCCCCTGTTCAGGTACGCGATCTGCCTGCCGTTCGGCGACCAGCGCGGACGGGCCGCGGTGCCGCCGGTGGTGAGGCGCTTCTCGGTGGTGCCCTTGCTGGTGTAGACGTCGCCACCGCGTACGTAGGCGACCAGGCTCGGCAGGTTCGCCTGGGTTGCGGCCTGGCTCGTGGCCTTTGCCTGGGTCGTCGCGGGTGTTGCCTGGGCCGCTCCCGCTGCCGGGTTGCAGACCGCGCAGCAGATGCCCGCCGTCGCCGCTACCGCTACCTGACCGAAGTTCTTCATGGCCGAACGCCCCCCGAAGTTCTGCCCTACTTTGCGCTTGCACCAGGAAGCATCGTCGCAACCGGCTGGCTGCTGAGCGGGAACCACGCGGATACCAGAAAAATCACGGCTGATCGGGTTATGTCGGGTTGGTCCTTACGGTTGAGGGGTGGGCCGGCGCCCTCCGGTGCGGCCGGCTCGGACTGGCTGTACGGGAGGGCTGGGTTGGCGCCCGATTTGTCGCTCTGTGGTGCAGCTGGGCTTCGCGGGCTCAGGTTCGGGCGTCGGCGTCGGCATCGGCTTCGGCTTGGGGCTGCTTGGTGGGGGCGGTGGGTTCGGCGCGCAGGTAGAGCGTTGCCACCGCGCCCAGGAGCAGAGCGCCGCCGGCGATCGTGGTGGCGCCGAGCGGCTCGTCGATCAACAGGACGGCCAGGAGGGCTGCCGTGAGCGGTTCGAGCAGGGTGACGACGGCGGCGACGCTGCCGGTGGTGTGGCGCAGGCCGGTGTAGAAGAGGGCGTACGCCAGGGCCGTCGTGATCGCGCCGGCGTAGACGAGCAGCGCCACCGGCTTCAGCTCCGGGGTGAAGGCGAGTCCCTCGGCCGCCGCGATCGGCAGCAGGGTGAGGGTGCCGATGGCGCAGGACAGCGTGGTGAGGATGAGCGGTTCGACGCCCTGGGTGGTGTGCCGGCTCAGGGCGGTGGAGGCGGCGTACACGATCCCGGAACCGACCGCCGCGAGCAGCCCGAGCCCGGCCGCGGCCAACCCGGGTCCGGCCGTCGCGCCGGCGATCAGGACGAGACCGGCGATCGCCGCGGCCGACGCGGCCAGGGCCGCGGTGCCGGGCCGCTGCCGGGTACGGGCCGTCTCCCACGCGCTGAGCAGCACCGGCGCGATGCCGAGGCTCACCACCGTGGCGATGCTGACGCCGCCGAGACGGACCGCCACGAAGTACAGCGCCTGGTACGCGGCGAGCCCGGCCCCGGCCAGCGTGATCGCCAGCGGCGCGCTACGGAAGGCCGCGACGATCCGCCGCCGGGCCGGGAACCCGAGCAGCAGCATGACGATGGCCGCGAACAGCAGCCGATAGAACCCGATCGCCACGGCGCCGAGGCCGGTCCCCTCGGCGACGACCTGGACGACCACGCCGGCCGTACCCCAGAGGATGCCGGCGGCGGACAGTTGCAGAAGTGCCAGGCGTGCGCCGGCAGCAGAAGAAGAGAACACGGGTGCGCTCCGGAAGAGAGAAGTGAGTCGGTGTCGGCAGGCACCGGAGCGCAGCGATGAACGACCGTCCGAGCAGTGCCCGGACGGCGGGGGCGGGCGCTCCGGTCAGGAGCGCGGCGGGCCGAGGTTGCCGAGATCGAGGGAAAGACTCACGCGCGCAGCGTAGCGGACGAGGGCCGGGGGTTGTCGCGCCGTGATGCCGTGATGGGCGCAACAGCCGGCCGAGGAGCGCGCCCGCCTCCGCGACATCTCAACCACCGCGACGTGTTGAGTTCGGGCGTGATCCGGACCACAACTCAACACGCGACGTCTCGACGACCGCGGCGTGTTGAGTTCGGGCGCGATCCGGACCACAACTCAACACGCGACGTCTCGACGACCGCGGCGTGTTGAGTTCAGGCGCGATCCGGACCACAACTCAACACGCAACGGCACGACCACCGCGGCGTGTTGAGTTCGGGCGTGATCCGCACCTCAACTCAACACGCGACGGCACGACCACCGCGGCGTGTTGAGTTCGGGCGCGATCCGCACCTCAACTCAACACGCGACGGCAATGTGAACACGCGGGGCGGGACGCAAGGGGGCGCCCCCAGCGTGACGGGCAGTTCACGCCGGGGGCGCCGTGGTGGGGAGGGTCAGGGAGGTCAGGCCGCTGCCTGGGTGGCCGTCGCCGACCACATCGCGGTGAAGGCGGCCGCCTCGCCGGCCAGCCAGCTTTCGACGTAGGCCGGCTGGGCCGCCGTGTCGAGACGGTGGGTGGCGCCGCGGCGGACGTCGACCAGGACCGGCTCGGCGTTGGGCAGGATCTGGTCCATGTGGCTCGCCATCAGGTGCAGCATGGCGGTCACCGCCTCGGTGCTCGGCGGCTCCTCGTCGAAGTGGAGGCGGACGGCCTCGCGGCGCCCGTCGTCGAAGCGCAGGCCGAAATGCGGGTTGATCTTCACGGCGAGCGGGCCGACCGTGGCGATGGCGTCGCGGGTCTGCGCGAGGTTGACCTTCTCCGGGTCGCCGAGGGACGCGAGGTAGGCCCGGGCGCCGCCGCGCAGTGTCGAGTAGAGCGGCTTCCACCGGTCTTTCACCAGCCCGACGACGCCGTCGAGGTAGGTCCCGCCGGTGCGGAACGCGATGTCGGCCTTCAAGGCCTTCACCAATTGGCCGTGCGGGTTGAAGCCGGACCGGCGCTCCCGCTGCTTGCGCAGGCCGCCCACGAACGTGGCCTTGGCCGGGCCGGTGCGGGAAACGTACCGCGTGAAGCCGAGCATCGTGGCGTAGGGAGGGATCACGGGCACAGGGTTGGTCGAGAGCGTGGACATGGTCACGTCGGTCTCCTCACTAGCGCTGCCCGGCGTCCGAAAACCACCGAAGATCAGCAGCTCAGGCCCCCTCTTTCGTACATACATACTAATCGACGGGTACGACATTCCCAACGCGAAAACGGCGCCACCCGGAGGGGGTGACGCCGTTCTCACGAGACGGAGGGCTATTCGTCCCGGCTCTGTTCGGCGAGGAAGCGCTCCAGCTCGGCGCCCAGCTCCTCGGCCGTCGGGAGGGGGGTGTCGGTGCCGGCCAGGAGGTTGCCCTGGCGGCCCCGGACGAAGGCGTCGTACTGCGCCTCGAGCGAGGTGACCAGCCGGCCGGCCTGCTCGTCGTCGGCGATCTGCTTGTCGACCTCTTCGCGGACCAGGGTCGCCGATTCGCGCAGGCCGCCGGTGGGCAGGGCCAGGCCGGTGGAGGCGGAGACCGAATCGAGGAGGAGCTCGGCGGCGGCCGGGTAGCCGGTCTGGGCCAGGTAGTGCGGGACGTGGGCGGCGTAGCCGAGCGCGTCGTGCCCGTTCTGGCCGAGGCGGAACTCGAGGAGGTTGCCGACACTGGCCGGCACCTGGACCCGCTGCAGCCAGGACTCGTGGTCGCCGAGGAGCTTCTTGTCGGTCGCGTGCGCGGTGACCCCGACCGGCCGGGTGTGCGGGACGGCCATCGGGATCGCGTTGAGGCCGACGGTCACCCGTACACCCAAGGTTTTGATCAATTGGGTCGTCGCGGCGATGAAGCGCTCCCACTGCAGATCCGGCTCCGGGCCCGCCAGCAGCAGGAACTTGGTGCCGAGCTGGTCGGTCACCAGGTGCAGCGCGAGAACCGGGTCCTCGTAGCTCTCGAAGTGGTCGGCCACGAAGATCATCGGGGGGCGGCGGGATCGGTAGTCGAGGAGCTGGTCCAGGTCGAAGGTCGCGACGACCTCGCTCTCCAGGTTCTCCAGCATGTGGTCCCGGGCCAACTGGATCGCACTGCCGGCGTCGACGAACCCGGTGAGCGCCTGGATGAGCACCGGGCTGTCCAGGACCGGCAGCTCACCGGTCACCTCGTAGAGCCCGTGTGGGTCGAGCACGCTGCGGTCCTCCTCGCGAGTGGGTAACCGTTGGCAACACCGGAAGAGGCTGGCGCATTCCGGCTTCACGCATTGTTACTCATGGCACAGATAGGGCACGTGCATGGACCACGCACACTGAGGTGCCCGACCCCCGCGGAGGAACTGTGAGTCAGGTTCTGGAGAACACGGCGCCACCGAGCACGCTCTGGGCGCGGATGAAGGCCGACCCCCAGTACGCGCCCGAGCACCTCGCCCTGGAGGCGGTGCGGCGGCTCGGCCCGGAGGCCGCGCGCTGGACCGCCCGGATGCGCGCCGAACGCCCGGAAGCCGGCCCCGACGAGCTGGCCGCTCTCGCGATCAAGCGGTTCACCAACCAGGCCCGGCTCTCCGGCGCGGTGTCCGGTGCGGCCGGGCTGCCCGGCGCCGTGATCGACGTGGGCGTGCTGTCCTGGACGCAGGCGCGGATGGTGCTGCACGTGGCGGCCGCCTACGGCCACGACCCGGAGGGGCCGGAGCGCGCCACCGAGCTGCTGATCCTGCAGCGCGTGCACAAGTACGCCGAGTCCGCCCGCGCGGCGCTGGGTGTCGCGGCCGGCCGGGAGCACGCGAGCCGCGTCTTCACCGGCGCGTCCGGCGCGCCGATGGCGCGCGTCCTGGTCACCCTGGGCGTTCGACTCGCGCAGATGGCGGGCGTACGGGCCGCCAAGCGCGTCGTCGTCAAGGTGATCCCGCTCGGCGGCATGGTCCTGGGCACCTGGGCCAACTCGGTGGCGACGAAGGATCTGGCGAAACGGGCGCGGGAGCGGTACCGGAAGGGCTAAGCATTCGGCGGCCCGGCCCGAATCAACCTGACGTGAAGGCTGCCCTCCTGCTCTCCGCTGTCGCGCTCCCGCTGCTGGTCGCCGGGTGCTCGTCGGCGCCCACGGCGTCGACGCCCGCCGACAACAGCGGCGCCGACTGGATCAGCGTGAACGCCGGCCGGGCGACCCCGTCGCCGGTCACCCGGTACGGCACCGCGTCGCCCACGCCGGAGCTGACCCTGCCGACGCTGAACAGCGGTTCGCCGCCGGCCCCGGCCGCGAGCCCGACCTGCACCCCGGCCCCGCGCGGTGCCGGCGTGATCAACGGGCTGGACGTGGTGCCCGGCCGGACCAGCGCCGTGGTGACCTTCTACAACCCGGGCGGCAGCGACATCGTCGACTACAAGCTGACCGCCGCGAACCAGGACCTCCAGCCCGGCCAGCAGCAGGACGTGGGCTGGACCACCGTCACCCCGACCGGCTGCGGCGACCTGAGCGCGAGCGTCACCGGGCTGACTCCGGGCACGAACTACGTCTTCTCGGTCGATGTCCGGCGCAGGCACGTGACGTCCCAGGAGGGCACCTACACCAGGACGGTCGCACGTTCGGGAGTGGTGAGCACCACGTCCTGAGCCGTTCGGCGGGGCAGTCTCTAAGCTTCCCCGCATGGAAGCCATCGTCGACGTGGTCGTGCTCGTAGCGATCTCCGTGGTCGGCGCCGCGCTGGCCCGCCGCCTCGGCTTCGTGGCGCCGCTGGTGCTGCTCGTCGCCGGCCTCGCCTTCTCGTACGTGCCGGGCTTCCCGGAGGCGCACCTCGAGCCGGAGCTGGTCCTCATCGGGATCCTGCCGCCGCTGCTCTACGTCGCCGCCCTGCAGACCTCGGTGCCGGCGTTCCGCCACGCGCTGCGGCCGATCCTGCTGCTCGCCGTCGGCCTCGTGGTGCTGACCGCCATGGTGATCGGGTTCCTGGTCCACATGCTGCTGCCCGAGGTCCCGCTCGCCGCCTGCGTGGCGCTCGGCGCGATCGTCGCCCCGCCGGACGCGGTCTCCGCGACCGCGATCGCGCGGCGGGTCGGGCTGCCCCGGCGGGTGGTCACCATCCTCGAGGGCGAGAGCCTGCTCAACGACGCGACCGCGCTGGTCCTGGTCCGGGTGGCCGCGGGCGCGCTGGGCGGCGCCGCGGTCGGGTTCGCCGAGATCGCCGGCGAGGTCGTGCTGAAGGCGGGCGGCGGCCTCGCGATCGGCTTCGTCTTCGCGGTCGGCGCGGCCTGGCTGCACCGCCGGATCCAGGACGCGCTGCTGGAGGACGCGGTGGCGCTGCTCACCCCGTTCGTCGTGGTGATCGTCGCCGAGAAGATCCACGCGTCCAGCGTGGTGGCCGTCGTGATCACCGGCCTCTACCTGGGTCACCGGATGCCGTACCTGCTCTCGGCCACCTCCCGGCTGCAGATGGACGCGGTCTGGCGTCTCGTGAACTTCCTCCTGGAGGGCGTGGTCTTCCTGCTGGTCGGCCTCCAACTGCGGGCCGTGGTGGGCGGCATCGAGACCGACATGCGTACGACCCTGCAGGTCACCGCCGTGGTCTTCGCGGCGCTCGTGCTGATCCGGTTCGCCTGGATGTACCCGGCGACCTACCTGGCCCGGCTGGTGCCGAGGATCCGCAACCGGGAGGAGCGCCCGCGCCCGGCGGTGCCGACCGTGATCGCCTGGGCCGGCATGCGCGGCGTCGTGACCCTCGCGGCCGCGCAGACGCTGCCCGAGCCCGGCGTGGACGGGGTGCCGGAGTACCCGCGCGAGCTGTTCGTCTTCGTGGCCTTCGCGATCATCGTGCTGACCCTGCTGGTGCAGGGCGCGACCCTGCCGGCCCTGGCCCGGATCCTGAAGGTCCGCGAGGACAACAGCACCCAGGACGCGCTCTCCGAGGCCGGCGTGCAGCACACCGCGAGCCGGGCCGCCCTCGAGGCGCTCGACGCGCACGCGAACGGCGCGCCGCCGGCCGTGGTGGAGCGGCTGCGCGGCCTCATGGAGAGCCGGTCCAACAACGCGTGGGAGCGTCTCGGCAGTCAGGACCAGGAGACGCCGTCGGCGGCGTACGGCCGGCTGCGGCGCGAGATGATCAAAGCCGAGCGGCACGTCTTCAAGATCGCCCGGAACGAGGGGCGGATCCCGGAGGAGGTGCTGGTGCGCGCCCAGCGCGAGCTCGATCTGGAAGAGTCCCAGCTGCAACGGAGTGAGCATTGACCTGTGAGCACCTGAAGGAAGCCGGCGACCCGGCGCCCCTCGCGCCCTACGAGGGAGGTTGCCCGGAGTGCGTGCACGACGGTCTCCACGACTGGGTGCACCTGCGGGTCTGCCTGTCCTGCGGATACGTCGGATGCTGCGACTCCTCCCCGCGGCGGCACATGTCGCGCCACCACGAGGAGCAGGACCACCCGGTGATGCGGTCGTACGAGCCGGGGGAGTCCTGGCGCTGGTGCTACGTCGACCAGCAACTGGGCTGATTCAGCTGCGGTTCGAGCCGGCCGGCTCGCGGATCAGCGTGCCGTCGGCGTAGCAGTACTCCCATCCGTCGCCGTCCTGCAGCGACCGGATGATCGGATGCCCGGTGTCGGCGAAGTGCGCGTCCGCGTGCTTGTTGACCGAGTCGTTGCAGCAGCCCACCTCGCCGCAGGTGAGGCACATCCGGAGCTGCACCCACGTGTCGCCGGACTCCACGCACTGCGGGCAGACGTCGGTGTCGGTCTCGGTGATGTGGATCCGGTCCATGTGGGTGCAGGCCGTGCTGATCGTCTCCTCCCGCACGTATCGCCACCGGTCGTGCAGGAGACGGTCCGGCAGGAACCGGGCGAGCATCCGCGAGTTCGCCGCCAGGATCGGCGCGAGCACCGCGAGGATCAGCACGTAGAGCGCGATGAACGGGCCGATCCGCTCGTCCAGGCCGGCGCTCAGCGCCAGCGTCGCGAGGATCAGCGAGAACTCGCCGCGGCCCAGCACGGTGAGCCCGACGTTGGCGGCGCCGCGCTGGTTCAAGCCGAACAGCCGGGCGGTGATCAGGCCGGCCGTGACGTTGGTGAGCACCGTGATGCCGACCGCGATCAGCACCGGGACGGCCACCGAGCCGATCGCGCCGACGTCGATGCTCATGCCGAACGCCACGAAGAAGATCGCGGCGAAGACGTCCCGCAGCGGCAGCACCAGGCGTTCGGCGCGCTCCTTCACCGAGGTGCGGGCCACCACCAGGCCGATCATCAGCGCGCCGATCGCGTCCGAGACGCCGACCTCGGCGGAGAGCCCGGCGACCAGCACGACCAGGCCGACCATCAGGACCGCCAGCAGCTCGTCCTCGTTGCTGTCGATCACCTTGCCGATCAGCCGGGCGCCCCAGCGGGCGATCGCGAAGAGCAGGACCAGGTAGCCGAAGCTGATGCCGATCCGCAGGGCCAGCTCGCCGGCCGAGTCGGCGCCGGACAGGATCGGCGTGAGCAGGGCCAGGTAGAGGGCGAGGAACAGGTCCTCGATCACGATGATGCCGAGGATGAGCGGGGTCTCGGCGTTGGCGAGCCGGCGCAGCTCGATGAGCAGCTTCGTGGCGATCGCCGACGACGAGATGCCGACCGCCCCGGCGATCACGAACGCCTCGGAGGTGCCCCAGCCGAGCGCGAACCCGAGGCCCAGGCCCGCCCCGATGTTGATGCCGATGTACGCCCCGGCGGCCGCGAACAGCCGCTTGCCGCTGCCGAGGACCTGCTCGACCGGGAACTCCACGCCGAGGTGGAAGAGGAGCAGCACCAGCCCGAGCAGGGCCAGCATGTCGAGGTCCTCGGGGTGCTCGAAGAGCGTGGGACCGGGGGTGAACGGGCCGAGCAGGATGCCGGCGAGCATGAAGAACGGGACGGTCGGCAGCCGGAAGCGGCGTCCGAGGCGGGCGAGCAGGCCGGCCGCCAGGATCAGCGCGCCGAGGCCGATGAGGTTCGCGTGCACCGGCGGCCTAGTCGGTGAAGAACGTGCCGGCCAGGACGGCCCCGACCTTGCGGGCCTGTTCCTCGGTCAGCTCCAGCACGGCGGTGGGATCGTCCCCGCTGGTCTCGAAGACGTAGAGGTGCCGCTTGCCGTCCCTGGACGCCACGATGGACACCCGCTGGCCGCCGCTGCCGAGCGCGATGTCGTACCGGGTGCCGACCCCCGGGAGCTCTTGAATGTGAACGCCTTTACCCATGGGCCGGGATCCTACGGGCCGATGCTGAAAGATGGTGCGGGTGCGAATCCTGATCGCGGGGGCCGGCGCGACCGGCGGATACTTCGGCGGCCGGCTGCTCGAGGCCGGCCGGGACGTGACGTTCCTGGTCCGCCCGGCGCGGGCGGCGCTGCTGGCGGAGCGCGGGCTGCGGATCCTCGGCCCGGAGGGGGAGACGACGCTCACGCCGCGGACCGTCACGGCGGACGACCCCGGCGGCCCCTACGACCTGATCCTGGTGGCGGTGAAGAGCTACGGGCTGGAGCGGGTGCTCGCCGATCTCGCGCCGGCGGCCGGCCCGGACACCGTGGTCGTCCCGCTGCTGAACGGGATGCGGCACGTCGGCGCGCTGACCGGGCGGTTCGGCCCGCGGCAGGTCTGGGGTGGCGTCTGCATGATCCACGCGACCCTGAACGACGACGGCGACGTGGTGCGGATGACCGGCCTGCACCGGCTCGCGTTCGGCCCGCTCACCGCCGAGCCGGACGATCGGCTCGACGCGGTGACCGCGGCGCTGACCGGCGCGGGCTTCGACTCCCGGCCGTCGTCCCGGATCGTCGCCGAGATGTGGGAGAAGTGGGTGCTGCTCGCCTCGCTGGGCGCGGCCACCACGCTGATGCGCGCCTCGATCGGGGAGATCAACGCGGCCCCGGGCGGGCGCCGGCTCACTGCCGCGGTGGCGGCCGAGGCGGTGGCCGCGGCCACCGCTGCGGGGTACGAACCCCGCCCGCGCGCCCGGGAGATCCTCGAAGCGCAGATGTCCACCGGCGAGCGCACGACGTCCTCGATGTACCGGGACCTGGTCGCGGGCCGCCCGGTGGAGGCCGAGGCGATCCTCGGCGACCTCGTCCGGGAGGCCGCCGGGCGCGGTGTGCCGGCGCCGCTGCTGGAGGCCGCGTACACCGGCCTCTCCATCTACACGGCGAGCCGCTGACCCTTCAGAGCGTGGCGTGCCGGGTGGCCGGGACGTGGCCGAGCAGGCTCTCCGCCTCCCGGGCGACCTGCTGGGCGTCGGCGGCCCGGGCGTGCTCGTAGACGTCCACGGTCCGCGCCGCGATCGACGGCCAGTTGAAGTCGTCGACGACGCGCAGACGGGCCCGCAGCGCCATCGACCGGGCGTGGTCGCGGTCGGCCAGCACCGCGCCGACCGCCGTGGCGATGGCCCCCGGGTCGCCGGGCGGGAAGGTCACCCCGGTCACCCCGTCGTCGACGATCTCGGCGAGGCCGCCGGTGGCCGCCACGGCGACCGGCGTCCCGGCGGCGGCCGCCTCGAGCGCCACCATCCCGAACGGCTCGTAGATGCTCGGCACGACGTAGCAGTCCGAGGCGCCCATCAGCGCGGTCAGCTCGTGGCCGCCGAGGAACCCCGCGAAGGTCACGCCGGGCGGGGCCATCTCTTCGAGATCCCTCCGGTACGGGCCGTCGCCCGCGACGACGACGCGCAGCGAGGGGAACCGCTCGCGCAGCGCCGGCACGGCCGCGAGCAGGTTCTGCACGCCCTTCTCGTAGACCAGCCGCCCGGCGAAGCTGATCAGCGGGCCGTCGCCGGCGTACCGGGCCCGGGCCGCCTCGACCGCCCGGGGCCGGGCCCGCCAGCGCAGCGCGTCGACGCCGTTGAAGACCACGTCGGAGCGGCCGGCGGGCACCTCGAAGAGGCGGCCGACCTCGCGCTTCATGTACGCCGAGCAGACGATCACCCGGACCGCGGCGTCGCAGAGCCAGCGCTCGATGCCGTCGATGGCCCGGTTGTGGGGAGCCGGCAGCCAGCCCTGGTGCCGGCCCGACTCGGTGGCGTGGATGGTGGCGACCAGCGGGACGTCCAGGTGGTCGCGGAGGGTCACCGCGGCGTGCGCGACCAGCCAGTCGTGGGCGTGCACCACGTCGTAGCGCCCGGTGCGGGCGGCGCGCAGGGCGGCCCGGGTGAGCGTGTGGTTGAAGGTGAGGGCCCAGTTCAGCATGTCCGCGCCGGGCGCCGGGTCGTCCGGCGCGCGGATCACCCGGACGCCCTCGGTGTACTCCTCGGCCAGCGCGCCCGGCACGTGCCGGGTCACCACCGTCACCTCGTGCCCGGACGCGGCCAGCGTGGTGGCGAGCGCGTGCACGTGCCGGCCCAGCCCGCCGACCAGCAGCGGCGGGTACTCCCACGACAGCATCAGGATGTTCATTCCAGCCCTCCCCGTACGCGCAGCATCTCGGCCACCGGCCTCGCGGCGAACGGGCAGCCGGCGGCCCGATGAGGCGGTTCGCCGTCCGCCCGCTCGCTGATCGATCCGACACCCCACTCGGCGAGGTGCGCCTCCAGGCCGGTGAGCAAGCCCTCGACCGGGCGGCCGGTGGCCCGGCAGGCGTCCGCGTACGGGCCGATCAGCCAGGGCAGCACCGCGCCGTCGGCGGGGCCCCCGGCCGGATCGCCGCGGTAGCCGTACTCGTTCTCGGCGAGCGTGCGCAGGCCCAGCGGGGTGAGCAGGGCCGACCCGATGGCGCGGACCGCCGCGCCGTCCTGGCCGCGCATCGGGCCGTGCGGCAGCGACCAGGCGAGCAACTGGTTCGGCCGCAGCGAGGGGTCGTCGGTGTGCGCGCCGGCGCCGAGCGGGTAGGTCGCGGGCGGGCCCTCGACCACGTCGTGCAGCCAGCCCTCCGGCGCCGGGAAGGCGGCCAGGAAGGAGGTGCGGGCGCGGGCGTGCCGGGCGCGGGGCTCGCCGTCGTCGTATCCGCCCTCGGTGAGCAGGTCGCCCATCGCGGCGAGCGCGTTCACCCAGAGGGCGTTGACGTCGACCGGCTTGCCGAGCTGACGGTCGTCGGGGGTGAAGCCGGCGCCGGCCCGCAGCAGGCCGTCGGCCGGGTCCAGGGCGAGCGGCCCGGGCCCGCTCAGGCGCTGCCGCATGAGCCGGCCGAGCGGCGCCGCGAGCTCGGCGGCGAGGTCGCTGTCCCCGGTCCGGGTGACGTGCCGGTCCACCGCGTGCACCAGCCACAGCGAGGCGTCCGGGGAGCCGGCCGCGCCGGCCGCGGTACGGGTGCGGGCCACCAGCAGCTCCCGCCCCTCCTCGGCCCGGCCGGTGTCCAGGAACAGCCCCTCGTAGGCGGCCATCGTGGCGGCCAGGTCCCGTCCCAGCAGCGGATATCCGGCGACGACGTCCGGGCCGTCCGCGGCGCGGATCACGAACTTGTCGGCGGCGAGCGCGAGGCTCTCCCCGTACCCCTCGGCCTTGGCGGCGGTGACCAGGCGATGAGCGCGCTCGCGCTCCGCGGCCAGGACCACCGGCGGAGGTGGCGGCTCCTCCGCGAGGTCACCCGCCCACGCCGAGATCTCCAGGGACTCGCCCGGCGCGGCCCGGCGGCAGAACGTCCCGGCCAGCCAGAGGTCCTCGACCGCGCCGTCCTCGCGGGTGCGTACGCCGTAGTGCCAGACGCCGGCCGGCTGCCAGCCCGGACCGGTCAGCCGGTACGCGCCCGCCACGATCGCGCCACCGGCGGCCGGGACCGTCGTGATCGGCGGGCCCCCGGCGTGCCGCGAGGCGTGCGCGTCCCGCCAGGTGCACATCGCGGAGGCGGCCAGGGTGACCGGCGCGGGGGCCGCGACCACCCGGTCCCGGACCGCGAGCGAAGGATGCCCGTGCCGCAGGGCCAGCTCCCGCTCGATCACCACGTCGCCGATCCGCCACCGCCAGCGCGGCAGCCCCCGGTCGAGGGTGAAGCTCTCCAGGTGCCGGTGGCCGCCCGGGGCGACCGCGCCGGACTCCCACTCGTGGGTGGCGAGCGCCACCTTCGCGCCCGAGGGGAGGGTGACGGTGAGGTCGAGACAGGCCAGGGCGGCCCACCGGGTGCCGTGATCGTCAACGGTCAGCAGCGTGTGCTCGCGGCGGGTGCGCAGACCGCTCACCGTGCCGCTCGCGTAACCCCCGAGACCGTCGGCCAGCAGCCATTCCCTCCCCGCGCCGGCTTCCGGGGAGAGCGTGCCGCAGATCTGCGGCCCGAAGGTGAAGTGATCATTCTGCGGCACGTCGCCACAATGCTCGTTTTCCCGCCCGGCAAACCCCCGGACGGTGAGATATCACCCGCGAACCGGACAGTCGGGCCTTCCGAGGCACCCCGGTCCGCGAGAATCGAGGCGGACACGATCGGCGGCAGGATTAGCCCATCCGGTTGGTGGGCATGACAGCCCGGCGCCGGTCGCGATGACGGCACCGAGGGGTAGGAGCACCGACATGCAGGTTTGGCCTGGTCACCGGTATCCGCTGGGAGCCACGTACGACGGGACGGGCACGAACTTCGCGATCTTCTCCGAGGTGGCCGAGGCGGTCGAGCTCTGCCTCTTCGACGCCTCGGGCAACGAGCGGAAGGTCCAGCTGCACGAGCAGGACGCGTTCGTCTGGCACGCGTACCTGCCCGGCGTGGAGCCCGGTCAGCGGTACGGCTACCGGGTGTACGGCCCGTACGAGCCGCACCGGGGACTGCGGTGCAACCCGCACAAGCTGCTGCTCGACCCCTACGCGCGGGCCGTCGACTCGGACATCACGTGGCACCCGTCGATGTACGCGTACGACTTCGCGAACCCGGACCAGATGTCGGATCTGGACTCGGCGCCGTACATGCCGAAGGGCGTCGTCGTGAACCCCTACTTCGACTGGGGCAACGACCGGCGGCCGGACATCCCGTACCACCACTCGGTGATCTACGAGACGCACGTGAAGGGCCTGACCCAGCGGCACCCGGAGATCCCCCGGGACATGCGCGGGACGTACTCGGCCATAGGGCATCCGGCGATCATCGAGCACCTCAAGGGCCTCGGCGTGACCGCCGTCGAGCTGATGCCGGTGCACCAGTTCGTGCACGACAACCGCCTCGACGACCTCGGGCTGCGCAACTACTGGGGTTACAACACCCTGAGCTTCTTCGCGCCGTACCACGGCTACTCCTCGACCGGCACGCTCGGTCAGCAGACCCAGGAGTTCCGCGGCATGGTGAAGGCGCTGCACGCGGCCGGCATGGAGGTCATCCTCGACGTGGTCTACAACCACACGGCCGAGGGCAACCATCTCGGGCCGACGCTCTCCCTCAAGGGCATCGACAACCGTACGTACTACCGGCTCGTCGACGACCAGCCGCAGTTCTACATGGACTACACCGGCACCGGGAACAGCCTCAACGTCCGCAGCCCGCAGAGCCTCCAGCTGATCATGGACTCGCTGCGGTACTGGGTCACCGAGATGCACGTCGACGGCTTCCGCTTCGACCTCGCCTCGACCCTGGCCCGCGAGTTCTACGACGTGGACCGGCTCTCCACCTTCTTCGAGGTGGTGCAGCAGGACCCGATCGTCGGCCAGGTGAAGCTGATCGCCGAGCCGTGGGACGTCGGGCCGGGCGGGTACCAGGTCGGCAACTTCCCGCCGAACTGGACCGAGTGGAACGGCAAGTACCGGGACACCGTCCGCGACTTCTGGCGCGGCGAGCCGGCCACCCTCGCCGAGTTCGCCTCCCGGATCACCGGGTCGGCCGACCTCTACCAGGACGACGGCCGCAAGCCCTTCCACTCGATCAACTTCGTGACCGCGCACGACGGGTTCACCCTCAACGACCTGGTCACCTACAACGACAAGCACAACGAGGCCAACGGCGAGGAGAACCGGGACGGCGAGAGCCACAACCGGTCCTGGAACTGCGGCATCGAGGGCCCGACCGACGACGCGAAGGTGCTTCAGCTGCGGGCCCGCCAGCGCCGCAACTTCCTGGCCACGCTGATGCTCAGCCAGGGCGTGCCGATGATCTCGCACGGCGACGAGCTGGGCCGCACCCAGCAGGGCAACAACAACGCGTACTGCCAGGACGACGAGATCAGCTGGATCGACTGGGAGAACGCCGACGAGCAGCTGCTCGAGTTCGCCCGCAAGCTGACCGCGTTCCGCCACCGGCACCAGGTGTTCCAGCGCCGCCGGTTCTTCACCGGCCTGCCGGTGACCGCGCGCGGCGGCGGCGACCCGCTGCCCGACCTGGAGTGGTTCACCCCGGACGGCCGGCAGATGGCCGGCGACGACTGGGGCAACGACTTCGGCCGGGCCGTGGCGCTCTTCGTCAACGGCGAGGGCATCCGCGAGCGCGGCCAGTACGGCCAGCGGCACGTGGACAGCTCGTTCCTGCTCTTCTTCAACGCGCACGACGCGCCGCTCGAGTTCACCACGCCTCCCGCGGAGTACGGGGAGAAGTGGGAGAAGGTCATCGAAACCGCCGAGCCGGATCCCGATCACCCGTCCGTCGTCGAGGCCGGACATTCGATCTGGGTCCCGGACCGATCCCTCATCGTGCTCGACAGGACGGTGTAATGCCTACGCGCCCGAGCAGTACCTACCGAGTCCAGGTCCGACCCGACTTCCCGCTGCCGGCCACCGCCGAGATCGCCGACTACATCGCCGATCTCGGGGTGAGCCACCTCTACTCGGCGCCGCTGCTCACCTCGGCGCCCGGTTCCGAACACGGCTACGACGTGGTGGACCACTCGCAGGTCAACCCGGCGCTCGGTGGTGCCGACGGGCTGCTCACGCTGCACCGCGCGCTCCAGGAGGCTGGTCTCGGGCTGGTCGCCGACATCGTCCCGAACCACGCCGGCGTCGCCGTTCCGCATGCGAATCCGACGTGGTGGGATGTCCTTAAGAACGGGCAGAAATCCTCTTTTTCGCATTTTTACGACATCGACTGGACGCGCGGCCGGCTGATGATCCCGGTGCTGGCCGACAGCCCGACAGCGCTTGATGACCTCCGCGTCGAAGAGGGCGAACTGCGCTACTTCGACAATCGCTACCCGATCGCCGACGGCACCGGCGAGGGCACGCCCCGCGAGGTGCACGACCGGCAGCACTACGAGCTGGTCAACTGGACCAGGGGCGACAAGGAGCTGAACTACCGCCGGTTCTTCGCGATCGTCGAGCTGGCCGCGCTGCGCGTCGAGGACCCGGAGGTCTTCGAGGCCACCCACGCCGAGATCCTGCGCTGGTACCGCGAGGGCCTGATCCAGGGCATCCGGGTCGACCACCCGGACGGCCTGCGTGACCCGGCCGGCTACTTCGACAGGCTGCGCGAATCCGCCCCGGACGCCTGGCTCGTGGTCGAGAAGATCCTCGAGCCGGGGGAGAAGCTGCCGGCCTGGCCGGTCGCCGGCACCACCGGCTACGACGCGATGGCCGACGTGAACGGCGTCTTCGTGGACTCCGGCACCGAGGCGTTCTTCGACACCCTCGACCACCACCTGAGCGGCGCCGTCACCTCCTGGCAGGACCTGGTGCACCGGACCAAGCTCACGGTCGCCACCACCCTGCTCGCCACCGAGCTGTCCCGCCTGGCCCGGCTCGTCCCCGAGGTGGAGAACGCCGAGCGAGCCCTCGCCGAGCTGGCCGCCTGCTTCCCGGTCTACCGGTCCTACCTGCCGGCCGGCTCCCGGCACCTGGCGCAGGCCCGGGCCGAGGCGGGCCGGCGCAACCCGCAGCTGATCGGCGTGCTGGACCGGCTCACCGCGCGGCTGCGGGTGCCCGGCGACGAGCTGGCGATCCGGTTCCAGCAGTTCACCGGCGCGGTCATGGCGAAGGGCGTGGAGGACACCGCGTTCTACCGCTGGACCCGGTTCGTGGCCCGCAACGAGGTCGGCAACGACCCCACCCGGTTCGGCGTGACGCCGGACGAGTTCCACGACGCGGCCGAGCAGCGCCAGCTGGAGTGGCCCGATTCGATGACCTCGCTCGCCACCCACGACACCAAGCGCGGCGAGGACGTCCGGGCCCGGCTCGCGGTCCTCTCCGAGGTGCCCGGCGACTGGACCGAGGTGGTGCGCCGGTGGGTCCGGGTCGCTCCGCTCCCCGACCCGTCGCTGGCCCATCTGATCTGGCAGGTCGCGGTGGGTGCGTGGCCGATCTCGCGGGAGAGACTGCATGCGTACGCCGTGAAGGCCGCGCGCGAATCGGGAGCGTCCACGACCTGGCAGCGCCCGGACGAGACGTTCGAGGCGGCCCTGCGCCGGATGGTCGACCGGATCTACGACGACCCGGCCCTGCACCGCGAGATCGGCGACTTCGCGGCGTCGATCGCGCCGCCCGGCTGGTCCAACTCGCTCGGGCAGAAGGTGGTCCAGCTCACCATGCCCGGCGTGCCCGACGTCTACCAGGGCACCGAGCTCTGGGACCACTCGCTCGTCGACCCGGACAACCGGCGGCCCGTCGACTTCGCCGAGCGGCGCGAGCTGCTCGGCCGGATCGACGACGGCTGGCTGCCGCCGGTGGACCAGACCGGCGCCGCGAAGCTGCTGGTCACCAGCCGGATCCTGCGGCTGCGGCGGCAGCGCCCGGAGCTGTTCACCGGGTACCGGCCGGTCTTCGCCGACGGCCGGGTCGGCGAGCACGTGCTCGCCTTCGACCGCGGCGGCGCGGTGGCGGTGGCGACCCGGCTGCCGGTCGGATTGTCACGCCACGGCGGCTGGCACGACACGACGCTGTCACTCGACGGCCACAGTTGGACGGAAGTGTTCACGAATACCAGTTACGGTGGCAATCGCCTGGCAGTCGCCGAGCTTCTGCACACCTATCCCGTCGCGCTCCTGGTGAAAGAATGACTGTCTTCGAGGTCTGGGCTCCCGAGAAAAACGTCCGGCTCGTCGTCGACGGCCGGGAACACGAGATGGAATCCGGCGACGGCGGCTGGTGGCGGCTCGAGCTGCCCTCCGGCACCGACTACGGCTTCCTCCTCCCCGATCAGGACAGGCCGCTGCCCGACCCGCGGTCGCCGTGGCAGCCGGACGGCGTGCACGGCCTGAGCCGGGTCTACGACCACGACGCCTTCGCCTGGACCGACCAGGGGTGGACCGGCCGGCAGCTGCCCGGCTCGGTCCTCTACGAGCTGCACATCGGCACGTTCACCCCGGAGGGCACGTTCGACGCCGCCATCGCGAAGCTGGACCACCTCGTCGACCTCGGCGTCGACCTGGTCGAGCTGCTCCCGGTGAACGCGTTCAACGGCACCTACAACTGGGGCTACGACGGCGTCTGCTGGTACGCACCCCATGAGGCGTACGGCGGCCCGGACGGGCTCAAGCGGTTCGTCGACGCGGCCCACGCGAAGGGCCTCGGCGTGGTCCTCGACGTGGTCTACAACCACTTCGGCCCGAGCGGGGCGTACGCGCCGATGTTCGGCCCGTACCTGTCGGCCGGCAGCAACACCTGGGGCAGCTCGCTGAACCTGGACGGCCCCGACTCGGACACCGTGCGGCGCTACATCGCCGACAGCGTGCTGATGTGGCTGCGTGACTACCACGTGGACGGGCTGCGGCTCGACGCCGTGCACGCGCTGCACGACGAGGGCGCGGTGCACCTGCTGGAACAGCTCGCCGCCGAGGTGGAGAAGCTCTCCGCGCACCTGCGCCGGCCGCTCACCCTGATCGCCGAGTCGGACCTCAACGACGCCAAGCTGATCACCCCGCGCGAGGCCGGCGGCTACGGCCTGCACGCCCAGTGGGACGACGACGTGCACCACGCCCTGCACGCGCTGCTGACCGGCGAGCGGCAGGGCTACTACGGCGACTTCGGGTCGCTGGACTGCCTGCGTACGGTGCTCGAAGGGGCCTTCTTCCACGCCGGCACCTGGTCCAGCTTCCGCGGCCGGCGGCACGGCCGGCCGATCGACCGGCAGCGCACCGCGGGGCACCGGTTCGTCGCGTTCCTGCAGAACCACGACCAGATCGGCAACCGCGCGATCGGCGACCGGCTCACCGCGACCCTCTCGCCGGGCCTGCTCAAGGTCGGCGCGACGCTGCTGCTCACCTCCCCGTTCACGCCGATGCTCTTCATGGGCGAGGAGTGGGCGGCGAGCAGCCCGTGGCAGTTCTTCACGAGCCACCCGGAGCCGGAGCTGGCCGCCGCCGTGCAGACCGGCCGGCGCCGCGAGTTCGCCCGGCACGGCTGGGACGAGGCCGACGTGCCGGACCCGCAGGACCCGGCCACCTTCGAGCGCTCCAAGCTGGACTGGTCCGAGCCGGAGAAGCCGGGCCACGCCGAGATCCTGGAGCTCTACAAGCGGCTGATCGCGCTGCGCCGCGGCGTGCCCGACCTCACCGACCCGTGGCTGAGCGACGTCGAGGCCTGGCACGGCGACCGGCACGTGGTGATCCGCCGCGGGTCGTCCGTGGTGGCCGCGAACCTGGCCGGCGTCGAGCAGACCGTCAGCGTCCGCTCGCCGGTCCGGTCGGTGCTGCTCGCCACCGAGCCGGGCGTGGTCGTCCAGCGGGACCGGCTCGTGCTGCCGGCGGAGAGCGCCGTCGTAGCCTCGGTGCGGTGACGTCCTGGGGTGTGCGGGCCGCGACGCGGTCGATAAGGCTCTACCGGCTGATCTCGCCGCGCCTGCCCACCCGATGCCGGTACACGCCCACCTGCAGCGCCTATGCGCTGACGGCGATCGAGCGGCACGGCCTGCGGACCGGCCTGCGCCTCACCCTGCGCAGGCTGGCCCGCTGCGGCCCGCGGGTCCCGTTCGGTACCTCGGACCCCGTTCCGTGACATCGGTGTAGCACCATGTCCCGCATGGTCGAGCGGGACGACAGAGACACCGGGCCGCGGGTACGCCGGTTCCGGCAGTGGACGCCGCCGGATCTGCCGTGGCTGCGCCGCCGGATCATGCCGCCGCCGGACGTGACGCCCGAGGAGATCGCCTCCCGGGACATCGCCGAGCAGGAGATCTTCGAGGAGGCGATCGAGGAGGTCCAGCTCCGCTCGGTCGCCGACTGGGAATACCGCTTCCGCGCCTGGCGGCTCGCCGGGCTCGGCCTGCTGCTCGTGCTCGTCCTCGCGGTGACGATGAGCCGGCTGCTGGTCGGCGGCCCGCCGTCGGTCACCGAGCTGCGCGAGCAGGCCGGGGTGGACACCTGGACCACGCTGAACATCGGCGTGAAGGACGACCAGTACGGGGTCGCCTTCCACAACCCGGATGGCAAGTGGGCCGGCTTCGACATCGACATCGCCCTGATGGTCGCCGAGGATCTCGGTTTCCGCCGGGACGACGTCCGGTTCTACGGCCTGGAGAGCGAGGACCGGGCCCGGATGCAGGCGATCGACGCGAAGGGCAACCCGGTGCCGGTCCAGCTCGTGATCGCCAGCTACAGCGTCACCGAGGAACGCAAGGCTTCCGGTGTGCACTTCTCGGCGCCCTATCTGCACACCGAGCAGTCGGTGATCACACTGAAGGGTCACTCCTCCGTCTCCGCCCTGCAGGACCTCACCGGCAAGCGGGTCTGCACCCTCTCGACCTCGACGAGCCAGTCCGCGCTGGACGACGTGGAGGCGATCGTGACCCGCAAGAACCGCGTCCGGGAGTGCTTCGCCGAGCTCGACGCCGGCAAGGTCGACGCGATCAGCACCGATGCGGCGATCCTGGCCGGATGGAAGCACAAGTTTCCAGGAAAATACACGCATTGGGACCTCGGCCTCGAGAAGGTCGAGCGGTGGGGTGTCAACGTCGGCGACAACCCGGCCCTGGAGACGCTCGTCAACCTGACCCTCTACCGTTCGTACGCCGACCCCGCCGACGACCGGTGGGAGCGGGCCTACCAGGAGCACCTCCAGTCCGAGATCGACCTGGACGAGCCGGTACCGATCGCCGAGGGCATGCAGCCCCGCGTGGAACGGCCGGACGTGCGGCACCTGCCGTGGGAGGACCCGCTCGGATGACCTCCTCCGACATCTCGACCGGCGCGGTCTCGAAGGAGCGGCACGGCGCCCGCCCCCGCTACCGCGCCGAGTTCAACTGGCTGCTCGCCGTCCTGCCCGGTTTCCCGCTGCTGCTGCTCGTGCTCCGGCTCTGGTACCTGAGCCGGCAGGACATGGCCACCATGCTGCTGCTCGTGCAGTACATCAACCCACTCGGCATGCTCGGCGCGCTCTTCATCACGCTGAGCTGGACCATCCCGGCGGCCATCCTGGTGGTCCGGGTGCTCGGCGGGATCCTGCTGGTCAGCGTCCCGGGGCACGCCGGCACGTCGTACCTCGCGGTGGCCGCCCTGCGGATGCCCGGGTGGGTCGTCGCGATCGCTGCGATCATCGCGGCCTTCACCTGGCAGATGCAGCTCCTGCCGCTGCTCGCCATGCTCGTCACGGCGATCCTCGGGCTGACCGCGGCGCAGAGCATCCAGGGCGAGAGGGCGCTGATGCTCTGGATCACCATCGGCGTGCCGGTGGTGACCGGGATCCTGGTGTGGATCTTCGTCTGGCCGGGCGTCGTCGAGGCCGTGCGGGCCGGCATGTGGTCCACGGCCGCCCTGCTCGCCCTGCCGCCGCTGTTCGGGCCGGTGCTCACCGGGCCGGTACCGGCCAAGTGGGCGCGGATGGCGACGTACTGGCCGGCGATCGGCGCGGCGTTCGCGCTGCCGTTCGTGGTCGGCGTGGTCTTCCTGCGCGCCCCGGTGCTGCCGGACAGCGCCGTCGAGGTCGGCGCCGAGGGCGAGCCGGTCACCGTCGTCCGCGGACAGCTGATCTCGGTGGACGACAACTCCACCACGATGCTGGAGCCGGACGGCGAGGTGACGTTCATCCCCAACGGACAGGTGCGGTCCCGGGCGCTCTGCCCGGACACCGCGCCGCCGTCGTACAGCGGCGTGACGGTCCGCGGCTGGCCCGCCGAGGCCTCGGCACTCCGGTGGATCGCACCGACACGCACCGTGACCGAAGTCGATCCCCGATGCCTCGGACGTGCCCTTGATCCGGGCTGAGTGTATTTTCGACAACGACATGTGCGACATGCCGCCCACCACGTGCAGACAGCTTGGCATCGACCTGGCAGGCTGCACGCCATGACCTTGCACCTCCGGTGGGCGGCCGTCACCGACCAAGGACACGTCCGGAGCAACAACGAGGACTGTCACTACGCGGGTGACAACCTCCTCGTGGTTTGCGACGGCATGGGCGGGATGGCCGCCGGCGACCTCGCCAGCCGGCTCGCCGTCGAAGCCATGGTCTCGCTCGACGCGCCTATCCCCACCGACAACCAGATGGACGCGCTGCACCGCGCGCTCGAAGTGGCGAACGGCCGGATCGCCGAGCAGGTGGCCGCCGACCCCGCTCTGCAGGGGATGGGCACCACGCTCACGGCCGTGCTCTTCAACGGCGAGCGGGCGGCGATGGCCCACGTCGGCGACTCCCGGGCATACCTGCTGCGCGACGGCCGGCTCAACCAGCTCACCAAGGACGACACGTACGTCCAGATGCTCATCGACCAGGGCCTGCTCAAGCCCGAGGAGGCGGCCGGCCACCCGCGCCGGGCCGTCGTGACCCGGGTGCTGCAGGGCGAGCCGGTGACCCCCGCGTACGTCATCGTGGAGCCGCAGGCCGGGGACCGCTGGCTGCTCTGCAGCGACGGCCTCACCGGCGTGGTCAACGACCCGACGCTGGAGCAGGAGCTGCGCACCTCGCCCGACCCGAAGACGTGCTCCGAGCGCCTCGTCGACCTCGCGCTGCGCGGCGGCGGCCCGGACAATGTCACGGTGGTCGTAGCGGACGTGACCACCGGAGACTGACCAGGTATTTTACTCCGGCCGCTTACCTTGTATTCCGCGGCCGGAAAGAATCTGGTGGTGATTCGGGGCCGTGGCCGTTCTCGGTGACCTGCTGCAGCTCGGCGTCGGCCTCGCCGCCGCCGCCGTCTGCCTGCACGCGACCCGGGGCCGGACCGGCATCCCGCGCCGCTGGCGGTTCCTCGCCGCCGGTGGCCTGCTGGTCTGGTCGCTCACCCGGCTCGCCGGACTGCTCACCGACCCGCCGCAGGTGGTCACCGACGCCGGCTTCCTGGTGCTGCCGCTCTGCATGCTGATCGGGCTGCTGGCCGCCGCGCACACCCGGCCCCGCCCGGTGCCGACCTCGCCGCGCCGCGACCAGATCGCCCTGGTCATCGACAGCGTGCTGATCACCGGCTCGGTGCTGGCGCTGCTCTGGTCGGTCGTGCCCGATCTGGTCGAGCCGCGCCTGGTGGCCTACCCGGTCGTCGACCTGGTCCTGCTCACCATGGTGATGCTGCTGCTGACCACCCGGCCGGACTCGCCGTCCGGCCGGCGCCCGCTCGCCCTGATCGGGGTGGCGCTGATCGCCTTCGGCACCGCCGACACGCTCCGGCTGCTCGACGCCGGACCGGGCTGGGCGGCGACCGCCGGGCACCTGATCGGGCCGGCCTTCATCGCGCTCGCGGCGCTCAGCCCGGCCCGGGTCCCGCTGGACCGGCCGGTCACGGCGCTGCTCGTGCACGACCGGCTGCACCTGCTCGTGCCGTACGGGCCGGTGGTGGTGGCCGGGGTGGTGCTGATGGCGCGCACCATCGCCGGTCAGCCGCTCACCGCGTTCCAGGCCTACCTCGGCTGGCTCGGGCTCGCCCTGGTGGTCACCCGGCAGATGCTCACCATCATGGACAACACCGTGCTGCTCGACCGGATCGCCGACACCCAGCAGCGGTTGCACCACCTGGCGTACCACGACCCGCTGACCGGGCTGCCGAACCGGGCGCTCTTCCGGGAACGCCTCGGCCTCGCCCTGGAGGCGCACCAGAGCCGGGGCGCGCCGGTCGCGGTCCTCTTCGCCGACCTCGACGACTTCAAGCTCATCAACGACACGTTCGGGCACGCCATGGGGGACCGGGTGCTCACCGCCGTGGGCGAGCGGATGCGGTCCTGCGTACGGTCCCAGGACCTGGTGGCCCGGCTCGGCGGCGACGAGTTCGCGGTGGTGCTCGGCTACGGCGTCGTCCCGGCGCCGCGGCGGCACCGCAGCCGGTTCCGTCCCCGCCGGTACGTGCTCTCCGCCGCCGGGGTGCGCGTCTACGACGGCCTGGACCGGCGGGCCGCGGCCGGGCGGGCGACGGCCGAGCTGCCGTACCCGGTGTGGGTGGCCGAGGCGGAGGCGATCGGGCAGCGGATGCTCGCCACGCTGCGCGAGCCGTACCTGATCGACGGCCGGTCGGTGGGCGTCGGCGTGAGCGTCGGCCTGGTCGCCGCCGAACCGGGCGACCACCTCTCGGCCGACATCCTGCTGCGCCGCGCCGACGCCGCCATGTACGCGGTGAAGCGCCGCGGCAAGGGCGCCCTCGTCACCTATGCCGGGCCGCGCGACAACGCGCCGCACGCCGATCTGCCGCAGCTGCTCGCCGGCGCGCTCGCCGAGGGCGGCAGCCCCGCCGCGGCCGGCTTCGAGGTGCACTACCAGCCGATCGTCCGGCTCGCCGACGCCGCGACCGTGGCGGTGGAGGCGCTGGCCCGCTGGACCGACCCGGTCGCCGGCCCGGTCCACCCGGACGTCTTCGTCACGATGGCCGAGCGCACCGGCCTGGTCGCGGCGATCGACGACTTCGTGCTCGACCAGGCGTGCGCCGACGCGGCCCGGCTCGAGTCGCTCTACGGCCGCCCGATCGACCTGCACGTCAACGTCTCGGCCGGCCGCCTCGGCCAGCACGGCCTGCGCGCGGCCGTCGCGGCGGCGCTGGAACGCCACGGCGTACCCCCGGCCCGCCTCGTCGTGGAGGTCACCGAGACCCTCCGCATACCCGACCTGCCCCGCGCCGCCGCCGTGCTGGAATCGCTGCGCGACCTCGGCGTACGGATCGCCCTGGACGACTTCGGCAGCGGCTACAACGCTTTGGCCCAGCTCCACGCCATGCCCGTCGACATCGTGAAGCTCGACTCGACCCTCACCGACGTGGACGCCTCGCCGGAGCGGGCCGGCGCCCTGTGCCGCTCGGTGCTCGCCATCTGCGCGGAACTGGGCATCGCGGTGGTGGCCGAGGGCCTCGAGACGCGGGAGCGGGCCTCCGGCATGGCGGCGCTCGGCTGCCCCCTCGGCCAGGGGTATCTGTTCGGCCCGCCCGCGCCCCTGACCCGCCTCATCCCGACGGCCACCTGACCCCGGGTTCGCGGCGGCTTCAGCGGGAACGCGGGTTGGCGCGCTTCGTCGGGGTGGCCGTGGTCGGGTCCTCGGGCCACGGGTGGCGCGGATAGCGGCCCCTCAGCTCGGCCCGTACCTGCGGGAACCCCTGCGCCCAGAACGACCGCAGATCGCCGGTGACGGCCACCGGGCGGCCGGCCGGGGAGAGCAGGTGCAGCAGTACCGGCACCCGGCCGTCGGCCAGCCGTGGGGCGTCCTGCCAGCCGAACGCCTCCTGCACCTTCACGGCCAGCACCGGCGCGGCCGGGTCGGTGTAGTCGACGCGCACGTTCGAGCCGCTCGGGACGGGCAGGCGTTCCGGGGCCACCTCGTCCAGCCGTCCCGCCACCGACCAGGGGAGCAGGCGGCGCAGGGAGTGGGCGACGTCCAGCTTGGCCAGGTCGGCGCGGCGGCGGGCCTTCGACAGGTCGAGCCAGTCGGCGGCGAGCAGCGCCTCGTCGGAGACGTCCGGCCACGGGTCGCCGAGGGCGGCGTGCGCGAAGGCGAGCCGGCCGCGCAGCTCCTCGGCGTTGCGGGTCCAGGTGAGCAGCGACAGCCCCTCCGCGCGCAGGCCGGTGAGCAGCGCGTCGTGCAGCAGGGCCGGGTCCGGGTCGGTGATCCGTACGCTGGACAGCGTGATCGCGCCGAGCCTCCGCACCCGCCGGGCCACCACGTCGCCGTCGATCCAGCCGATCTCGGCGCCGTCGCTGAGCAGGGTGGCCGCCACCTGACACGCGGTCTCCTCGTCGAGGGGCGCGGCGCTGCGGATGCGTGCGGTGCGCGATCCGGCCGCACGCTCCGCGGCGGCCACCGCCAGCCAGGGCGTTCCGGCAAGCTGGGTGCCGCCTGGCAGCTCCGCGGCGGTTCCGCCGGCCATGAGGTACGAGGAACCGCCCCGCTCCCGGGCCTTCGCGACCCGTTCCGGGTACGCCAGCCCCACGACGAGTCCCGCCGCGAGGTCGTCGGGAATCCGCTCCCCGCCGATCGAATGCTCGTTCGCGGAAGAGAGGGAGACCGCGGAGCCGCCGGTCCGGGAGGCGGCAGCCGTGCCTGCGGCGGCCGGGGACGGGGGCGTCGGCGGGGGTGGGAGGGCGGCGCGGAGGCGGCGTACCTCGGTGGTGAAGGCCTTGTCGCCGGAAGCTCGCGCCCTCCTCCAGAGGGTGACCACGTCGTCGCCTCCGGAGAGGGTGTCGTCGAGGACGGCGACGATCTCGGCGGCCCGCTGCGCCCCGACCAGCGCGGCGCCGTCGAGGAGGGCCCGGGCCAGGCGGGGGTGCAGGCCGGCGTCGGCGAGGGCGCGGCCGCGGGCGGTGACGCGGCCGTCGTCGCCCACCGCGCCGAGGTCGTGCAGGGTCGACCGGGCGGCCTTGAGGGCGCCCGCGGGCGGCTGGTCGGGGAGGGCCAGGCCGCTGCCGTCGGGGTGGCCCCAGAGGGCGAGGTCGAGGGCGAAACCGGTCAGGTCGGCGGCGGCGATCTCCGGCTCGGGCTGGGCCGGGAGGCGGTCGTGGAGGGCCTGGGGCCAGCAGCGGTAGACGCGGCCCGGCGCCTCCCGGCCGGCCCGGCCGGCTCGCTGTTCGGCGGAGGCGCGGGAGACCGCGACGGTGGCCAGGGCGCCGAGGCCGCGGGAGTGGTCCATCCGCGGCACCCGGCTCAGGCCGGCGTCGACCACGGCGCGCACGCCCGGCACGGTGAGGCTGCTCTCGGCGATCGCGGTGGCGAGCACGACGCGCCGGCCGGCGCCGGGGCGCAGCGCCGCGTCCTGGGCGGAACCGGACTGGCGGCCGTGCAGGGTGACCACGTCGACGCCCGGCAGCCGGCGGGCCACCGCCTCGATCTCGCGGGCGCCCGGCAGGAACACCAGGACGTCGCCGTCCCCCTCGGCGAGGGCCCGCCGGGTCGTGGCCGCCACGTGGTCGAGCAGCCGCGGATCGACGCGCAGGCCGAGCGGCGGGGTGATCCGGCCCGGCGGCGGATCCCAGATCACCGCGACCGGATACGTACGCGCGTGAGCCGTCAGCACCGGCGCCTCCAGGATCGCGGCGAGCCGGTCGGCGTCGGCGGTCGCCGAGGTGGCGAGCAGCCGCAGGTCGGGGCGGAGCGCGGCGCGGACCTCGGTCAGGAAGGCGAGGGCCAGGTCGGAGTCGAGGTGCCGCTCGTGGCACTCGTCGAGCATGACGGCGTCCACCCCGGCCAGCTCCGGGTCGTGCTGGAGCCGCCGGACCAGCAGACCGGTCGTCACCACCTCGACCACGGTGTCCCGGGAGACGCGCCGATCGCCGCGCACCGCGTAGCCGACCCGTCCGCCGGCGCGCTCACCGAGCAGCGAGGCCATCCGGTGCGCCGCCGCCCGAGCCGCCACCCTCCGTGGCTCGGCCACGATGACCCGGCCCTTCTCCGAGGCCAGGGCCAGGGGTACGAGGGTGGTCTTGCCGGTTCCGGGCGGGGCGACGAGGACGGCCGCTCCCGCCTCGTCGAGCGTCCGGGTGACCGACGGCAGGACGGGCCGGACCGGGAGCTCGGGCAGGGCGTCGGGCGAGATCAGCACGGGCCGGGTTCCGTTCGTGTTTCGTGGCAGTGTGTCTGTTAATTCTTGCGTCCGCCCGTCCTTCCGGCGGACTCCGCCTGCTTCACTGATCAACATTGAGGAGGGGGTGACGGTGGAGACCTTCACGGCACCGGCGGCCGGGGACCTGCTGGCCTGCCTGGCGGCGCCGGCCTGGGCCGAGGCGATCACGGCCGGCGGCCCGTACCGGGATCGCGCCGCGCTGCTCGCCGCCGCGGACGCGGCCGCCCGCGCGCTCCGCTGGGGCGACGTGCTGCTCGGGCTCGCGGCGCACCCGCGGATCGGCGAGCGCGCGGCCGGCGCGTCGAAGGAGGCGGCGTGGTCGCGGGCCGAGCAGCTGGCCGCGGCCCAGTCGGCCGACGACACCACGAGGTCCGAGCTGATCCGGGTGAACGAGCTCTACGAGGCGAAGTTCGGGCACGTCTTCCTGATCTTCGCGAGCGGCCGGTCGCAGGCGGAGATCCTCGACGTGGCGCGGGCCCGGCTGGAGAACGACGAGGAGACCGAGCGGGCGATCGTGGCCGACGAGCTGCGCAAGATCGCGCTGCTGCGACTCGAGCGGGTGCTCGATGCCCTCTGACGGCATGGCGGCCGAGTTCCACGCGCGGATCTCGACGCACATCCTGGACACCGTCAGCGGCGAGCCGGCCCGGGACGTCTACGTGCGGCTGGAGCGCCGCGACTCGGACGGCTGGTCCACCGTCGGCGAGGGGCGGACCGACGAGGACGGCCGGTTCCGCTTCCAGGTGCCGGTGCGCGACTGGCAGGCCGGCGGGTACCGCCTCTTCTTCTACGTGGAGCCCTACCTCGGCGGGGACTGCTTCTTCCCGGAGATCACCGTCGCCTTCCACGTCCACGACCCGGACCGCCACTACCACGTGCCGCTGCTGCTGAGCCGGTACGGCTACACCACCTACCGAGGGAGCTGACCCGTTGGCGATCGTGCTCGGACCCAACCGATACGGCAAGGCGGAGACCCGGCTCGTCCGGGTGTCCCGCGACGGCGACACCCACGGCCTCGTGGACCTCAACGTCAGCATCGCCCTCGCCGGCGACCTGGAGGCCACCCACGCCACCGGCGACAACGCCGCGGTGCTGCCGACCGACACGATGAAGAACACCGTGTACGCGTTCGCGAAGGAGCACGGGGTCGGCGAGCCGGAGGACTTCGCGCTGCTGCTGGCCGGGTGGTTCGTCGGGTCGCAGGACCAGGTGGACCGGGCCACCGTCTCGATCGAGTCGTTCGCCTGGGACCGGCTGGGGCCGCACTCGTTCGCGCGGCGCGGCGACTGCACGCGCACCACCACGGTGACGGTCACCGCGACCACGACGCAGGTCGTCTCCGGGTTGACCGGGCTGGTGCTGCTGAACACGACCGACTCGGAGTTCCACGGGTTCGTCCGGGACGGGTACACGACGCTGCCGGAGACCACCGACCGGATCCTGGCGACGGCCGTGGACGCGAAGTGGCGGCACTCCGGCGACACCGGGGACTTCGGTCAATCGTACGAAAAAGCGGTTGAAGCTCTTAAAAGCGGATTTGTCGGGACCTATAGCTTTTCCCTGCAACAGACGCTCATGGCGATGGGCAGCCGGGTCCTCACCGAGCGGCCGGAGATCGCGGAGGTGCGGCTCGCGCTGCCGAACAAGCACCACTACCTCGTGGACCTGTCGCCCTTCGATCTCACCAACGAGAACGAGGTGTTCATCGCGGGGGACCGGCCCTACGGGCTGATCGAGGGGTCCGTCGTGCGGGACGACGCGCCGGCCGCGACCGCGGAGTGGTGGCTGTGATCGTCATCGAGAACGTCACGGTGGCGACGGTGGACGCCACCGACACGGTCCACGCGAACGGTCACGTGGTGGTCGGGGACGACGGCCGGATCGCTGCGGTGGGTGCCGGCGTTTATCCGGAAAAATCCGGGCGAATCATCGACGGCGCGGGCTGTCTGATCACCCCGGGACTCGTCAACACCCACCATCACCTCTACCAGTGGGCGACCCGCGGCCTGGCCCTCGACGAGACGCTGTTCGGCTGGCTCACCACGCTCTACCCGATCTGGGGCCGGCTGGACGCCGAGATCGTCGGCGCGGCCGCCGGGGCCGGGCTCGGCTGGCTCGCGCTCTCCGGCTGTACCACGTCGATGGACCACCACTACGTCTTCCCGCGCGACGGCGGCGACGTGCTGGAGGCCGAGATCCAGGCGGCCCGGAAGATCGGCCTGCGGTTCCACCCGACCCGCGGCTCGATGGACCTCAGCCGCAAGGACGGCGGGCTGCCGCCGGACCACGTCGTCGAGGAGACCGACGAGGCGCTGGCCGCCACCGAGGCCGCGATCGACCGCTGGCACGACCCGTCCCCGGACGCCATGCTCCAGATCGCGGTGGCGCCCTGCTCGCCGTTCTCGGTGACGACCCGCCTCATGGAGGAGGCCGCGGTGCTGGCCCGCCGCAAAGGTGTCCGGCTGCACACCCACCTCGCCGAGACCGACGACGAGGAGGAGTTCTGCCGGAAGCGGTTCGGCTGCACGCCCGTCGAGTACGCGGAACGCGTGGGCTGGCTCGGCGACGACGTGTGGCTGGCCCACGGCGTGCACCTGGACGACGCCGCGATCGCGAAGCTCGGCGCGACCGGCACCGGGGTGGCGCACTGCCCGAGCTCCAACGCGCGCCTCGGCGCCGGCATGGCCCGGGTCCGCGAGCTGATCGACAGCCGGGTGCCGGTCGGGCTCGGGGTGGACGGCGCGGCCTCGCAGGAGATGTCGCACCTCGGCGCCGAGCTGCGGCAGGCGCTCTACACCGCGCGGATGCGGGGCGGCCCGGCCGCCATGACCGCGCGGGAGGCGCTGCGGCTCGGCACCGTGGGCGGCGCCCGCTGTCTCGGCAGGCAGGACGATCTCGGCTCGATCGAAGTGGGAAAACTCGCAGATCTGGTGCTCTGGCGGCTCGACGGGCTCGGCCACGAGGGCATCGACGACCGGGTGGCGGCGCTGGTCTTCGGGCCGCCCGCGACCGTGGAGCTGGCCCTTGTCGGCGGCCGGCCGGTGGTGGAGCGTGGGGAGCTGGTGAACGCCTCCGAGGCCGATCTGACGCGGGAAGCCCGGCGGGCACATCGACGGCTGGTGCGTGAATAATGCTCGATTACCGTACGGGGGAGTAACCACACCGAGAGGAACCGTCAACGATGACCGAGATCCTGTCCGATGAGGCCGTGGCGTTCGTCGCCGATCTGAACCGGCGCTTCCGCCCTCGCCGCGACGAGCTCCTCGAGGCCCGGGCCGCCCGCCGTGCGGAGATCGCGGCCGGGGCGAGCCTCGGCTTCCTCGCGGAGACGGCGGACATCCGCGCCGCCGAGTGGACGGCGCCGCCCGCGCCGGCCGACCTCCAGGACCGGCGCGTCGAGATCACCGGGCCGACCGAGCGCAAGATGACGATCAACGCGCTCAACTCGGGGGCCAAGGTGTGGCTGGCCGACCTCGAGGACGCCAACACCCCGCACTGGTCCAACGTGGTCGACGGTCAGCAGAACCTGTACGACGCGATCCGCCGCACCATCTCCCTCGCGACCGACAAGAAGGAGTACTCGCTCAACGGCGGCCCCTACCCCACGATCGTGATGCGTCCGCGCGGCTGGCACCTCGACGAGCGGCACCTCCCGGTCGACGGTTCACCGGCCGTCGGCGCCCTCGTCGACTTCGGCCTCTACTTCTTCCACAACGCGGCCGAGCTGCTGGCGCGGGACAGCGGCCCGTACTTCTACCTGCCGAAGATGGAGTCGCACAAAGAGGCCGAGCTCTGGAACGACGTCTTCACGTACGCCCAGGAGAAGCTCGGCATCCCGGTCGGCACCATCCGCGCCACCGTGCTGATCGAGACGATCCCGGCGGCGTTCGAGATGGAGGAGATCCTCTACGCGCTCCGGCCGCACATCAGCGGCCTCAACGCCGGCCGCTGGGACTACCTGTTCAGCATCATCAAGTACTTCCGGGACAACCCGAACATGATCCTGCCGGACCGGGCGGCCGTCACGATGACCGCGCCGTTCATGCGGGCCTACTCCGAGCTGCTCGTCGCCACCTGCCACCGCCGGGGCGCGTTCGCGATGGGCGGCATGGCCGCGTTCATCCCGAGCCGCCGCGACGAGGAGGTCAACAAGGTCGCGCTGACCAAGGTCCGGGAGGACAAGGAGCGGGAGGCCGGCGACGGCTTCGACGGCTCCTGGGTGGCCCACCCCGACCTCGTGCCGGTCTGCCGGGAGATCTTCGACCGGGTGCTCGGCGACCGGCCCAACCAGCTCGACAAGCAGCGCCCCGACGTCGCCGTCTCGGCGCACGACCTGCTGAACGTCGCCGCCCTGGACGCCCCGGTCACGGCGGCCGGTCTGCGCAACAACGTCAACGTGGCGCTGCAGTACCTGGAAGCGTGGCTGCGCGGCAACGGCGCGGTCGGCATCCACAACCTGATGGAGGACGCGGCGACCGCGGAGATCTCGCGCTCCCAGGTGTGGCAGTGGATCCACAACGGGGTGCGCCTCGAGGACGGCACGCTGATCACGGCCGAACTCGTCGGCCGGATCGAGGACGAGGAGCTCGCCGCGATCCGTGAGTCGATCGGCGACGCCGCGTGGACGGCCGGCCGCTACGACGACGCCCGCAAGCTCTTCGAGCGGGTCGCGCTGGCCGACGACTTCGCCGACTTCCTCACCAGCGCGGCCTACGACTCGATCGACTGAGGGGTCTCCATGCGCCTGTCCGATTCTGACTATTCCGATATGGACCGGCGCCTGGCCGCCCACGACGCGTTCCTCCGGGACCGGTACCCGGGGGAACGCGCCGGTCGGCAGCCCATCCACACCGTCTACATCCCGGCCGACCGGCTCCGCGACTATCCCGAGTGGGGTGCGCTGGCGTTGCGGGCCATGGACGAACACGACTTCCCGTGGCCGGATCCGACCATTCGTACGAAACTCGGGTCCGAACCGATCGAGGACCTGCGCGTCGACTTCGAGGACGGCTACGGCGTCCGCGACGACGACCAGGAGGACGCCGCGGTCAAGGGCGCCGCCACGATCCTCGCCTCCGGCCCGAGACCGCCGTTCCTCGGCATCCGGATCAAGTCGCTGGAGGCCGCCACCCGCCGCCGCGCGCTGCGCACACTCGACCTCTTCCTCGACTCCTACCAGGGCCTCTTCACCGTCACGCTGCCCAAGGTCAGCGGTACCGACCAGGTCCGTGCGATGGTCGCCCTCTGCGAGAAGATCGAGCAACTGTACGGTCTGAGCGCCGGCGCCCTGACGTTCGAGGTCCAGGTCGAACTGCCCTCCGCCGTGCTGGCGGCCGACGGGACCGCCACCGTCGCCCGCCTCATCACGGCCGCCGACGGCCGGTGCACCGGCCTGCACTACGGGACGTACGACTACAGCGCCGCGGCCGGAGTGGCCGCCGCGTACCAGTCGATGGAGCACCCGGCCGCCGACCACGCGAAGGCCGTGATGCAGGCCGCCGCCGCGCAGACCGGGGTGCGCCTCTCCGACGGCTCGACGAACGTCCTCCCGGTCGGCTCGGACGCCGAGGTCCGCTCCGCCTGGGAACTGCACCACCGCCTCGTCCGGCGATCCCTGGAACGCGGCTTCTACCAGGGCTGGGACCTGCATCCGACGCAGCTGCCGAGCCGGTACGCGGCCACCTACCGGTTCTTCCGCGAAGGCCGCGACGTGGCAGTGGCCCGGCTCGAACGCTATCTGCGCCGCCAGGAGAGCGGCATCGCCGACGAGCCGGCGACGGCGCGGGCACTGGCCGGCTACCTGCTGCGGGGCCTCGACTGCGGAGCGCTGCAGGACGCGGGTCTCCCCCGAGACGAGTTGTCCGCCCTGACCTGACCGTGACGCCCCGCGTGTTGAGTTGGGGTTTGGATTGCGCCCCAACTCAACACGCAAGCGCCGGTGCCCCTTCGTGTGTTGAGTTGGGGTCTGGTTTGCGCCGGAACTCAACACGCGGGTGGGGGCACGCCTTTACGTGTTGAGTTGGGGTTTGGTTTGCGCCGGAACTCAACACGCGGGTGGGGGCACGCCTTCGCGTGTTGAGTTGGGGTTTGGATTGCGCCGGAACTCAACACGCGAAGTGGGCGGGTCAGGGGCGGCGGCGCAGGAAGATCTGGCGCATCGCCAGGGCGAGGGCCGCCATGACGACGACGATCGTGAGGCTGCCGACGACGCGCGAGGAACCCGGCTCGGCGAACCAGTCGGGGATGACGCTGACCAGCGCCACCGGGTCGAAGACGATCAGCCCGAAGACGGTCACGACGGCCACCGCGAGGACGCCCACGGTCACGCTCAGTACGGTCAGGCGGGTGTCCCACTGGCTCGCGGACCCGGGTTCGGCGGCTTCGGTGGCGGCCAGATCCAGGTCCGCCGTGGGCTCCGCGTCGACGGCGGCCTCGTCGGCGGCTTCAGCGGCGGACTCGGCCTCGGACACGGTCTCGGACTCGGACTCGGACACGGTCTCGGACACGGTCTCGGACTCGGCCTCGGACACGGTCTCGGACACGGTCTCGGACTCGGCCTCGGACACGGTCTCGGTCCCTGCCGCGGGCTCCTCGTCGGCCTCCGCTGCGGGGACCGCCTCGGCGGGCTCGTCCACCGGCTGCGGCTCGGGCTCGTCCTCGGCTTCCGGAAGAGATTCCTCGGCCGCCGGCGCCGCCACATCTGCTGAGGCGGGCACTTCGGCTACGGCTTCCTCGGTCTTGGCGGCGGGCTCCTCGGTTGCGGGTGCCTCGGTTGCGGGCTCGGCCACCGCCGCTTCGGGCTCTTTGTTCTCGATCGTCACGTAGACCCCCGTCTCTTGATCGTGAGGTCGGACAATAACGCATGCCGAAAACCTCGTGGGTTCGAACGATCGGGGGCGCTGCCGAGTACTACCTGTCGCCGACGAACCATGCGGGGAGGAATCCGGTGCGGTACATCTCATCCAAGCCATCACGGTCCGAGCACGTCTGGCAGCGTCCATCGTGGAGGTGCCGGGCCTGCGACCGGGCCTGGCCCTGCGCCCCCGCGCGGGCTCATCTCACCGACGGCGCCGACCGGGTGTCGCTCGCCATGTACATGTGGGGCAACCTCGATCAGGCCATGACCGACCTGCCGCGGCGCACGCCGGCCGAGCTGTTCGACAGGTTCCTGGGCTGGACCCAGGTCAGGAAGCCGCCGCGATCCGGTCCCGGAGCCACGACGGGTCCGGGTTCACGAAGCCCTCGCCGGCGATCACCACGGTCGGGACGGTCTCGTCACCACCAGTGATCGCGCGGACGGCCGCGGCGCCCTCCGGGTCCTGCCAGATGTCGACCCAGTGCAGGCGGGCGGCCTCCGGGCCGAGGCGGGCGCGCAGGCGCAGGCAGTACGGGCATCCCGGTCGCCAGTAGACGACCGGCCGGCCGTCCCGGCCCGCGTCGGCGGCACGCTCCGGACGTGGGAAGACCCGCGGCGAGACGGCGACCGCGAGGCCGAGGAAGAGCAGCAGGAACAGGGCGGCGCCCCACGAGGAGCCGTCACTCACCTTGGCGGCGGCAATGAGCACACCGCAGAGGGCCGACAGGATGGACAGCCGCCACCGACGCAACATGGAGCGGGACGTTATCACCGCTACCGCGAGTAACAGAAGGCGAAACAAACCCCGTCTAGGGTCTGGACATGGCTGATCTGGTGGTGCGGTCCCGGCGGGTGCTGACCGCCGAGGGCGAGCGGGCGGCGGCCGTCGCGGTCGAGGGCGGGCGGATCGTGGCGGTCGAGCCCTACGACGCGGCGCTGCCCGGCGCCGAGGACGTCGATCTCGGCGACACGGCTCTGCTGCCCGGTCTCGTGGACACCCACGTGCACGTCAACGAGCCGGGCCGGACCGAGTGGGAGGGCTTCGCCTCGGCCACCCGGGCCGCCGCGGCCGGCGGCGTCACCACGATCATCGACATGCCGCTGAACAGCCTGCCGCCGACCGTGGACGCCGCGGCGCTCGCGGTGAAGCGGGCGGCGGCCGCCGGCCAGTGCCACGTCGACGTCGGTTTCTGGGGCGGCGCGATCCCGGGCAACGCCGCCGACCTGCCGGAACTTCACACCGCCGGGGTCTTCGGCTTCAAGGCGTTCCTGGCCGACTCCGGGGTTCCCGAGTTCCCGCCGGTCGACGCCGGGCAGCTGGCCGAGGCCATGGACGCGGTGGACGCGCTCTTCGTGGTGCACGCCGAGGACCCGGAGCACCTGCGGGAGGCGGCCAGCTCCGCCGCGTACGCCGATTTTCTGGCCTCCCGCCCGGCCGGCGCCGAGCACGCCGCGGTGGCCACCGCCGTCGCGGTGGCCCGGAGGGCGGGCCGCCGCGTGCACATCCTGCATCTCTCGGCGGCGTCGGCGCTCCCGCTGATCGCCGCGGCCAGGGCGGAGGGCGTACGGGTGACGGCCGAGACCTGCCCGCACTACCTCACCCTGGAGGCGGGGCGGATCCCGGACGGCGCGACCGAGTTCAAGTGCTGCCCGCCGATCCGGGACCGGGCGAACGCCGACCGGCTGTGGGAGGCGCTCGCCGCCGGCCTCATCACGTGCGTGGTGAGCGACCACTCGCCGTGCACCCCCGAGCTGAAGCGGCGGGACACCGGCGACTTCGCGGCGGCGTGGGGCGGGATCGCGTCGGTGCAACTGGGCCTGCCGGTGATCTGGACGGCGGCCCGCGAACGCGGACACACCCTCGCCGACGTGGTGGAATGGATGGCACGCCGGCCCGCCGACCTGGCCGGGCTGCGGCGGAAGGGGCGGATCGCGGTCGGCGCCGACGCCGACCTCGTGGCATTCGAGCCGGACGAGGAGTTCACGGTCGACCCCCACGCTCTCCATCACCGGAACCCGGTCACCCCGTACGCGGGCCGGGTCTTGACGGGTGTGGTCCGCACGACCTGGCTGCGCGGCAGCAGGGTGACGGGCGACCGGCCTCGCGGCCGTTTTCTGCAGCGGAACGCAGGGGGGATCTGATGGACGAGTTCACCGGCCTGCCGGACCTGGCGTCGCGGGCCTTCGGCGGCGGTGTCGTGTTCGCCAACGACGAGTTCTTCGCCGCGGCGGACCACCTGGTCCTGCCGGCGCCCCCGGGACACGCGCCGAGGACGTTCGACCACAAGGGACAGGTCTACGACGGGTGGGAGACGCGCCGGCGGCGCGAGGCCGGCCACGACGTCGCGGTGGTCCGGCTCGGCGCTGCCGGCGTCGTGCACGGCGTCGACGTCGACACCGCGTTCTTCACCGGCAACTACCCGCCGTTCGCCTCGGTCGAGGCCGCCTCGCTCGCCGGGCATCCCGGCCCGGACGAGCTGGCGGCCGCCGCGTGGACCGAGATCGTGCCACGCTCGGCGCTGAAGGGCGACAGCCACAACCTCTTCGCCGTCACCGACCGGCGGCGCTGGACCCACGTCCGGCTGCGGATCTTCCCGGACGGCGGGGTGGCCCGGCTGCGCGTGCACGGCGTGGTGATCCCCGACCCGGCGCTGCTGCCGAAGACCTTCGACGTGGCCGCGGCGCAGTACGGCGCCACCGTCGTGGACTGCAGCGACATGTTCTACGGCAACCCGCAGCGGATGCTGATGCCCGGTCTCGCGCAGAACATGGGCGACGGCTGGGAGACGTCCCGGCGCCGCGACGACGGCAACGACTGGGTCGTCGTGAAGCTGGCGGCCCCGGCCGTGCTGCGCTTCGCCGACCTGGACACCAGCCACTTCAAGGGCAACGCGCCCGGTGCGGCCCGGCTCACCGGCCGGGACGAGCGGACCGGTTCCGGCGAGTGGGTGGAACTGCTGCCGCGGGTGGCGCTGCGCCCGGACACCCCGCACCGGTTCCGGCTCGGGACGGCGCCGGAGGTGACCCACGTGCGGCTCGACATCTTCCCGGACGGCGGCATGGCCCGGCTGCGCCTGCTGGGCCGCGCCTCCCGGGCCTATCTGCGCAGCCGCCTGCATCCCTAGAAACTCGCCTGCCAGGAAGCCCGAAAACCGCGAGAATGCCCGAGTGAACCGCACCGTCTCGCTGGTCCTGACCGATCCGCAGGGCATCCTCCTGGGCGCCCTGCCGCCGTTCGACGTCGTCACCCCGTGGTGGCAGGAGGTGGCGGAGGTGGTCGCGAAGGCCGGTCCCGACGTCACCGTGCTGCGCCTGTTGCACGCCGATCGATCCAGGCCGCCCGGCGGGCACGTGACCTATCTGGCCTCCTGTGACCCGTCGGTCGAGCGGACTCTGGTGCCCATCCCGTTCGACGACGCGCCGCATCCGCTGCGGGCCCCCTATGCCGAGGCCGGAGGCCCGGAGGCGTCGCTGGCCTGGGCCGCCGGCGCTCTCGACCGGATCGGCCTGACCGGTACGACCGCCGTCCAGCAGCGCACCTGGAACCTCTCCGCGCTCTGGCGGTTCGACCTGCCGGACGGCGCCCCGGCGGCCTGGCTCAAGCAGGTGCCGCCGTTCTTCGCGCACGAGCCGGAGGTGCTGCGCCTGGTCGACGCCGTGTCGCCGGGTCTCGTGCCCTACGTGCTGGCGGCCGGCGAGCAGGGCAGGACGCTGCTCGCGCACGTGCCGGGCGAGGATCGGTACGGGGCGGGGCCGTCCCTCTGCGCCGAGGTCGTCGCCGCGTTCCAGCCGGTGCAGGCGCAGCTCGCGGGTAAGGTCACCGGGCTGCCCGACCACCGGATCGACGTGGACGAGATCGTTTCCGTCGCAAAGCCTCACTTAAGCGAAATTCCGGGTTTGTCGGACTTGCTGGAAGCGCTCCCGGACCGGCTCGCCGCCGTCGACGAGTGCGGACTCCCGGACACCCTGATCCACGGCGATCTCCACCCCGGCAACGTCCGGACCCGCGGCGACGACCTGGTCATCGTCGACTGGGGCGACTCCGGGATCGGCAACCCGGCCTTCGACATCATGCGGCTCACCGACGACCCGGACGTGATGCGCGACTGGGCCGCCCGCTGGCCGGGCTGCGACGGGCTGCGGGCCGTCGAGCTGCTGCGCCCGGTCGCCGAGCTGCGGGCCGCCGCGGCGTACGCCGGGTTCGTCGCGCACATCGAGCCGTCCGAATGGCCGTACCACGCCGCGGACGTGCCGGATCGGCTCCGCGCGGCGGTGGAAGCGGCCGCCTGAGACGTACCGTGTCAGGCATGGAGGACGCCCGCCGGCACTACCTCGACCTGATCCGCCAGGACGGTGTGCGGCTCTCCCCGCCGCTGGCCCGGGCGTTCGCCGCGGTCCCGCGCGAGGTCTTCGTGCCGGACGGGTTCCACCGCCGGGACGGGAGCCGGGTGCTGCCCGCCGACCCCGAGTTCCTGCGCTCGGTCTACAGCAACGACGTGCTGGTCACGAAGCTCAACGGCCGGCAGCCGATCAGCTCCTCGAGCCAGCCGTCGCTGATGGCGATCATGCTGGAGGCGCTCGACGTGCGGCCCGGCCAGCGGGTCCTCGAGATCGGCGCGGGCACCGGATACAACGCCGCGCTGCTGGCCACCCTCGGCGCCGAGGTCACCACGGTGGACGTGCAGGAGGACGTCGCGGATCGGGCGCGCGCGGCCCTGGCCCGGGCCGAGATCACCGGGGTACGGGTCGAAGCCGCCGACGGATACACCGGGGGACCGGCCGGCCGCTACGACCGGATCATCGTGACCGTCGGGGTGGCCGGCATCTCGCCGTTCTGGATCGAGCGGCTGCTGCCCGGCGGCCGGGTGATCGCGCCCGTCGAGCACGCCGGCATGCACCCGGTCCTCGCCGCCGACCCGTCGGGCGCGGTGTCGGTGATCTGCCCGGCCGGGTTCATGAGCGCGGCCGGCCCGCTCGGCGCCCGGCACGACGGCAGCCACCCGCCACCGCCGGCCGGCCCGCTCACCGGCCTCGACCCGGCGGCACCGGCCCGCTGGGGTGCGCCGCTGGAGGCCCTCGCCTACCGCGATCTGTGGTTCGCGGCCGGGGCGTGGCACCGGCGCGTCACCTACGCCTCGGTGCCCGGCCGGGAGCAGAGCCTGCTCGCCGTGCTGTCCGGCGGCGACCGGTACGCCGCCGTGGTCCTGCCGGACGGCGAGGTGCTCGCGTCCTCGGACCACTGCGCGGCCGTGGCGCTCGCCCTCTCCGATCGGTGGTGGTCGCTCGGCCGGCCGCCGATGAGCGCGTGGCGGGCGACATTGGCGCAGGCCGGGCCGCTGCTCGTGCCCCGCGCCTGGAAGCTGGGCCTCTAGACTGCGGAGATGGACATCGCTGTCGTGCCCGCGCACAAGGCGAGCTGGCCGGATCTGCAGGCGATCTTCGGTACGCGTGGTGAGCCGGCCCGATGCCAGTGCCAGTGGTTCAAGATCACGGCCGCCGAGTGGGGCTCGGTCCCGCCTCCGGAACGGGCCCGGCGGCTGCACGAGCAGACGAACTGCGGCGACGAGTCGGCGGACGGGACGAGCGGGCTGGTGGCGTACGCCGACGGCGAGCCGGCCGGGTGGTGTGCCGTCGAACCGCGGACGGTCTATCCCCGGCTGTCGACCGCGCGGGTCCCGTGGGCCGGGCGGGACGAGAGCCGTACCGACTCCGGGGTCTGGGCGGTGACCTGCTTCGTCACCCGCACCGGGTTCCGGCGGCGCGGGGTGAGCCGGGCGCTGGTGGCCGCGGCCGTCGGGTTCGCCCGGTCCCGGGGCGCCCGCGCGCTGGAGGGCTATCCCATGGTGGTCCGCCCCGGCCAGGAGTTCAGCTGGGGCGAGCTCTACGTGGGCAGCCGGAAGATCTTCGAGGAGGCGGGCTTCGCCGAGGTGAGCCATCCGACGCCGCGGCGCGTGGTGATGCGAATGGATTTTTCGTGACTTGCCGCTTTCTTGAGGCTTGCCTCTTTCTTGAGGCTTGTCGCTTTCTTGAGGCTTGTCGCTTTTTTGCGGCGAGACCTGTTCACCAGGATCCCGCCCGCCGGTCCCGCCAGGGACGGCCGTCCGGGTCGTAGACGAGGCGGTACGCCGGCACCGCCCACAGCCGCTGGTGCCACGGCAGCCGCTCGGTCTCGTGCGGCACGAGCCGGCCCGGCGGGCGCTCGCCCGTCCGGCCGTCGAGATGCCACTGCCGCAGCCGGTCGGCCGCCTCGCTCGCGGCGCGCACCGCGTCCAGCGGGTCGACCAGGCCCTCGTCGTCCTTCCGGTCCAGGTGCTCGCGCAGCAGAGACAGCCGCAGGTCGCGGGGGAACCGCCGGGCGCCGTCGCCGAGCCCGGCCGGGTCGGCGGGCTCCCGCTCGTCCCGCTCGCCGTCGAGGACCGCGCAGCTCAGCTCGCTGTCGTGGGTCCACGAGCGACGGTTGAAGTTGTCGCTGCCGATGCTGCACCACACGTCGTCGATGACGCACACCTTGGCGTGCACGTAGATCGGGGTGTCCGCGTGGTTCTCCAGGTCGAAGACGTGCACCCGGTCGCCGCCGGCCCGGCGGCACAGCTCGATCGCCTTCTCCCGGCCGACCTGGTTCGGCGGCAGGGCGAACTTCCCGTCGACGTCCGGGTGGCGGGGGACCACGGCTATCAGGTGCAGGTCCGGGTTCTCCCGCATCGCCTCGGCGAAGAGCTGGGCCACCTCCTCGGACCAGAGGTACTGGTCCTCCAGGTAGATCAGCCGGCGGGCCCGCTTGATGGCCTTGGTGTAGCCGCGCGCGATCGACCGCTCGCCGAGCCGGGCGAACGAGTAGGCCGGGCGCATGGCCGGGTACGTCCGCAGCACCTGCACGGTCATGTCGCCGGCGGGCGGCGGGTCCGGCGGCTGCGGCGGGAGCCGGTCCGGCGTCATGTCCTCGTGCTTCAGCATGTCGGTCGCCGTGGAGATGGGACCGTGCTGATCCAGCGGCGCCGGGTCGCTCCACCGCTCCCGGAAGCTGAGGTCGAGCGTCCCCACGACCGGGCCCTTCAACATCAGCTGCACGTCGTGCCAGGGCGGGTTCGGGCCGTACGCCTTCGCCATCCGCACGGCCTGCCGGTCGCCGTGGTGAGCCTCGTCGTCGCGGCGGCTGTGGCACAGGTCGATGCCGCCGGCGAACGCGACGTCGAGCTCGGGACGACCGGGGTGCCGCAGGATCACCAGCTTCTGGTGGTGCGAGCCGCCCCGGCGTACCCGCTGGTCGAGCAGCACCTCACCGCCGGCCGCCTCGATGTCGTCGCTGAGCGTGCGGTTCTCCTCCTCGCTGTACGCGAGCTTGTCCACATGGGAGCGCCAGAGCAGACCCTTGACGACCACACCGCGCTTCGCGGCGGCCGCGAAGAGCTCGGCGATCGTCGGGCCGCCGTCGCGTACCCGCTCGTCCGGGTCGCCGCGCCAGTCGGTGAAGAAGAGGTGATCACCGGCTTCGAGCGCCTCGACCTCGGTCGCCAACCGATCGAAGTACCTTTGCCCGTGAATTAGTGCTTCGGCCGTGTTTCCCGTGTTCCATGTGGGTATGGAGGTGTCCGGGTTGCCGCGTTCGGCAGCGGAGAGAAGCCATTCCCGCAACGACACAGCAATCCCTTCGAGGTCGACGACGCCCTCACCGTAAGCCTCCCGACCGCCGGCCGCACCCGGAGCGGCGACCCCCATCCTGGTGGAGGAAAAGATCACATGAGCGCCGAGCCGCTGGCCACCACGACCGCCCCCGAGACCGCCGAGTCCGCCGAGAAGGGACTGCTGATCGCGGTTCTGCTGCTGGTCGTCCTGGGCACGACCGCGATGCTCCTGATGGCCGCCTGATCCGGGCCGCTCGTTTCAGGCCGTGTGGGGCATCCGGGTCGCCGGGATAACGCCCAGCCGGCCCTTCTGATAGTCCTCGAAGGCCTGCTTGAGCTCCGCCTTCGTATTCATCACGAACGGGCCGTAGTGCGCGATCGGCTCGCGGATCGGGCGCCCGCCCATGATGAAGAGGTCCATCTCGGTCTTCGCCTCGACACGGATCGCGTCACCGGGTCCGTGCGTCGCGAGCTGACCGAGATGGATCGGCCGCAGATCGGTGCCGGCCCAGCCCTCGCCGGACAGCGTGTAGACCAGAGCGTTGAAGTCGGGCTGCCACGGCAGGTCGAGGCGGGCGCCCGGCTGCATCGTGACGTGGGCCAGGTTGATCGGCGTGAAGGTGGACCCGGGGCCGACGTTGCCGACGATCTCCCCGGCGATCACGCGGATCAGCGCGCCACCGTCCGGAGTGGTCACCAATGCCGCCTTTTTTCCGGAAATATCCTGATACTTGGGGTCCATCATCTTCGCGGCCCTGGGCAGGTTCACCCAGAGCTGCAGCCCGTGGAAGAGTCCGCCACTCATCACCAGCTGCTCGGGCGGCGCCTCGATGTGCAGAATCCCCGACGCGGCGGTCATCCACTGGGTGTCCCCGTTGGTGATCGAACCGCCGCTGCCGAGCGAGTCCTGGTGGTCCATGATCCCGTCGATCATGTAGGTGACCGTCTCGAACCCGCGGTGCGGATGCCACGGTGTGCCCTTCGGCTCGCCCGGCGCGTAGTCCACCTCGCCCATCTGGTCCAGGTGGATGAAGGGATCGAGTTCGGTCAGCGGCACGCCGGCGAAGGCCCGCCGCACCGGGAAGCCCTCCCCTTCGTACCCTTGAGGCGCGGTCGTGAGGCGGCGCACGGGACGGAAATCGGTCATCGGGTCGATCCGCGGCAGGCGCGGGAGGACGAGGACGTCGTCGACGGTGACAGCAGGCATGGCTCAGCCCTTCCTGATCTTTGCGAACACGCGGCCGATCACGGCCAGTTCCTCGTCGTCGAGATGGTCGATGAAGCTCTCCCGGACGGTGGCGAGATGCGCCGGCGCGGCCTCCCGCAGCGTCCGCAGCCCCTCGTCGGTCAGCACGGCCTCCTGACCGCGGCCGTCGTCGGGGCAACTCTCCTTCTTCACCAGACCGCGTTTGATCATCGAAGTGATCTGATAGGTGATGCGGCTCGGCGACAGCACGAGCCGGTTCGCGAGCTCGCCCATCCGGATCCGCCGCCCGGGCGCGTCGGCGAGCACGACGAGGACGTGATAATCGTTCATGCTGAGCCCGGTCGTCGCGCGCAACTCGTCCTCCAGGCGAGTGTGCAGCGCCCACGAGCTCTCGAGGAAGGTGCGCCAGTGATCCAACTGAACGCCGCTGAGCGGTTCGGCCATGCCGCCGAGCCTACTCTTTAAAATCTGAAACATCAAAATTTGTACGACGTGAGTCTCGTGGCCCGGCGCGAAAACCCATGGAGCGTCTTGTGGCCACTGGTTAGCGTCGGGCCGTGAAGATCCGCCAAGCGACACCCGACGACGCCGCCGAACTCATCCGCCTCCGGGCCGTGATGCTCCAGAGTTTCCCCCGCCCGGACTGGAACGACGACTGGCGCGAGCCGTCCCGGCAGATCCTGGTCCGGCGCCTGGCCGAACCGATGCCGACCATGGCAGCCTTCGTGGTGGACCACCCGGACGGCCCGGGCCTGGCCGCCTGCGCCCTCGGCACCATCGAGGAGCGGCTCGGCCACCCGAACGGCCCCGACGGCCTCGCCGGCTACGTCTTCAGCGTCGCCACCGACCCCGACCAGCGCCGCCGCGGCTACTCCCGGGCCTGCATGACGGCGCTGCTCGACTGGTTCCGCGCCCGCGGCGTCAACAAGGTGGATTTGCGGGCCTCGGAGGACGGCGAACCCCTCTACGAGTCACTCGGTTTCCGCCGCACCCCCGACCCCGCGATGCGCCTCTCCCTCTAGCGCCCCCGCCGCCCGCGCCCAACCGGCGTGCCGGCCGCCCAGCCGGCGCGTCCGCCGCCCGTGCGCTAACCCGCCGGCGTGCCCGCCGTCCGTGCGCTAACCCGCCGGCGTGCCCGCCGTCCGCGCCCAGGTGCCGTGCCGGCCGTCGGCGCCCAGGCGGCGTGCCCGCGGCCCGCATGCATGCTCGCGTCCGCTCTCGCCGCCCGTCTCTCTCGCGTGCCCCCGCCCCGCCAGCGCGCCGCCCCTTGCCGCGATCTTGTTGATTGGGGGCGCCCCGTTCCCGCGCAGATCAACAAGATCGCGGAGGGAGGGCGGCCGGCATGCTGCCGACGGCGTGCGGCCGACGGTGCGCCCACTCCTTGCCGCGATCTTGTTGATTGGGTGCGCCCCGTTTTCGCACAGATCAACAAGATCGCGGAGGGAGGGCGGCGGGCGGCGGGCGTGCGGCGTGCGGTGAGCGGCGGGTGGCCTCAGGCGGCTCTGGTGTTCAGGGAGTCGGTCAGGTCGGCCCGGAGCCGTTCGAAGTCGACGCCGAGTTCGCTCAGGGCGAGCGCCGCTAGCCCCTGGCCCTCGCGCAGGATGCCGAGCAGGATGTGTTCCCGCGCGATGTAGCCGTGCTTGAGCCGCAGCGCCTCCCGCAGCGACAGTTCCAGCACCTTCTTGGCGCGCGGCGAGAACGGGATGTGCCCGCTGCCGGCGTAGAAACGGCCGAAGACGCCTTTCTTCTTCGGCGCGGGGTGGGGCAGGCGCAGCGAGCCGGCCCCGAAGTTCTCCTCGATCGCGGCGCGGACCGCCTCGAGGTCGATGCCGATGGCCTTGAGCGCGGCCGCGTCCTCGGCGTCCCGGTCGGCGGCCGCCGCGGCGGTATCGCTGTGGTCGCCGACGTGCCGGATCACGGCTTCGCGCACCCTGCGGCGGTCGGCGCCGGCCTCGCGGAGCACCGTGGCGACCGCGCTCTGCTCGTCGCCGGTGAGCGCGAGCAGCAGGTGCTCGGTGCCGATGGGGGAGTGGCCCAGTTCGCGGGCCTGCTCCTGGGCGCCGATGACGGCGGCGCGGGCGCCCTTCGTGAATCGCTCGAACATCTAGCCCTCCCGTGGGTCCTGCATCGGCATGAGCCGGGCGTGCTTCTTGTGTACGCCCTGGCGGGTCACCTCGAGTGCGTCGGCGATCTCCTGCCAGGACCAGCCCTTGGCGCGGGCGTTGGCGACCTGGAGGTGCTCGAGGCCCTCCAGGAGGCGGCGGAGCGCCACCACCGCGCGCAGGCCGACGCGGGGGTCGGCGCTGCCGGCGGCGGCGGCCAGGTCGGTCGCTTCGGTCATGCTGTCAACGTACGTTGACACGGGCCGTCTGTCAACCGAAGTTGACGAGCGGGGCACGAAAAAGGCCGGCCCCGATCGGGGCCGGCCTAGCTACGGGGTCTCAGCGGCCCCGGCCGGTCTTCTCCTGCAGCTCGTCGATCTTGACGGAGGCCTCGGCCTTGGTGAGGCCGTCCGGCACTTCCTCGTGCGCCTCGGACGCGAGCGTGTTCAGGTACGACTCCTGCGCCCCGGTCGCCGGCTCCTCGCCGGTCGTCCAGTCCGCGGGGTCCTTGATGGCGTTCGTCTGGTCGGACATGACGCCGTCCCTCCGGGTAGTGGTGTCGAACGTCTGTACCACTACCCGGGGAAGGTCACTCCCATGCAGGGAGATTGCCCAGCGACACGGTCAGCTCGACCGGGTGGTGCACCGGGGCCGCCACGGTGAACCGGGCGCCCCACGGGTCCCGCAGCTCGGCGAAGGCGCTCAGGCCCGCCTCGGCCGGCTCGGAGATGACCGCGCCGCCCAGCCGCTCGCAGTGGTCGGCCGCCTCCTGGATGTCGTGCACCTGGAACGCGGCGCGCCACCAGGCCCCGCGGTAGCCGGCCGCCAGCCCGGCGATCGCGTCGTGCCCGTGGTTGAGCCACTCGCCGGTGCCGAACTCGTGGCGCAGCAGCCAGCCGAACGCGGAGCCGTAGAACCGGGCCGCGCTGCTCGGGTCGTCGGTGATGAGTTCCGGCCACGACATGGTGCCCGGCTCGTCGCGGGCCTGGGCCCCGGCGAAGTCGGCCGGCTCCCAGAGGCCGAGCAGCGCGCCGGCCGGGTCGGCGACGATCGCGCGACGGCCGCCGTGCGCCTCGGCCGGGCCGTTCACGCACAGCCCGCCGGAGAGGGCGACCTGCTCGAGGGTCTCCTCGAGCTCGGGAGCGCTCAGGTGGGTGAGCCAGCCGTCGGGCCGCTCCGGCGTGCTGCGCGTGAGCCCCGCCACGGCGCGCCCGCCCAGCTTGAACCGATCACCCGCAGACTCCCAGCCGAACAACTCTCCGTAGAACTCCGCAGCGCGTGCGGGGTCCGCACTCGCCAGTTCCACCCAGCAAGGTGTCAAGGGTGCATAGCCTCTGATCCGCATGAGCCGCTCCATGGTGGACATCCCCAGTCAGTTGAGCACTCTACGGCACTGAATACGCTTCGTCACTACCGGACGGTTCATTGTCCGGTTTAGAACAGAAAAGTATTACCTAGCGTGAGCGCTCGCGTGATCCAGGTGACGCATCACGGGTGTTGCGGCCATTCCGTGCAGGATCACGGAGACGACGACCACGAATGCGGCGGTGGCCCACAGCAGATCGGCGCTCGGGAAATTCGCGTGTGTCATCGCATACGCTAAGTAATAAAACGTACCGATGCCACGGATCCCGAACGCCGCGATCACCCAGTGTTCCGCGGTGGTGCCCGGAGCGCCTCGCAGGGAGGCGAAAGCGGCCAGCGGACGGACCAGGAAGATCAGTACGAGACCCGCGAGAGCGGCCTGCCAGGTGAGCGGAGCGAGCAGTCCGCCCACCACCGCGCCGCCGAGCAGGAGCAGCAGCAGAACGGTGAGGAGCCGCTCGGTCTGCTCGGCGAAGTCGTGCAGCACCTGGTGGTATTCGTGCGAACGCTCGGCCGCCCGGATCGCCCGCGCCGCCACGAAGACGGCCAGGAAGCCGTATCCACCGGCGACCTCGACCACCCCGTACGCCAAAAAGGTGGCAGCAAGAGCGAGAAAGCCCTCGGAGTGGCGCGCGAGGCGAAGCGCATCGCGCTTCGCGCGGAAGAAGAGCTTGCCGAGCAGCCAGCCGATCAGCGCGCCCCCGGCCAGGCCGACGATGCCCTTGTAGAGCACGTCCTTCAGCACCCACTCGGCGAGCCAGCCGGACGGGTGCAGGCCGTGCGTCGCGATCGCGATGGCGGCGTAGACGAACGGGAACGCGAGGCCGTCGTTGAGGCCGGCCTCCGAGGTCAGGGCGAACCGGACCTCGTCCTCGGAGTCCTCCTCGTCGGTCGGCTCGCCGACCTGGACGTCGGAGGCGAGCACCGGGTCGGTCGGCGCCATCGCGGCGCCGAGCAGCAGCGCGGACGCCGGCACGAGACCGGCCCACCACCAGCCGAGCAGCGCGGTCGCGGCGATCGTGATCGGCATCGCGATGATGAGCAGGCGTCCGGTCGACGCCCAGCGGCGGCGCCCGAACGGCCGGTCGATCTTCAGGCCGGCGCCCATCAGCGCGACGATCACGCCGATCTCGGTGAGGTGCTCGGTCAGCTTGGCGAAGTGGATCGGATCGGCCTCGGGCAGGCCCAGCGGCAGGCCGAAGACGATCACGCCGAGTGCCAGGAAGGCGATCGGCATGGAGAGCGGGCGGCGCTCCAGGACGCGGGGGAGGATACCGGCGAGCAGGGCGCCCACCCCGATCAGGGCGAACACCACATCGGACAGTTGCATCAGTGGATCTTGGCAATCGGGGAGGCGTCGAGGTCGGCGAGGAGGGCCGCCGGGTTTTCGTACGTCGTGACCGCGCCCGCGTCGAGCAACTCCGCCGAGCTCGTCCCGCCACAGGTCAGGCCGATGCAGGGGATGTCCAGCTGCCTCGAGGCCTGCACATCCCAGATCGAGTCGCCGATGAACACGGCCCGCGCCGGGTCGACGTCCGACTGCGCGAGCGCGGCCTCCAGGATGTCCGGCGCCGGCTTGCTCTCCTCGGCGTCGGCCGACGAGGTGGCCGCCGCGATCACGTCGTTGGCGCCCAGGACCTCGCGCAGCTTGCCGAGCTCCGCCGCCTTGGCCGAGGACGCGAGCACGACGGCGAGGTCACGGCCGGCCACCGCCCGGACCAGGTCCTCGGCGCCCGGCAGCTGCCGGAGGCGCTCCCACCAGGCGCCGTAGAGCACGTCGTGCGCGGTGCCCATGGCCTCGTCCTCCGAGCGGTCCCGATCCTCTCCCAGCAGGTGGTCGAGCAGCTTGTCGGAGCCCATGCCGATGCCCCGGTGGATGGCGGCCATCGGTACGTCGTGGTCGTGCTGGCGCAGCGCCTCCCACCAGGAGACGGCGTGCAGGTACGTGGTGTCGATCAAAGTGCCGTCGACGTCGAACAGAACTCCGGGCCTCATGCCCTCGCATTACCCGGCAGCAACATCTCGAACCAGACCGTTGATCCCCGGACCGTCGGGTCGGTGCCCCACGAGTCGCTCAGGTCCTCGATCAGCCCGAGACCGCGGCCGCGGCTGGCCAGCGCGTCGGCCCGGGCCCGGATGACGCTGCCCCGCGTCCCGGTGTCGGCCACCGAGACGAGCAGGCGCTCCGCGTTCAGGTCGATGTGCACCTGCGCCGGGGTGCCGGCGTGCAGGAGGGCGTTCGTGGTGAGCTCGCTCGTGCAGAGGATCGCCGCGCCGATCACCGGCTCCGGCACCGACCACTCGCGCAACCGCGTCGACATCCACTGGCGTACGCGGCTCGGCCCGGTCGGCTCGGCCGGCACCTGCATGGTCGCCGACCGGCTCATCGCCAGCGCGTGCTCGACCGCGAGCACCGCCACGTCGTCGTCGGTGGTGCCCTCGACCGCCGCGGTGGCGAGCGAGCACATGTTGCGCGGATCGCCACTCGCCGAGCCGGCGGCCGCCGCGACCAGCGCGTCCAGTCCGTCGTTGAGCGGACGGCCGCGGCGCTCCACCACGCCGTCGCTGTACATCAGGATGGTGTCGCCCGGCTCCAGCCGCACCGAACCGGTCTGCCAGCGCCCGCCCAGCCCGAGCGGCGCGCCCGGCGGCACCTTCACCAGCTCGGCGGTGGCGTGCTCGCCGGCCAGGCCGGCCCGGCGCAGCACCGGCGGCGGATGGCCCGCGCTGGCCAGCGTGATCGTCCCGTCCGCGGGGTCGAGGACCCCGTAGACGACGGTCACGAAGATCTCCTCGTTGCGCGACTCGGCGCCGAGCGAGCCGACCAGCCGGTCCAGCCCGGCGAGCACGCTCGGCGGCGCCGGATCGGTCAGCGCCAGCGCCCGCAGCGCCGCCCGGACCTGGCCCATCACCGCGGCGGCCCGCACGTCGTGCCCGGCGACGTCGCCGAGCACCATCGCGAGCCGGCCGTCGGCCAGCCGGAACGCGTCGTAGAAGTCGCCGCCCGCCGCGTTGCCGTCGACGCCGACGTCGTAGCGCGCCGCGATCCGGAACGTGTCGAGCTCGGGCAGGTGCTCCGGAAGCATGCTGCGCTGCAGCAGCTGGGCCGTGCCGTGCTGGGCCTCGAAGCGCCGCGCGCGCTCGGCGGCCTGCGCCACCAGCTCGGCGGCGGCCTTGAGCAGGGCCCGCTCGGCGGGCAGCCAGTTGTGCGCCCGGGTGAAGCCGACCGTGAGGGCGCCGCGCAGCGACGGCGCGCGCAGCGGCAGCGCGGCGAGCGCGCGGACCCGGCGCTCGTGCCGGTCGGTCGCCACCTCGCGCAGCGGCTCGCCGTCGGCCACGAACGTCGCCCGGCCACTCTCCGCGGCGGCCACCAGCGGCGCTTGCGGGTCGGCGCCGACGCGCCGCCAGACCGGGGGCAGCCGCTCGTCCGCCTCGTCGAGCATCTCGCCGCGGATGCGCCGCACATAGCGGTAGGCCAGGCCGTCGTCCACCGCCAGCACGCAGTGGTCAAGATCAAAAGAGGCCATTGCGTACGAGAGGACGACGCGTGTCACGTCGTCGATGGTGAGTGCGCCAGCCAGCCGGGCCGTCAGGTCGCCGAGGCTCTGCAGCCGGTGGATCACCTGGGTCGTCTCGGCGGCGACGGTGAGCACGCCGGCGACCGTGCCGCGGGAGTCGCGGACGACCGAGTGGCCCTGCGTGTAGAAGGCGGGCTCGGTGCCGCCCGGCTGGACCGGGACCTGGCTCTCCGGCTCCAGGACGGCGCGGCCGGTGCGCTGCACCTGCGCGATCACGTCACCCACGCCGTGCCGGGTCCAGGCCTCGCCGAACGCCTCCGGGGCGGGTTTGCCCAGGGCCGCCGGGTGCAGGTCGTCGAGCACGTCGGCGTAGGCGTCGTTGTAGACCGTGAGGCACTCCGCGCCGAGCGTCAGCATCATCGGCACCGGGGACGCGAGCACCAGCTCGACGGCGGCCCGGACCGCGGGGTCCCAGCGCGTGATCGGACCCAGTGAGGTGCCCGACCAGTCGTGGGCGTGCACCAGCGCCGTGCAGCCCCGGCCGGTGTGCTGAGCCCCGGCCCCCTGCACGGGCAGCGTTGAGATCGCTGCCGGGCGAACTCCGCCCGAGCCGATCGCTCCCGAGCCGACCATGCAGAAAGCCTATCCCGTGTGGTCCGTTTGTACGATGCTGCACCGTACGACCGTCCGATTCTTGACTCGATCGCAGGGTGCGATTCAGAGATCTTCCACTCATCGCAGGGAGCGTTTTCGTCGGAGGTCTGTGGTACTCGTGGTGCGTGAGGCGCTGCTGACGGAGGAGGCCGGATGACCGGAGACGGGTTGAGCCGCGGGCTGAGCGACATGTGGCGGTCGGTGGTGCTGTTCCTGCCATACGCGCTGGCCTTCGTCGCCATTCTGATCGTCGGCTACCTGCTGGCGCGCCTGGCGCGGACGGTCGTCCGCAAGGCGCTGCGCCGGACCGGCTTCGACCGCGCGGTCCAGCGCGGCCCGGCCGGCCGCCTCTTCCGCGGCGAGACCGCGCTCAGCCCGTCCGAGCTGTGCGCGCGGCTCGCCTTCTGGCTGGTGCTGCTGATCGCGCTGCAGCTGGCGGCCGGGCTGGGCGGCCCCAACCCGGCGAGCGAGCTGCTCAACGACCTGATCTCCTGGCTGCCCCAGGTCTTCGTGGCGGTCGTCATCGTGGTCGTCGCGGCCGCCGTGGCCGGCGCCGCACACGACCTGATCGTCGCCGCGCTCGGCGGCCTCGGCTACGCGCGCGTGCTGGCCAAGGCGGTCGCCGCGGTGATCGTGACGCTGGGCGTCATCGCCGGCCTCGACCAGGTGGGCATCGCCACGTCGGTGACCCGCCCGCTGCTCATCACGATCCTCGCCACGGTCGCCGGCGTCATCGTGGTGGGCGTCGGCGGCGGCCTGATCCGCCCCATGCAGCAGCGTTGGGAGGGCTGGCTCGACCGCGCCGCCACCGAGTCGGCGGCGATCCGCGAGCAGGCCCGCGCCTATGCCGACGAGCAGGCCCGCAAGGCCGCCGAAGAGGAGGCGCGCCGGGCCGAGGAGGCAAGGCTGGCCGAGGAGGCCCGCCTCGCGGAGGAGGCGCGCAAGGCTGAGGAGGCTCGCAAGGCCGAGGAGGCCCGCAAGGCGGAGGAGGCCCGCAAGGCGGAGGAGGCCCGCAAGGCCGAGGAGGCCCGCAAGGCCGAGGAAGCCCGCAAGGCGGAGGAGGCTCGTCGCGCGGAAGAGGCGCGCCAGGCTGAGGAGGCTCGTCGCGCCGAGGAGGCCCGCAAAGCTGAGGAGGCTCGTCGCGCTGAGGAAGCCCGTCGTGCCGAAGAGGCTCGCAAGGCGGAAGAGGCGCGCAAGGCCGAGGATGACCGCCGGGCCGCGGAGGCTCGCCGTGAGCGGGAGCGCCGGGTCGAGGAGGAACGCCGGGAGTGGGAAGGGCGGTCGGCGGCCGGGGATCTGTCCGGGGACGACACGCAGGTGATTCCGCTGCCGCGGGACGATCGGCCGCACCTGATTCCGGGGTTCGACAGCTACGACGACGATCGGGCGGACGAGTCCGCGCCGCCGGTGATCCGGGAGACCGAGGTGTTCTCGCGGGCACGCCCCGGCTCCGGTGACACGACAGTGGTGACCCAGGGGCCGGACGACGACGAGCCCACGGTGGTCGGGCTGCCGGCCGCCGACTCGACGGTGGTGATCGAGGAGACCGGCGAGGGGGAGCGTACCCAGGTCGTCTCGCTGCCCGGCTCGGACGACGACGAGGTGACCGAACCGCTGGACAAGGGGAAGAAATGACTCGGGGCCGGCCCTCGGGGGAGGGCCGGCCCTGTGAATGGTCGGATTCGGTGAGTGCTACCGGCCGCGGTCTGGCCGTGCGGTCAACAGGTCGGGTGGTCGGTGGCTGAGGCTTGGCGCGGGCCGCGGATCAGCGCGGGCCGAGGCGCGGGCCGAGGGTCAGCGCTGGGGCGGGAGGGTCCGGGCCAGGGTGCAGACCGCGAGGAGGCGGCGGAGGACCCAGTCGTCGCCGGTCCAGTCGATCTCGCCCTCGGGGGCCTGCCAGCCGTGCTGGAAGGCGGCGTCGCGGACGCCCTCGGCGTAGGCGGCGAGCAGGATCGCGGTGAGCGGGCGGGCGTCGGCGGAGAGGCTGTCCCGGACGCCGGCGGCGTGCTGGTCGATCACCGACAGGAAGCCGGGGTTGTTCTGCGCGAACGCGAGGCCGCTCACGCCGACGGCGGCGGTGAGGTCGGCGAGCGACGCGTTGGCGGAGCGCTGGGCGGAACGGGCGGCGGCGTTGCTGAACAGGCCATTCATGAGAAGAAACGTTAAGGAGCCTCGGGTTTCGAACGGTTCCCCGATCCGGTGCAGGTCGGTTGAAGTCGCCGCGACGGGGAAAGGAGGCTGGCGGGAGGAGAGGGATGACGACCGAAACTGATAAGCCGGACGAACAGCATCGGCGGCCGGCCGGACTCGACGACACGACGGTTCAGGCGCTGGGGAAGCTCAGCGAGGCTCTGGAGACCGTCGAGCGGGTACGCGGCCACCTCTACTCGATGCATCAGCTGACCGGCACCGCCGACTTCATGCTCGACGAGGCCGTGTCGCTCTTCATGCAGGCCGGGCACACCGAGACCGCCGAGCGCATCCAGCGGGAGCTGATCGGCCGCAACGTCATCCCGGGCCACTGGACGTTCCAGATCGTCGAGGCCTACGACGACGGGTACTACACCGAGTTCCGCGAGGTGGAGCGGGACGCCCGGGAGAAGCTCGCCCAGGGCCGCCGGCACCTCTACGAGGCGGAACTCAAGGAGCAGCGGCGAACCCGGGGGAGGACGTGGCACGAGGCGCGACCCGGTTACTCCGCGTAGTCGACAGGCTTGGGGCGGCGACGCTGGGCGTCGTCCGCGATGATCACGGTGGCGACCAGCATGGCCACGACGACCGCGAAGAACCAGGAGGCGTCGTCGATCAGCTTGGCAGCGAGCGGGGCCTGGAACGCGGCGAGCAGAAAGCCCACCCAGGCGACACGACGCTGACGATCAGACAGAAATCCGGCAACTCGCACCCGGACAGTCTTACTCGATCAGGACGGTTCGCCGTCACCCGTTCGGCCGATTCTGCGTTGTCCGATGGTGCCCCCCGCCTTGCGCCGCCGCCGCTCAAGCGCGCTCCTGCCGAGCCTTTCCTTGCTGGCCGGAGCCGTTCTCGTGACCTCGTGCACCGTGAATCCCCCGCCCCCGCCCCCGTCGCGGATCGCCGACCCCAAGACCATCGCGCCGTCCGCGCCGCCGACCGGCCGGCCGGTGCCGGTGGTCGCCGGGCCGCTGCAGGACCGGACCGGCGCCTGGCTCACGGTCGGGGACGCGGCGAGCCGGGTACGCGTCGCGTTCGCCCCGCTGCCGGGCCAGCTCTACCGGATCACGACCGCCCCGGACGCCGGCGTGGCCCCGGTGGTGTTCTGCCGCGGCGGCCGGGTCGTGGTCCGGCTGCGCGTCACCGACGGTGATGGGCTGGACGAGCTGCGCATCGTGCTGAACCAGGACGTGCGCTGGGACATCCGGCTGCCCGCCGGCGCCGGGGAGCAGCAGCTGAATCTGCGGCGGGGCCGGGTGAACCGGGTGGTCCTCGGCGCGTCCGGGCTGGCCGAGCTGTCGCTGCCGGACCCGGTCGGCACGGTGCCGGTCACGTTCACCGGCGGGGTGGGTGCGGCAGTGGTGACGGCCTCGACCGGGGCGCCGTTCCGGATCCGGTTCGACCAGGGGGCCGGCTCGGTGGTGACGCCGTGGACGGCGAACAACGGGACCCCGGCCGGCACCGTGCTGCGGGAGCCGGGCTATCGCAGGGCCGCCGACCGGTACGCGATCCGGGTCCGATCGGGCCTGGGCGACATGACCCTGCGACGCCGGGACCGCGGTGATCGAAAAGATCCGCGATAGCGGCTCAGTGCGGGCCGGTGTGACCGGTCGTGCTCGGCCGCGTTCCGGTGTCCGGGACCTCTTGACCGCTGTCGTTGTCGCTCGGGTCGTTCTGGCCGTCGGTGTCCCAGGAGGCCATCGCCCGGTTCAGCTCGTCGAGCGGCAACTTCTCCTCGTCGCGCCAGGCGCCGGTTTCCTTGTGATCAGTCATGGCAGTCGGTTACCCGTACCCCCGAAAGCGAAACGACCGCCCGGAGGCGGTCGTCCCAAGCTCGCGCAAACGCTGGATCTAGATCCCCGGGCGGTCCACCTGGCCGCGCCAGGCACCGGTCTCGATGCCGCCGCGGCTCTCGATGAACTCCTTGAAGCGGTGCAGGTCGCCCTTGACCCGGCGGTCGACGACGCCGAGCTTGTCACCGGCCGTCTCGACGAAGCCCTGCGGGTCGAAGTCCATCTGGACGGTGACCCGGGTGTGGGTGTCGTCGATGCGGTGGAAGGTGACCACGCCGGCCTGCTTCTCACCGTCGGTCGAGTGCCACGCGACGCGCTCGTCGGGCAGCTGCTCGGTGATCTCCGCGTCGAACTCGCGCTTCACCCCGGCGATCTCGGTCTTCCAGTGGGTGTGCGTGTCGTCGAGCTGGCGGATCTCGCTGACGCCCTCCATGAACCGCGGGAAGTCCTCGAACTGGGTCCACTGGTTGTAGGCGGTGCGTACCGGCACGTTGACGTCAACGGACTCGGTAACGGTGCTCACGAGGTTCTCCCTTCAATCGCTTGGTGATCGAGGTGCCCGGGGGCGGGCCGGCTAAACGCTGTTTGTTCCGGCCGCTCGTGGGTAGCGTGCCGCTGTGGAGACCGTGGATGCGATTGTCGTCGGCGCCGGGCACAACGGCCTGGTCGCCGCGAACCTGCTCGCCGACGCCGGCTGGTCGGTGCTCGTGCTGGAGGCCACCCCGAACCCGGGCGGGGCGGTGCGATCCGGGTTCGTGACCGCGCCCGGATACCTCTCCGACCTGTTCAGTTCGTTCTATCCGCTGGGCTTCGCGTCGCCGGTGATGAAGGGCCTGCGCCTCGGCGAGCAGGGCCTGCGCTGGACGCACGCGCCGGACGTGCTCACCCACCTGCTGCCGGACGGCCGCGCCGCCACGATGAACCGGGACATCCGGCGCACCATGGAGTCGATGGAGCAGTTCGCCCCGGGCGACGGCGAGCGCTGGCTCACCGCCTACCAGGACTGGCAATCCGTCTCCGGCCGGATGCTCGACACGCTCTTCACCCCCTTCCCGCCCGTGACTCAAGGCCTCGGCCTGGTGCGTGACCTGCGCATCAGCGGCGCCTTGCGCCTTGCGCGGCGCCTTCTTCTCTCGGTACGGGAACTCGGCGCCGAACTGTTCCGCGGCGAGGGGGCGACCCTCGCCATGGCCGGCTGTGCCCTTCACACGGATCTCTCCCCGGAACAGGCCGGGAGTGGGGTGTACGGGTGGCTGCTCGCGATGCTGGGGCAGGAGTTCGGCTGGCCGGTGCCGGTGGGCGGGGCTCAGGAGATCACATCCGCGCTGGTGAAGCGTCTCGGCGACCGGGGGCGGATCGTCTACGAGGCCCCGGTGAGCCGGATCCTGGTGGCGCGTGGCCGGGCCGTGGGGGCGCGCACCGCCGACGGCCGGGACTGGCGGGCCCGGCGCGCGGTGATCGCCGACGTACCCGCCCCCGCTCTCTTCCTCGATCTTGTGGGCGAACGATGGTTGCCTCCGCGCCTCGTGGAGGATCTCGCGCACTTCCGCTGGGACGGCGCCACCCTCAAGGTCGACTGGGCGGTGCGCACGAAGATCCCGTGGAAGAACCCGGCCGCGGCCGGCGCCGGCACCATCCACCTCGGCGCCGACCTGAACGACCTCAGCCGCTACGCCGCCCACCTGGCCGTCGACGAACTGCCGCCGAACCCGTTCCTGCTGCTCGGCCAGATGACCACCGCCGACCCGTCGCACTCCCCGGAGGGTACCGAGTCGGTATGGGCCTACACGCACCTGCCGCACCGCCAGTCCTGGACGGACGACGAGATCAGCGGCCACGTCGAGCGCATGGAAGCGGTGATCGAGGAGCAGGCGCCCGGCTTCCTGAGCCGCGTCGAGGGCCGCAACATCTTCTCCCCGGCGATCCTCGAGAAGGAGAACCCGTCCCTGGTCGGCGGCGCCCTCGGCGGCGGCACCTCGGCCGCGTTCCAGCAGCTCTTCCTGCGCCCCATCCCCGGCCTGGGCCGCTCCGACACCCCTGTCGACCGCCTCTTCCTGGGCAGCGCCTCCGCCCACCCCGGCGGCGGCGTGCACGGCGCACCCGGCGCCAACGCGGCGAAGGCGGCGCTCGCGCGCGACCGTGCCCTGACCGGAGACCTCTATCGAGCAGCGATCAACGGAGCCCACCGCGCCGTCTACGGCTCGTCGAGCTGAGGACGATCAGATCCCGGCCGCCATGGCGATGACGACCAGCGCCAGGGCCGCGAGCAGAGCGATCATGATGACCGCCACCGCGGCTGCCACGCGTAAGAGCGCACCCATCGGCACGAGGACGCGTTTGACCATGTGCAGCGCGAGCAGAAGGCAGGCCGCGACGGCAATGTAGATCATGTTCTGGTGCGGTGACATGACGGACCCCCTGAAGTGGGACGGCATGACACCCGGCCGGGTGAAGTGCGAGTCGAAGCTCGCACTCCGAGAATGCAAGGCACGCGAGATCCAGTGCAATGCATGTGCAAGGAGCGCAAAAGTAGACGGTCGTCGAAATGACCTGCTAGATGGCATCCCGACAGGTTCAGGATTGCCATATGGCGACAAGGCTATTGCATATGGCTCGACGCCCGATAGCGTCCTGCAGTAAGCGGACGTCGGCTTGCTGCAATATTGCATGTCAGCGTGATCATCTGTGACAATCTTGCGCCATGACGAATGATGAGAAAACAGGAAATGTCGGACATAATTCTTCGGGTTTGGAATTAGTCATGCTGGCCGGCACGTGCACCACGGGCACGTGCCCCACGGTGTATACGACCAATCGCGGCACCCTCGTGGTCCAGGGATACACCGTGAGCGCCGAGAACGCCCATGTGGATCTTCCGGTCGGTGAGCAGCTCGTCGAGATTCCGATCGAGCTCCTGGCCGACGCGGTTCGCGCTCAGCAGTCGTAGGACCAGCGAAGGGAGCCGGGCTTGGCAGATCGAGGTCGCGAGCCCGGCACATCCGGCCCGGAGACGACCCACCCGGTCGGCGACGTCCTGCGGGAGCGCCGCAGGTCGCTGCGACTGACCGGCAAGCAACTGGCCGAACTGGCCGGGATGACGCCGTCGAAGGTGTCCCGTGTCGAGACCGGCCGCACCGGCGTCACGCCGGCCGACGTCCGGCGGCTGGCGGAAGCGCTCCGGATGTCGGAATCCGAGATCGACGAGCTGGCGCAGCACGCGGGAGCGACCCGGCCGGCCACCGAGCCGATGGAGCAATGGGGTACCCGATCCGGTGGCCTGACCCGTCGGCAGGCGGAGGTGGCCGAGGCGGAACAGGCCGCCCGCGAGATCAGCATCTTTCAGCCCGCGGTCGTGCCCGGGCTACTGCAGACCAGCGGATACGCCGAGGCCGTGATGCGCCCGCGGCGCCGGCCGGGCAACGAGCCGGAGTCCGAGACCGCCGAGGCGGACCTGATCGACGCGGTCGCGGCCCGGGTGCGCCGTCAGCGGATCCTGAAGATCCCGGACAAGCGGTTCCGATTCATCATGACCGAGTCGACGCTGAGCAACCGGCTCGGCTCCCCGGAGGACATGGTCGCCCAGGTGCGCCGGATCCGGGAGATCGCGCGGTTGCCGAACGTCTCGATCGCGATCATCCCGGCCGACGCGGCGCTCGCCCGGGCGCCGATGAACGGCTTCGAGCTGCTCGACGACGAGTGGGTGATGATGGACCTCTTCAACACCTCGCTCAGATCGCAGGTGATCTCCGACATCCAGCTCTACCAGGACGTGTTCGAGGGGTTCGCCGAGGTGGCGGAGACCGCCATCGAGCCGTTCCTGGACCGCTACGCGGCCGTCTATCTGTCCCGGGCGGCCTCCCACTGATCTATCGCTGGCGTTCGGCTATGTCGGCCAGGCGGCGCAGGGACTCGATGTTGCGGCGATGCAGGATCAGATCGTTGAGTTTGTTGCGGATGAAGAGGAGCGGGCCCGCCTCGAAATCCTCCTCGATCACGACCCGGGTGGCCGCCCCACCCGAGACCGGCTCGAGGCGGATGGCGACCACGGCCGCGCCGAGGGGCCACAGGCCCGCGTTCAGGCGCAGCTCGCGGCCGGGCGTGCAGGAGAGCACGGTCGACGAGTCGTGCAGGGAGAGCGGCCACGGGCCGGCCTTGTGATGCAGTTTCGAGCCCGGCTTCGGCCAGGCCTCGTCGACGTCACGGATATGTACGGTGCCGACCACCCAGTCGCTGTAGCTCCAGCCGTCGGCCAGGACGGCGAAGACCCGATCGGGTGGGGCCTGAACGGTACGCGCCACGATTGCCACGGCGTCGGAAGTACCCTGCTCGCGGCCCTTGTAACGATCGGGCGATGTTTACGTATGGGCCGCCCGGGCAATCCCGGACCCGTAATCCAAGCCGCCCTTTTTCCGGTCGCCTCGTGCGCCGAAGATCATGTCCGCTGGAGGAGCCACGGTGCGCATCGCGATGATCTCCGAGCACGCCAGCCCGCTGGGTGCGGGCAGCCGGCACGCCCACGTCGCCGAGCTGTCCGGCGCCCTCGCCGAGCTCGGCCACGACGTCCGCGTCTACACCCGGCGCACCGATCCGGAGGTCGCCGAGGTGGTGATCACCCCGGACGGTGTCCGCGTCGTGCACATCGTCGCCGGACCGGCCCAGCCGATCCCGCCCGATCTGCTGCTGCCGCACATGGGCGAGTTCGCCCGGGTGCTCGGCGAGCAGTGGGCCGGCAGCTGGGTGCCGGACGTCGTGCACGCCCACTTCTGGACCAGCGGTCTCGCCGCGGTCACGGCGGCGCGCCAGATCGGCGTGCCGGTGGTGCAGTCCTTCCACGAACTGGCCGCCCTCGGCGACGCGCCGAAGGACACGCGAGGTCCGTCGCGGTCCGGCTACGAGCGCGCGCTCGGCCGGGCGGTGGACCGGGTGGTGGCACAGACCCAGGACGAGGTACGAGGACTCGTGCGCATCGGTGTGCCCCGCGCGAACCTGACGATCGTCCCGGCCGGCGTGAACAGCGGCCGGTTCACCCCGGACGGCCCGGCCGTCCAGCGGGATCCGGAACGCCCCCGCATCCTGTCCGTCGGCCGGCTGGTCGAACGGAAGGGCTTCGGCGACGTCATCGAGGCGATGCGCTACGTCCCCGGCGCCGAGGTGGTGGTGGTCGGCGGCCCGCCGGCCGAGCAGCTGCCCGCCGACCCGGGCGCCAAGGTCCTGCGGGCCATGGCCGAGCAGTTCAAGGTCGCCGACCGGTTCAGGCTCGTCGGCTCGGTCGCGCACCAGGACATGCCGAACTGGTACCGCTCCGCCGACGTGCTGGTGGCCGCGCCCTGGCAGGACGAGGAGAACCTCGAGCACGAGGCGCTGGAGGCGATGGCCTGCGGCGTCCCGATCGTCGGCACCGCGGTCGGCGCCCTCAACGAGACGGTGGTGGACGGGCTGACCGGCGACCTGGTCCCGGCCCGCGACCCGCGCGCCCTCGGCGGCGCGCTGCGCAGGCTGATCAACGACAAGGTGCGGCGGTTCACCTACGCCACGGCGGCCCTCGACCGGGCCCGGCAGGCGTACTCGTGGCGCCGCGTCGCCAGCCAGGTGGGCTCGGTGTACTCGAGCCTGCGGCGCACACCGGCGGAGAGCACCGAGGCGGTGGCGTAGGAGGGCATCAACCGATCGGTTGACCGCAGGCGTCGCTCGCCGGTCGATTCGGGCACCCACGCACATCGATGATGCTGGGTGCATGACAGTCATCGAGGTGAAGAACCTCAGCAAACGGTACGGGGACACCGTAGCTGTCCGAGACGTGTCGTTCGCTGTGGAACCCGGCGAGATCTTCGGCATCCTGGGCCCGAACGGGGCCGGCAAGACCACCACGGTGGAGTGCATCGCGGGGCTGCGCGTCCCCGACTCCGGCACGATCACCGTGCTCGGCCGCGAGCCGCGCGACCGCTCGCTGCGCGCCCAGGTCGGCGTCCAGCTCCAGGAGAGTGAGCTCCAGGAGAAGCTGACCGTCCGCGAGGCGCTGGAGCTCTACAGTTCCTTCTATTCCGACCCGGCCGACTGGCGGCGGCTCGCCGGCGACCTGGGCCTCGACGAGAAGTTGAACACGCTCTTCGGCAAGCTGTCCGGCGGCCAGAAGCAGCGCCTCTCGATCGCCCTCGCGCTGATCGGCAACCCGAAGATCGCGATCCTGGACGAGCTGACCACCGGCCTCGACCCGCAGGCCCGCCGGGACACCTGGGAGCTCATCTCCGGCGTCCGCGACCGCGGTGTCACGCTGCTGCTGGTCACCCACTTCATGGAGGAGGCCGAGCGCCTCTGCGACCGGCTCGCGGTGATCGACCACGGTGAGGTCGTCGCGCTGAACACCCCGGCCGGCCTGGTCGAGCAGACCGCCACCGAGGACCAGACGATCCGGTTCCGGCCGTCCGCCCCGATCGCGGACGAGCTGCTGACCGGCCTGCCCGAGGTGAGCCGGGTCAGCCGGCAGGGCGACCGGATCGAGGTCACCGGCACCGGCAACCTGCTGCACGCGGTCACCTCGGTGCTCGCCGTCAACGGCATCGTCGCGGTCGAGCTGCGCCTCGAACAGGCCACCCTCGACGACGCCTTCGTCCGCCTGACCGGCCGCGCCGGGGAGGAGCACCCGTCATGAACGTCTTCATGAAGCTCGTCGCCACCGAGTTCCGCACCGCTTTCCGCGAGCCGGTCTACCTCTTCTTCGCGGCGCTCTTCCCGGTCGTCCTGATCGCGATCCTCGGCGCCGTCCCCTCCTTCCGGGAACCCTCGGCCGATCTCGGCGGCCTGCGGGTGGTCGACGTCTACGCCGGCATCGTGATCGCGCTGAGCGTCGCGATGATCGGGTTGCAGGGCATGCCGACGGTCCTCGCGAACTACCGGGAGAAGGGCATCCTGCGACGGCTCGCCACCACGCCGGTCCGGCCGGTCGCGCTGCTCGGCGCCCAGCTCGTGTTCTCCGCGATCACCGTGGTGTTCTCCTCGGTCCTGGTGTTCGCGGTGGCCGGGATCGCCTACGGCGTACCGCTCCCGGAGTCGCCGATCGCCTTCCTGCTCGCGGTGGTGCTGGCCGTGGCCGGGGTGTTCGCGGTCGGCCTGGTGATCGCGGCGCTGGCGCCGAGCGGCAAGGCGGCGAACGCGATCGGCCTGATCCTGTTCTTCCCGCTGATGTTCCTGGCCGGCCTCTACGCGCCCCGCGAGGTGATGCCGGACGTCGTGCAGACCATCGCCGACTACACGCCGCTCGCGGCCGGGGAGCGCCTCATGCACGAGGCGATGACGGGACACTGGCCGAACCTGCTCTCGGTTACCGTGCTCGTGGGATACCTGCTCGTCTTCGGCGCCGCGGCGGCGAAGTTCTTCAAGTGGGAGTGATGACGGATGCTGGCCGCGGAGGTGCAGGAGGGCTCGTCGACGACGCGGGGCGCGTGGCTGCTCTGGCTGCCCTTCGCCACCCTCGCGGTCTCGGTCCTGCTCGTCCTCGCCGCCGGTGACGCGCTCCAGCCGTCGCCGGACTTCGGCACGATGCTGCCGGCCGTCGCCGCGACCGCGGCCTGGATGGCGTTCTTCGTGAACCTCCATCCGCAGTGGAACGACCGCCGCGGCATCATGCTCTTCTTCCTGATCGGGATGCTCGGCTGGTACGCGCTCCTGGTCTGGATGAGCCCGCTGTTCGGCTTCTTCACCTGGACCGGCTACCTCTTCATCGGGTACGCGCTGGACGGCCTCTGGCGGCTCGTCGCCGTGGTCCCGGTGGCGGCGACCGCCGGGCTCTCCCAGGTCGGCGGCCTGCCCACGCTCTCCGCCGAGGGCGGGTACATCTTCTGGGCATTCGCCGTCCTGATCAACGTGCTGATCGCCGGGGTGATGTTCTATGTGGAGATCCAGACCGAGAAGAACTCGGTGAAGCGCGCCCGGATGATCGTGGAGCTGGCCGACACGAACCGGAAGCTCGAGGCGGCGCTGCGGGAGAACGCGGGCCTGCACGCCCAGCTGCTCGTCCAGGCCCGGGAGGCCGGCGTGCTGGACGAGCGGCAGCGGATGGCCGGCGAGATCCACGACGTGCTGGCGCAGGGCCTCACCGGCATCGTCACCCAGCTCGAGGCGGCCGACGCGGCCGCGGCCCGGCCCGCCGACCACGGCCGGCACCTGGAGACCGCGAAGCGGCTGGCCCGGGAGAGCCTCGCCGAGGCGCGCCGCTCGGTGCAGGCGCTGCGGCCGCAGCAGCTGGTCGGCACCGCCCTGCCGGAAGCCCTGGCCGAGGTGGTGGAGACCTGGTCGGAGCGGTCCGGCGTGAAGGCCGAGCTGGTCACCACGGGTACGCCACAACGGCTGCTCCCCGAGATCGAGACGACCCTGCTCCGGACCGCGCAGGAGGGCCTCGCGAACGTGGCCCGGCACGCGGCGGCCCGGCGGGTCGGCCTCACCCTCTCCTACATGGAGGACGTGGTCACCCTGGACGTGCGCGACGACGGCGCCGGCTTCGACCCGGAGCGGCCGCGGCCGGCCGGCGGCAACGGCGGGTACGGCCTGCAGGCGATGCGGGAACGCCTCACCCGGATCGCCGGCCGCCTGGAGATCGAGTCCGAACCGGGCGGCGGCACCGCGATCTCCGCCTGCGTGCCGGCCGTCGTGATGGGCGCGGCCGCGTGATCGGGCTGCTCATCGTCGACGACCATCCGGTGGTCCGGGACGGCCTGCGCGGCATGTTCGCCGGCGACCACCGGTTCACCGTGCTGGGCGAGGCCGGGGACGGCCGGGAGGCGCTCGCCGTGGCCGGCGCGGTCAGCCCCGACGTGGTCCTGCTCGATTTGCGGATGCCGGTCATGGACGGCGTCACCACGATCCGGGAGCTGAAGGCGGCCGGCTCGGCCGCGCGGGTGCTGGTGCTCACCACGTACGACACGGACAGCGACGTGCTGCCGGCGATCCGCGCGGGCGCGACCGGCTACCTGCTTAAGGACACCCCGCGCGAGGATCTGTTCCGGGCCGTCGTGGCGGCGCACCGGGGCGAGTCGGTGCTCTCCCCGGCGATCGCCGGACGGCTCATGGGCGAGCTCCGGTCACCGGCCAAGGAGCCGCTCAGCCAGCGCGAGCTCGAAGTGCTCACGCTGATCTCGCAGGGGTGCACGAACCGGGAGACCGCGGGACGGCTCTTCATCAGCGAGGCGACGGTCAAGACCCACCTGCTTCATGCGTACGCGAAACTCGGTGTCCGCGATCGGGCGTCCGCGGTGGCCGCCGCCTTCGAGCGGGGACTCCTCGGCCGGGATCAATAGTGGTGCAACCTCGCGCCGGGCTGTGGGGTGTAGACGAGTATGCGAACACCTGAGGACTTCGACGCGTTCTCCGCGGCCTTCGGGATCCGCGCCCATGGCAGGCACCGCCGGTCCCGCCGCCGGGCCGCCGCCGCGGGATCGGCCGCGGCCCTCATCGTCGCGGTGGCCGCCGGATCGGTGCTGCTGTCCCGACCGGAGCGGACGACGCCGGTCGGCGCCGCGCCCTCCGGGGATCCGGCGCCGGCCTGCGCGGTTCCGGCGGACACCGAGATCCCGGCGTCGACCGGCGAGGTGAAGGTGCGGGTTCTGGCCGGGGCAGGCGGGGAGGCCCTGGCCCGGGATCTGCGCGGCCGCGGGTTCGACGCCGCCGCCGGCGAGCCGAGCACGGCGAGGCCGGCCCGGGAGGTCGCGACGATCCACGTCGGTCCGGCCGCGGCCGGCCGGGGCACCCTGATCAACGCGTACCTGCTCGCCCAGGCCACGATCGTCGTCGACCCCACCCGGACCGACGACGTGGTGGACCTGGCGATCGGCCCGCGATTCCAGCAGTTCGCCACCCCGACCGAGGTGAACCAGGCGCTCGCGCACCTGACCTCGGTGGAGGTCCCCTACGCCTGCTGAGTCGTGCGGGGCTCGCCCCGGTAGGTGCCGAAACTCCACAGATTGCCCTCCGGGTCGCGGGCCGTGAAGTCCCGCGACCCGTAGTCGGTGTCGAACGGCTTCTTCAGGATCTCGGCGCCGGCCGCGGCGGCCCGCTCGTGCAGGGCGTCGACGTCGTCGGTCACGACGTAGGCGCCGAACGTCCCGGGCGTCAGCTTCCAGACCGAGTCCGGTTTCCCCGAGCCGAGCATGATGCCGCCGCCGAGCGGCCAGTCCAGCTGGGCGTGGTCCACCTGGTCGCCGGAGCCGTACACGACGGTCTCCTCGAAACCGAACGCGTCCACCAGGAATCGGATGAGTGCGCGGGCGTCATGCGCCTGCAGGGTCGGCCATACGAAAGTCGTCATGGGGTTCATCGTCGCCGCCGAACACCGGCTGGGCTTGGACGAAACCGAACTCGTCGGCCAGCCACCGGCTCGGCGAGCAGCCGGCGAACGCCCGGAACTCGCGGACCATGTGCGACTGGTCGGCGTAGCCGTGCGCGGCCGCGACGTCGGCGAGCCGCACACCCGGCCGGACCGCCCGGCGCGCCCGGTCGAAGCGGGCCACCCGGGACGCCTCCTTCGGACGCAACCCGAGCTCGGCGCGGAATCTGCCGGTGAGGTGACGGCCACTCCACCCGATCTCCTCGGCGAGCGCGGCTATCGGCACGTCGTGCCGGACCAGGCGACGGTAGGCGTACCCGATCGGGTCTGCAGAGTGACCGTCGCGCAGAAGCGCGACCAAGGCGGTGTCCAGGGCCGCGAAGCGGGCCGGCCAATCGGGCGCCGCCGCCAGACGCTCGCGGATCTCGTGGATGAGCGGATCGCCGAGCACCGCCGACGCGTCCACGTCGAGGTTCGCCAGCTCGGCGGCGGGCAGGCCGAACAGCGCGCGGCACCCGGCCGGCGAGACGGCCACCTGCACGCCGGACTGACGGCCGTCGTGGGTGATCAGCGCGGGCGCCAGGTGCAGCCCGCCGATCAGCGCCGCGAACGTGCCCGGACGCTGCCGCGGATCCGGATGAGCCGCCACCACGAGAGGCTCGTCGATCGTGAAGATCAGGGTCAGGTACGGGGACGGCAGCCCGCGGTGACGCGCCGGCGGCACACCACGCTGGCGGTAGCCGGAGTAGAGCCCGGCATAGGGCCGCAGCGCCGGGGCGGGACGGGCCTGCACGTATTCGTCGACCACGTGTTCCTCCACTCCCGGATTGTCGTGCGAGGATCGGGTTCATGTCACGAGCCGTGGTGATCGGGGCGGGGATCGGCGGGCTGACCGCGGGGATCGCGCTGCGGCGCCGCGGCTGGGACGTCACCGTCCTGGAACGCGCCCCCACGCTCGAGGTGGTCGGCGCCGGGCTCGCCGTCGCCCCGAACGCGCTGCGGGTCCTCGACGCGCTCGGCGTCGGCGATCGCGTCCGCTCCCAGTCGGCGTTGCAGGGTACCGCCGGGATCCGCCGGCCGGACGGGAGCTGGATCACCCGTACCGACGCCGGTCGAGCCCGGGCCCGCTTCGGCGATGACGTCATCGTGATGCACCGTGCCATGCTCGTCGACGCGCTGGTGGCCGCTCTCCCGCCGGAAGCGCTCCGCCTCGGCCTGGCGGCCTCGGACGTCGATCCGGAGAGCGGGTCGGTGGTCACGGCCGAGGGGACGCTTGCGGCTGATCTGGTGGTCGCGGCCGATGGACTGCGATCATCCGTACGGGGGAAGCTGCTCCCCGGCTTCCCCGGGCCCGTCCACACCGGAGTCACCAGCTGGCGGATCGTCGTGTCGCACCCGGGCGGAACGCTGGAGATCGCGGAGAGCTGGGGTGGCGGCAAGGTCTTCGGGATCGCGGAACTGGGCGATGGACGGGTCTACTGCTATGCGACAGCGCCCGCTCCGGCCGGGGCCACGGCGGCCGGTTCGGCCGGGGCTACGGCGGCTGCTCCGGTTGGGGGCACGGCGGCTGGTTCGGCCGGGGGCGCGGCGGCCGGTTCGGCCGGCGAGAAGGCTGAGCTGCTGCGGCACTTCGCGGGGTGGCACGACCCGATCCCGGCGCTGATCCGTTCCGCGCCGGAGGTGACCCGGACCGACATCCGCTGCCTCGACGAGCCGCTGCCCACCCTGCACTCCGGGAAGGTGGCGCTGCTCGGCGACGCCGCGCACGCCATGACGCCGAACCTCGGTCAGGGCGCGTGCCAGGCGATCGAGGACGCGGCGGTGCTGGCGGCTTCGGTTCCCGACTTGTCGCGATATACGGCCTCAAGGCTCCCGCGCGTCACGATGGTGGCGAAGGAGTCCCGGCGCATCGGCCGCCTCGCCGGCCTCGACAACCCGCTCGCCGAGTGGGCGCGCAACACGGCGATGTCACTGGCCGGCCGGCTCGGCCCCGACCTGATCCTGCGCCAGATGGACCCGGTCATGAACTGGCGCCCACCCACCTGACCCCTGACACCCACGCCCGTCCCCGCTCCCGCCGGCTGGCCCGTCCCCGCCGACCGGGCTGTACTGCAGGGCGACAATTCGGGCGTGGGGGCTGCCGTGGTGTGCGGCCGCGGTGGGTGGCTGTACTGCAGGGCGACAATTCGGGCGTGGGGCTGCCGTGGTGTGCGGCCGCGGTGGGTGGCTGTACTGCAGGGCGACAATTCGGGCGCGGAGGCAGCCGTGGCGTGCAGCCGCGGTGGGTGGCTGTACTACAGGGCGACAAATCGGGCGCGGAGGGAGCGCTGGCGTACAGCCGGGTTGGGGGATGTACGCCAGCGCGCTGTGAAATGGGGTCAGCCTGCCAGGATTTTGGCCAGGTCGTCGCGGAAGGAGCGCTCGCTCTCGGTGATGGACTCGGCGCCGATGCCCAGCACGCCGCCGGAGGAGGCGGCTCCCACCACCTCGTCGGCGATCTCGACGAGCCAGTGCTTGTAGGTCTCGGCGTCGGCGGCCGAGGCCTTCACGGCGAGGAGTGCGGCGGCCTCGGCGGCCCGGGCCAGGACGTCGGCGGCGTAGCCGGCCGGGTCGCTCGGCTCGATCACCGGAGGTTCCTCGCCGAGTTCGGGGTCGCCGGCTTCGATCACGGCGGCTGCGGCGGCGGCCGCGACGAGCGGGCTCGCCGAGGCGCGGGCGTCCGAGATGCGGTCCAGGCCGGCGGCGACCTCGGCACGGGTCTTGCGGGCGCTGTCGGGGGTGGCGGCGCTCGCCGCGGTGAGCACCGACTGCGGCAGGCCGGCGATCAGCCCCCACTCGGCGTCGGTGAATCCCAGCTGGGCGTAGAGCGGTTCGTCCGTCACGCGAGGGTCCTTTCCCTTGGTCGACAGATTCTTACCTACCCGCTACAGCGCCGCGCGGAACGCCTCCACGGCGCGCCCGGTCACGGCCCTTCCGTGGCCGAAGACGGCGTGCGTGAACTGCTCGCCGGCCAGCCGTTTCAGGCTCTCCCGGGCCTCGGCCGGGTCGGCGGTCACCGGGCCGGGCGGCGGGCCGACCTTGCCGCCCCGGCTGCCGGCCGCGTCGCCGGCGAAGAGGATGCCGCCGTCCCGGTCCAGCAGGAAGGAGAGGTGGCCGCGGGTGTGCCCGGGCGTGTGCAGCGCGGTGAACCCGGGCAGCGGCTCGGCGCCGTCGCCGACGAGCTGGTCGAGTTTCGTCGGCTCGACCGTGCCGATGAGGCGGCTCACCAGCTTGCCGAGCACGCCCGCGGGCGGGGCCGCCGGGAACGCGCCGGTGATGTGCGGGGCGTCGGCGGCGTGCGCGACCAGGCGGGCGCCGCTGCGCCGTTTCACCTCGGCCAGGCTGCCGACGTGGTCGGGGTGGTGGTGGGTGACCAGCACGGTACGCACCTCGCCGAGGCTGCGCCGGATTCCGTGCAGGGCCCGCTCGATCGCCGGCGCGCGGCCGGGCAGCCCGGTGTCGATCAGGACCAGGCCGTCGTCGGTGACCACGAGGTGCACGTTCACGTAGCCCAGGCGGATCTCGAACACGCCGTCGATGACTTCACGCACCCGACGATTCTGGCAGGCCGCCGATCTCCCTCGCCCGGGAGACCGCGTCGTGGCGGTTGCGGGCGCCCAGCTTCACCAGGATGGCCGCCACGTGCGCGTCCACGGTCCGGGTGGACAGGACCAGCCTCGCCGCGATCTCCGGGTTGGTCAGGCCGGCGGCGAGCAGGCGCAGCACCTCGGCCTGCCGGCCGGTGAGCCCGGCGATGTTGCCGCGGGTGGCCGGGGCCGGGCCGCGCGGGATGCGGGCCACGCCGAGCCCCCGGAGGCGGGACCGGAGCCTGCGGGCCACCGGCGCGGCGCTGATGCCGTCCAGGATGCGGATCGCGGCGAGCAGGTCCGCGGGTTCGCCGCTGTCGCCGAGAGCGACGGCCTCGTCGTAGTGGCAGCCGGACCGTCTCGCGCGGCGGGCGAGGTCATGCGCGGTGGGCTTCCCGGCGTACAGGGAAGGGGGAAGCGGAACCGGAACGCCCAGCCGGACCAGCCACGTGCCGAAGGCCGCGAGGCGGCGGCCGCCCTCGGCGGCGAGACGCTCGCGATAGGTGGGCGCCAGCCGCTCGCCGACCGCGGGATCGTCACGCAACCAGGCCGCCTCGGCCATCGCGGCGCCTGCCGGGCCGATGCGCTGCGCCTCGCCGATGCCGCGGGCGATCTCCCAGGCCTCCTCGATCCGCCCCTCACCGCCGGGCAGGCCGCGGCGGATTCGCAGCAGGCCCCGCACCACGAGAGCGGGAGTGCGCATCATCGCGGGCGCGCCCTCCTCCCAGCGGGCGTGGCGTTCCGCGTCGTCCCACTCGCAGCGCTGCAGGTGCACGACCGAGCGGGTGATGTGCTGATAGCGGAGGAAACCCAGCACTTCGGTACGTTCCGCGAACGCCATCCCGGCGTCGAGGAGCGCGCTCGCCTCGTCCAGCCGCAGGTCGTCGATGAGATGCCAGGCGGCGTTCACGTAGGCGCGGCAGGCGTGGTCGTCCTCGCCGGCCTCGAGCGCCACCCGCAGGCTCTCCTCGAGCATCCGCCGGCCGCGGGCGGCGTCACCGAGATCCCAGTAGGCGTAGCCGACGTTGTTGATCGCGTGCGACAGCACCGCGGGGTCGGCCGCGAGCGCGATCGCCCGCTCGCCGGTGCGGATCGCCTCGGCGCTCTCGCCGCCGAGGGCGTGCAGCTGGGAGGCGTTGCTGAGACCGTACGCCAGCGCGGCCGGGTCACCGGCGTCCTCGAGGACCGCCACCGCTTCGACGGCGGCCTTCTCGGCCGGCGGGCGGACCCCCGCGTACCAGTGGAACCGGGACAGCCGGCGCAGCGCCAGGCCCAGCGCCACCCGGTCCGGCAGCGCGCGCCGGAGCCCGACCGCCTCGCGCTGCGCGGTCACCGCGGGCTCGTCCCGGCCCAGCATGTACGACTCCTCGGCGTACTCCTCCAGCAGATCCGCCCGCTCGGCCGGCGGGAACGCGGACCGGTGCTCCAGCACGGTCCGGTAGTGGGCGGCCGCCTCCCGGTGCGAGCCCGCCTTCGCCGCCTCGCGGGCCGCGGCCGGCGCGTACTGCACGATCAGCTCGGTGGCGCCGGCCTCGGTCGCGTGGTGCACGACCCGGGACAGGTCGGCGTCGCCGAACTCCAGCAGCGCGGCCAGCACGGCCCGGTTCGCGGCGATCCGGCGGGACGCGGTCAGCCCGGCCGCCACGGCCCGGCGCATCAGCTCGTGCCGGAACGCCACCCGGGCCGGCGTCACCGACAGCATGCCGCGCTGCTCGGCCGGGGCCAGGGCGTCGAGGCCGCCCGGGACGACGCGTTCCACCAGGGCGGCGTCCACCGCGGACGGAATGACGCTGAGCAGGCCGAGCGCGGTGCGGCAGGGGCCGTCGAGGGTCTGCAGGCGGGCGTGGACGGCCTCGGTCACGGTGGCCGGGACGGCATCGACGTCGCCCGCCCCGAGTACCTCCGTGACGAAGAACGGGTTGCCGTCGGTGATCGCGAAGATCTCGGTCGCCTTGTCCTTGGCGAGCTTCCCGACGGCCTCCAGGGAGAGCCGGGCCAGCGGCAGGCGGCGCACCGGTTTCGCCATGCCGATCAGGCCGTGCAGCGGATGGCCCGCGTCGATCTCGTCGTCCCGGTACGTCCCGACCAGCACGACCGGCAGCGTGGCGATGCGGCGCACCAGGAACCGCAGCACGTCGAGCGTCGCCTCGTCGGCCCAGTGCAGGTCCTCGACGACCAGCACGGTCGGGTGGCCCGGCCAGTCCAGCTCGGTGCGTACCGCCTCGAACACCCGCGTGCGGTCGCCGCCGTTCAGCGCCTCGGTCAGCGCCGTGCCCACCTTGCCGACCAGGTCGCGCAGCGGGCCGAGCACCCGCGGGGTGGCCAGGTCGTCGCAGTAGCCGACCAGCAGCCGGCCCTCGGCCGGCAGCACCGAGCGGACCGCCGACACCACCGTGGACTTGCCGATCCCCGCCTCGCCGGTGACCAGCACGACCGAGCCCCGGCCGTCCCGGGCCTGCCGGGCGGCGGCGCCCAGCTCGGCGAGTTCACGCTCGCGTTCCAGCACTTCTAGGTAGATCCCTCCTCCGTCTTAGGTAGTGCACACCGATTCCCGGCCGCGGCGACACCCGTAGAACGGATTCATGACAGTTGACGAGCAGAAACTCATGGAATTCGTGCACCGATTCGTCGGCGATCTCGGCGCCACGATGGCGGCCGGCGGGATCGTCGTCGGCGACCGGCTCGGCCTCTACAAGGCCCTCTCGACGGCGCCGGCCCTGCCTCAAGAGCTCGCCGAGCGGACCGGGACGGCGCCCCGCTACGTCGAGGAGTGGCTGCGCGGGCAGGCCGCCGGCGGGTACGTCGAGTACGACCCCTCGACCGGCCACTACTCGATGACCCCGGAGCAGACGTTCGCGCTCACCGACCCGGACGGCCCGATCTTCGCGCCCGGCGCGTTCCAGCTGGCCCTCGGCGCGCTGCGGGCCTCGCAACGCGTCACCACGGCCTTCAAGACCGGTGAGGGCATCGGCTGGCACGAGCACGACGAGGACGTGTTCAGCGGCTGCGAACGCTTCTTCCGGCCGGCGTACAGCGCCAACCTGGTCACCGCGTGGATCCCGGCGCTCGACGGCGCCGAGGAGAAACTGCGGTCCGGCGCCCGGGTCGCCGACGTGGGCTGCGGTCACGGGGCGTCGACCGAGCTGATGGCACGGGCGTACCCGAACTCGTCCTTCACCGGCTCGGATCTGCACGCCGGGTCGATCGAGCACGCCCGCAAGCGCTCCCTCGCCGCCGTCAGCTTCGAGGTGGCCGGCGCGCAGACCTTCGGCGGGGGACCGTACGACCTGGTCACCACGTTCGACGCGCTGCACGACATGGGCGACCCGCTGGGTGCGGCCCGGCACGTCCTCGGCGAGCTGAAATCGGACGGCAGCTGGCTGATCGTCGAGCCGGCGGCCGGCGCCACGGTCGCCGACAACCTGAACCCGGTGGGGCGGGCCTACTACGCGTTCTCCGCCTTCCTGTGCGTGCCGAGCGCGCTCTCCCAGGAGGGCGGCTACTCGCTCGGCGCCCAGGCCGGCGAGGAACCCATCCGCCGTCTCGTCACCGACGCCGGTTTCACCCGCTTCCGGCGGGTGGGGGAGACGCCTTTCAACATCGCGTACGAGGCGAAGCCGTAACTCGAGCCACGTGGTCGGCCGGCCGTCGGGGGAGTGGCCGGCCGCTCCCCGTCCTCTCCCCCTCCCTCCGCCGATCCCGTGAGGCTGTGCGGCACCGTTGCTGCGGAGCTTCACAAGATCGGCATGAGGGGCGGGCGGGGACGGGGAGGGGCGGGCGATCTACGACGCGGGGGTGCCGGTCGCGGTGAAGTGGCGGGCTCGGCCGATGTTGTCGAAGGAGCCGAAGCCGACGCGGCCGGAGGCGAAGGTCTTGTCGACCGCCGTCATGATCGGGTCGCGGTCGCCGTCGACGTAGACGGCGATCTCGCCGGTGGCCGGCAGGTGCTTGACCTTGACGTCGTGCCAGGCGGTGTCCGTGATCGCCGGGTTGGCGCCGCGGGACCGGCCGTTCCACTGGTAGTCGATCCGCTCGCGATCGGCGTCGTTGACCTTGAAGATGCCGTTGTGCGGGTAGATCGTGTTATCGCTGGAGAGGTGCGCGTAGTAGAACTGCGTCGGTGACCGGTAGCCGAACACGATGATCACGTCGCGGTTCGAGACGTCGACCGGGGTGTCCAGCCTGACCTCGGCCTTCACCTCCACGCTGGAGAACGCCGGGCCCTTGGTCAGCACCGCGTACTCGAACGGCCGCCGCGGCGCGCCCGGGTCGGTCCCGGCCTCGGCCAGGATGATCTCCTTGCCGGTGAACTGCCACTTCGCCGGCGTGACGGGCGCCCAGTGGGACGCGATCGCCTTGCCGTCCACCCGGTGGTGTCCCACCGAGCCGGCCGCGAAGGTCTTCGTACCGGTCACCTTCCACACCTTGCCGTTCGCCTTGGCCAGGATGTAGAGCTCGCCCCGGTTGTCGGTGCCGAACCGCAGGTCGACCCGCTCCGGGTTGCCGGGCGCGCCGGGGGAGGAGAGCTGCTGCATGCGGACCGACTCGCCGGCGGCGTTGAAGAGGTGCAGGCGGTGGATCGTGGCGGGCGGGCCGCCGCGCTTCATCTCGCTGGTCTCGGTGTAGAAGACGGTGCCCGCGACCAGGTCGCCGAAGACGTACTTGCCGCGCAGCGCCGGGATCCGGGTGCCGCGATAGACGAATCCGCCGGCCACCGCGACGCCGACGTCGTCGGTGCAGTTCCAGCCGGGCGCCGGGTTGTGGTCGTAGACGGCGACCGGGTAGTCGTAGCCGTTCTCGGCGTCGTTCTCGGGAAGCGGGTAGAGCCGGTCGCAGACGTTGGTGGCGGCCCGGTCGAAGACCAGGTAGCCCTCGCGCTCGCTCCAGCCCGCGTTGTCGCCCCTGCGGACCTCGTAGATCGCCTCGGTCGACTTCTCGCCGATGTGGCCGAGGTACATCCGGCCGGTCTGCCGGTCCCAGCTGAACCGGTGCGGGTCGCGGAAACCGTAGGCCCAGATCTCGCCGAGCGCGCCGGCCTGGCCGACGAACGGGTTGTCGGCCGGGATGCCGTACTTGCCGTTCGCCGAGTTGTTCCCGGCCGGGTCGATCCGGATCAGCTTGCCGTGCGGGATCGCGAGGTTCTGCGGGTCGGTGGTGCGCACGCCGATGCCGCCGTCACCGACGGCCAGGTAGAGCTTGCCGTACTCGGCCGAACCACGACGCGCGGTCGGGTTGAAGTTGATCTCCTGGATGCCGTGGATCTGGCCGGCGAAGCCGATCCGGAGGATCTCCCGCCGGGTGCCGGCGAACGTGTCGGCGGCCGGGTCGGTCGCCTTCCACTCGTTGATCACACCGTGGAAGAGCGTGGTCCCCGACTGCTGGAAGTCCGGCACCGCCGTGGTGAGCGTGGCCTGCTCGGTGTGGATCGTGTAGAAGAGGCCGTTGGACTTGAAGTCCGGGTGGAAGGTCACGTACCCGAAGCCCTGGCCGAGACCGCGGCCGGAGAAGAACTGCGGCGCGAAGGTGGCGGCCACGTCCAGGTAGACGTGCGGCACCCCGTCCTTGACCAGGTAGAGGTTGCCGTTCAGGTCGGGCACGGCGCGCCGGCCCGAGCCGTCCGGCAGTTCCATGATCGTGTTGATCCGGGCGTGCCGCATGAGGCGCGGGTCGGTCGGCGCCGGCGTCGGGTTGGACTGCGGGAACTGGGCGTATTCCTCGAGAACGAGACCGAGGCGGGAGGCGACCGGTTCGACCGGAACCGGGTCGTCGATCGGCTCGGCGGCGGCCATGGCCTGGCTCGGTATGAACAATGTGGACAGAATGAGCAGGATGGGAAGGATGTAGCGGCGCATGAGTTACCCCCGGCTTCTCATGTAGCGGTACTGGTTCGCGACGTCCCGGGCCGACAGCGAGCGGTCCAGGAACATGAGCGCGTCCATCCGGCAGTCACACGGGTTGCGCTCGACGGTGTTCTGCGGGAAGCTCCCGCCGATCTTGATGCCGCGCGGGTCGGTGGCCGTGGTGACGAACGGCCCCCCGGGACCGCCGACCTGCCACGGGTCGCCGGTCACGGTGTAGAAGCCCTCGACCGGTACGCCGTTGCGGTACAGCGCCATGGTCCCGGCGTTGAAGTCGAAGGTCGCGGCGATGTGCACCCACTGGTCCTTGGGCAGCAGGGTCTTCCAGTCGGCGCTCGCCGCGAACGTCTGCGAGGCGCCGCCGTCCAGCCGCCGGCCGAGGGCGACGAGACGCAGGGTGCCCTGGACGTCGATCAGTTCGAGCAGGGCGCGGACCGCGTGCCCGTCGGAGTCGCCGGTCAGCACGCCGGCCAGGCCGATCGCGTTGAACCGGTCGTCCGGGGCCGGCGTGACGGTGTTCGGGGCCGGCCCGTCCATCGAGCGCTTGAACCAGCCCATCACCGTGGTGCCGCCCACAGCGTTGAAGGCGCGCAGCGTACGCACCCCGGTCGGCGAGTAGACGCCGGCCTTCCAGTCGTCGTTGCCGGCGGCGTCCGGCGTGACCTGCTTGGTCTGGAGCGCCCGGCGGCTGCCCGGATACGCGGAGTCGGGCACCCGCTGTGCGGCGCCGCCGTTGATCAGTTCGATCTCCGTGCCGGACCGGCCCAGGTCCCGTTCGAGGGCCGGGTCGTCGGGCATCGGATGGTCGAAGTCGTAGAAGGCGATCAGATCGGAGCGGAGGGAGGGATGGACGTCACGCGGGCCTGGATCCCCCGCGTTGACCGGTGTTCCGAGTGTCGCTACCAGCGCGGCGGCGACGGCGACTCCTAGGGCTCGTCTCATGGACGACCTTTCAGATCTTCGGACGGACTTCCGGCTCGGCGGGACGGCCGCCGAGGTAGAGCTCCCCGAGCTGTGGATCGGCCAGTAGTTCCGCGGCAGGCCCGGAGATGTGCACGCGCCCGAGGTCGAGCACGCACCCGAGGTCGGCGGTCTCCAGCGCGCGGCGGGCGTTCTGCTCGACGAGCAGCACCGCCGTGCCGGCGTCGCGCATCCGCACGACCTGTTCGAACACCGTGCCGGTCGCCTTCGGGTCGAGACCCATCGACGGCTCGTCCAGCAGGACGACCTTCGGGTCGACCATGAGCGACCGGGCGAACTCCACCTGTTTCTGCTGCCCGCCGGAGAGCAGACCGGCGAGCGATCCCCAGCGGTCGGCGACCACCGGGAAGACCTCTTTCACGAACGCCACGCGCTCGGCGATGCGTCCCTTGTCCTTGATCGAGTACGCGCCGAGCAGCACGTTCTCCTCGACGGTCATCTCGCGGAAGACGCTGTGCCCCTGCAGGACCAGCGACACCCCGGCGGCAAGCATGGCCTGCGGCCCGCGGCCGGTGACCTCCTCGCCGCCCACGAGCACTTTTCCTTCGCGCGGCTTGAGCAGGCCGCCGGCCACCTTCAGCACTGTCGACTTGCCGGCGCCGTTCGGGCCGACCAGGCAGACGATCTTCCCGGCCGGCACCTCGACGCTGAAGCCGCGGAGCACCGGCGCCGCACGGCCGTAGCCGGCGACGATGTCGACGAGGGAGAGTTCAGACGCCAAGGTATGCCCCCAGGACTTTCTCGTCGGTGCGGATGACCGAGGGCGGTCCCTCAGCGATCGGCCGGCCCCTGTCGAAGACCACGATGTGGTCGCTGATGCTCATGACCAGGTCCATGTTGTGTTCGACGATCACGAAGGTGCGGCCCTCCGCGTTCAGCTCGCGGACCAGCACGCCGATCCGGTCGAGCAGCGCCGGGTTGACCCCGCCGGCCGGCTCGTCGAGCAGCACCGTCGCGGGCTCGGCCATCAGCACGCCGGCCAGTTCGAGGAGCTTCTGCTGGCCCCAGGACATGTCCCGGGCCTCGTTGCCGGCCAGGTGCTCGATGCCGAGCCGGGTCAGCCAGCTCATGGCCCGCTCGATCTCGGTGCGGCGCCGTGCGCCGCGCAGGCCACCGAGAAGACCACCCGGGGGTACGGCGGCCAGCACGTTCTCCAGGGCCGTCATCCGCGGGAAGGTCCGGCAGAGCTGGAACGTGCGGCCCAGTCCGTGCCGGGCGATCCGGTGCGGCGCCTTCCCGGTGATGTCCTTGCCGTCGTACGTCACCGAGCCGCTGTCCGGTTTGATCATCCCGGTCACGCAGTTGAAGAAGGTGGTCTTGCCCGAGCCGTTCGGCCCGATCAGCGCGTTCACCTTGCCGTGCTGGAACGTCACCGAGGCGCCGTCGATGGCGGTCACGCCGCCGAACGCCTTGCGCAGGTCGGTCGTGGACAGTGAGGTGCTCATCGCGCCGCCCCGTTCGCTTCGGTGAGCCGCTGTTCGCGCAACTCGGCCGCGGTGACCTCGCGGATCGACGACCGCTGCGTGCGATCGAAGCGTTTCAGCAGGTCGCCGATGGCCGGCAGGATGCCGTCCGGCATGAAGAGCACCACGAGCGCGAGCAGCAGGCCGGTCGCGACCAGGTGCAGCGGGGTGTCGCCGTACTCGACCTTGAAGTATTCCAGCGCGACGCCCACGATGATCGCGCCGGTCACCGGCCCGAACAGCTGCCGCACCCCGCCGAGCAGCGCCATCAGCACCAGGTAGGAGCCGGTGAGGATGGAGAACTGGAAGACCGGGTCGAGGTCGCCGAACCAGAGCGCGTACATCCCACCGGCCAGGGCGGTGAACCCCGCGGAAACGACGAAGACGATCAATTTGTACGAGAAGGTGGCCGTCCCCAGCGCCTCCGCTTTGTCCTCGTCCTCGCGGATCGACTTGAGGCCGAGCCCGAACCGGGAGCGGTCGATCAGCCACCAGGCCAGCAGCGCCACCGCGAGCAGCGCCGCGAACAGGTAGTAGAAGACCCGATGGTGCTCGGGACGACTCAGGTCGAAGGGCCGGGGTACGACCAGGCCGCGCGACCCGCCGGTGACCGAGGCCCAGCTCTGGAAGACCAGCAGCAGGATCAGCACCAGCGAGATCGAAACGATCACGAAGCTTGCCCCTCGTACCCTCAAGGCGGCGAAGCCGATCGGAACCGCGAGCAATGCAACCAGCCCGGCCCCCACGAAGAGGGCGAGGAAGGGCGGAAGCCCGCCCTTCGCCACCAGCAGACCGGTGCCGTACGCGCCCAGGCCGGCCAGCGCGCCGTGCCCGAGCGAGATGTACCCGGTGAAGCCGCCCACGAAGTTCCACGAGGTGGAGAGCACCGCGTAGTTGAGCACCAGCACGCCGGCCGAGAGGATGTACGGGTTCGGCGCGAGGCTCGGGAAGGCGAGGATCGCCACCGCGAGCAGGACGACCGCCGAGATCTTGAGAACTCTAGAAGCGTTGAGCAAGGCGGCCTCCGAAGAATCCCTGTGGCCGGATCGCCAGGGTGGCGAAGAGCGCGACGTAGAAGACCGTCTGCGCCCAGGTGGTGCCGAGCGGGATCTGCAGCAGGCTCTGCGCCATCCCGAGCACCAGCGCCGCCATGGCCGCGCCCGGCACGCTGCCCAGCCCGCCGACCACGATGATCGCCATGAGCGGGCCGATCCAGTGCCAGTGCAACGAGGGGTAGATGGTGGTGTCCAGCGACAGCGCGGTGCCGCCGATCGCCGCGGTGGCCAGCCCGATGCCGAAGCCGAAGCCGGCCACCCTGTCGGTGTCGATGCCCAGCAGCCGGGCGGCGTCCCGGTGCTGGATGGTCGCGCGCAGCGCCCAGCCGAAGCGGGTCTTCTTCATCAGCAGGTAGAGCGCGCTGAGCGCGACCACGGCGAGGACGAACGCGATCAGCTTGACCACCGCGATCCGCGCGCCGAACACCTCGATGCTGGCCGAGCCGTACCCGAGGTTGATGCGCCGCTGCGTGCCGGTGAACGCGTAGCCGAGCAGCCCCTCGATGAGCAGCGCGATGGCGAACGTCAGCAGCACCGACATCATGGTCAGGGTGGCCGGCCGTAACCGGGTCAGCAGGAGCCGCTGCAGTCCGACGCCGGCGCCGAAGAAGAGCGGAACCGTGACGATCATCGAGAGCAGCGGGTCGATGCCGGCCTGTTCGTGCAGGTACCAGGCCAGGTAGGCGGCGAGGATGAGGAACGCCGAGTGGGCGATCATCACCACCCGCATGATGCCGAAGTAGAGGGTCAGCCCCGAGGCGAGCAGGGCGTAGAGACCGCCCAGCAGCAGACCCAGGAGAACGCTCTGGAACAGCAGCGCACCGGATGGCATCAGCGCATCACCACGCCGGCTTCGGGTAGAGGAACTCGGCCTCCTTGACGTCCTCCGGCAACACGATCTTGATGTCGCCGCCGACCCACTGCTGGATCATGTGCGCGCCCTTCGGCTTGCCGGTCTCGTCCCAGGACAGCGGCCCGACCACGGTGTCCACCGTGTTGGCCCGCACCCAGTCCACGAGCTTCTGCTGGCACTCGCCCTGCTCGGCGCAGCCCACCGCGGTCACCGCGGCGGCCACCACCTCGCCGGTCGTGTAGCCGTTGGCCTGGTCCTCCTCGGGGGCCTTGCCGAACTGCGCCGTGTACTTCTCGACGAACTCCTTGTTCGACGGGTACTGCGCGTCCTGGCTGTAGCCGGTCGGGGAGAGCACGCCCTCGGTCTTGTTGCCGATCGCCGAGGCGAACTCCGGGTTCGTCGGCGCGGTCGAGAACGCCGCCAGCTTCGGCTGGTAGCCGAGCTGCTGAAGGGCCACGATCAGGTTCACGCCGTCCTGGTACTGCGAGCCGCCGACCAGCACGTCCGCCTTGGAGTCGGCGATCTTGGCAGCGATGCCGCTGAAGTCGGTGGTGTTCGGCGGGTACACCTCGTTCACCACGGTCTTGACGCCGCCGGCCTCCAGCTTCTCCTTGAGGCCGTACGCCGTGCCCTGCGCGAACGGGTCGTCCATGGCCGCGTAGGCGGCGGTCTTCGGGCGCTGGTCGGCGGGCATCGCCAGGATCTTCTCGGCGAGGTGGTTGTAGTGGTCGTTCGCCACCGCCGGGGCCGCGTAGAAGAGGTTCTTGAACCCCTGCTCGAAGACCTCCTTCGCGGCGCCGGCCGGCTCGACGAAGAGCATGTCGTACTCCTCGGCGACGCGGGCCGAGGGCACCACGAGACGGGTCGAGAACGGGCCGAAGACGAGGTCGACCTCGTCCTTGCCGATCAGTTGCTCGTAGTCGGCGACGACCCGGTCCGCATTGGACTGGTCGTCGAGGATCTTCAGTTCCACCGGGCGCCCGAGCAGGCCGCCCTTGTCGTTGACGATCTTTGCCCAGGCTTCGTAGCCCTGCTGGACACCCTTGCCGGGCTCGGAGAAGTCGCCGGTGAGGGGCAGTGACACACCGATCACGATCGGGTCGTCACCGCCGCCGGTCTCCTCGCCGCCCGAGGAGCAGGCGCCGAGTGTCAAAATCATGGTCGCAGCCAGGGCATATGCGGAGAGTCGTGCGCGGGAAGAAGTGGTCGGCATCCTCGGACGTCCCTTCGGGCCGAGTACGAAAGCGCTTCCGTAAGCGCTTGCGTACTCTATGCTGTGACATCAATCACGGGCAATAGCTTGGGAGTTAACGATGCCGAAACCGGGCCCCGGGCTGCGCCTCATCGACGTCGCCCAACGGGCGGGAGTCTCGCTGGCCACGGCCTCGCGGGCACTCGCCGGACGCGAGGGCGTCAGCGAGGAGGTCGCCAATCGTGTCCGCCGGGTGTCGGCCGAGCTCGGGTACGTCGCGAACCCGTACGCGCGGACCCTGGCCGGCGGATCCAGCTCCACCGTGGGCCTGATCGTGCACCAGGTCGACGACCCGTACTTCTCCGAGATCGCCGGGGGCGTCATCCAGCTCGCCGGCGAGCAGGGCCTGCTCGTGCAGATCTGCCACTCCGGCCGGGACCCCGAACACGAACTGCGGCAGATCCGGAACCTGATCGCCCAGCGGGTCGGGATCATCATCGTGGCCGGCTCCGGGTACGGCGACCCGCGGATGGAGGCCGAAGCCCGCACGGTGCTGGCCGGATACCAGCACGCCGGCGGCCGGGTCGCGGTGATCGGCCGGCACGCGCTCGGCGCCGACGCGGTACTGCCCGACAACGAGGCCGGCGGCCGGGCGCTCGGCACTCATCTGCTCGACCTCGGCCATCGTAGGATCGCCCTGGTCAGCGGCACCCCCGAGCTGAACACCGTGATCGACCGGATGGCCGGGGTGGCGGCGGCGCTGCGGTCCGCCGGCCTCTCCCTCGACGACATGCCGGTCGTGCACACCGACTTCGTCCGCGAGGGCGGCCGGATCGCCACCGAGAAGATCCTCGCCGAGCACCCGGACGTCACGGCGATCATCGCGCTCAACGACGCCATGGCGATGGGCGTGCTCGCCGTGCTGCGCGAGCGGGGCATCCCGGTGCCGGAGCGGATGTCGGTGGTCGGCTTCGACGACGTCTCGGTCGCCGGCGACCTCGCGCCCAGCCTCACCACTATCCGCCTGCCGATGACCGACATGGGCCGGATGGCCCTCGAACTGGCCCTGAAGCCGACGGCCAGCCGCCCGCGCAGGAGGGCGACCGGCCAGCAACTGATCATCCGGGACTCGACGGGCCCGGCGCCGGCTTCGCGCAGCACGGCGCATGGATCGTGACCCGCATCCTCGTGCCGCAGGCGGAGGTCTCGACTGTCGAGCGTGTAGCCGTCCGCGGTTCTGGCCCGGATGATCTGCCGCGCAGGTTCGTCCAGTGCTCCCGGACGGCGTCGTAGGTCGCGACCCGGCTGTCGTCCCCGTTCACCTCCCGATCTTGTTGATCTGGCCCGACCCGTCCCTGCGGCATTTCACAAGATCGCGGCGGGCAGGCGGGCAGGCGACGGCGGACTCCCGCTTACCGCGATCTTGATGAATGGCGCAGTGCCGTTGCTGTGCAGATCAACAAGATCGCGGCAGGCAGGCAGGCAGGCAGGCAGGCAGGCAGGCAGGCAGGCAGGGGCGGCGGGCCTCCGTTTGCCGCGATCTTGATGAATGGCGCAGCACCGTTGCTGTGCAGATGAACAAGATCGCGGCGGGCGTGGGCGGCGGGGACATCATCGATGAGTTGCTCTCAGGCGGCTTCCAGCAGTTTCTGCTCGACCACTACCGGGACCGAGAGGGTCTTGTAGCCGACCGTGTCGAAGAGGACGGTCATCCGCTCCTCCTCGTAGTTCATGACCATGCCGGTGCCCCACTCGCCGTGGCGGACCTGGCTGTGCACCGGGAAGGGGCCCTCCTCCTCCGCGGCGTCGACTTCGGCGGCGCTGCCGTCGGCGCAGTTGTCGCAGTGGCCGCAGGGGCGCTTCAGGTCCTCGCCGAAGTAGGCGAGCAGCGTCTCGGTGCGGCACTGCCGGGATTGTGCGAAGGCGCGCATCATGTCAGTTCGCGAGCGGAGGATCGCCTGCTGGCGTTCGTACGCCGCAATCGCGGCCTCGGCCGCGACGGCCGGAAGGGGCGCACGCGGCGGGACCGACAGCTTGTTGCCCGCCTTCGTGTGCACCGCTCCCACCTGCTCCAGCAGTCCCAGCAACTGCCCGATCTTGCGGGGTCCCAGGCCGGTCGCCTTCTGCAGGGCGGTCTTCGTCTGCGGTCCCTTGTGGAGTTCGGCGGCGAGCGCCGTCAGCTCCTCGAGATCCGGTGAGCCGCCGCTGAAGAAGCGCTGCAGGGCCTCGTCCTCGGCCCGCCAGAGCAGCACGGCACGGCCCGGCTCGCCGTCCCGGCCGGCCCGCCCGATCTCCTGGAAGTAGCTGTCCGGCGAGTCCGGCAGGGCCACGTGCGCCACCCAGCGGATGTTCGGCTTGTCGATGCCCATGCCGAACGCCGACGTCGCGACCATGATGTCGATCTTGTCGGCGGTGAAGTCCTGGTGCCGCTGCTCGCGGAGGCCCGCGGCCATGCCGCCGTGGTAGAACTCGGCGCCGTAGCCGGCCTCGGTGAGCCGTTCGGCGAGTTCCTCGGCGCTGCGCCGGGTCGGCACGTAGATGATCCCCGGGCGCTGCTCGGCGTCCAGCATCGCGGTCAGCCGGCGCCAGCGGTACGCCTCGTCCGGGCAGTACGCCACCTCGAGGAACAGGTTGCGGCGGTCCAGGCCGGACACGTGGATCTCGGGGTCCTTCAGCCGCAGGCGCTCGATGATGTCCTCGCGGACCGGCGGCGACGCGGTCGCGGTGAGCGCCAGGATCGGCGGCCGGCCGATCTGCTTGATCATGTCACCGAGGGCGAGGTAGTCCGGCCGGAAGTCGTGGCCCCAGGCCGAGATGCAGTGCGCCTCGTCGACCGCGACCAGGCCGGGCTTGAGCGCGCGCACCTCGGCGAGCCGTTCCGGGTCGCTGAGCTGCTCCGGCGTGATGAACAGGAACTCGGCCCGGCCGGTCCGGATCTCCTCGATCGCCTCGCGCTGCTGGGCCGGCGTCTCGGCGGAGCTGACCCGGACCGCGCGGGTCTTCGGGTCGTCGCGCTCGTTGAGCGCGGCGATCTGGTCCTGCTGCAGCGCGAGCAGCGGGGAGATCACCACGGTCGGGCCGGGCAGCAGCACGGCCGGGATCTGGTAGATCGCCGACTTGCCGGCGCCGGTCGGCAGGACGACCAGCGCGTCCTTGCGGCGCAGCACCGCGCGCATCGGCTTGAACTGCCCCGGCCGCAGCGACGGCCATCCGAAGTGGTTGCGGGCGACCTTGCGCAGCCGGGGCCCGTAGATCGGGAGCTTCATCCGAGCTTCGGCAGGATCTGCGAGGCGTACATGTCGAAGAGGCCCTGGTAGTGCGGGCCGGTGTTGCCGACGTAGATCTCGTCGAAGCCGGCGTCGGCGTACTTGCGGATCATCTCGAGGTGGGCCTCGGGGTCGTTGCCGCAGACGAACGCGTCGTCCATCATCTCCGCGGTGACCAGCTGCGACGCCTGCTCGAAGTGCTTCGGCGAGGGCAGCACCTGGGAGAGCTCGCCGGGCACGCCGGCGTTGGGCCACTTCTCGTAGGCGAGCAGCCGGCCCTCGTCGGTGCTCCCGGCGAAGGCGGCCTTGAACGCGCCCTGGGCCGGCTTGCTGCCGCCCCCGGTCTCCCGGAACCTGCTGACCAGGTCGCCGTCCGGCATGACGCTCACGTAGCCGTCGCCGATCCGGCCGGCCACCTCGGTCGCCTTCGGCCCGAAACCGGAGATGTGGATCTCGACGGGCTTGTCCGGGAGCGTGTAGATCCGGGCGTTCTCGACGGTGTAGTGCTTGCCGTGGTGCGAATAGGTGCCGCCCTGCCAGAGGCCCCGCATGATCTCGACGGCCTCCTCCAGCATCTCGAGGCGGACCTCCTCCTCGGGCCAGGCGTCGCCGAAGATGTGCTCGTTGAGGGCTTCGCCGGTGCCGATCCCGAGCCGGAAGCGACCGCCGGTCAGCACCGCGCTGGTGGCGGCGGCCTGGGCGATCACGGCCGGGTGGATGCGTACGGTCGGGCAGGTCACCGCCGTAGTGATCTCCAGATTCGTGGCCTGGCTGAGCGCCCCGATCATGGACCAGACGAAGGGGCTCTGACCCTGGGCGTCGACCCACGGGTGGTAGTGGTCGGAGATCCACAGGCTCTGGAAACCGGCGCGCTCCGCGCCCTTGGCCTGCTCGATCAGCTGGGCGGGCGAGTACTCCTCGCTCGACAGGAAGTATCCGATGCGCATGCGCCGCCCGTTACCCCTATTTGCCCCCGAACATGCGGCGGATGGCCCAGAGCAGGAACAGGACGGCGAGAGCGACGCCCAGAAGACGGACCGCATGGATCTCGGACCAGTCGACGCCGGTCGCCGCGAGGGGGGTGTACGGCACCCCGTGAGTTTACCGGGACGGTGCCACAGCTAATAGAAAGGTTTGTTGACTAATCTGGGATCGAGTGTGAGCATGGGTCCCCGGACAGGGAGAACGTTCACATAGACGTTCGTGAATGCATCGGAGGTACGGGGGCGCATGTCCATTCACGGCGAATTGCCGGAACTCGCCGCTGCTGTCCTGCAGCCGGGATTTGTCGGCACGTCCGCTCCGGACTGGGTCCGCCGCTGGCTCGGCAACGGGCTGGGCGGTGTCGCCCTCTTCGCCCGCAACGTCGAGTCGCCGGCCCAGGTGGCCGCGCTCACCGCGCAGCTGCGCGCCGAGCAGCCCGACGTGATCGTGGCGATCGACGAGGAGGCCGGTGACGTCACCCGGTTCGAGTCGCGGCTCGGCAGCTCCCGCCCGGGCAACCTGGCCCTCGGCGCGATCGACGACGCGGACCTGACCGAGGCGGTCGCCCGGGACCTGGGCCGCGACCTGGCCGACGCCGGCATCACCCTCGACTACGCGCCGGACGCGGACGTCAACAACAACCCGGCCAACCCGGTCATCGGCGTCCGCGCGTTCGGCGCCGAGCCGCAGCTCGCCGCCCGGCACGCCGCCGCCTTCATCCGCGGCCTCCAGGAGTCCGGGGTGGCCGCCTGCGCCAAGCACTTCCCGGGGCACGGCGACACCAGCGTCGACTCGCACCACGACGTGCCGCTGATCGCCCGGAGCCGGGCCGAGCTCGACGAGGTCGAGCTGGTGCCGTTCCGCGCGGCGATCGCGGCCGGGGCGAAGTCGGTGATGACCGGCCACCTGCTGGTCCCCGCGTACGACGACGAGCTGCCGGCCACGCTGAGCCGGCGTATCCTCACCGGCCTGCTCCGCGAGGAGCTGGGCTTCGACGGCCTGATCGTCACCGACGGCATCGAGATGCAGGGCGTGCGCCGCCGCTACGGCCTGACCGGGGCCGCGGTCCGCGCGCTCGCGGCCGGCGTCGACGCCATCTGCGTCGGCGGCGACCACGCCGACGAGCAGACCGCGATCGAGCTGCGCGACGCGATCGTGGCGGCGGTCCGCAGCGGCGAACTGCCCGAGGAGCGGCTGCGCGACGCGGTGGCCCGGGTCCGCGCCCTGGCCGCCTGGACCACCGGCAGGCAGACCGAGACCGGCGCCCGCGCCATCGCCGACGCCGCGGCCCAGCCCGGGGTGGCCGCGCTCGCGGCGCCCGCGAACCGCGGCTCGGCGGTCGGCTTCGCGGCGGCCCGCCGGGCCATCAAGGTGACCGTCGCGGACGGTGGCCCGTCGCTGCCCGTGGCGAGCGCGCCGCACGTCGTGGAGTTCGCCCCGCCGCGGAACATCGCGATCGGCAGCGAGACGCCGTGGGGCCTGGGCACGCCGCTCGCCGACCTGCTGCCCGGCACCACGTCGCACCGGGTGACCGCGGACGACCTGGCCGGCCTCGCCGACCGGGCCGGCGCGGTGCTGGCCGGGGCCGGCGACCGCCCGCTCGTGCTGGTGGTCCGCGACGTGCACCGGCACCCGTGGATCGCCGAGACCCTCACCGCGGTCCTGGCCGTCCGCCCGGACGCGATCGTGGTGGAGATGGGCATCCCGGTCGCGGTGGCCGGCGGCGTGCACATCGCCACCCACGGCGCCACCCGGGCGCTGGGCCGGGCCGCCGCCGAGCTCATCGCCGGCGTCGACGTCACCGAGCCCGCTCCGGAGCCGGTGGCCGCCTGATCAGCCCTTCGAGACCAGATCCGCGTATTCGGGGTGCTCGCCGATGTACTTGGCGAAGAACGGGCAGGACGGCACGACCCGGCCACCCCGCTCGCGGATCTGGTCGAGGGTCTGCCGGGCCAGCTCGCTGGCGAGGCCGCGGCCCTGCATCTCGGGGGCGGTCTCGGTGTGCAGGATGATCAGCACGTCGCCGCGGGTGTGGTAGGCGGCCAGGGCGCCCACCTCGCCGTCGACCAGCAGCTCGAATCGTCGGGCGGCGGGATTGTCGCGTACCTCGTAGTCGCTCACCCGGCCAGCTTAGGGTTGCACGGTCCCCGTACCGTGAAAGGGTGTTGATCTTTATGCCTCGCCGCCGTCTCGCCGCCGCCGCCGCGTCCGCCGCCCTCGGTCTGAGCCTTCTGACCGGGTGCAGCAGCGACAACGTCGACTGCAGCCTCGACGAGTGCACCGTGACCATCGCGCGGGAGACCAACGCCAGCGCCAGCGTCCTCGGTGTGGAGGCGAAGTTCATCAGCGCCGACCAGAACACCGTGACCCTGGAGGTCGCCGGCGAGCAGATCTCGCTGACCAAGGGCCAGCAGGCCGTCGAGGTCGGTGGCCTGCAGGTCTCGCTCGACAGCGTGACCAGCGACGAGGTGCAGGTCCAGATCGCGCGCCAGTAGCACGATCGCGCCATTCGCACGGCGGGTTTGACGGAAGTCGCTCCCCGGGAAATCAGGGGGCATGTCCTCCACGACCTCGAACGTCAAATACCACGCATCGCGTGCCGCTGAGAGCAAGCCCCTGGAGTACCTCGCCCGGGGAGGCTTCATCGGGTACGGAATCATCCACCTGCTCTTCGCCTGGATCGCGCTGCAGGTGGCCTTCGGTGGCTCCGGACAGGAAAGTGACCAGTCCGGAGCCCTCCAGGAGCTGGCCGGTCACTCCTACGGCAAGACGCTGCTCATCGTGATCGCCGTCGGCCTGGTGGCGATGGCGATCTGGCAGGCCTTCGAGGCGGCCATCGGCGAGAGCGGCGAGCAGAACCGCACCGCCATGTTCGAGCGGGTGCTCTCCGGGGTGCGCGCGGTGCTCTACGGCTATCTCGCCTGGATGGCCGTGAAGGTGATCCAGGGCGCGAACGCCTCGATGGGCGACAACTACGAGAGCAAGACGTCCGGTCTGATGAGCTCGTCGGGCGGCCGCTGGCTGGTCGGCCTGATCGGTCTCGTGGTGCTCGGCATCGGCGTCGGGATGGCCTACTACGGCCTCAAGCGCAAGTTCGTGAAGCACCTGAACACCGGCCAGATGGGCCAGTCCCGTGAGTCGATCATCAAGCTGGGCATGGCGGGCTACACCTCCAAGGGCGTCGCGTACGGCATCGCCGGCCTGCTCGTGGTGATCGCGGCGGTCAACTACGACCCGGAGAAGGCGCGCGGCCTCGACGCCGCCCTGAAGACCCTCGCCGGTTACTCGTGGGGCGTCTGGCTGCTCGCGCTGATCGCGGCCGGCATCGCGGCGTTCGGTGTCTACTGCATCGCGCAGGCGAAGTACCGCAAGATCTAGAAGCAACGGCCTGGGCGGCAGATGTGAGCAATGTCTGACATCTGCCGTCTTCAGTGTGCGGACAGCCTCCCGGGGCAAACTAGGGCGCTGGCACAGAACCCTACGTGGGAGGGAAAAGGTCAGTGTCCAGCGTTCTGACCGCCGTCATCGCCGTGGTCATCGCGGCGACGGTGACGATCGTGATCGACGAGATCGTGCACAAAGTGGTCCGCCGGGTGGGCCGGCGCAACGCGCTCGCCGCGGATCTCGCCCTGAAGGTCCGGCGCCCGTTCCTGGTGACGACGGTGCTGGTGGCGATCCAGCAGGCGATCCGGGTCTTCGCCGGCGACTTCCCGTTCCGGGCCGGCGTCATGCACGCCCTGGTCCTGCTCTGCATCGCCTCCTCGGCCTGGCTGGTCGCCAAGATCCTGCTGGTCTGTGAGGACGTCGCGCTCGCGAAGTGGCGCACCGACGTCCCGGACAACCGGAGGCGCCGCCGGATCAAGACCCAGGTCGTGATGCTCCGCCGGGTCACGGTCGCGGCGATGGTGGTGATCTGCTTCGGCATCATGCTCATGACGTTCCCGGGCATCCGGGCCCTCGGTGCCAGCCTGCTCGCCTCGGCCGGCCTGGTCAGCGTCGTCGCGGCGCTCGCCGCCCAGAGCACCCTCGGCAACGTCTTCGCCGGCATCCAGCTCGCGTTCAGCGACGCGATCCGGGTCGACGACGTCGTCGTGGTCGAGCAGGAGTGGGGCCGGATCGAGGAGATCACCCTGACCGTGGTCGTCGTGCAGATCTGGGACGACCGGCGGCTCATCCTGCCGACGTCCTACTTCACCACCAAGCCGTTCCAGAACTGGACGCGCACCGGCTCGGCGGTCCTCGGCACGGCCGAGCTCGACGTGGACTGGTCGACGCCGATCGAGCCGCTGCGCGCCGAGCTCCAGCGGGTCTGCGAGGGGTCGGACCTCTGGGACCAGCGGGTCTGCGTGCTCCAGGTGACCCAGGCGACCGAGGGCATGATCCGGCTGCGCGCGCTGGTCAGCGCGAACGACGCCGGCGCGCTCTGGGACCTGCGCTGCATCGTGCGCGAGCGGCTGGTCGCGTTCATCTGGGAGCACCAGCGCGACGCGCTGCCCCGGGTGCGCGCCGAGATGCGCCAGGGCGAGGTGCCCACGCCGGCCCGCCGCGGCACGGCCCGCGTCTACGGCCCCGCCATGGACCACACCTCGGAGCAGGCGCGGGTCTTCAGCGGCGGCGACGACGGCGACACGAGGGGCATCGTCTTCGGCGGACCGGACCCCGCGGTGGTGTCGCGTAGCTGACCGGACTTCTTGCCGGTTACCGCGAGGATTGAGGCGGTCGTGATCAGGGCATACCCCGATCACACGGAAAGGGGGGACACGATGGCCGATGTCTTGAACGGTACGCCGATGCCCGCTCAGTCCTTGCCGCAGGCTTCCCGGCCGCTCACCGAGCAGTCCACCTCCGAGCTGGTTCAGCGCGCGAGTGAGCAGCTCAGCAAGCTGGTCCGGGACGAGCTGACGCTGGCGAAGGCGGAGCTCGCGGAGAAGGGCAAGCATGCCGGGATCGGCGCGGGGCTGTTCGGGGGCGCGGGCGTGCTCGCCGGCTACGGCGTGGGCGCGCTCATCGCGACGCTGGTCATCGTGCTCGACCTGTGGCTTCCGCTCTGGGCCGCTGCGCTGATCATGACCGTGGTGCTGTTCGCGGTCGCCGGCGTGCTGGCCCTGTTCGGGAAGAAGCAGGTGAGCCGCGCGGTCCCGCCCGAGCCCCAGGCCGCGATCCAGGGGCTCAAGGCCGATGTCGACGAGGTGAAGCAGGCGGTCAAGGAGCGTAGCCGGGCATGAGTGAGAACAACGGTTCCGCGGCGAAGCCGGATCTGGCGGTGCTGCGCGAGGAGATAAAACAGACCCGTGCCGATCTCGGCGAGACGGTGCAGGCCCTGGCGGCCCGCGCGGACGTCAAGGCACGGGCCAAGGAGCAGGTGGAGCAGACCCGGCAGCGGGTGCTGACGCAGGCCCACGAGCTGACCGGGCGGGTCCGGGACGCGGCGGTCTCCGCGACCGGGCGCGCCAAGGAGGCGACGGCGCACGCCAAGGAAGCGACGGCGCACGCCAAGGAGTCCGCCGTGGAGCCGGCCGCCGAGCGGGTCCGCGCCAACCCGGCGCCGGCGCTGCTGGTGGCCGCCGGGGTGGCGGCGCTGGTCGGCATCATTCTGATCGTGCGAGGGAGGCGCTGATGGCGGGAAAGCTGGAGAAGGTCGCGTTGAAGCCGGTCAACATCGCGCTGGGCTTCGCCGCCGGTGCGATCGCCGGCGCGCTCTTCAAGCAGGCGTGGAAGGTGGTCGCCGGGGACGACGACGCGCCGGACGCCGGTGACGAGGACCGCGGCTGGGGCGAGATCCTCGCGGCCGCCGCGATCCAGGGCGCGATCTTCGCGGTCGTGAAGGCGGCCGTCCACCGCGGCGGCGCCATCGGCACCCGCAGGCTGACGGGTCACTGGCCCGACTGAGAGTTGTTACTAGATCAACTTCTGTATCGACAGGAGTCTTGTCGGTCCCCCGCTTCGCCACGGCGAAGTGGGGGACCTTTTCCATATCGGCCACCCATTATTGGATTCCTTCGAGGGGCAGCTTTACGGCCCCTTTTTCGGGTACAGTGTGGCCAGTTTTTGTGTACGTGGTTCGCTGCTTCCACTCGACCACGGGACACCGCCTCAGCCGGGCGGGGTCGCGAGGTCAGCGGAGGGGACGTCCTCTGAAAAGGCACGCCTCGCGGCGCCGCTGCTCGAAAACGGTCATCGGCCCCGCACTACTGCGGTTGGGCGGGCCGGCATTTTCAGAAGGAGAGTTCAGCATGGCGCAAGGAACCGTGAAGTGGTTCAACGCAGACAAGGGCTTCGGCTTCATCACCGTCGACGGCGGGGGTGCTGACGTGTTCGTCCACTTCTCGGCCATCCAGACGAGCGGCTACCGCACTCTGGAGGAGAACCAGCGGGTCGAGTTCGAGATCGCCCAGGGCCAGAAGGGCCCGCAGGCGGAGCAGGTTCGCCCGCTCTGAGACCAATCAGGCCGGTCGCGAGACCGGCACGCCGACCGCCTGGCGGAGGTCGGCCTGAGCGAGTGGCCCCGCACCCTTGTCCGAGGATGCGGGGCCTCTTTGTGCGCGCAAATCAGAGAACAGGGACCTAGGCCCGGCCGGCCTCACGGCGCCGCATCCCGACGACCACCAGCGCGAGGCCGCCGGCCGCGACGACGCCGCCGACCGCCGCCCACACCGGCTGATCGCTCATCAGGTGCCCGGCGAGGTAGTCGAGGCCCTGCAGCGTCCACACCGCGCCGAGGACGATCGCCAGCAGGCCGAGCGACATCGTGAGCCAGCCGCGCAATCGCGGCGTCTCGGTTTCATTGTTCACCATTTGTCGTGCACCTGGGGGCGAATCAACTCATCGTAGACTGCCGCGATCATTTCCCGGGTTTCCGGCGTAAGAGGAGCGAGTTCCGCGGAAGCCGCGTTCGCCCGGGCCTGTTCCGGGTTGCGGGCGCCCGGGATCACCACGGTGACGGCCGGCTGATCGATGATCCAGCGGATCGCGAATTGCGCCATGGTCGCGCCGTCCGGAACCAGCGGGCGCAGCCGGCGGACCGCCTCGAGGCCGACCTGGAAGTCGACGCCGGAGAACGTCTCGCCGACGTCGAACGACTCGCCGTGCCGGTTGTAGTTGCGGTGGTCGTCGGCCGCGAACGTGGTGTTCTCGTCGTACCGGCCGGAGAGCATGCCGCTCGCCAGCGGGACGCGGGCGATGATGCCGACCCCGGCCTCGGCGGCGGCCGGCAGCACCCGCTCGAGCGGCTTGAGCCGGAACGCGTTGAGGATGATCTGGACGCTCGCGACGCCGGGGCGGGCGATCGCGGTGAGCGCCTCCTCGACCTTCTCGACGCTCACGCCGTACGCCGCGATCCGCTTCTCCTGCACCAGGGTGTCGAGCGCGTCGAACACCTCGTCGCTGCCGAAGACCGGGGTGGGCGGGCAGTGCAGCTGGACCAGGTCGAGGGTGTCGACGCCGAGGTTGGCGCGGGACCGGTCGGTCCAGGCGCGGAAGTTGTCCAGGGTGTAGTTGGCGGGCTCCTGGGGTAGGCGGCGGCCCATCTTGGTGGCGACGGTCAGACCCGGCCTGTCCTTCACGAACGAGCCGACGATCTGCTCGCTGCGGCCGTCGCCGTAGACGTCGGCCGTGTCGATGAAGGTGACGCCCGCGTCGACCGCGGCCTGCAGGGTGGCGTGCGCGTCGGCCTCGGTGACCTGACCCCAGTCGGCCCCGAGCTGCCAGGCGCCCAGACCGACCACCGAGGCGGTCCGTCCCATCCTCCGAAAATCTCGTTTCTCCACGTCATGACCCTACCGCCATGGTGATAGCTTCAAACAAGACGTACGTACGGTTTAGAAGGGGAGTGCTATGTGGGATCCCGCCGTCTACAGCCGCTTCGGAAACGAGCGGTCCCGTCCGTTCTTCGACCTGGTCCAGCGCGTCGGCGCGGAGAAGCCGAGGGAGGTCGTCGACCTCGGCTGCGCCACCGGGGAGCTCACGCTGACCCTCGCCGATCGCTGGCCCGGCGCCCGGGTGACCGGCATCGACTCGTCGCCGGAGATGGTGGCGAAGGCGGTGGCCGACGTGACGCTGGCCGACATCGCCGATTGGCGGCCCGGGCCGGAGACCGACGTGGTCGTCACCAACGCGGCCCTGCAGTGGGTGGACGAGCACCGCGAGCTGCTGCCGGAGTGGATCGCCGCGCTGCCGGCCGGCGCCTGGTTCGCCATGCAGGTGCCGGGCAACTTCGACAGCCCCGGCCATCGGGTGGTGCGTGCCATGGCGCCGGAGCTCAACCGGGAGAACCCGGTCGGCGAGCCGGACGAGTACGCGCGCCTGCTGCTCGCCGCCGGCGCCGAGGTGGACGCCTGGGAGACGACGTACCTGCATCTCCTGCCCTTCGCCGACGGGGAGGACCACCCGGTGGTGCGCTGGATGGAGGGCACCGCGCTGCGCCCGATCCGCGCCGCTCTCGGCGATGAGGAATGGCGATCGTTCCGGGAGGAGTTCGCGGATCGCATCGCGGAGGTGCATCCGGTCCGGGACGGTCTCGTGGCCTTCCCGTTCCGCCGTATCTTCGTGGTGGCACACAAATAGAGGAGATCTCGTGAGCGACCTGACCGGAGTGAACTCTTTTCAAGCTCCCGACAGGCCTGAAGCCGCCGGGCCGCGGGCCGGTGCCGGCGAGGCGGGCCCTGGGCATCTTGAAAAGAGTTCATTCATCGCCGGACTTCCCAAGGCCGAGCTGCACGTGCACCACGTCGGCTCGGCCTCGCCCCGGATCGTCGCCGAGCTGGCCGCTCGGCACGAGGGCAGCTCACCCGTGCCGGCCGATCCTTCGCTGCTCGCCGAGTACTTCGCGTTCCGCGACTTCGCGCACTTCATCGAGGTCTACCTGAGCGTCGTCGACCTGATCCGGGACGCCGAGGACGTCCGGCTGCTCACCTACGAGATCGGCCGGGAGCTCGGCCGCCAGCAGGTGCGGTACGCCGAGCTGACCGTCACCCCGTACTCGAGCGTGCGCCGCGGCATCCCGGCCGGGGCGTTCTGCGAGGCGATCGAGGACGCCCGCACCGGCGCGGCCCGCGACTTCGGGGTGAAGCTGAACTGGTGCTTCGACATCCCGGGCGAGGCCGGCCTGGCCTCCGCCGAGGAGACGCTGCGGATCGCGCTCGAGGAGCGCCCCGACGGCCTGATCAGTTTCGGTCTGGGTGGGCCGGAGATCGGGGTGCCGCGGCCGCAGTTCAAGCCCTACTTCGACAAGGCCCGGGCGGCCGGTCTGCACAGCGTGCCGCACGCCGGCGAGACCACCGGGCCGGAGACGATCTGGGACGCCATCCGGGAGCTCGGCGCCGAGCGGATCGGTCACGGCATCGCGGCCGCGCAGGACGAGCGGCTGATGGCGTACCTCGCCGAGCACCGGATCCCGCTCGAGGTCTGCCCGACCTCGAACCTGCGGACCCGGGCCGTCGCGAGCCTCGACGAGCACCCGATCGCGGCGCTCGTGGCCGCGGGCGTGCCGATCAGCGTCAACTCCGACGACCCGCCGATGTTCGGCACCACGCTGGAGCAGGAGTACGCGACCGCCGCCCGCCTGCTCGGCCTGGACCGCGCCGGCGTCGCCGAGCTGGCGCGCGACGCGGTCCGGCACAGCTTCCTGGACACCGCCGGGAAGTCCGGGCTGATCGCCGAGATCGACGCCTACGTGCGGAACTACGGGTAGAGCGGGTCCTGCCAGCAGGCGACCATGGTGATCGTCCCGATCGTCAGGATCGCCAGCCAGCGCACCAGGCGCCGCGTGGTGAACCGGGCCGGACCCTCGTCCGGCTCGGTCTCCTTCCTGCTCAACACATCGGGCATCGGAATCTCCCTGCGGTAGGTCAGTCGGGAACGGCCGTCCAGCTCTGGTGCCGCTGGCGGGTGTCCTCCTGGAGGACCAGCACCCGGTGCGCGCCGAAGCGCTGGGCGCCGACGCCGATCACCAGGTCGCCGGTGGTGCTGCGCACGGTGAAGCCGTAATCGGAGGCCTGGAGCGTCCAGCGGGCGCCCTCGGCCGCGTAGCAGTCGCCCTGCACGAGCGGGCTGCCGGCGACCGGGCGGCCGCCGAGCGCCACCGCGCACCTGTTGCTCGCCCGCGACACCAGCGAGTAGGTGCCGCTCTCGGCCGGTACGAGCTGCCACTGCTGCTGGCTGCCGCCGTCCTGGTCGCCGAGGGTCACCGGGGTGCCGTCGGTGTCCCGGGCCGCGTACAGGTCGGCCGCGCCGCCGGTCAGCGAGTTGGTCAGCACGAACCAGGAGTTCTGCACCGGCCGGGCCGCCGGGGCGGTGACCGCGGTGCCCTTGGCGAGGTAACCGAGCTTCCTGTTCCTGATCTGCACGACGTACTTGGAGTCGGGCTTCAAGCCGATCAGGCGGGCCCGGGTGGCCTTCGTGGTCGCCACCGGCTCGCCGCCGACGGAGACCTCGTACGCCGCGTCGTCGGCCCCGGAGCTCCAGGTGAGGCGGACCGAGGTGCTGGTCGCCTCGCGGATCTCCAGGACCGCCTGCGCGCCGTCGTTCGTGGTGCCCGGAGTCTCGGCCGGGGCGCCCTCGGCGGTGTCCGGGTCGGCGGTCGGCGCGACCGTGTGCGCGACCTCCTCGATGGCCGGCAGATCGGGCGCGGCGGCTTCGGAGGCGCTGACGTCGGGCGCGGGGCTCTCCGGGGCGCTGGGCGAGACCGATGCCTCGGCGCTCGGCGAGACGCTGGGCGACGGGGACAGCGAGGGCGAGGGCGAGAGCGACGGGGACGCGGGCGCGGACGGCGACGGCGAGGCGGCCGGCGCCGGGTCGGGGGCGACGGCGCCCGGCGCGTCCGGGATGTCGTCGCCGCCGTCGCTGCGCAGCAGGAAGTCGCTGAGCGCCACGTTCCAGTGCTTGTCGAGGTAGCTGCCCGGCTTCGGGTTGGTGCTGAAGTAGTCGTCGTTGCCGCAGTCCAGCCGGATCTCGTGCTTCTTCTCGCAGACCTGGCGCATCGGCTTGCCGGAGCGGTCCTCGCCGCAGAGCAGGTCGAAGTCGTCGGTGCAGCTGCCCATCCCGGTGGAGTTCGGCGAGTCGACGAGCACGGCGCCGAGGGTGTGGGTGAGCTCGTGGGCGGCCATCGCGGCGCTCCAGCAGCCGGAGTCGACCCGGGCGTACGACGGCCCGCCGTTGTTGCGGTTGCCCCGGATCGGGCGGGTGTCGTTCACGTAGGACGAGATGCCGCAGTAGACGTTCGTGTCGGAGAACATCAGGTACTTGCGGTCGGTCCGGTTGTAGCCGAGGTCGCGCAGCGCCTCGATGCTGGTGGTGAAGGACCGCAGCGAGTCGTCCGGGAGCTGCACCTCGGCGACGTCGACCCGGCACTCGGGAGTGGTGACGTACCGGATGTGGCGGGAGCCGCCGGTCTCCCCGGCGCTGGCGTCGTAGATCGCGTCGACGCCGGCGGCCCAGGTGCGGAACGAGTTCAGGAACTTCGCGTACCGGCTCGGCTCCGACGACTCGTGCAGGTAGAGCAGCTGGATCCGCTTGCCGCTGCGGCCGTCGCCGGAGCAGGCCACGTCGTCCGGGCCGAGGATGAAGTCGGCCTGGCCGGGGGCGGCGTCCGGGATCAGCGCCGGCGCGTCCGCGGTCAGCGCGCTGCCGCCCTCGTCGCGGGCGATCTCGGCGTCGGTCGGCACGGCGCCGGTCTCCCGGCGGACCACCGTGACGTCGCGCGCCGACGCCTCGGTCACCGGGGCCACGTCGCGGCGCACCGACAGGCCGGCCGGCGCGGCGTCCGGGCCGTGCGTGCAGGTCTGCTCGAAGAGCTGGTAGTTGCCGGCGCAGAGCGAGTCGTCCGAGGCCAGCTTCAGCCCGCTGTAGACCAGGCCTTCCTCGGGCGCGTCGGTCGGCAGCGCGGAGAGCGAGAAGCGGTCCAGGTCGTCGGAGGGGACCGCGCCGATGACGCTCGGGCCCACCACGCCGCCGACGCCGAGCAGCGCGACGCCGAGCGCCACCGGGAGGAGCCGGAACGCTGCGGAGCGTGTCCGGGGGCGGTGGTCGCCTGCCGCGCGGCGTCGCCCGGGAGGCGACCCGCGGAACGCTGGCCGGCGATGCGCGGACACGGCGTCTCCTCGTCGAGATCTCGTGCGGTGGGAAGGGACGGGGTCGGTGCGAACCCTGCCAGCCCGGGGAGCCGGGGGGAACGGTTTTAAGAGGGATCTAAGCCAGCGCTGTGTCGTCCGGGGGATCTGTCCGTCGTAGCCCTTGCTCATTCCCGTCCTCGTTGCCAGCGCCGGCGTACCGGGTCCTTCTCGCGTGCCGGCCGGCCCCGCCCGACCAGCCCGAACCTGCTCGGGATCTTGGGTGTCGCGTCGGCGTCGGCGAGCAGCATCACGACGCTCGCCCCGCCCATGGCGGCCCGGTCCAGGCTCACCGAGCCGCCGGTGTTCTGGGCCACCCTGCGGGCGATGTCCAGACCGAGGCCGGTCGAGCCCTGGTTGCTCTGGCCGCGCCGGAGCGCCTGCTCGGGATCGGCGATGCCGGGACCGGCGTCGTCCACCCGCAGCGCCACCCAGCCGTCGCGGCGGGAGAGTCCCACCTCGAAGGCGGTGCCCTGCGGGGTGTAGCGGAAGACGTTGCCCAGCACCGCGTCGAGCGCGGCGGCCAGCTCGGCCCGGGCCACCGGGACCGGGATGCGCAGGTGCGCGCCGACCACACGGTACTGGCGATCCTGGTCGCCGGCGAGCGCCGACCAGAACATCATCCGTTCGCGGACCACCTCGCTGGCGTCGCAGAGGCCGTCCTCGGGCGCCGCGACCTGGGCCGCGACCGCCTGCCGGGTCGTGTTGATCAGGTGGTTGACCTCGTCCTCGAGGGTGCCGATGGCCTGCCGGATGCGGCGGATGCCCCGGCGGCGGTCCACTTCGGCGTCGGTCAGGTCGATGATCTGGGTGTCGTCCGGGTCGAGCGCCTCGGCGTCCAGCCGCAGCGCGGTCAGCGGCGTGCGCAGCCGGTGCGACAGGTCGGCGACCAGCTCCCGCTCGTCGGTCCGCGAGGTGACCAGGCGGTCCGCCATCCGGTTGAAGGCGTACCCGGCCTCGGCCAGCTCCCTCGGGCCGGAGGGGTTTATCCGTACGCCGAGATCGCCGTCCCCGACCGCGAGAGCGGCCTCCACCAGGTTGCGGGCCGAGGCGACCGCGCCCCGGGCCAGCCGGTCCACCACGAAGACGGCGCCGCCCACCAGGACCACGGCGAGGCCGAGCAGCAACCACCAGTCGCGGGCGGTGTCCCGGTTCAGCTCGGAGGCCGGGATGAACGCCTCGATCACCGAGTGCTCGTCGCCGATGTTCACCGGCACGAGCCGGACCATCCCGCCGGCGACGCCCTCGACGGTCGGCTCGGGCGCGACGGCGGCCCGGTCGATCAGCGCGGCGCCGGCCCGGCCGCCCTCGGTGGGGGCGATGCCCGGGGTGTGCACCACGGTGCCCGGCCCGGCCGCGGCGAGCGCGGCGGCCACGCCCTTGTCGCCGGCGCCCGAGGTGAGGGCGCCGGCCACGGTGGCGGTGCGTTCGGCGGCCGCGGCCAGGGCGGCGTCCCGGTGGTCGTTGCGCAGGTTCCAGCCGAGCGGCACGAGGAAGACGAGCGCCACGACCGCGGTGGTGGCGGCGGTGGTGTAGGCCAGCCGCAGCCTCAGTCCGGCGCCACCAACCGGAATCCGACCCCCCGCACGGTGCGCAGGTAGCGGGGCTTCGCCGCGGACTCGCCCAGTTTCCGGCGAAGCCAGTACAAATGCACGTCGATGGTCTGGTCCTCGCCGACCGATGGCTGTCGCCATACCTCCTCCAACAGCTCGCGACGGGACACCACACGGCCCGGGCGGGCCGCCAGGTAAGCCAGAAGATCGAATTCCTTGCGGGTCAGCGCGAGCGGCTGGTCCCCGAGGGTGGCGCTGCGCTCGCCCACGTCCACCCGCAGCTCGCCCACCTCGTGGACGGCCGGCTGCGCGGCGCGGCTGGCCCGGCCCACGCGCCGCAGCACGGTGGCGATCCGGGCGTCGAGGTGGGCGCCGGTGAACGGCTTGACCATGTAGTCGTCGGCGCCGGCGCGCAGCAGCCTCACGACGGTCTGCTCGTCGTCGCGCGCGGTCGCGATGATGATCGGCACGTCGGTGATCCCGCGCAGCATGCGCAGCGCGTCCGAGCCGTCGAGGTCGGGCAGTCCGAGATCGAGCACGACGAGGTCCGGCGTCTCCGCGGCGACCCGCCGCAGCGCTTCCAGAGCCGTGCCGACGGCGTGCACGGCATGCCCCCGGTCGGCGAGCGATCGGAGCATGGCGCCGCGCACGACATGATCGTCTTCGACGAGCAACACCGTGGCCATGCGAAGACCGTAGCGTCCCCGGCGAGGAGAACCTAAAGGGTGATCCAGCGAGAGTCTTTAATGACGGTGAGTGATGGAATACGATCCGAAGCGCCGATGTCTTTCACTCTCTTCCCCGGTACGCGTCTCGCGTTGGCCCTCGAGAGTCTGGCCGGCCTCAGCGTCGGCGACGCCCTCGGAGCCCAGTACTTCGTGCCCGGAAACAAGCCGTCCGATCTGGCCGAGTCGCGGGTGCCCGAGCCGCCCTGGGAGTGGACCGACGACACCGAGCAGGCCTGCTGCCTGGTGGCGACGCTGTCCGAGGGCGCCGAGTCGGACAAGCACCTCGACCGGGACGCGTTCGCCGCGATGCTCGGCCGGGTGCACGACCCCTATCGCGGCTACGGTCCGGGCGCGGTCGTGATGCTGCGCGAGATCCGGGACGGCCTGCCCTGGCCGATCGCCGCGGCGGCCGCCTTCGACGGCGCCGGCTCCTGCGGCAACGGCGCGGCCATGCGGGCCGCGCCGCTGGGGGCCTGGCATGCGGACTCGCTCGCGCATGCGGCGGCCGAGGGCGTACGGGCGGCCGAGGTCACCCATTCGCACCCGGAGGGGATCGCCGGCGGCGTGGCGGTGACGGTGGCCGCCGCGGTGGCCGCGGCGGGGCGCCTGGACGGCAGGCGTCCGGAGCCGGAACTGCTGCTCCGCGCGGTGGCCGCGCACACCCCGGACGGCCTGGTCCGGGCGGATCTGCTGGAGGCGGCCACGATCGGCCGGGCGGACGAGGCGGCGTACCGGCTCGGCAACGGCTCGCGGTCGATGGCGCAGGACACCGTGCCGTTCGCGCTCTGGGTCGCGGCCCGGCACCTCGACGACTACCCGGCGGCGATCACCGCCTGCGTGGCGGCCGGCGGCGACGTGGACACCACCGCGGCGATCGCCGGGGGAGTGGTGGCGGCGTACACCGGGCTCGACGGCATCCCGGCGTCCTGGCTCTCCGCCCGCGAGCCGCTGCCGGCGTGGCTCGCCGCCGCCGGCGGCGAATAGGAAATCGCTGGCCGCGCCGGTCGGAGCATGGGAAAACAGGACGGATAGCATCGTGGACGGCCCGGAATCGCCGGGCGTCGCCGTCTGAATGGAGAAAGACCGTGTCTGCACCCCGTAACCCCGCTGTGGCCGACCCACTAGTCGTCCCGGCCGGGACTACGGCGGCCGACGCGGTGGCCGCCGCCGGCCTCCCGGCGAACGGGCCCAAGGCGATCGTCGTGGTGCGCGACGCCGACGGCCGGCTGCGCGACCTGGCCTGGTCGCCCGAGGCCGACGCCGAGGTGACCCCGGTCGCGATCGACGAGCCGGACGGCCTCGACGTGCTGCGCCACTCGACCGCGCACGTGCTCGCCCAGGCCGTGCAGGACGTCTTCCCGGAGGCGAAGCTCGGCATCGGCCCGCCGATCCGCGACGGCTTCTACTACGACTTCGACGTGGCGAAGCCGTTCCAGCCGGAAGACCTCGGCAAGCTCGAGAAGCGCATGCAGGAGATCGTCAAGGCCGGGCAGACGTTCCGCCGCCGGGAGTACGGCTCGCTCGACGAGGCCAAGGCCGAGCTGGCGAAGGAGCCGTTCAAGCTGGAACTCGTCGATATCAAGGGCGACGTCGACGAGGAGGCCAAGGCGGTCGGCGCGGGTGAGCTCACCCACTACGACAATTTGAACAAGGACGGCGAGCGGGTCTGGGGCGACCTCTGCCGCGGCCCGCACCTGCCGTCGACCCGGCTCATCCCGGCCTTCAAGCTGATGCGCTCGGCCGCCGCCTACTGGCGCGGCTCCGAGAAGAACCCGCAGCTCCAGCGGATCTACGGCACCGCCTGGCCGTCCCGGGACGAGCTGAAGGCCTACCTGAACCGCCTCGCCGAGGCCGAGCGCCGCGACCACCGCAAGCTCGGCACCGAGCTCGACCTCTTCTCCTTCCCCGACGAGATCGGCTCCGGTCTCGTGGTCTTCCACCCCAAGGGTGGCGTGATCAAGCGGGAGATGGAGGACTACGTCCGGGCCCGGCACATCGAGGAGGGCTTCCAGTACGTCGGCACCCCGCACATCAGCAAGGAGGGCCTGTTCCACACCTCGGGACACCTGCCCTACTACGCGGACACCATGTTCCCGCCGAGCGAGCTCGAGGGCGCCAAGTACTACCTCAAGGCGATGAACTGCCCGATGCACAACCTGATCTTCAGGTCGCGCGGGCGGTCCTACCGTGAGCTGCCGCTGCGCCTGTTCGAGTTCGGCTCGGTCTACCGGTACGAGAAGTCCGGCGTGGTGCACGGCCTCACCCGGGTGCGCGGCCTGACCCAGGACGACTCGCACTCGTACGTCACCGCCGAGCAGGCGCCGGGCGAGATCAAGCACCTGCTGAACTTCGTCCGCTCGCTGCTCGACGACTTCGGTATGGACGACTACTACCTGGAGCTGTCGACCCGGGACCCGAAGAGCGACAAGTTCATCGGCTCGGACGAGCAGTGGGAGAAGGCCACCGCCGTCCTCGAGGACGTGGCCAAGGAGTCCGGCCTCGACCTGGTGCTCGACCCGGGCGGCGCGGCGTTCTACGGCCCGAAGATCAGCGTGCAGGCGAAGGACGCGATCGGCCGGACCTGGCAGATGTCGACCATCCAGTACGACTTCAACCAGCCGGCCCGGTTCGGTCTGGAGTATCAGGCCGCCGACGGCTCCCGCCAGGAGCCGGTGATGATCCACTCGGCGAAGTTCGGCTCGATCGAGCGGTTCTTCGGCGTGCTGGTCGAGCACTACGCCGGCGCGTTCCCGGCCTGGCTCGCGCCGGTGCAGGTGGTCGGCATCCCGATCCGCGACGACCACGCCGACTACCTGGCTTCCTTCGTCGATCGCCTCCGCAAGGAAGGCATCCGGGCGGAGGTCGACTATTCGACCGACCGGATGCAGAAGAAGATCCGCACCGCGCAGCAGCAGAAGATCCCGTTCATGGCGATCGCCGGCGACGACGACGTGAGCGGCGGCACCGTGTCGTTCCGCTACCGCGACGGGTCGCAGCGCAACGGCGTCTCGATCGACGAGGCCGTGGCGCACGTCGCCGAGATCGTCCGCTCGCGCACCAACGTGGGGCCGTCCGCGCTCTGACGCGGTCCCGGGGCTGTCCTGCCGGCGGCGGGGCAGCCCTAGGATCGGTACGTGGATGACGGCCTCGAGCGGCTCTGGGCGCCGCACCGGATGGAGTACATCGCCGGTCAGAACCAGCCGGCCGGCTGCCCGTTCTGCGTCGCGCCCGGGCTGCCCGAGCCGGACACGCTCGTGGTGGCGCGCGGCGAGCTGGTCTACGCGCTGCTCAACCTCTACCCGTACAACCCGGGGCACCTGCTGGTCTGCCCCTACCGGCACGTCGCCGACTACACCGATCTGACCGAGGCCGAGACGGCCGAGGTGGCCGCGTTCACCCGGACCGCGATGCGGGTGATCCGGTCGGTGAGCAGCCCGCACGGCTTCAACATCGGGATGAACCAGGGCTCGATCGCGGGCGCCGGGATCGCCGCCCACCTGCACCAGCACGTGGTGCCGCGGTGGGGAGGCGATGCCAACTTCATGCCGGTGATCGGTCAGACGAAGATCCTCCCGCAGCTCCTGTCAGACACCCGGGACCTGATCGTGAAGGCCTGGACCGCCTAGCCCTCTGATTCCGGCCACCACGTCCTCGGCGGACGGCGCGGTCGACGGATCGGTGAGCCACTGCGTCAGCACCCCGGACATCATCGCCATCTGCGCCGATCCGACCGTGCGGATCGTGACCTCGTCGAGCTCGTCCTCGGGGATGCCGGTGACCAGGGCGGCCATGCCCTTGCGCCCCTCGTGCATGCCGGCCGCGAGCTGAGCGCGCAGTTCCGGGTTGTGCTCGCTCTGGATCATCACCTCGACGCTGGCGAGCCAGAGCGCCCGGTGTGACCGGATCGAGCCGATCACCCGCTGCCAGAAGCGCAGCATCGGGTCGGCCGGGTCGTCGTCGCGCTCCTCGCCGAGGGCCTGGCCCATGGCGTCGCCCCAGTCCTGGATGGCGCTCAGCATCGCGGCGGTGAGCAGCGCCTTCGTCGAGCCGTAGTGGTAGCCGATCGAGGCCAGGTTGGTGCCGGAGGCCGCCACGATGTCGCGCGCCGTGGTGTGCGCGTACCCCTTCTCGAAGATGGCGCGCTTCGCGCCCTGCAGCAGATCTTCCCGGTGGCCCATGGTCGCTGATCCTAACTTCTATACAAACGTATAAGACGTTTGTATAGTTCAGGCATGACGAATCGCAAGGTGTTGATTTCCGGTTCTGGTGTGGCGGGTCCGGCGCTGGCGTTCTGGCTGGTCCGGGCGGGGTGGGACGTCACGGTCGTGGAGCGGGCCCCGGAGCTGCGGGCCGGCGGCTACAAGGTGGACGTGCGCGGCGCCGCCACCACCGTGCTGCACCGGATGGGCCTGCACGCGGCCGCCAAGGAGCGCGACACCGGGATGCGGCAGGTCACCTATGTGAACAAGGCGGGCAGGAGGATCGCCTCGCTGCCGGCCGACCTGCTGATGGGCCGGCGCGGTGACGACCTGGAGATCATGCGGGGAGACCTGGGCGTGCTGCTGCACGAGGCGGCCGGCGCGCACACGATCTTCGGAGACGCCATCTCCGAGATCTCCGCCAGATCGGTCAGGTTCGAGAGTGGCCGCGTCGAGGAGTTCGACGTGATCGTCGCGGCGGACGGGCTGAACTCCAGCACCCGCGGGCTCGTGATGCCCGAGGTTCGGCTGGACCATCTGGGGGCGTACATCTCGATCTTCGAGGTCGAGAACGACCTCGGCATCGAGCGTGAGGAGATCATGTACACCGAACCCGGCCGTCTGATCTTCGCCTATGCGATGGGTGCGGGCGAGCCGGCCCGGATCGGCATGACGTTCGCCTCCGAGCCGCTCGGCTACGACCGGCGCGACATCGCGGCCCAGAAGGACCTGCTCCGGGCCGCGTTCGCGGGGCGCGGCTGGCGCAGCGACGACTTCCTGGCCCAGATCGACGACGCGCCGGACTTCTACTTCGACTCGATGAGCCAGGTGCCGGCGCCGCGCTGGTCGTCCGGCCGGGTGGTGCTGCTCGGCGACGCGGGGTACTGCCCCTCGCCGGCGTCCGGCCAGGGGACGAGCCTGGCGCTGGTCGGGGCGTACGTGCTGGGGCAGCAGCTCGTCGACGGGGGCGGCTTCGCGGAGTATGAGCGGATCATGCGGCCCTACGTCGAGAAGAACATGGCGTTCGGCCGCAGGATGGTGAGGGACATGGTCCCGGCGAGCCGCCTCGCCATCGGCTTCCGCAACTACGGGATGCGGACCCTGCGGTTCCACCCGCGTAAGGAGCAGGTGATCGACAAGGTGCTCGCGCCGATGCACGAGGCGGCGAACGCCATCACTATCTGAGCTACCTGGCGTGCTCCTTGCGGGCCGCGTCGGCCAGGTGCGCCGGCATCGGCTCGTGCCGGACGTAGCGGCGGGTGAACGTGCCGGTCCCGGAGGTCAGCGCCCGCAGCTCGACGGCGTACCGGACCAGCTCGGTCGCGGGCACCTCGGCCCGGACCAGGCTCGCGTCCCCGTCGGACTCGCTGCCCATCGGCCGCCCGCGCCGGCCGGACAGGTCGCTCATGACCGGGCCGACGTAGGTCTCCGGCACCTTCACGAGGATCTCGTCGACCGGTTCCAGCAGGGTGATCTGGCCGTTCTCGGCGGCCGCGCGCAGGGCGAGCGCGCCGGCCGTCTGGAAGGCCGCGTCGGAGGAGTCGACGCTGTGCGCCTTGCCGTCGTAGAGGGTGACCTTCAGGTCGACCACCGGGTAGCCGGCGACCAGGCCCTTCTCGAGCTGGGCGCGGACGCCCTTCTCCACCGAGGGGATGTAGTTGTGCGGGACCGCGCCACCGACCACCTTGTCCACGAACTGGAAGCCCTCGCCCCGGGGCAGCGGCTCCACCTTGATGTCGCAGACCGCGTACTGGCCGTGGCCGCCGGACTGCTTCACGTGCCGGCCGTGGCCCTGCGAGCCGGCGCCGAACGTCTCCCGCAGCGCCACCTTGACCGGCTCGGTGTCCAGCTCGACGCCGCCGGCGCGGAGCCGATCGAGCACCACGTCGGCGTGCGACTCGCCCATGGTCCAGAGCACCAGCTGGTGGGTCTCCGGGTTGCGCTCGAGGCGCAGGGTCGGGTCGCCGGCGACGAGCCGGGCCAGGTTCTTGGCGAGGGCGTCCTCGTCCGAGCGGGTCTTCGCCACCACGGCGATCGGCAGCAGCGGCTCGGGCATCGACCACGGCTCCATGAGCAGCGGATCGTCCTTGCTGGAGAGCGTGTCGCCGGTCTCCGCGCTGCCCGACTTGGTGATCGCGCAGAGGTCGCCGGCGACGCAGCACGCCACCTCGCGCAGCTGCGCGCCGAGCGGGGAGTAGACGTGCGCCACCCGCTCGTCGGCGTCGTGGTCGGGGTGGCCGCGCTCGGCCATGCCGTGCCCGGAGACGTGCAGGGTCTGGTCCGGGCGCAGGGTGCCGGAGAAGACCCGGACCAGCGAGACCCGGCCGACGTGCCGGTCGATCGTGGTCCGCACCACCTCGGCCACGAGTGGCCCGTCCGGGTCGCAGACGAGCGGCGGGCGCGGCGAGCCGTCCACACCGGTCACCACCGGGAGCTCGTGCTCGAGCGGCGAGGGCGCGCCGCCGACCAGGCCGTCGAGCAGCGCGTCGAGGCCGACGCCGGTGCCGGCGCAGACCGGGATGACCGGGTAGAAGTTGCCGCGGGCGACGGCCTTCTCCAGGTCGGGCACGAGCGCCTCGGTGCTGATCAGCTCGCCGGCGACGTACCGGTCCATCAGGGTCTCGTCCTCGCTCTCCGCGATGATCCCCTCGATGAGCTGGTTCCGGTCGTCGGCGATCGGGTTCATGTGCTCCTGCTCGGCCTCGCCGACGCGGGGCGGGTAGCCGGCCGAGTAGTCCAGCACCCGGAGCGTGACCAGCCCGAGCAGGCCGACGATGGACTGGCCGTCGTCGCCGAGCATCGGCTGGTAGATCGGCATCACGTTGTCGCCGAACGCGTCCTGGCAGTCCTGCAGCGTCTGCTCGTAGTCGGCCCGGGGGTGGTCGAGCCGGGTGATCGCCACGGCCCGGGGCATGCCGACGCTCGCGCACTCCTCCCAGAGGGCGATCGTGGAGTCGTCCACGCCGTCGACGGCGGAGACGACGAAGAGTGCCGCGTCCGCCGCGCGCAGGCCGGCCCGCAGCTCGCCGACGAAATCGGCGTACCCCGGGGTGTCCAATAAGTTGATCTTAACTCCGTCGTGGAGCAGCGGCGCGCAGGCGAGCGCCACCGAACGTTGCTGCCGGACCGCCGCCGCATCGTGATCGGTCACCGTGGTGCCGTCCGCCACGGTTCCGGCCCTCGGGATCGTGCCGGTCGCCGCGAGCAGCGCCTCGACCAGCGTCGTCTTCCCCGCACCGGAGTGGCCCACCAGCACCACGTTGCGAACTCTGCCGGGTTCTGTCACCACCGGCGCGGCGGCGCCGGCGAGTCCCTTCTCCGAAGTCTTCTGCGCCATGCCGAGCGCTCCCGTCGTTTCAGTTTCGTTACGCCGCTGTTCAATGAATCCCACACCCGGGGAGATATCGGTCGCAAGCACCACTGTTCCGGATGGTGACGATCCGACCATCAGGAGGGGGAGCCGATATGGTGGGACGGCCATGGCAAAGATCGTTCAAACTACGGCCCGTGCCGCCGTCGCGTACGGCGTCAACCCGGTCGCTCGATTCCTGCTCCGGATCGGTGTCACGCCCAACGCGGTCACCGTCGCCGGAACCGTCGGCGTGCTGATCGGCTCCTACTTCGGATCGCAGGGACACCTCTTCTGGGGCACTGTGATCGTAACCGCCTGTGCGCTCACCGATGCGCTCGACGGAACAATGGCCCGCATGCGGGGCGGAAACGGGAAATTCGGCGCCCTGCTCGACTCGTCGATGGACCGGCTCGCCGACGGCGCGGTCTTCGGCGCGGTCACCTACTACCTCGCCACCGAGGGGGTCTGGTGGGGCGTCGTCGGGGCGCTCATCGCCCTGGTGGCCGGCGGCGTGGTGTCGTACGTGAAGGCGCGGGCCCAGAGCCTCGGGCTGAACGCCGACGTCGGCATCGCCGAGCGCCTCGAACGGCTGCTGATCGTCGGTGTCGGCGGCCTGCTCGGCGCCGCCGGGGTGGACTGGGGCCTGCCGGCCGCGCTCTGGGTGCTGGCCGCGCTGTCGCTCTTCACCGTCCTGCAGCGGCTCGTCGCGGCGGCCAAGTCGGACGTCGCCGCGTGAAGGACCAGCTCACCGCGCTCGGCTTCACCGCCGGGTGGCGTCTCGTGCGCGCCCTCCCGGAGGGTGTCGCCAAGCGGCTCTTCACCGCGGCGGCCGACCGCGCCTACCGGGCGAACGGCAAGGGCACCCAGCGCCTGCGCGGCAACCTGCGCCAGGTCGTCGGCCCGGACATGCCGGACACCCTGGTCCGGGACGGCCTCCGCTCGTACGCCCGGTATTGGATGGAGGCGTTCCGGCTCCCCTCCAAGACGAAGCGGCAGTTCCTCGACGGCTTCTTCATGGAGCCGGACTCGTACGCCGTCATGAAGAAGACGATCGCCGAGGGCAACGGCATCGTCCTGGCGCTGCCGCACGTGGCGAACTGGGACGCGGCCGCCACCTGGGTGATCTCGCACGACTGGCAGCTGATCACGGTGGCCGAGCGGCTCAAGCCGGAGTCCGTCTACAAGCAGTTCCTGGACTACCGGGAAGGGCTCGGCATGCGGATCCTGCCGCTGACCGGCGGGGACCGCTCGCCGCTCGACGTCCTCGGCGAGCACCTCCGGCAGGGCTGGGTGGTGCCGCTGCTGGCCGACCGCGACCTGTCCCGCAACGGCGTCGAGGTGGAGTTCTTCGGCGGCCGCACCCGGATGCCGGCCGGCCCGGCCATCCTCGCGATCCGGACCGGCGCGCCGATCTTCGCGGTCGACCTCTGGTACTCGGCGTCCCGCGTCGAAGCGCGGCTGCGGCCCATCACGCCGCCCACCGAGGGTCCGCTCGACCAGCGGGTCCGCGCGACCACGCAGCAGATCGCCGACGCGTTCGCGCTCGGGATCGCCGAGCATCCGCAGGACTGGCACATGTTGCAGAAGCTCTGGATCTAGGGGGTCTGCGTGCGGATCGGGATCGTCTCGCCCTACTCGTTCGACGTCCCGGGCGGTGTGCAGAACCACATCATGGACCTCGCCGAGGCGCTGATCGGGCTCGGTCACGAGGTGAGCGTGCTCGCGCCCGCCGACGACGACGCCGAGCTGCCGTCCTATGTCGTCTCGGCCGGGCGGGCGGTGCCGCTGCCGTACAACGGGTCGGTCGCGCGAATCGCCTTCGGCCCGGTCTCCACGGCCCGGGTGCGGCGCTGGCTCAAGCACGGCGAGTTCGACGTGCTGCACGTGCACGAGCCGCTCTCGCCGAGCCTGTCGTTCCTCGCGGTGCTCTCCGCCCGCGGCCCGGTCGTCGCCACCTTCCACACCGCGATGACCCGGTCCCGCGCGCTCTCCGGGCTGCAGAGCTTCCTCCAGCCGGTGATCGAGAAGATCACCGCGCGGATCGCGGTGAGCGAGCTCGCCCGCAAGGTCCAGGTCGAGCACCTCGGCGGCGGGGCCGTGGAGATCCCCAACGGGGTGGCGGTGCGGAAGTTCGCCTCGGCGCCGCCCCTGGAGGGGTGGCCCGGCGGCGGGGGCGCTCTCGGCTTCCTGGGCCGGTTCACCGAGCCGCGGAAGGGGTTCCCGCTGTTGCGGTCCGCGTTCGTGGCGCTGGCGCCGGAGCGGCCCGGTTTGCGACTGTTGGTGGCGGGGCCGGGGTCGCCCGAAGAGCTTTACGACGATATTCCCGACGTTCTGCACGATCGGGTGAAATTTCTTGGTTTGGTGTCTGAAGCGGACAAAGCTCGCATGCTGCGCAGCGTCGACGTCTACGTCGCGCCGAACACCGGCGGCGAGAGTTTCGGCATGATCCTCACCGAGGCGATGGCGGCCGGCGCGGCGATCGCGGCGAGCGACCTGGACGCGTTCCGGCGCGTCCTGGACGGCGGCCGGGCCGGCGCGCTGTTCCCGAACGGCGACGCCGCGGCCCTGACCTCCCTGCTCGGTGACCTGCTGGATGATCCGGCACGGCGGGCCGAGCTGTCCTCGTGCGCCCGGACGGTCGTCGCGACGTTCGACTGGCCGAGCGTGGCCAACCGGGTCCTCGAGGTCTACGCGACCGCGATCGAGGCGACCGACGGGCGCGTCTTCGACGACGAATGGTCCTGACCACGGTCGGGGGAGAGACAGTCCGACACGATCCGGCACTACGATGCCCCGCATGTGGTGGGTGGTGGGAGTCGTCGTGCTGGCCGCGATCTTCTCGGCGTACCTCGGCTGGACCGCTCAACGAGTGGAGCGCCTGCACGTCCGGGCGCAGTCGGCCGAGCGTGCCCTGGACGCGCACCTGGTGCGCCGTGCGGCAGCGGCGGCGGTGGTGGCCGAGCACGGCGACCGGGTGGAGCTCTACGCGGCGGCCCGGCTCGCCCTGGACGCCGAACCGGGCGACCGCGAGTCGGCCGAGAACGACCTCACGCGCCAGTTGCGCGCCGTCGACCTGGACCCGGAGGACCAGGCCGTCCGCGCGCTGATCGCCACGAGCCGCCGGGTGGTGCTGGCCCGCCAAGTACACACCGACCTGGTCCGGGACGCGCTGAGCGCCCGCCGCCGCCTGCTGGTCCGCCTGCTGCGCCTGGCCCGCCGCCACCCGCGCCCGGAGTATTTCGACATCGTCGAGCCGGTGATGCCCGATCTGCCACCGCCCCTCACGGTGCCGGGCCCCACCCCGCCGCCGGAATCCACGCTGCCGGTCCGGACGGTCTGAAAACCCCTCATCCGTACGAGGATGACGCCCGTCCCCGACCGCATCGACGCCCGTCCCGTGGCGCACCACACCTGCGGCCACCTTCCGCCGGCTCACGCCGCCGCCGGCCCCGGCGTGCCCTCGCGCTCACCTCTTCAACCTAGCCTCCTAGGACGCCACCGCGCCCTCGCCGGCCATGGCCCCGCGCGGAGCTGTCTCATCCCGCCTGTCCGCGCCGCTCGCCGGCCGATCGAGCTGCCCGCCCGCGAGTCAGGACGTGCAGCCAGTCGGTGGCTCCCGACTTCCGGCGATCGTTCGACCCTCGCTGAAGAGCTTGGTCGTCGCGCGGTCCTCGCCGCCCGCTGGTCGTGGCCGATTCACCACCACCGGCCCTTGCAGATCTTGGACGATCAACCACCGGCCCTTGCAGATCTTGGATGATCGACCACCGGCCCTCGCGGATCTTGGACGATCACCCACCGGCCCTCGCGGATCTTGGACGATCAACCACCGGTCGCAGCGGATCTTGGACGATCGACCACCCGCTTGCCGATCTTGGACGCTTCGCCACCGAATGCGGTGGTTGAGCGTCCAAGATCGCGCTGAGGGTGGTTGAGCGTCCAAGATTGCGGAGGGGCCGGTGGTCGATCGTTTGCGGTTGCTGTGATGGGGAGTCGGGTTCGGGGGGCGGTATTCGTACGGAGAAGGGGGTTTCACCAGCCTCGCTCGGCCAGGCGGTGCGGGGCCGGGATATCGTCGACGTTGATGCCCACCATGGCCTCGCCCAGGCCGCGGGAGACCTTGGCGATGACGTCCGGGTCGTCGTGGAAGGTGACGGCCTTGACGATGGCGGCGGCGCGCTGGGCCGGGTTGCCGGACTTGAAGATGCCGGAGCCGACGAAGACGCCCTCGGCACCGAGCTGCATCATCATGGCGGCGTCGGCCGGCGTGGCGATGCCGCCCGCGGTGAAGAGGACGACCGGCAGTCTTCCGGCGTCCGCTACCTCCTTGACCAGCTCGTACGGTGCCTGAAGCTCTTTCGCCGCGACGAAGAGCTCGTCCTCCGGCAGGCTCTGCAGGCGGCGGATCTCGGCGCGGATCCTCCGCATGTGGGTGGTGGCGTTCGAGACGTCGCCGGTGCCGGCCTCGCCCTTGGAGCGGATCATCGCGGCGCCCTCGGTGATCCGGCGCAGCGCCTCGCCCAGGTTGGTGGCGCCGCAGACGAACGGCACGGTGAACTGCCACTTGTCGATGTGGTTGGCGAAGTCGGCGGGGGTCAGCACCTCGGACTCGTCCACGTAGTCGACGCCGAGCGACTGGAGCACCTGGGCCTCGACGAAGTGGCCGATGCGGGCCTTCGCCATGACAGGGATGGAGACGGCGTCGATGATGCCGTCGATCATGTCGGGGTCGGACATCCGGGAGACGCCGCCCTGCGCGCGGATGTCGGCCGGCACGCGCTCCAGCGCCATGACCGCGACGGCGCCCGCGTCCTCGGCGATCTTCGCCTGGTCGGGCGTGACCACGTCCATGATCACGCCACCCTTGAGCATCTCCGCCATGCCGCGCTTGACGCGGGCGGTCCCGACGGCGGGCTGGTTCTCAGACATGGGTTCGGCTCCTCAAGCGCGAAGTGCGGGATGTGTCAACGGCAGACTACGAACCGGTCACGGGCCTTCCGATAGCCAATCGACCTGCTGGTGGCCTGCATGAGGGGGCCTGCCTAGAGTGGGCCCCGTGAACATCGGAGTGCTGGCCCTCCAGGGCGACGTGCGCGAACATCTCTCCGCGCTGGCCGAGTCGGACGTGCTGGCCCGGCCGGTCCGGCGGCCGGAGGAGCTCGCCGGCGTGGACGCTCTGGTGATCCCGGGCGGCGAGTCGACGGCGATCAGCAACCTCGCGGTGAGCTTCGGCCTGCTCGGCCCGATCCGGGAGCGGATCGCCGGCGGGATGCCGGTCTACGGCTCCTGCGCCGGCATGATCATGCTGGCTGCCACGGTGCTGGACGGCCGGGCGGACCAGGAGTCGTTCCGGGGCATCGACATGACCGTGCGGCGCAACGCGTTCGGCCGGCAGGTCGACTCGTTCGAGGCGCCGGTCACCATCGACGAGGTCGAGGGCGGCGACTTTCACGCGATCTTCATCCGCGCGCCGTGGGTCGAGGAGGTCGGCGAAGACGTGCGGGTGCTGGGCCGCGTAGCGGACGGGCCCGCCGCCGGTAGGATTGTCGCCGTTCGGCAGGGCAACCTGCTTGCCACGGCTTTCCACCCGGAGCTCACCGGCGACCTTCGCGTCCACCGGTACTTCGTCGAGATGGTCCGCCAGGCCGCACCCGCACGGTAGACACGGAGGTTACGCATGTCCGGCCACTCCAAATGGGCGACGACGAAGCACAAGAAAGCCGTCATCGACGCCAAGCGCGGCAAGATGTTCGCGAAGCTCATCAAGAACATCGAGGTCGCGGCGCGGACCGGCGGTGGCGACCCGGCGGGCAACCCCACGCTCTACGACGCCATCCAGAAGGCGAAGAAGAGCTCGGTCCCGAACAACAACATCGACAACGCGGTCAAGCGCGGCTCGGGCCTCGAGGCCGGCGGCGCCGACTGGCAGACCATCATGTACGAGGGCTACGGCCCCAACGGCGTGGCCCTGCTGATCGAGTGCCTCACCGACAACCGGAACCGCGCGGCCACCGAGGTGCGCACCCGGCTGACCCGCAACAACGGCACCTTCGCCGACGCCGGCAGCGTGTCCTACCTGTTCAACCGCAAGGGCGTCGTGATCGTCCCGAAGGGTGAGCTCAGCGAGGACGACGTCATGCTCGCCGTGCTCGACGCGGGCGCCGAGGAGATCAACGACCTGGGCGAGTCGTTCGAGGTGGTCAGCGAGCCGACCGACCTGGTCGCCGTGCGGACCGCGCTGCAGGGGGCCGGCATCGACTACGACTCGGCCGAGTCGGTGCTGATGCCGACCATGACCGTCCCGGTCGACGAGGACGCGGCCCGCAAGGTGCTCAAGCTGATCGACGTCCTCGAGGACTGCGACGACGTGCAGAACATCTTCGCGAACGCCGACATCTCCGACGAGATCCTCGCGGCGCTCGACGAGGAGTGAGGGTCAGTACCCTCCGCTGCTGAGCGAGCTGAAGAACTGGATCATCGCGCCGACCAGCAGCACCCCGCCGGCGACCAGGCGGATGACGTGCCGCTGCTGACTGCGGCGCCACGCGTGGACCCAGGCGATCTCGGCATCGGCCAGGGCGTCCAAGGACGTCCTGGCCGTTCCGTCGATGACCGCCGCCTTGAGGGCCGCGAGGCTGGCCGCGTGGTGCCGGGCCACCTCGTCCCGGTGCGGGGACACGACTTTGATCTCGTACACCTGATCTTCGCGCCATTGCTCGGTGCTCTTGTCCAGAAATTTCCGGATGTAGGGCTTTGTCGCATCGCTGCGCGTGATCCGGCCCCACCAGCGCAACCGCCGCCAGTGGCCGGCCGTCTCGGTGAGCGCCTGCAAGTACATCCGCTCGGCCGCGGCGGCATCGCCCCCGACCAGGCGCGCGGCATCGGCACGCAGGTCGTGGGCGTGCAGCTTCACGAAAGCGACGTACTCGAGCGGCGGTTCGTCGTCCATCGGCGGGATGAAATACATGACACCTCCCGCCGACCATCGTCGAGGCGTGTCGGCCGCGGGCGCAAGCCGGTCCCGTATTAGGGTGTCGAACACACGTACGTGGGGGAGGTCTGAAGTGCGGGTGCTCGGCATCGACCCGGGGCTGACGCGGTGCGGCGTCGGCGTCGTCGAAGGGATGCCGGGACGGCCGGGCAACCTGATCGCCTATCACGTGATCCGCAGCGAGCCGGACGAGGATCTCGCCGACCGGCTGCTCAACCTGGACCGCTCGCTGACCGCGCTGGTGGCCGAGCACAATCCGGACAGCGTCGCCGTCGAGCGGGTGTTCTCACAGCACAACGCCCGTACGGTGATGGGCACCGCGCAGGCCAGCGGGATCGCGATCCTGGCCGGGGCACGGGCCGGGCTGCCGGTGCAGACCTACACCCCGAGCGAGGTGAAGGCGGCCGTCACCGGATCCGGCACGGCCGACAAGAAACAGGTCACCGCTATGGTGACCCGGTTGCTGCGGCTCGACGCGCCGCCCAAGCCGGCCGACGCGGCGGACGCCATCGCCATCGCCATCTGCCACATCTGGCGTGGGGGCACCCGCGCGAAGCTCGAAGCCGCCCTCGGGAGAAGAAGATGATCGCCAGTGTCCGCGGTGTGGTCGCCGCGATCTTCCACGACAGCGCCGTGGTCGAGGTCGGCGGCGTCGGCATGCGGGTCTTCTGCACGCCGGGCACCCTGGCCGGCCTGCGCAGCGGCGCCGAGACGCGGCTCTCCACCACGCTGATCGTGCGCGAGGACTCGCTCACCCTCTACGGCTTCGCCGACGACGACGAGCGGCAGCTGTTCGACCTGCTGCTCACCGCGAACGGCGTCGGGCCGCGGATCGCGCAGGCGGTGCTCGCCGTGCACCAGCCCGACGTGGTCCGCCGGGCCATCGCGGGCGGGGAGATCGCGGTGCTCACCGCGGTGCCCGGGATCGGCAAGCGCGGCGCCGAGAAGATGATCGTCGAGTTGAAGGACAAGATCGGCCCGGTCGGGCTCGGCTCGGCGTCCTCCGGCGTGCTCAACGGCGCGTGGCAGGAGCAGGTCCGCCAGGGCGTGCTCGCGCTCGGCTGGACCGCGTCGCAGGCCGACCAGGCGGTGGCCGCGGTGACCGAGACGATCGACGGTGAGGTCCCGCCGGTCCCGGTCCTGCTGCGCCAGGCGATCCGGCTGCTGGGCAAGACCCGATGAGCGTCTCGCCGTTCGCCGAGGACGAGGAACTGGACGCCGAAGCCAGCGTCCGGCCGAAACGGCTCGCCGACTTCATCGCCCAGCACCGGGTCCGGGACCAGCTCGAACTGCTGCTCCAGGGCGCGATGGGCCGGGGCACCCCGCCGGACCACATCCTGCTCTCCGGCCCGCCCGGCCTCGGCAAGACGACCCTCGCCAACATCGTCGCGGCCGAGCTCGGGACGGGTATCCGTACCACCAGCGGGCCGGTGATCGAGCGCTCCGGCGACCTGGCCGCGATCCTGACCGGCCTCGGCCCCGGCGACGTGCTCTTCATCGACGAGATCCACCGGATCGCGAAGCCGGCCGAGGAGCTGCTCTACAGCGCCATGGAGGACTTCCGGGTCGACGTGGTGGTCGGCAAGGGCCCCGGCGCCACCGCGATCCCGCTCGACGTGGAGCCGTTCACCCTGGTCGGCGCGACCACCCGGGCCGGCCTGCTCTCCGGCCCGATGCGCGACCGGTTCGGCTTCGTGGCGCACCTCGACTTCTACTCGCCGGCCGACCTGGACGCGCTGCTGCACCGCTCGGCCCGGATCCTCGGCGTGCCGATCACCCCGGAGGGCGCCGCCGAGATCGCCGGCCGGTCCCGGGGTACGCCGCGGATCGCCAACCGGCTGCTGCGCCGGGTGCGCGACTTCGCCGAGGTCCGGGCGGACGGCGTGGTGAACGAGGAGGTCGCGAAGGCGGCCCTCAAGGTCTACGACGTGGACGCGCTCGGCCTGGACCGGCTGGACCGGGCGGTGCTGCGGGCGCTCATCGAGTCGTTCAAGGGCGGCCCGGTCGGCCTCTCCACGCTCGCCGTCGCGGTGGGCGAGCAGTCCGACACGGTCGAGGAGGTCTGCGAGCCGTTCCTGGTCAGGGCCGGTCTGCTGGCGCGGACGCCGCGCGGCCGGGTGGCCACCGAGGCCGGCTGGCAGCACCTCGGCAAGACGCCGCCGGCGGACGGCCGGCCGGGCGTGTTCCAGGGTGATCTTTTCGCCCGGGACGCGTGAGTTTCCCTCGTGATGTGAACGTGACGTGTGCCGCATTCGTTATCTCAAGGTTGACCTATTAGACTCGCCGCCGTTCGAACCGGTATAAGCATCTCACCCCGGCGCCCGCCCATCGTCGCGCCGGTGGCCTACGGAAGGCTCTCTTCGTGCTCCAGCTCCAGGCAGCTGACCAAGCAGCGGGTGGCGGCAACTACTCGTTCCTGCTGATTCTCGTTCTGCTCTTCGGCTTCATGTACTTCGTCATGATCCGGCCGCAGCAGAAGCGGCGCAAAGAGGCCCTCGAGATGCAGAACACGCTGGGCCCCGGCGACGAGATCGTGACCATCGGCGGTCTGCACGGCGTGGTCGTGCTCGCCGAGAGCGACACCGTCACGCTCGAGATCGCCCCGGGCGTCCAGGTCCGTTTCGCCCGCCCGGCGATCGCCCGTGTGCTCACCAAGGCGGGTACGGTCTCCGAGGAGCCGGTGCCGGCCGACGAGCCCGTGGCGGCGGAGCCGGAGAGCCCGGTCACCGAGACGCGCAAGCAGGACTGACCAGACTCGCATCACCGGACCGGCCCTCGGCGCCATTTGCCGGCGGGCCGGTTCGTCAGGCCGCCATACGGCGGCTCCAAGACTGAGAGTGCCGTGCCCCACGCGCGGCCGGAACGCAGGGAGACCAAAAGCCGTGGCACGACCACCACAGGGACAGATGCATCCCGGACGCCAGCTCGGCGTGCTCGGTCTGGTCTTCGTCGTCCTGTATCTGCTGGTCTTCTTCGCCGGTGGCGCCAAGGGCAGCTTCACCGACCGCCTCGAGCCGAAGCTCGGCCTCGACCTGGTCGGCGGCACCCAGGCGACGTACATCGCCTCGCAGCAGGGCGCGCCGCCGACCCAGGAGGCCATGGAGACCGCCCGCCAGATCATCGAGAGCCGGGTCAACGCGCTCGGCGTCTCCGAGGCCGAGGTCGTCATCCAGGGCAACAACACGATCGTGGTCTCGCTCGCCGGTGAGGCCGACGACCAGCTCAAGGACCTGTCGCAGGCCGCCAACATGCGGTTCCGTCTGCTGACCGGCACGACGATCGACGTCTCCGCGGCCGCGGTGAACCCGGCGCCGCCGAGCGCCGCGCCGAGCGGTTCCGCCGCCCCGGCCACCGGCGCCTCGGCCGCCCCGTCCGGAGCGGCCCCATCCGGAGCGGCCCCGTCCGGCGCCGCGCCGTCGGCCGCCGCCTCGGGCGAGGCCCCGGCCGTCGTCGACCCGTCCGCCGCGACCGGCGGCCAGGGCGGCGGCGAGCTCGCGCCGTCGGCCGAGCCGTCCGCGGCCCCGTCGGCCGCCCCGTCCGCGGCCGCCTCCGCTCCGGCGGCGGCGCCCGCCGGGTCGCAGAACAACGCGACCAAGGAGGAGCTGCTCGCCTCGGCGAAGAAGAAGGTCGGCGACAAGGTCTGGGCCCAGGCCGAGAAGCTGACCGCGCCGGTCGACCTCTCCACCGACCCCGAGGCGGGCCTGCCCTACAAGGCGTTCGCCCAGCTGACCGGCCCCGAGGTGGGCGTGCTCACGCCGGCCATGCAGTTCAACGTGCCGACGATCGGCTGCCCCCAGCTGGACGCCCGGCCGAACGGCTCGATCGACGACATCAACGCCGAGGTCGTGGCCTGCTACCAGGGCGGCGCCAAGGTCAAGCTGGACAAGGCCGAGGTCGTCGGTGACGACATCAAGGAGGCCAGCCCGCAGCTGGACCAGACCCAGAACCAGTGGGTCGTCTCCCTCGACTTCACCAGCGCCGGCCAGACCAAGTGGACCGAGCTGACCCGCAAGGCGTTCAACGCGACCAGCAGCGACCCGTGCTTCGTCGCGGTGCAGTCGCTCTACGGCACGGCCGACCACTGCGCCGTCGCCGTGGTGCTGGACAAGACGATCCTCTCCGCGCCGCAGATCCAGGGCGTGCTGAGCGGCCAGTCGCAGATCACCGGCGACTTCACCGCGGCCTCCGCCAAGGAGCTCGCCGACCAGCTGAACTTCGGCGCCATCCCGGTCACCTTCGAGTCCGGCCCGGCGCAGACCGTCTCGGCGACCCTCGGCCTGCAGCAGCTGGAGGCGGGTCTGCTCGCCGCCGCGATCGGCATGGGCCTCGTCGCGATCTACGCGTTCTTCTACTACCGCCTCCTCGGCACGGTCATCTTCCTGAGCCTCGGGCTCTCGGCGCTGCTGACCTTCGGCGCGCTGGTGTTCCTCGGCCGGACCCTGGGCTACACCCTGACCCTGGCCGGCATCGCCGGCTTCATCGTGTCGCTGGGTGTCGCGGCGGACTCGTTCGTCATCTACTTCGAACGATTGAAGGACGAGATCCACGAGGGCCGTACGCCGCGGAGCGCCGTGCCGCGCGCCTGGCACCGCGCCCGCCGCACGATCATCTCGGCGAACACCATCACGATCCTCTGTGCGGTCGTTCTCTACATCGTGTCGATCGGCGCGGTGCAGGGCTTCGCGTTCGCGCTGGGTCTGTCGACCGTTCTCGACCTCGTCGTCGTGTTCCTGTTCCGGCACCCGATCATGACGATGCTCGCCAGCACCAAGGCGTTCCTGTCGCCGCGGGTCAGTGGTCTCGGGCGCGTCCTGCGCAACCGGACCGATGTGAAGGAGGCCTGACATGGCTGGTTCCGGGCTTGCCGCTCGCCTCTACACGGGCGAAGCGAACATCAACATCGTCGGCCGGCGGAAGATGTGGTTCGTCGCCGCGCTGGCCATCGTGATCATCTCGATCGGCAGCATCGCGATCCGGGGCTTCCACCTCGGCATCGAGTTCGCCGGCGGTAACGAGTTCATCGTCCCGGCCACGACGAGCAGCCAGACGCTGAACCAGGACGAGGCCGGCGACGTGGTCGCCCGCGCGGTCCACTCGGTGGTGCCGGAGGCCGAGGTCCTCGCGGCCCAGCAGGTCGGCACCGGCGACGAGTCGTTCTTCCGGGTCCGGTCGTCGGCGATGACCACCCAGGAGAGCGAGCAGGTCAAGACCGCCCTCGTCACCGACCTCGGCGTCGACGCCGACCAGGTCAGCGACAACCAGGTCTCGGCGGCCTGGGGTGGCGCGGTCACCGAGAAGGCCGTCCTCGGCCTCGTCGTCTTCCTGGTGCTGGTCTGCGCGTACCTGGTCGTCCGGTTCGAGTGGCGGATGGCGGTCGCCGCGCTGGCGTCGCTGATGCTCGACCTGATCCTGACGGCCGGCGTCTACTCGCTGGTCGGCTTCGAGGTCACGCCCTCCACGGTGATCGGCTTCCTGACGATCCTCGGCTACTCGCTGTACGACGTGGTCGTGGTCTTCGACAAGGTGCAGGAGAACACCCGGGGCATCACGGCCGGCAGCTCCCGCACCTACGCCGAGGCCACCAACCTCGCCGTGAACCAGACGCTGATGCGGTCGCTCAACACCGGCCTGGTGGCGCTGCTCCCGGTCGGCGGCCTGCTCTTCATCGGCGCCGGCCTGTTCGGGGCGGGCACGCTGAAGGACCTCGGCCTGGTGCTCTTCGTCGGCATGGGCTTCGGCGTCATCTCCTCGATCGTGTTCGCCGCCCCGGTGCTGAGCGCGCTCAAGGACCGCGAGCCGAAGATCAAGGCGCACAACGCCCGGGTGCTGGCCCGCCGTGCCAGCCGCTCGGACGACGTCGCCCCGCGCGCCGAGCGGACCCGCCCGGCCGCGGCCGGCACCGACGAGGTTCCGGCGTTCGCCGGCACCACGCCGCGCCCCGGCGCCCGCCCGGCGGCCAAGCGCAACACCACCAACCGTGGTGGCGGCGCCGGCAACCGCCCCGGCAAGCGTCGCTGAGCAAACGCTGAACGGCCCGTCATCGTCGCTGATGGCGGGCCGTTAGGCTGTCCAGCCGTGACTACCGAACAGGAACTGGCCGACCTTGTCGCCGGCGGCACGGTCGACGTGCTGGACTTCCCGAAGCCGGGCATCGTCTTCAAGGACCTGATGCCCCTCTTCGGTGACGGCCCGGCGTTCAAACGGGTGATCGACGGGATCATCGCCCACCACGGCGAGTTCGACGTGGTGGCCGGGATCGAGGCCCGGGGCTTTCTGATGGCGGCGGCGATCGGCTACGCCACCGGCGCCGGCATCGTCCCGGTGCGCAAGGCCGGCAAGCTGCCGCGCCCGGCCTTCTCCGCCTCGTACGCGCTCGAATACGGTGAGGCCACCCTCGAGGTCAGCGAGGACGCCTTCAAGCCGGGACAGCGCGTCCTGGTGGTCGACGACGTGCTCGCCACCGGCGGCACGGCGGCGGCCACGCTCGACCTGATCGAGCGCGCCGGCGGCGTGGTGGCCGGCTTCACGGTGCTGATGGAGCTGGGTTTCCTGGACGGGCGGGAGCGTCTCAGCCCCCGGCCGGTGCACGCGCTGTTGACCGTTTGATCCGACTTCGATGTTCTTCGCCCGGTCGGCCCTGCTTATTCGTAGCGCTCGGCCGGGCCATCCGGCAGGGCGGTGCGGGTAAGATGGGCGGTCCAAGGTGACCAACTCGGTTCCTGGCGAAGGTGTGAGGAGGCCGGTGTCCAGCGACGTCGCCCCTCCGGCGGAGGGCACGGTGCAGCCGACCCAGAACTCGCGGAACGGCGGAGGCGACTCCACGCCGCCCGACGACAACAAGCCCGACGGTGACCTGGAGACCACCCAGCCCCTGGCGCCGGAGGACACTCCGGCCGGCGGCTTCGGCCTGGCCAGCGCACCCACCGGCCGGCGCGTCCGCGCCCGGCTCGCCCGGTTCAACGCGCCGTGGCAGAGCACGCAGGTCAGCGAGGTGCTCGAGCCGCTGATCGCCACGCACCGCGCGTCGCACCCCAAGGCGGACGCCCGCGCGCTGCAGAAGGCGTTCGACGTGGCGGCCCGCTGGCACTCCGGTCAGTACCGCAAGTCCGGCGACCCCTACATCACCCATCCGCTCGCCGTGGCGACCATCCTGGCCAACCTGGGCATGGACACCACGACGCTGGTGGCGGCGCTGCTGCACGACACGATCGAGGACACCGACTACGGCCTCGACCAGATGCGCAACGACTTCGGCGCCGAGGTGGCGCTGCTGGTCGACGGCGTGACCAAGCTCGACCGGGTGAAACTCGGCGACGCGGCCAAGGCCGAGACCATCCGCAAGATGGTGGTCGCGATGGCCAAGGACCCGCGCGTGCTGGTCATCAAGCTGGCCGACCGGCTGCACAACATGCGTACCCTGACCTTCCTGCCCCGTGCCAAGCAGGAGCAGAAGGCCAAGGAGACCCTCGAGATCCTGGCGCCGCTGGCCCACCGCCTCGGTATGAACACGATCAAGTGGGAGCTCGAGGACCTGGCGTTCGGCACGCTGTTCCCCAAGCGGTTCGAGGAGATCAACCGCCTGATCGGGGAGCACCAGCCGCAGCGCGAGGCACTGCTGCGCCAGGTGACCAACCGGGTCCAGCTCGACCTCAAGTCGGCGAAGATCAAGGCCGAGGTGACCGGCCGGCCCAAGCACCTCTATTCGATCTATCAGAAGATGATCGTACGAGGCCGCGACTTCAACGACATCTACGACCTCGTCGGCGTCCGCATCCTGGTCGACACGGTCCGCGACTGCTACGCCGCGCTGGGCGTCATCCACGCGAACTGGCAGCCGGTGCCGGGCCGGTTCAAGGACTACATCGCGATGCCGAAATTCAACATGTACCAGTCGTTGCACACGACGGTCATCGGCCCGACCGGCAAGCCGGTCGAGATGCAGATCCGCACGTTCGCGATGCACCGCACCGCCGAGTTCGGCATCGCCGCGCACTGGAAATACAAGGAGCAGAAGGGCGCGACGATCGTCGGCCCGCCGGCGCACATCGACGAGATGACCTGGCTGCGGCAGCTGCTCGACTGGCAGCGTGAGGCGAGCGACCCGTCCGAGTTCCTGGACGCGCTCCGCTTCGACCTCTCCAGCCAGGAGGTCTACGTCTTCACGCCGAAGGGCGACGTCATCCCGCTGCCGACCGGCTCCACGCCCGTCGACTTCGCCTACGCCGTGCACACCGAGGTCGGGCACAAGTGCATCGGCGCCCGGGTCAACGGCAAGCTGGTCCCGCTCGAGTCGACGCTCTCCAACGGCGACGTCATCGAGATCTTCACGTCGAAGTCGGCCACGGCCGGCCCGACGCAGGACTGGCTCGGGTTCGTCAAGAGCCCGCGCGCCCGCACGAAGATCCGTCAGTACTTCAACAAGGAGCGCCGCGAGGAGGCGATCGAGGACGGCAAGGAGGCGATCGTCAAGGCGATGCGCAAACAGGGCCTGCCCCTGCAGCGCATGCTGACCAGCGAGAACCTCACGACGATCGCCCGCGACCTGCACCTGCCCGACGTCGCCTCGCTGTATGCCGCGGTGGGGGAGAACGCCACCTCGGCACAGTCCGTCGTACAGAAGCTGGTTGCCGGTTTCGGCGGTGAGGAAGGCGCTGTCGAAGACATCGCCGAGACCGCCGTCGCGACCCGGCCGCCGCGCAACCGCAACACGGCCCAGGACCCCGGCGTCGTGGTGAAGGGCGTGTCCGACGTCTGGGTGAAACTGGCACGCTGCTGCACCCCGGTCCCCGGCGACGACGTCTTCGGCTTCGTCACCCGGTCCGGCGGGGTCAGCGTGCACCGGCAGGACTGCGCCAACGCTCAAGACCTGCGCGAGCAGGAGGAGAGGGTCGTCGAGGTCACCTGGAAACCGACGTCGGCGTCCACGTTCCTGGTGGCGATCCAGGTCGAGGCCCTCGACCGGCACAAGCTGCTGGCCGACGTGACCCGGGTGCTGTCCGAGGAGCGGGTCAACATCCTCTCGGCTACGGTCACGACGACCCGTGACCGGGTGGCGGTGAGCCGTTTCACCTTCGAGATGGCCGATCCCAAGCACCTGGGCCACTTGGTGGCAGCCGTCCGCAAGGTCGACGGTGTCTTCGACGCCTACCGTGTGACGTCTGGCGCCTGAGCGCGTTCTGGGCGGTTTTCGGCCGGTGCTGGCCCACTCCGGGCGGTCAGGCTTGATCCCTGCGTGGACCAGCACCGGCCGAAAACCGCACACCTCGCGCAGAGAAGCGCGAGTCACGCTGAGCGCGCCAAAGACCCCGAAGCGCAAGCAAGCCGCTCAGCGCAAGCAAGTCGCTCAGCGCAAGCAAGTCGCTCAGCGCAAGCAGTCGCGAAGCGCAAGGAAGTCGAAAGCGCAAGCGAGCCGCTGTGCGCAAGGCCGTCTCTGGTCGTGCAGAAGCAAGAGCGTGAGTCGCGCCGCCCCAAAACCGTCCCGAGAGCGCAAGAAGGGCGGCCCCGGCAAACACGCGCCGGGACCGCCCAAAGAAAACCGGATCAAGCGACGGTCATCGTCTTGATTTCGAGTTCCTTCTTCGGGTGCCCCCCACCTGCCGAGGCGTCGAACGCGCCGTCGTCGCCGGCCTTCACGACGTCCTTGACGATGTCGAGGCCCTCGCTGATGGTGCCGAGCAGCGTGTAGTTCGGCGAGAGCTGGGTGTCCTCGGAGCAGATGAAGAACTGGCTGCCGGTGCTGCCGGGCTGGCCGGTGTTCGCCATCGCGATCGAGCCGGCCGGGTACGGCTTCGCCGCGTCGGTGGGCAGGTTCTCCTCGGCCATGGTGTAGCTCGGGCCGCCGGTGCCGTCGCTGTCGCGGTATCCCTTGCCGGTGGCGAACGGGTCACCGCACTGCAGGACCTTGAAGGTGTCCTCGTTGACGAGGCGGTGGCACTTGGTGTTGTCGAGGAACTTCGCCTCGGCCAGGTGCTTGAAGCTGGCGCCGGTGCAGGGCGCCTTCGCCAGGTCGATCGTGGCGCTGATCTTGCCGAGGTTGGTGTCGAAGGTCAGCGTGCTGGTGCCGACGTTGGGCACGGTGGCGGGCGGGGTGCCGACGTCCTTGACCTTGCCGCCGGTGGCCTCGTCGGCGGGCGTCCAGGAGCAGGCGACCGTGCCGGCGGCAGGGGCCGCACCCGACTCGGTGGTCTTGCCGTCGTCCTTCAGCTGGTTCACCAGGACGACGGCGACGCCCGCGATGACCAGCACGGCGAGGGCGGATCCGATGATCGCCCGCTGACGGCGGCGCTTGCGCGCGGCCGTGGCCCGCTCGGCCATCTCCTTCTCGAGCCGGGCCCGCGCCGCCGCGCGTTGCCGATCCTTGGTCGACGTCACGTCGCCGTCCTCCCTGCTGCTGGTTTCGTCCTGCGCACTCACGTCTGCGTCGCTCACGTCTGTGTCGTTCCCGTTCTGCGAATCGTCCGGCGCGCTCACGACTGGGCCGCGCTAGCTGAAGGAGCCGCCGCACCGGCACCGCCGACGGTCAGGCTCTGAATGGTGATCTTCTCCTTGGGCGTGACCTTGTCACCGGTCGCGCTCTCCACCGTGGGGATCTTGCCGATCTTCTCGACGGTGTCGAGGCCGCCGGTGACCGTGCCGACGATGGAGTACGCCGGGTCGGCCGCCGTGAAGTCCTTGAAGAAGACGAGGAACTGGCTGCCGTTGCTGCCGCGCGGGTTGCCGTACATCGCGACGGTGCCCTTGGGGTAGGTCACCTCGGCGGCGGCGGCGGGACTGGCGCTCGGCGACGGGGCGGCGGCCGGCAGGTTCTCGTCGTAGAAGCTGTACGTCGGCCCGCCGTTGCCGGTGCCGCTCGGGTCGCCGCACCGCACCGCGCCGTCGGCGATGATCTCGTGGCAGGTGGTGTTGTCGAAGAACTGCTTGCCGGCGAGGTAGGTGAAGCTGGCCGCCGCGCAGGTCGCGCTCTCGACGTCCATGCTCACGACGATCGGGTCACCCTTGTCGGTGGTGATCGTCATGGTCTCGGTGCCGGTCTCGGGAAGGTCCTTGGTGGGCGGAGTCCCGACCTCCTTGAGGTCGGTGTTCGTCGCCGCGTCCTGCGGGGTCCAGAGGCAGATGTCGGCGGCCTCGGTCGTGGACGTCTCGTCGCTGTCGAAGACACCGCCGGCCCACGCCACGCCCGCGACGATCAGCAGCACCGCGAGTCCGGCGCCGACGCCGGCTGTGATCCGGCGACGTCGGCGTTCGCGCTCGGCTCGGCGGGCCTGTTGCCGATCGAATTTAGCCCGCGCGAGTCTGCGCTGCCGGTCCTTGCTGGGAGCCACCGAACGCTGTCCTTCCCTGTGTATGTCAAGGGGTGCGGCACGCCACACGCCCGCAAGAGTGTACGGGTACCTCCTGAGAAAGTGGTGTGCGCCCGCCCGGCTAGGCTCGTTACGATTCGGGACCTGTGCAGCGCCCATGAAAGAGGAAGGCATCACCGTGCTCGTGACCGGCTTTCCGGCCGAGGCCTTCGGCACCAACTGTTATGTGGTGGCCGCCGCCGCGGGCGAGCAATGCGTGATCGTCGATCCCGGCATCGGCGTGCTCGACCAGCTCGACGAGGTTCTCACCGAGCATCGTCTCCACCCGGCCGCCGTGCTGCTCACCCACGGGCACCTCGACCACACCTTCTCGGTCGCCCCGGTCTGCGGCGCCCGCGGCATCACGGCGTACGTGCACCCCGCCGACCTGGAGATGCTCGCCGACCCGGCGAAGGGCCTGAGCGCCGATCTCACCCAGATGTTCGGCGGGCGCCTTCGCTACACCGAGCCCGACGACATCGCCGAGCTGACCGACGGCGAGGCGCTGACGATCGCCGGCCTCGAGATCACCGTCGATCACGCCCCTGGCCATACCGGCGGGTCGGTGCTGTTCCGGATGCCCGGAGAAGCCTCCGAGGAGATCTGTTTCTCCGGGGACGTGCTCTTCGCGGGATCGATCGGGCGCACCGACCTGCCGGGCGGCAACACCGCGACGATGATGACCAGCCTGCGGGACAAGATCCTGCCGCTGGCCGACGACACCGTCGTGCTGCCCGGCCACGGACCGGCCACCACCATCGGCCGCGAGCGCGCCTCCAATCCTTACCTGCGGGAGCTGACCGCAGCGCCGCGCCGCGGTTTCTAGAACGCTCCAGGAGACACAGTGCCCATTTCCGGCTTCCCCGAATGGCTGCCGTCGCAGCGCATGATCGAGCAGTACGCGCTCGACAAGATCCGCTCCACCTTCGAGCTGTACGGCTTCGCTCCTCTGGAGACCCGCGCGGTCGAGCCCCTCGAGACGCTGCTCTCGAAGGGGGAGACCTCGAAGGAGGTCTACCTCCTGCGCCGGCTCCAGGAGGACGAGAACTCCACCCGCGAGGACCAGCTCGGCCTGCACTTCGACCTGACGGTCCCGTTCGCGCGCTTCGTCACGGAGAACCACGGCAAGCTGCAGTTCCCGTTCCGCCGCTACCAGATCCAGAAGGTGTGGCGGGGTGAGCGCCCGCAGGAGGGCCGCTACCGCGAGTTCCTGCAGGCCGACATCGACGTGGTCAACAGGGACACGCTGCCGTTCCACTTCGACACCGAGATGCCGCTGGTGATCGGCGACGCGTTCCGCTCGCTGCCGATCCCGAAGGCCGTCATCCAGGTCAACAACCGCAAGGTGTGCGAGGGCTTCTACCGCGGCCTCGGCCTCGAGGACACCGCCCAGGTCCTGCGCACTGTGGACAAGCTCGACAAGATCGGCCCGGAGAAGGTGGCCGCGCTGCTGATCGAGACGGCGGGCGCGACCGACGCCCAGGCGCAGGCCTGCCTGAGGCTGGCCGAGATCTCGACGTCCGACGCGTCCTTCGTCGACCAGGTGCGGAAGCTCGGCGTGACCGATCCGCTGCTCGACGAGGGCCTGGACGAGCTCCGCCAGGTCGTCGAGGCCGCGAACGAGCACGCCCCCGGCCTGATCCGCGCCGAGCTGAAGATCGCCCGTGGTCTCGACTACTACACCGGCACCGTCTACGAGACCCAGCTCGAGGGATATGAGCGTTTCGGCTCCATCTGCTCGGGCGGCCGGTACGAGAACCTCGCCTCGGTCGGCAACACCCGCTTCCCCGGCGTCGGCATCTCCATCGGCGTCTCCCGGATGCTGGGCCTGCTCTTCGGCCAGAACGCGCTGACCGTCTCCCGCTCGGTGCCGACCGCCGTGGTGATCGCCCTGCCCAGCGAGGACCAGCGCACCGACTGCGAGCGCATCGCCGCCGGCCTGCGCAAACGCGGCATCCCGACCGAGGTGGCGCCCACCGCCGCGAAATTCGGCAAGCAGATCCAGTTCGCCGACCGCCGCGGCATCCCCTTCGTCTGGTTCCCCGGCGCCGACGGCCACTCCGTCAAGGACATCCGTTCCGGCGAGCAGATCGACGCCGACCCGGCCACCTGGACCCCGCCCGTCGAGGACATCAAACCCCAGATCAAAGGCATTTGACCGTACGAATCTCAGCGGCCCTCCCCACCGCACCAACGAGGTCACCGATCCACAAACCCTGCGGCCCCTTCCCGCCGGCGCGCGCCGGCGCCGGCCCCGGACCGACGTCGCCCCCCGACAGTCCCCGGCGCCCGCACGCCCCGGCTGTACCACAGAGCGACAATTCGGGCGTGAAGGCAGCCGTGGTGTGCAGCCGGCCGAGCAGGCTGTACGGGGCGGGCGGGCTGTACCGCAGGGCGACGATTCGGGCGTGGGGGCAGCCGTGGTGTGCAGCCGGCCGGGCAGGCTGTACGGGGCGGGCGGGCTGTACCGCAGGGCGACAATTCGGGCGTGGGGGCAGCCGTGGTGCGCAGCCGGGCGGGCGGGCTGTACCGCAGGGCGACAATTCGGGCGTGAAGGCAGCCGTGGTGTGCAGCCGGCCGAGCGGGCTGTACACCAGGGCGACAATTCGGGCGTGGGGGCAGCCCTGGTGTGCAGCCGGCCGGCGGGGGTCAACTGTCTGTCGCCAGCAGGTGGGTGACTCGGGGTGGGGCTTTGGCCAGTGAGATGGCGTGCTGTTCGGCCTGTTCGTCGGACTCGGTGAGGCGGCCCTCGTGCTGGCGCAGGTGCACGTCCCAGGTGGGTACCAGGTAGACCTCGACGAACGTGTCGGGTTGCGTGCCGTCGCGGAAGAGGCCCCACTGGGAGGCGCCGGTGCGCATGCGGGAGCCGCGGACCCGTCGCATGGCCGTCGTGAAGGCCGCGATGTTGTCCTGCGGCACCTCGTAGGTGGCCGAGACGAGGACCGGGCCGTCCTCCAGGTTCGGCTGGAAGAGCAGGTGGGGCTCGGGCCAGTAGACGGCCGGGGAGTGGTCCTCGTCCTCGTGGGTGTGTACGGGCCACAGCCGTACCGTGCAAAGACCCGCCGCCATCAGCACCGCGGCCGTGGCGAAGGTGGCGACGAGGCCGAAGGCCGAGGCGAACTGGCCCCAGATCAGCGCGCCGAGGGCTTGACCGCCGGCGAAGACGAGCTGATAGATGGCGAGGGCCCGGGCGCGGACCCAGTTCGGCAGGGCGAGCTGCATGGCCGCGTTCATCCGGGAGACGAGCATCATCCAGGCCAGGCCGGCGGCGACGAGCATCGGGACGACGGCGAAGCGGTTCGGGACGAAGGCGATCACGGCGAGGGCGGCGCCGTAGACGAGGCCGGTGCCGACGATCATCTGATCGGTGCGGAGTATCCGGCGCGCCCGCGGCATCAGCAGGGCGCCGGCGATCGCCCCGACGCCGAGGGCGGCGAGCAGCACGCCGTACCCCTGGGCCCCCAATCCCAGCTCCTGCCGCGCCACCACCGGAAGCAGCGCCCAGATGGCGCTGCCCGGAAGAACGAAGAGCGCTACCCGGCCGAGGATCCGCCGCACCACCGGTGACCAGCGCACATAGCGTCCCCCGGCACGCAGCGCCGAACCGAACCGCTCGGGGTGGCCGGTCGGCGGCTGCGGATCGCGGCGCCAGCGGATCAGCGCGAACGCGAAGATCGCGAACGAGAGCGCGTTGAGCCCGAAGACGAGGGCCGAGCCGAACTGCGCCACCAGCAGGCCGCCGATCGCCGGACCGGCCGAGCGGGCCAGGTTCGTGTTGACGGCGCCGAGGGCCGACGCGGCGGGCAGCTCGTCGTGCGGCACCACCTCCGGGATCACCGCCTGCCAGGACGGCAGGGTGAGCGCCTGCCCGCATCCGAGGAGGAACGTGAAGATCAAGAGCAGCGCGGGCGGGAGGTGGTCCAGCGCGGCGAGCGCCGTCAAGGTCGCTGCCACGAGGAAGAGCCCGATCTGTACGGCGAGAAGCAGCCGCCGCCGGTCCAGCGCGTCCGCGAGCGTCCCGGCGGGCAGCGCGAACATCAGGACCGGAAGGGTCGTGGCGGCCTGCACGAGGCTCGTCCAGGTCGCCGGGTCCGGTTCCTGGACGACCAGCCACTGCGCGCCGACGGTCTGCATCCAGGTGCCGGCGTTGCCGGCGAGCACGGCCAGCCAGAGGAGCCGGAAGACGGGGTTCCGGAGCGGCGCCCAGGGGCCTGCGGTGATCGTCACGGCAGGAACCTACCCACCGGGACGGGCTCACGACCGGCGATGTGCTCCAGGTCCCGGCCGCGGGATCACGGCCCGGTTGTCGTCCACCTCATGACCGTCGTCGCAGCGCATCGCGACGCGCATCTCGGCGCCGCAGTCCCGGTGCGTGTAGCGGATCGGCGGCCCCTCCGGGTCGGCCAGGTAGCGGTTCCCCCACTCGGTCACGGCGATCAGCATCGGGTAGAGGTCGAACCCCTTCCCGGTGAGCCGGTACTCGTGGCGTACCCGCGCCCCGGGCTCCTGGTAGGGCTCGCGCCGCAGCACCCCGTGCCCGACCAGCGCGGCGAGGCGGTTCGTCAGGACCTGGCGGGGGATGCCGGTGCGCACCCGCATGTCGTCGAAGCGGCGCACCCCGCTGAAGACCTCGCGCAGCACCACGACCGTCCACTTCTCGCCGAGGATCTCCATGGCGCGGGCGAGCGTACAGTTGTCGACCGACCATTCGAGTGCCGACGGTGTGACCTTTCCGACCATGCGGCAAGGCTAGGTCTCGTTGACAGACGCAGCAAGCCGATGCCAGCCTGAATCCATGACGCAGACTCAGGACGCTCTCCGGACCCGTACGTTCGCCTGGTCCGACCCCGCCGAGCACGCGAGCCTGCTCGGCCGGCGCGGCGGTCTCGAACTCCTCCGAGCGATGGCCGCCGGCGAGCTCCCGCCCCCGCCCGTCTTCCACCTGATCGGCGCCGCCGGGATGGTCGCGGAGGAGGGCAGCGTCACGATCGAGCTGGATCCGCAGGAGTTCCACTACAACCCGCTCGGCACCGTGCACGGCGGCGTCATCTCGACCCTGCTCGACACGGCGGCGGCCTGCTCGGTGCACAGCACCCTGCCGGCCGGGGTCGGCTACACGAGCATGGATCTGAACGTGAAGTTCCTCCGCGCCGTGACCGTGAACTCCGGCCGCCTCACCTGCACCGGCACCGTCCTCCAGCGGGGGCGTCGCACGGCCCTCGCCGAGGCCCGCCTGGTCGACGGTTCCGGCCGTCTCGTGGCGCACGCCACCTCCAGCTGCATGATCTTCGAGTTGCCGGGGGCCTGAGGGCGCTTTGCGAGGTCCGGCAGTCGCTCCTGGGCGCGATGGGGCGGCAGCCCGGCGGGCCTGGGTGCGGTGGGGCGGCAGCCCGGCGGGCTTGGGCGCGATGGGGCGGCAGCCCGGCGGGCCTGGGCGCGGTGGGGCGGCAGCCCGGCGGGCCTGGGCGCGGTGGGGCGGGAGCGCGGCGGGCGGGAGCGCGAGGACGCGGCGGGCCGAAGGCGCTGCGGGGCGGCGGCCGGCGAGGCGACAGCGCGAGAGTGGCTCAGCGGTCCGGCGGCGCGGGGTGGCGCAGCGCAGCGGCGCTACGAGGGTGGCGTGGGGCGGCGCGGCGCGGCGCGGCAGGGCGGCGCGGTCGCCGGCAGCGCGGCGCGGTCGCCGGTGGTGCGGTCGCGGCTCGCGGTGTGGTTGCGGGGGCGCGGTGCGATCGTGGTGGCGCGGTTCGGTGGGCGGGTAGGTGGCGCTCTTCGGTGGCGGGTCGGCTTGGGAGGCTCGGGTGATGCGGTGGGACGGCCCCTGCATGCCCGACAAATCTGATTAGCCGGATGTTTCGGTTTTGTTCCGATTAGCCTCGATAGTGGTCCGCCACGGCACTGCCGGTTGATAGCGGGCCACTCGCGAGGAGGACCGGTGAAGGGCAGCGTCGATCCGCACCGCGGCCGGCTACTGATCATGGGTGGGGCCGCCGGACCGGGACTTCTCGCGCGGTTCATCGAGCTGGCCGGCGGCCCCGGAGCGCGGATCGTCGTGATCGCGACGGCGAGCGAGGACCCGGGGTGGGCGGAGGCCACGTACCTGGAGAGGTTCGCCGGCGCGGGCAGCGCCCGGGCCCTGCGGATCACCACCCGGACCGAGGCGAACGACCCCGGGGTGGAGCCGGTGCTGCGCGACGCGACGGGTGTCTTCTTCACCGGCGGCGATCAGGAGCGCATCACCCGGGTGATCGGCGGTACGGCCACCGACTCGCTGCTGCACGAGCTCGTCGCCGGCACCGACCTCGTCCTCGCCGGGACCAGCGCCGGCGCGGCCATGATGGCCGGCACGATGATCACCGGGGGCGACCGGCCGGGCGTCAGCGCGGACAGTGTGCGCACCGGGCCCGGGCTGGAGTTCTTCCCCTGCGTCCTGATCGACCAGCACTTCGGCGAACGCGGCCGGCTGAATCGGCTGCTCAGCGCCGTGGCGCGCTACCCGCACGAGCTGGGCCTCGGCATCGACGAGGACACCGCCATCCTGACCGGCGCCCCCCGGAGCCGGAACGACCGGGGCGGCGGGGGCTGCTTCGAGGTGCTGGGCAGCGGCGCGGTCACCGTCGTCGACGCCGGCGCGGCCACCGACATCGCGGTCCCGCCCACCGGGCCGATCGCGCTGGCCGGCGCACGGATCCACGTGCTGCCGGCCGGGTACACCTTCCACCTCACGGGCCGCCGACCCGTTGCCGGCACGCCCGCCGCAGAACGGGAACGAGCCGCATGAAGATCGAGTTTCTGCGCCGCCTGCGCGGCCCCAACGTCTACCTGTCCCGGCCCGCCGTCGTGGCCCGGCTGCGCCTCGAGGAGCTGGCCGGGGTGGAGACGACCGACGTCACCGGGTTCACCGAGCGGATGCTGCGCTCGCTGCCGGGGCTGGCCGAGCACCACTGCGCGGCCGGGGCGCCGGGCGGGTTCGTGAGCCGGTTGCGCAACGGCACCTACTTCGGCCACGTCACCGAGCACGTCTGCCTGGAGCTGTCCCAGCTGATCGGCCGGGACGTGAGCTTCGGCCGGACCGTCTCGGCGGGGGAGCCGGGCGTGTACGACGTGATCGTCGAGTGCCCGGTCGACGAGTCGCCGTCGTCGCGGGTGCCCGGGGAGCTCTTCGAGACGGCGGTCGACCTGGTCCTCGCCGTGCACGAGGGCAAGGCTTCCCCCGTACGCCCGGAGGTTGGACCTCGGGGTGGGGTCCTGGCGCAACGCCTCGCCGAACTCGCCGCCCTCGCGGAGCGAGAGGCGGCCGGCCCGAGCACGCGCGCGATCATCGCGGCCGCACGGCGCCGCGGCATCCCGGTGGAGCGTTTCGACGACCTCAGCCTGCTGCGGCTCGGCTGGGGCAACCGGCGCCGGCTCGCGTGGGCCGCCATGACCGACCGGACCAGCGGCGTCGGCGTGGATCTGGCCGGCGACAAGCACGTGACGCGGCAGCTGCTGGCCGAGGCGGGCATCCCGGTGGCGCCGGGCGGGGTGGCCCGCACCCCGGCCGAGGCGGTGGCGATCCTCGCTGAGCTGGGCGGCGGACCGGTCGTGGTGAAGCCGCGGCGCGGGCGGCAGGGGCAGCGGGTCGTCATGAACCTGAACGCCCCGGATGAGGTGGAGCGGGCGTGCGGCGACGAGGAGGTGCTCGTGGAGCGCCAGCTCGGCGGGCGCGACTACCGGGTGCTCGTGGTGGACGGCGAGGTGGTGGCCGCCGCCGAGAGGATCGCGGCGCACGTGGTCGGCGACGGGCGGGCCACCGTGACCGAGCTCGTGACCGAGGCGAACGCCGATCCGCGCCGGGGGGCCGGGCACTCCCGCGCGCTGACCCGGATCGAGCTGGACGAGGCCGCCGAGCGGGTGCTGTGGCGGCAGGGGCACACGCCGGGCAGCGTGCCGGCCGAGGGGGTGACGGTCTGGCTGCGCGAGACCGCGAACCTCTCCACCGGCGGCACCAGCCGGGACGTCACCGACCAGGTGCACCCGGACGTGACCCGGCTCTGCCAGCGGACCGCCGCCCTGATCGGCCTCGACATCGCCGGGATCGACCTGCGCCTGCCGGACATCGGCATGCCGCTGCCCCCGGCCGGCGCCCCGGGCGGGACGGCGGCCGGGGTGATCGAGGTGAACGCCGCCCCGGGCCTGCGGATGCACCTGTCCCCGGCGCACGGCCGGGCGCGGGACGCCGGCGACGCGATCGTGCGGGCGATGTTCCCGGGCGGCTCGGACGGCCGGATCCCGACCGTCGCGGTGACCGGTACGAACGGCAAGACCAGCGTCACCCGGCTCACCGCGCACCTGCTCAGCGGCGGCGGGATGCGGGTCGGCACGGCGAGCACGGACGGGGTGGCGATCGACGGCCGTACGATCCTGGTGGCCGACGCGACCGGCCCGCGCTCGGCGCAGATGGTCCTCGGCGACCCGCAGGTGGAGGCGGCGGTGCTGGAGACCGCGCGGGGCGGGCTGGTGCGGCGCGGGCTCGGCTGGGACTGGACCGACGTCGGCGTGATCACCAACATCACGGCCGACCACCTGGGGCAGGACGGCCTCGACTCGATCGAGGATCTCGCGCACGTGAAGGCCGTGGTCGCCGAGCGGGTCCGGGACGGCGGCACGCTGGTCCTCAACGCCGACGACCCCTGGGTGCGCAGCATCGCCGACCGGCCCCGGGTCCGCGCCGACCGGAAACGCCTGGTCTGGTTCGGCCTGGACGCCGGGAACCCGGTGGTGACCGAGCACCTCGGGCGCGGGGCGACCGCGTACGTCCTGCACGACGGCTGGCTGGTGCAGGCCACCGGCGCGCGGCGCACCCCGCTGATCCGGCTGGCCGAGGTGCCCGGCGCGTACGGCGGGGCCGCCCTGCACGTGGCCGCGAACACCCTCGCGGCGATCGCGGCGGCCCGCGCCCTGGGCGCCCGCCCGGAAACCCTGGTGGACCGGCTCGGCGAGTTCGACCCGAGCGTGGCGAACCCGGGCCGGGGCACGCTGCTGCGGGTCGGCGACGTGTCGGTGTACGTCGACTACGCGCACAACCCGGCCGCGCTCGCGACCACCCTGCGGACGCTGCACCGGCTCTGGGGCGCGCAGCGCTGCGTCGCCGCGGTGACCCTGCCCGGCGACCGCCGCGACGACCTGATCACCGCCTCGGCGCAGATCCTCGCGGACGGCCTGACCCGGGTGGTGCTCTACGAGGACGAGGATCCGCGCGGCCGGCAGCCGGGCGAGGTCGCCGACCTGATGGAGCGGGAGATGCGGGCCCGGCGCCCGCAGATCGGCGCGGTGCGGGCGACCGGCTACCGGGACGCCGTCACGAAGGCGCTGAACCTGGCCGCCCCGGGCGAGGTGGTTCTGGTGATCTACGAGAAGTGGGCGGCGACCCGGACGTTCCTCGCCGAGCTGGGCGCGGTGCCGGCGGGCGGCACGCCGGTGGTGGCCCTGCCGGTCACGCCGGCCCCGAACGCCGCCCCGGCGGTGGCCCGGAGCCTCACCGGGACACGGACGCGTGGGTGACGCACGTGACAGATCTTGGACAAAGTCGATCTCTCTCCGTAGTTCCTCATTGACTGCTCGTGAGTGGACACCCCTGTTGGTTGAAAGCGCAAGTTCCGACGAAGCGGGCATACCCCATGCGTTGTCGTGGCGCTACGTGTGCGTCCGGTGCCGGAGAGCCGTTCCCGGCGGATTTATTAAGTCAACTCACCGTAACTAAGCCCTGCTAGATCGCAATTCGGGCGCTCGAACTGTGGCTTGATGGGGACTAACATCCTCGCCGCCGATGGGGGATGCTCAGGGTCCGATGGTGGGCCCGACTCGCCCGGCGTCGGGCGGCATGGCGGTGCGGCCCGGTGTCTGAACTCGAAGCGCGCATGTGGGGGCACATGAGCACGACGGACCTGCCCGGTTCGGGGCTGCTCGCCGGTCGATATCGGCTGGTCGAGCGTCTCGGGGCCGGCGGGATGTCAGTGGTGTGGCGGGGGTTCGACGAAGTCCTCGGGCGTCAGGTCGCGATCAAGGTCCTGCCGCCGTCGACGAGCACCGACCCCTCGTTCCGGCGCAGGCTGCGCGCCGAGGCCCAGGCCGCGGCCCGGCTGACGCACCCGCACATCACCAATGTGTACGACTACGGCGAGGCGACCACCGTCGACGGTGAGCCGGTGCCGTACGTCGTGATGGAGCTCGTCGACGGCGAGTCGCTCGCCGCCATCCTGGCCCGGGTGCGGATGCTGCCCTGGCCCACCGCGGTCCGGATCAGCGCCGAGGTGGCGGCCGCCCTCGCCTCCGCGCACGCGCGCGGCATCGTGCACCGCGACGTCACCCCGGCCAACGTCATGCTCACCCCGACCGGCTCGAAGGTGGTCGACTTCGGCATCTCGGCCCTGATCGGCGAGAACGACGTCGACCCCGACGGCAGCCTGCTCGGCACCCCGGCCTACCTCGCCCCGGAGCGGCTCGAGGGCGGCCAGGTCAGCCCGGCCACCGACGTCTACGCGGTCGGCCTGCTGATCTACCGGATGCTCATCGGCCAGCTGCCGTGGGACGTCGGCACCACGACGGCGCTGCTGCGGGCCCACCAATACACCGAGCCCGAGCCGCTGCCGCCGGTCGACGGGCTTCCGCCGGCCGTCGAGGCGCTGATCGGCCGCTGCCTGGAGAAGCGCCCGGAGGACCGGCCGCCCACCGCCGAGCTGGCGCACGTGCTCGCCGGCATCTCGGCCGGCGCGCCGCTGGTGACCTCCGGGTTCGACGCGACCTGGGAGGACGGCGAGGACACCTTCATCCTGCCGTCCGGATACCCCTACGCCGGGATGGGCCCGGCCGCCGCGGCCGCCGTCGGCCCGACCGACCCGAATTCGGTGCACCCGGTCGTCGCGCAGGCCGTCACCGAGCCGTCGGCGGTGCCGCCACCCGCCGACCCGCCGCCTCCGCCGCCGTTGCGCCCGGGCTTCTCTCCGGCGCCGAGCGAGAAGGTGCCGAACGACAAGAAGCAGATGTACGTCCGCCGCGGCGCCATCCTGGCCGGCTCGGTGGCGCTGCTGAGCGCCCTCACCTACGGCTGGACCGCCATCGGCGAGCCGCGGAAGGAGAACGCGGCGGGGCTCGGCGGCGGCGCGGCGCCCCTGCCCAGCGTCGTCCCGGTGGCCGGCAACTGCGTGGTCAGCTACGCCGTCTGGTCCGACGACAAGAAGAGGTTCAAGGCTCAGGTCACCCTCGCCAACCGCGCGGACAGCCCGGTCGACAAGTGGAGCCTCTGGTTCCTGATGCCCGGCGACCAGGTCGTCTCCGGCAACGGCAAGACCGTGCTGAAGCAGGACGGCAGCGGGGTCACGGTCTCCTCGGTCAAGGAGCTCGCCGCGCAGAAGACCACGACCGTGCAGATCACCGGGCGCTACACCGAGAGCAACGCGGCCCCGATGGTCTTCAAGCTGAACGGGCAGAAGTGCGAGGCGTACGTCTCGGCCGAGCCCGGCGAGCCGTCCCGGCCGGTCGTGCACCTCGCCGACGGCCAGGTCGGCTTCGGCGACCCGGTCACCACGCCGTCGGCCGGCATCTCGATCGACCCCGGCGGCAACGTGCACATCACCCCGACCATCCCGGTGCCGTCGTCGTCGTTCTCCCGTACGCCGCCGATCAAGCCGGCGCCGAGCGGGAGCAAGGGCGGCGGCACCAGCCCGTCGCCGGACACCGGCACCTCGGAGGACCCGATCGGGGAGGAGTCCGACTCCCCGCCGCCGCCCGACCCGCCGAGCCTCTCCCCGTCGACGAACAAGCCCGACGAGCCGAGCCCGTCGCTGTCGTCGCCGCCCCCGGAGCCCGGCACGGGCATCGAGGATCCCTGCGATCCCGACGTGCCGGACGAGTGCCCGGAGCCGGTTACTTCAGACTGACCGTCCGGCCTTACTTCAGACAGATTGCCGTCCGGCACGAAAACGGGAGGCCGCGAGGCCGGTGACGGGTCTACCGTGAAGGTGGGCTTACGCCCGGATTGCAGCACTTTCGCACGGCGTGGCTGCCGGCCGGCGTGCCACTCGCGGGGAAGATGGGCGATGGCGTTCCAACAGGTCGTCGACATCGGGAGTTCGACATGATCCACACAGTCAGAGATCTGGCCGCCGAGGCGCTGTTCGTCTCGTGCCTGCAACCGTCGGAGCGACCCGACCGGGAAACGGTCGAGGACGCCATCACGACGATGATCCTGCGGCACGGCAGTGACGGCTGCGCGGCCGAGGTCGCCCTCGAGTTCGGTGATCATCCGGACGTCGCGGTGCGGCGGATGGCCTGGGTCCGATCCGAGTTGACGGAGGTGCTGGCGCCGCGAGTCTCGGTGCTGCACTGATCCGTCGAGCAACAGGAACCCCTCTGGTCACGTATCCAGAGGGGTTCCTCTATGCAAACCTCCCGCTACTGAGGTTTTTCATGAAAAAACTCCATAAAAGCAACCGAGTTCGGGCTCCGCTGCACCAAACGGCGGCCAGAGTTCTTCTCGTCAGCCGGTGTTCATCAGCCGGTTCGTACGAGCGAGGAGGACTACGTGACCACCACGACCGAACTCCCCGCCACCATCGGCACCACTCATGACGCGCCCTCGGCGCGCGATATCGAGGACCTGATCCGAGAGAACATGCCGATGGTTGGCCATCTGGTCCGGGAACTGCTCAACCGGGTACCCGGCCACGTCCACGCAGATGACCTCTCCTCAGCCGGGTTCGCGGCGCTGCTGGGAGCCGCCCGCTCCTTCGACGTGACACGCGGCATCCCCTTCCACCGCTTCGCCGCGGTCCGGATCCGTGGAGCGCTGCTGGACGAGCTGCGCGGCCAGGACTGGGCGAGCCGGTCGGTGCGGGCCCGGGCGCGCAAGGCCGCGACCGCGCGCCAGGAGCTCACCGCCGCGCTGGGCCGCACGCCGAGCGACGCCGAGGTGGCCGAGGTCCTCGGCATCGGCGTCTCCGAGCTCGCCAGCGTCGAGGACGACGTGCAGAAGGCGTCGCTGCTCAGCCTGCAGGGTTTCCCCACGGGCGCGGCCGAGGAGATGGTGCCGGAGACATCGGAGGGGCCGGAGGATCTACTGCTGAAGAGGGAGCGGCTGGGCTATCTGCACCAGGCCATCCAGGCGCTGCCCGAGCGGCTCCGCCAGGTCGTGCAGGAATCCTTCTTGCAGGAGCAGCCGCTGAGCGAGGTGGCGGCCCGGCTCGGCGTCACCGAGTCCCGCATCTCCCAGCTGCGCACCGAGGCGCTCCGCCTGCTGCGCGAGGGCCTCAACAGCTCCCTCGCGCCGGAGCTCCTCACCGTGGCGGCGGGCGGTCCGCGCACCCGCAAGGGCTGCCTCCAGCGCCGCCGGACCGAGTATTTCGCGAAGGTCGCTCAGCAGGGGAGCCTCCACACCCGCCTGGCCCTCACCGACAGCCACGGCGTCCCCATCGCGGTGGCAGCCTGACCGGAGGCCGGCCGGGGCGTCGGGTCGCTCCGGCCGGCTTTCTCCAGCTTCCTTTTCTGTACGAGGGGACTGCGAAGTCCCGCATCCACGACGCGGGCTCCCCGCCACGCGGGCCCCCTGCCGCGGGTTCCGGCCAGACCTGCAACGCAGGCTCGTTTCTCAGGCGGACACCGATGCGGGAGTCCCGACGACGCCGCTCAGCCGGGCCGCACACCACGGATCGAGAACCGCGGCCACCTGCCGGACGTCCGCCCCGACCGCGGTGACCAGCACGCCACCCTCGACCAGTGGCATGACGGCAGCATCCGGCCCGACCACCCCCGGCCCCCTCTCATGCCCCGGGGCTCCGGGACCGGCCGCCACGACGGTGCCGATGGCGCGGCCGCCTCCCAGGACCGCCGCTCCCGACCAGCCGGGCGCGGACGGGCCGACGGTGAGCTCGTGGCGATAGACGGTCGTACCGGCATAGCGCACGGTCATGTCGGCCCGCACGTCCCCGGAGTCCTCACCGTGCCGCCCGCAGACCAGCTCGTCCCGCCAGAGCACCGTCCCACCCTCGGCCACGTCCACCCGGGTGACCGCCACGTGATCGCATCCGGCCGCCGCGATGAGCGGTTCCGGCAGATACCGCAGCGTTCCCCCGGCGGCCACCGACGCCCGAACGGTGAGCCGCGAGGCCGGCAGGAACGACCGTCCCGGAAGCGCCAGCGAAGCCGCCACACTCCGGAACTCCAGCCGAGCCCCCGGCCCGACCTCGATCTCCAGCAGCAACTCATCGCCGCGCAACGGCCCAGCAGCCCCGCCCACAAGATGAACGGTGACCCCACCGTCCCTCCAAGCCCCGCCGCCCGGGCGCGGGCCGGTGCGGCGCAGGAGCAGCGGCGACTCGCCGCGCAACACCGGAAGCCGGGTGCCGCCGCGCCCGTCGGACTCGGCGACGACCCGGGCCTCAGCCAGCATCAGCCACCCACGGGTCACACACGGGCGGCGACGAGCGAGCGGATCCAGTCGGCGACCGGGGTGGCCTGCTTGTCCTCGGCCAGGGACAGGAAGACGGTCGGCAGGTCGCCACGCCGGGCGCCGGCGTCGCGTTCCATCACGGAGAGGTCGGCGCCGACGAGCGGGGCCAGATCGGTCTTGTTGATGACGAGCAGGTCGGAGGTGGTCACCCCGGGACCGCCCTTGCGCGGCACCTTGTCGCCACCGGAGACGTCGACCACGAAGATCTGCTGGTCGATGAGCCCCTTGCTGAACGTGGCGGTCAGGTTGTCGCCGCCGCTCTCGACCAGGACGAGGTCGAGCGGACCCAGTTTCTCCTCGAGGTCCTCGACGGCGTCGAGGTTCGCCGAGATGTCGTCGCGGATGGCCGTGTGCGGGCAGCACCCGGTTTCGACGGCGCGGATCCGTTCGGCGGGCAGTACGCCGTTGCGCAGCAGGAAGTCCGCGTCCTCGGTCGTGTAGATGTCGTTCGTCACGACCGCGAGCCGGATCTCCGAGCCGAGGGCCCGGCACAGGGCAGCGACCAGCGCGGTCTTGCCCGAGCCGACCGGCCCGCCGATGCCGACGCGGAGCGCGCGAGCCCCGCCGGCCAGCGGCTCGTGCGGGTCGACGCCCGCTTCGGGATGCGTGTGCGGTACTTCATCGGGGCCGTGTTCGTGCGGTTCAGGATGCAAAGAGACGCACCTCCCAGGTGGCGTGGTGCTCGGCGCCGATGTCGAGCAGTGGAGCTCCGGCGGCCGGCAGATCGTCGACCGCGTCGCGGTACCGTCCCGCGGCCTCGGCCGCGATCCGGTCACATTCGGTGGTGAGCCGGGCGAGAAGGGCGTGCACGGCGTACGGATCGAGCCCGAGAAGCCGCACCGCCGCACTGGCCGGCCCGGTGACGGTCGCGTGCGCCGCCGCGACAGCGGCCTCGCCGGGCCCCAACCCGGCTGCCGCGGCGACGACCCCCAGGGCAACGGGCTGATGAAGCTCCCGCCCGACGGACGCCGGGATCGGCCACATGACCCGTCCGGCCCGCAGCAGAGCCCGCCCCTGAGCCCGAGAAGCCTTCCGCAGCGCCGGCGACGGAGTCCGGGCATCAAGCCCCGCGTCAAGCTCCGCGACCCGACCGGCGTCTCCGCAGACGGCAGCGACCCGCCCTGAATCCCCACGGGCGGCAGCGACCCGCCCGGCGTCTCCGCAGGCGGCAGCGGCGAACGCCGCCGACACCAGCCCGCCGGTGGCGAGCTTGCCCCGCAGGAACCCGCCGAGCCCTTCGACGTCCCTGACCCGCCCGGCCGCGACCTGAGCCTCCAGCCCACCCGAGTGAGCATGCCCCCCGGACGGCAACCGCCCATCAGCAAGCAGCAGCAGAGTAGCCAGGCTCAACCGACCCACCCCCGAGGATCGAGCCCGCGGCAGCAAGGGCGACCAGGCAAGGTTCCGGGGCGGGGATGGACCACGCAGGGATCAAGCCTGACCGCCCGGAGTGGGCCATCCCCGCCCCGGAACCGCCCGGCTCGCGCCAACACACCAACCATCAGAACAGGAAGTAGCGCTGGGCCATGGGCAGCGACGACACCGGATCGGGCTCGATCACGGCCCCGTCGATGCGGACCTCGAACGTGTCGGCGCTGACCTCGATCCGGGGCATCGCGTCGTTGTGGACCATGTCGGCCTTGCCGACCGACCGGGTGTCGGCGACCGGGACGAGCGCGCGCTTCACCCCGATCCGGTCGGAGAGCAGGGCGTCGATGGCGGCCGGCGCGACGAACGCCACGGAGGTCTGTGCCGGCACCACCCCGTACGACCCGAACATCGGCCGGGGCAGCATCGGCTGGGGTGTCGGGATGGAGGCGTTGGCGTCGCCCATCTGCGCGTACGCGATCATGCCGCCCTTGATCACCAGCGCCGGCCGGACGCCGAAGAACGCCGGGTCCCAGAGCACCAGGTCGGCGAGCTTGCCGGGTTCGACCGAGCCGACCTGCTCGGCCATGCCGTGCGCGATCGCGGGGCAGATCGTGTATTTCGCGACGTACCTCTTCGCCCGGTTGTTGTCGGCCGCTCCGTCGCCGGGGAGGGCACCGACCCGGGCCTTCATGACGTGGGCGGTCTGCCAGGTCCGGGTGACGACCTCGCCGACGCGGCCCATCGCCTGCGAGTCCGAGCCGATCATCGAGATCGCGCCGAGGTCGTGCAGGTGGTCCTCGGCCGCCATGGTCGACGGCCGGATCCGGCTCTCGGCGAACGCCAGGTCTTCCGGCACCGCCGCGTTCAGGTGGTGGCAGACCATCAGCATGTCGAGGTGCTCGCTGAGGGTGTTCCGGGTGTACGGCCGGGTCGGGTTCGTCGACGACGGCAGGATGTTGGGGTGGGACGCCACGGTGATGATGTCCGGGGCGTGCCCGCCGCCCGCGCCCTCGGTGTGGTACGCGTGGATCGACCGGCCCGCGATGGCCCGCAGCGTCTCCTCGACGAATCCGGCCTCGTTCAGCGTGTCGGTGTGGATCGCGATCTGCACGCCGGAGGCGTCGGCGACCGACAGGCAGGCGTCGATCGCGGCCGGCGTGGTGCCCCAGTCCTCGTGCAGCTTGAAACCGCCGGCGCCGCCGCGCAGCTGCTCCCACATCGACTCGGCGGACATGGTGTTGCCCTTGCCGAGCAGCAGCACGTTGATCGGCCAGGTGTCGAGCGACTCCAGCATGCGGGCGAGGTGCCAGGCGTTCGGCGTCACGGTGGTCGCCTTGGTGCCCTCGGCCGGGCCGGTGCCGCCGCCGATGATCGTGGTGATGCCGGACGCGAGCGCGGTGTCCAGGATGGTCGGGCTGATCAGGTGTACGTGGCTGTCGATCGCCCCGGCCGTGAGGATCTTCCCGTTGCCCGCGATGATCTCGGTGCCGGCGCCGATCACCAGGTCGGGGTGGACCCCGTCCATGGTGTCCGGGTTGCCGGCCTTGCCGATCGCCACGATCCGCCCGTCGCGGATGCCGACGTCGGCCTTGACGATCCCCCAGTGGTCGAGGATCACCACGCCGGTGATGACCGTGTCGGGGGTGCCCTCGGCCCGGGTGGCCCGCGACTGCCCCATCGACTCCCGGATCACCTTGCCGCCGCCGAAGACCACCTCGTCGCCGGGCCGCGGCCCCGCGCTGCGGTCCTCCTCGATCTCGATCAGCAGATTCGTGTCGGCCAGCCGGATCCGGTCTCCGGCGGTGGGCCCGTAGAGAGCGGCGTACCGGCTGCGGTCCAGTGATGTCATGCCGGCTCTCCACTCCGGTCCGGCCGGCTCATCGGGGGCTCCCGTTGTCGCCGTTGGGCTGGCTCTCGCCGGTGTCCTCGTCGAGGGAGCCGGCGGGTTCGATGTCGGCCGGGTCGGGTGCGGGCGCCGGGGTGCCGGCGTCGAGCGGTCCGCCGGCCAGGCCGCGCAGGCCCGGGACGATCCGCCGGCCGGCGAGCGGCACCAGGGCGACGTCGCGCGGGATGCCGGGCTCGAAGCGCACCGACGTCCCGGCCGGGATCCCGAGGCGGTGACCCCAGGCGGCCTCCCGGTCGAACTCGAGAGCCGCGTTCGACTCGGCGAAGTGGAAGTGCGATCCGACCTGGACGGGCCGGTCACCGGTGTTGCGCACGGTCAGTTCCCGCACCGGCCGGCCGGCGTTGATCTCGATGACGCCGTCGCCGTGGAGGATCTCGCCGGGAATCGTCACGAGATCGGCCCGTGCACGGTGACGAGCTTGGTCCCGTCCGGGAACGTCGCCTCGACCTGCACCTCGGCGAGCATCTCGGGAACCCCCTCCAGAACGTCGTCGCGGGTCAGCACCCGGCGCCCGGCGTCCATCAGCTCGGCGACGGTCTGGCCGTCACGCGCCCCTTCGAGCAGGAACGCCGTGATGATCGCGGTCGCCTCCGGATAGTTGAGCCGCAGGCCGCGCTCCCGGCGGCGCTGGGCGACGTCGGCCGCCACATGGATGAGCAGTCGTTCCTGCTCGTGCTGGCTGAGGAACAAAGGGACCTCCTGATCGCGCCCCGGAATGCTCGCAGCTGGAAGTTTCGGACGTGTTACCCGTCCGTTCGGGTCGTCCGTTTCCGATGATCGCCGCCCGTTCGCCCGAAGTCCCGCGACCAGCCGGTTCCCCCGGCGAATTTCCGGGAAACGAGGCCCTTACGAGGGCAGGCCGGCGTCCAGGAGCGGCGTCAGCATCTCGGCGTACGCCGTGCTGATATGGCTGCTGTCCTTCCACACGAGCAGGTTGCCGACCACGGCCGGGCAGGTCTGCGAGGTGCAGAACCAGTCACGGGTGTCGATCACCGTGGCGCCCCGGGCCCGGGCGGCCGCCGCCACCATCTCCCGGCGTCCCGGCTCCACGAACGCCTCCCGGGCGGGCCGGGCGCACTCGTTCACCGAGGTCGGATGGGTCACCACGCACTCCGGCGCGGATCCGGCCGGCCACGGCGTGTCCAGCAGCAGCACGGGCACGGCGCCGGCCTGCTCGATCCGGTCCAGGGTCTCCGACCAGGCCTCGACCCAGAGCCGGTCGCGGTCCGGGCCCTGGTCGAGCGGCTTGCCGTCCGGGGTGACCAGGCCGCCGCTGTCGCCGCCGTTGGAGGAGAGCACCACGAACCGCGGGCGCTGCTCGGCGATCTCGGCGAAGACCCGGTCCCGCCACTCGGCGCACTCCCGGTAGGGCCGCTTCATCATGTCGTTGAAGACCAGCACCGAGGCGGCCTGGCAGGCGCTCTTCGTGCGGGAGAAGAGCCGGAGCCGGCGCTCCTTCGCGATCGCGTCGGCGGCCGGGAACCAGTGCGCCGCGTGCGAGTCGCCGAGCAGGAACATCGAGCCGGTGGCGGCCTGGTCGCCGTAGACGCAGGGATGCGACGCCGCGACGTACGGGTAGTCGATGTGGCAGCCGTCCCGGTAGATCACCGGCTGGTCGGCGGCCGCGGCCGCGGGCGAGGGCCGGAGGTTCGCCGGGAGGGTGGCCTGCTGCGACGCCTCGGCCAGCAGGGTCCGCAGGCGGGCCTCGGCGTCGGCGGCCTCGGCCAGCCGGCCGGCCGTGTCGGCCACCGCGTCGCCGGTCGCCACGGCCGGCGTGAACCGCCCGGCCGCCAGCGCGAGCCCGGCCGTCACGATCGACAGCGCCAGCCCGACGGCCAGGCCGCGGCGCGCGCGTGCCTTGATCCACGGACGGTTCCGGACCGGGTTCTCGACCAGGTGGTACGAGGCGACCGCGACGGCGAGGGACCCGGCCGCCAGCGCCAGGCCGAGCCCGAGCGACGGCTCCCGGCCGAGCGCCGCCGGTCCGATCATCAGAATCGGCCAGTGCCACAGGTACCAGCTGTACGAGTAGCGCCCGATCAGCTGGAACGGCCGGGTCCGCAGCACCACGGCCGCCCCGCCCCGCGGCGCCGCGCAGCCGGCCGCGATGATCACCGCGGAGCCGAGCACCGGCAGCAGGGCGGCCGACCCGGGGAACGCGGTGTGTTCGTCGTAGAGGAACGCCGAGCCGATCACGGCGGCCAGCCCGAGCCAGGTCAGCACCGCCGCGAAGCGCCCGGGCAGGCGGGCGAGCCGGGTCGCCGCCACCGCCACGAGCGCGCCGATCGCGAGCTCCCAGGCGCGGGTGTGCGCGCCGAAATAGGCCCACGGCGCCGCCGACCGGGTCTGGGTCACGCTCGCCGCCAGTGACAGCGCGGCGATCAGGATCAGGGCGACGGTCAACGCACGGTGCTCCGGCCGTACGGAATCGGGCTTCTTCGAAGCCGCCGGCGCATCTCCCGGCTTGCGCTGCGCCGGGATCGCGACCCGGACCTTCGCGCGGCGCGACCGGGCCCGGAGGACGGCGTAGATCAGGATGAGCAGCGGCCAGACCAGGTAGAACTGCTCCTCGACCGCGAGTGACCAGAAGTGCTGGAGCGGGGAGGGCGCGGCGTCGGCGTTCAGGTATTGCACGCCCTCGTCGGCGAGGCGCCAGTTGATCCCGTAGAAGGTGGCGAAGAGCGCGTCCAGGCTGATCGTGGGGAAGCGCGTCGACGGCAGCCAGAACCACGCCCCGGCCAGCGTCGCGACCAGGACCACCGCGGACGCCGGCAGCAGGCGGATCGCCCGGCGCGCGTAGAAGCCGGTGAGCGAGACGGTGCCGGTGCGGCCGAGCTCCTTCAGCAGCAGGGTGGTGATCAGGAAGCCGGAGATCACGAAGAAGACGTCGACGCCGACGTAACCGCCGGCCAGCGCCGCGAGGCCGGCGTGCGACAGGACCACCAGGGTCACGGCGATCGCGCGCATGCCCTCGATGTCGGGGCGGAAGCCGGGGTGGCTGCGTGGCTTCGAGGACGTCGCAGTCGTGCCGTCCTCAGCGCGCGCGGTGACCACCGGTTCCTGGATTACCGACATTTCCTGCCTTCGCGAATCGCCCCCGCAACGCTGCCCCGCCGCGCGGGATGAAGGTCAGATATTACCGACAGACACGCAGCGTAGGGATCGCCATATCGTCACGATTCCGTGTTCCCCGTCTCCTCCTCGGGCTCCTGCTCGTTCTCGCCGCCGCCCTGGTCCTCCTCCTCGGGCGCCGTGGTCGTGGTCGCGGTGGGCTCGGGTGCGGTCGTGGTGGCGGTGGTCGGCGCCTCGGTCTCCGGAGCCGTGGTGGTCGTCGTCGCGGTCGGCCCGGGATCGGTGGTGGCCGGAGCCGCCGGGGCGCTGGTCCGCGGCGACGGGCTCCGTTTCTGATCATTTCCGCTGGTCGGATTGATCTTGCCACTCCCGCCGGCGTCGTCGTCGTCCTTCGTGGACGGACTGGGCGCGGTGGACGGCTGGAGCTCGGCCGGGGTGGTGACGACCGGGGGCTCGCCGGAGAAGAGGCCGAACGGGTCGGTCACGGCGATCAGGACGCCGCCGCCCAGCACCGCCGCGAGCAGGGCGGACAGGACGACGAGGTTACGTCGTTTCGCGGGCGCCGATTCCTCGGTCACACCGGGTGACGGCAGGAGGGGCCCCACCGCGGTGTCGGCCAGCGGTGGCCGCGGCGTCGCGACGGTGGCCACGCCGGCTCCGGCCAGGATCGCCGTGTCGGTGTCCTGCAGGGCGCTCGCCGCGTCGGCGTCCTGCAGCGCACTCGCCGCGTCGGCCATGGCGGCGGCCGACGGGAAGCGCGCCTCCGGGTCCTTCGCCAGCGCCCGCAGCACCAGCTCCCGCACCGGCGCGGGCACCCCGGCGGGCAGCGGCGGCGGCTCCTCGCTGACGTGCTGGAGCGCTACGGCCAGCGGGTTGTCGCCGGTGAACGGCGGCCGGCCGGCGAGGCAGTGGTAGGCGACGGCGCCCAGCGCGTAGATGTCGGCGGACGGCCCGGTGGCCTGCTTCGAGACCTGCTCCGGCGCGATGTAGAGCGCGGTCCCGACCACCTCCCGGGCACCGGTGAGCGTCACCGACTGGGCGGAGCGGGCCACCCCGAAGTCGACGAGGACGACGGTCCCGTCCGGTTCGATGATCAGGTTGCCGGGTTTGACGTCGCGGTGCACGATCCCGGCCTCGTGCGCGGCCGCCAGGGCCCGCGCGGCCTGCGCCACGATCGACATCGTCTCGGCGGGGCCGAGCGAACCCCGTTCGGCGATCCGCTTGTCGAGCGGCAGGCCGTCGACGCGGGCCATCACGAGGTAGGCGCCGTCGTCACCGGCGTCGCCGAAGTCGTAGACCGGCACGACGCCGGCGTGGCGCAGCGAGGCCATGGCGCGCGCTTCGTGCTGGAACCGGGTCCGGAAACCGGAGTCCCCGGCGTATCCGGCGAGCAGCGTCTTCACCGCCACCGGCCGGCCGAGCACCGTGTCGGTGGCGCGCCAGACCTCTCCCATGCCGCCCGCGGCCAGCCGGTCGTCGAGCCGGTAGCGGTCACCGAGCAACTCTCCAGGCTGAGGCATGGGTATCCCCCTACCCATGCACCGCCGTCACAAAAACGGCGGGCCGGGAACTCCGGCCCGCCGGTGTCCGGCTTGCGGAACGTCATGTCCGGCGTCCTGTCGAACGGCAGATGCCGCCGATGGGATTCGGCGGCGCCTGCCGTTCTGTTCGCCCCGGTGGCGGCGACGTGATCAGGCGCCGGTGTAGAGCACCGCGTCGATCTCGATGTCGAAGCCGACCAGCGGCACCGGCAACGTCGTCCGGACCGGCAGGTCGGACCCCTTGATGTACTCCTTGTAGATCTCGTTCATCTCCGGGAAGTCGCCGAAGTCGCGCAGGTAGACGCCGACCCGGACGGCCTGATCGAGGCTGGAGCCGGCCGCCTCGGCCACCGCGGCGAGGTTGCGGAAGGCGGCGTGCGCCTGCTCGGCGAAGCTGCCGGTGACCCAGGTGCCGTCGGGCAGGGCGGGGACGGCGCCGGCCAGGTAGATGGTGTCGCCGGCGACGACGGCGTGTGAGTACGGGCCGCCGGCGGGCGCCGCCTTGTCGGTGATCACAGCGCGCTTGGGCATCAGGAACTCCTTCGTGGGAACTGTTCGGCCAGCCCGTCCACCCCGACGAGCGGGGTGGTGAGCAGGTCACGGATGGCTTGCGAGCGTCGGTCCAGGGCCGACCGCTGCGCGTCGGTGAGCGGGATCCAGGGCGCGGGCGGAGCCGGCAGCCGCGGCGGGAGCAGCCGGCCGGCCACGTAGGTGGCGCGGTTGACGAGCCGGACCGGGGAGACGCGGACCTGGCGGTGGGCGTCGACCACGGTGAGCGGCTCCTCCCGTACGTCGAAGATCGCGATATCGGCCGGAGCACCCACCTCCAGGGCGCAGGTGAGGCCCAGCGCCGCGGCCGGGTGCGCGGTGACCGCCGCGATCACGTCGGCCAGCGGCACCCCCACGGCCAGCAGCTTCGCCATCGTGGTGGGCAGGTCGAAGACCGGTCCGTGCAGCGAGCGGGCGTGCAGGTCGGTGGAGACCGTGTACGGCCGCAGCCCGGCGTCGAGCTGGGCCTCGAGCACGTCGAACGCGAACCCGCCGGACCCGTGGCCGAGGTCGAGCAGCACCCCGCGGCCGGCGGCGGCGCGCACCGACGGGCCGAGCGGGGCCGCGATCCCGCTCGAGCAGTGCGTCACCAGGTCGCCGGGCCGCAGCAGATCGAGCACCTCGTCGAGGGAGGGCGGGGCGGTGCCGATGTGGACCATCACGGGTACGCCGCAGGCCTGCGCGGCGGCCAGCCCCCGGCGCAGCGGTTCGACGCCGTTGGCGCCCACCGTCTCGGCGTCGATGCGGACCTTGACGCCGTGGAAGAGGTCGCGGTTCGCCTGGATGGTGTCGACCGCCAGCGCGACGTCGCAGTTGGCCAGGTCGCGGCTCTCTCCGGTGCGCCCGGCCAGGCCCACCGCGGAGATGTTGAGCAGGGCGTGCACCCGGACGGCCGCGGCGTCCGCGACGCGGCGCAGGCCGGTGACCGTGTAGGCGCCGGCCGACCCGGCGTCCACCCAGGAGGTGACGCCGGAGCACCAGGCGATCGGGTCGGGGTCGATGCCCCAGTATCCCGGCCCGACGTGGGTGTGCAGGTCGATCAGGCCCGGAGTCACCAGGCAGCCGCTCACGTCGGCGACCTCGCGGGCGTCCCGGGGGAGTGCCGGGCCGATCGCGGCGATCCGGCCGCCGGAGACCGCGACGTCGCCCGCCTCGCCGCCGGTGAGCAGCAGGTCCCAGGTCATGCCGGCGCGCCCAGCGCCGAGGCGATCGCCAGCCGGTAGAGCCGGGTGGGCCGGCCCTTCCGATGCTCCTGCGCGCTGCCGGTCTCGGTCACGAGCGAGGCCGAGGTGAGCTTGCGGATCAGCCGCCGCCCGCTCGGGTCGGTGATCCCCAGCGACCGGGCCAGCTCGCTGGGGGAGAGCGGCCGGCCGTCCAGCGACCGTTCCAGCGCGGCGAGCCGGGACAGCGTCGCCGGGCTGAGGCCGGCCCGCTCGGCGAGATCCTCGAGCTCGCCGTGCTCGCGGTAGGTGTAGGCGAGCGGCGTCGCGGCGGCGCCCATCGGCCCGATCGTCATCCCGTCGCCGGAGAACAGGTAGGCCCCGGGCTCGGCGTCCTGCTCGGCCCGCGCGGCGGCCCGCTCGGCCAGGGTGACGCTGAGCCGCGCGGACGGCCCGATGCCGAAGCCGGCGACGGCCCGGGTGCCGAGCGAGTCGCGGGCCTCGGCCAGCACCGGCAGGCCGGTCCACTGCCGGGTGACGGTCTCGAAGAGCGAGGCGGGCGCCAGCACCAGCACGCCGCGGGCGCCCCGCTGGTCGATCCAGGCGTCGGCGAACTCGGGGGTGTTGAGCAGCAGGTGCTGGAGGCCGACCCGGGCCCGGTCGAGATCGGCGATCGAGATGGCGGGCAGCCGGAAGAGCGCGGCCGCGAAACGCTGCCCGTCGGCCCGCTTGTTGCGGATGCGCAGGGCCAGTTCGTGCAGGTCGGCGCGGATGGTGCCGGGGGTGGCGAGGGCGTGCAGGACGGCGGTCTGCCCGTCCAGCGCGGCGGCGACGCCCATCCGGACGCTGATGACGTAGGGCGCGCCGGTCCGGGCCAGCTGCTCCCGATGGAACGCGACCACGTCGGCGACCGGCTGGTCCGGGTCGAACGGGCAGGCCGCGATCGCGGCCCGGTCCAGGCCGAGGGCGGCCGCCACCTCGTCGATCGTCTCGGTCGCGAAGGTGTCGATGCTGACCGGCGTGGCCGGCCAGCCGTTGCCCCGGGCCCGCGCCCAGGCCACCGCCAGGTCGAGGGCGGCCGAGCGGGTGACCGAGAACGGCAGGTCGGCGGGGATCAGGTCACGGGCCCGGGCGTACGGGACCAGGCCGAGGAGCAGCCCGTCGGGGCGGTCGCCGGCGAGCAGGCCGGCCACCCGGTCCCGGATCTCGTCCTCGTGCTCGTAGACCGCCCAGGCGAACGTGACGCCGCTGAGCGTGCTCGCCGCCTCAGCGAACCGTGCCCGGTGTCCGGCGTGGACCACCAGACCGATCACCATGCCCCCTCCGGTTCCCAAGTAGTTCGTAAATAGCCGCTGAATCATCGCGCTCACCGAGTTAACAAGCAAGGTCTTGACGATCCGCAACTTTCACCAGCAGGCTATGCGGCACCGATAAACGAACTATTAACGAACCTGGATCGTCAGGAGTGCCGATGAAGATACGTCTCGCCGCCGCCGCGGCCGTAACCCTCGCACTGACCGCCTGCGCCCCCTCCACCTCCGCTCCCGCCGAGACCGCCACCGATGGCGGCCCCACGACCGGCGCCCTCAAGGTGTGGCTGTTCGACGAGCCCAACCGCGCGCCCAAGGAGGCCGTGGTCAACGAGGCGATCACCGAGTTCACCGGCTCGCACCCGGACACCACCGTGGAGATCCAGTACATCCCGGTGGACACCCGCAGCGAGCGGTTCAAGGGCGCTTTCAACGACCCGTCGAGCGCGCCCGACGTGGTCGAGTACGGCAACACCGACCTGCCCGAGTACGCGGCGGCCGGCGGCCTCGCCGACCTCGCGGAGGTGGAGAAGAGCTGGTCCGAGGCGAAGGATCTCTCCGCCGACGCCAAGGCCAGCGCCACCTACGAGGGCACCCTGCTGGGCGTCCCGTGGTACCTCGGCGTCCGCGCCCTCTACTACCGCACCGACGTCTTCGAGGAACTGGGCCTCAAGCCGCCCGCGACGATCGCCGAGCTGACCACGACGGCCCGCCAGATCAGGGCGAAGAAGCCCGACATGTACGGCATCGCCGTCGGCGGCAAGTACACCTACGGCGCGATGCCGTTCGTCTGGGCCAACGGCGGAGAGCTGACCGACCTCGACTCCGACGCCGCCAAGGCCGGCCTCGAGACCTACACCGACCTGATCGCCGCGGACAACTGCCCGCCGCAGAACTGCGCCGACCTGACCGGCGGCAAGACCGTCGAGCTGTTCGCCAGCGGCAAGGCGGCCATGGGCATCCTCGGCAACTTCAACCGCGCCGCTGTCGACGCCGGGGTCGCCAAGGGCAAGTACGCGGTCGTCCCGCTGCCCGGCACCACGGCCGGCTCGGTGGCGCCCGCGTTCGCCGGCGGCAACAACCTCGGCATCATGAAGAACGCCCAGCGCCCGGCCCTGGCCAGGGACTTCCTGACGCTGCTGGCGAGCGGGAAGTACCAGGCCAAGATGTACGACGCGATGGGCAACCTGCCGACGCTGAAGCCGGCCAGCGACGAGGTCGCGGCGAAGGACGCGTTCGTGAAGCCGTTCATCGACACGATCGGCGCCGGCACGAAGTTCGTCCCGCTGAACCCGGGCTGGGGCAAGGTCGACGCCTCCGCCGTGCTGCCCACGATGATCGAGAAGGTCGCCACCGGCAAGGCCACCGTGGACGAGGCCACCGCCGAGGCGGCGAAGCAGATCGACGAGGCCCTGGCCAAGTGACACGGAACAAGACCCGGGCACCGCTGTGGCTGCTTCTGCCGGCCGCGGTGGTGCTCGGGGGTCTCTTCCTCTACCCGATGTACCAGCTCGGGCTGCTGTCCGTGCTGGACTTCACCCAGGCGCAGGTCAGCGGCGGCGAGCCGACCCGGTTCGTCGGCGCGGAGAACTACAGCGACCTCTTCGGCGACCCGCGGTTCTGGTCGGTGCTCGGCGCGACGGTGGTGTTCGCGGCCGGCTGCGTGATCGCCACGCTCGCGGTCGGCGCCGGCCTGGCGGTGCTGCTCACCCGGATCAGCCGGGTGCCGCGGCTGCTGCTGTCGGTCGCCGCGATGGCCGCCTGGGCGGTGCCGGCCGTCTCCGGCTCGACCACCTGGATGTTCCTCTTCGACACCGACCTGGGCTTCGTGAACCAGCTGCTCGGCATCGAGGGCTTCAACTGGATGTACGACCGGTACACCGCGTTCGCCCTGGTCGGCGCCGTGGTGGTGTGGGCGTCGTTCCCGTTCGTCATGGTGACGCTCTACGCCGGCATCGAGGCCATCCCGAAGTCGGTGCTGGAGGCCGCGTCGCTGGACGGTGCGAACGCCTGGCGCGCCTTCTGGCAGATCATGGTGCCGATCCTGCGCCCGGTGCTGGCCATCGTGGTGATCCAGTCGATCATCTGGGACTTCAAGGTCTTCACCCAGATCTACGTGATGACCCGCGGCGGCGGCCTGGCCGGTCAGAACCTCACCCTCAACGTCTACGCGTACCAGCAGGCCTTCGCCTCCAGCGAGTACGGCCGCGGCGCCGCGATCGGCGTGGTGATGATGCTGATCCTGCTCGCCGTCACGCTCCTCTACCTCAGGACCCTGCGCCGATCCGGAGAACAGCTATGAGAGCCGGTCGTCGCCTGCTCGACGCGGTGGCGGTGCTGATCGCCCTGGTCACCGTCTTCCCGATCTACTGGATGGTGCTGTCGGCGGTGAAGCCGGCCGGCGAGATCCAGTCGCTGAATCAGCGCCCGTGGACGTTCCATCCGTCGCTCGCCGCGTTCCAGCGGGTGCTGCAGGTCAACGACTTCGGCCGCTACCTGCTCAACAGCCTGCTGGTGGCGCTCGTCGTGGTGGCGGTCTCCGGGCTGATCGCGTTCCTCGCCGCGGTGGCGCTGACCCGCTTCCACTTCCGGTTCCGCACCACCATCCTGGTGACCTTCCTGATCGCCCAGATGGTGCCGATCGAGGCGCTGACCATCCCGCTCTTCTTCCTGGTCCGGGACGTCGGGACGGTCGTGCCGGGGGTCGGGCTCAACACGCTCGGGTCGCTCATGCTGGTGCACACCGCGTTCACCCTGCCGTTCGCGATCTGGATGCTGCGCGGGTTCGTCCAGGCCATCCCGGACGAGCTCGACGAGGCCGCCCAGATCGACGGCGCCGGACGCTTCACGGTGCTCTGGCGCATCCTGTTCCCGCTGGTGGCGCCGGGCCTCGCGGCGGTCAGCGTGTTCTCCTTCATCCACGCGTGGAACGACTTCCTGTTCGCGCGTACCTTCATCATCAGCGAGGCGGACAACCAGACCCTGCCGATGGCGCTGCTGGTGTTCTTCAAGCCCGACGAGAACGACTGGGGAGCCATCATGGCGGCGTCGACACTCATGACGGTGCCCGTGCTGATCTTCTTCCTGATCGTCCGTCGCCGGCTTGTCGCGGGCCTGGGCGGGGCGGTGAAGGATTGATTCCGAAACCCCTTTCTTCCGTACGGTCGGAGCACCGTGGCGGCACCGCACCGGCCGGGGAGGTCCGCACCCGGATCGACCCCGAGCTGGGCCGCGAGGCCTACGAGCTGCGCCGCTCGGCGTCCGGGGCCGAGGTGACCGGCGGCTCGGAGGCGGGCGTCTTCTACGGGTTGCAGACCCTCGCCCAGTTGCCGCCCGGCGGCGACGTGCACATCGTGGACGCGCCCCGGTTCGCGTGGCGCGGCGTGCTCCTCGACGTGGCACGGCACTTCATGCCCGTACCCGAGGTCTTGCGCTTCATCGATCTTCTGGCTTTTCACAAGCTGAACGTCCTGCACCTTCACCTCACCGACGACCAGGGCTGGCGGATCGAGGTGCCGGGCTGGCCGCGGCTCACCACGGTCGGGGCCTGGCGCGGCGAGTCGATGCGCGGCTCCCGAATCCACGAGCTGTACGACGGGCGGCCGCACGGCGGGTTCTACACCTCGGACGACCTGCGCGCGATCGTGGCCCACGCGGCCGACCGGCACGTCACCGTGGTCCCGGAGATCGACATGCCCGGGCACATGCAGGCGGCGATCGCGGCGTACCCGGAGCTCGGCAACGGCTTCGCCGGGCCGGTCCGGACCGCCTGGGGGATCTCCCCGCACGTGCTCAACCTGGAGCCGGCCACCCTCGCCTTCTGCCGCGAGGTCCTCGACCACGTCTGCGACATCTTCCCCTCCGACCTGATCGGCATCGGCGGCGACGAGTGCCCGACCGAGGAGTGGCCGGGCGGCCGCGAACTGCAGGTGGCGTTCACCGCGGCGATGGCGGAACACCTCGCCGGCCGGGGCCGCCGGGTCTACGGCTGGGACGAGATCCTGGCCGGGGGAGCCCCGGAGGGCGCGGTGATCGCGGCGTGGCGCGGCGAGGAACCGGTCGAGGTCGCGATCCGCGCCGGTCACCAGGTGGTGGCCTGCCCGGACGTGCGCCTCTACCTGGACTACCGGCAGTCCGACGACCCGGGCGAGCCGACCCCGGTGGGCACGCTGCTCACCCTCGAGGACGTCTACGCCTACGAGCCGCCCGCGTCCCCGCTCGTGCTCGGCTGTCAGGCGAACCTCTGGACCGAGCACATGGAGTCGCTGCGGCGCGTGGAATACATGGCGTTCCCCCGGCTCTGCGCCTTCGCCGAGGTGGTGTGGAGCCCGGCCGGCCGGGACTTCGCCGACTTCGCGGCCCGGCTGCCCGCCCACCTGGCCCGGCTCGACGCGATGGGGGTCAACTACCGGCCGCTCACCGGCCCCCGGCCCGGGGACGGCCGGCCGGACGCGCCGGGCAATCCGCGCACCCTCGCCGACCGGCTCGCCGAACTGCACGAGATGACCGCGGATCTGCGGTGATCCGGTGACGTCAGGACACGAGCGGCAGCAGGCGCTGTGCCACCTTCAGCGAGCGCATCCCTCTCCTCCCGGTCCCCTCGGCGGACCAGAGCTCGGCGAGGACGGCCTGGGCGAACCCCCAGCCGATCACCCGCTCGACCGGCATGCCGAGGCCGTCCGCGAGCTGCTCGATCCGGGCCGGGAGCAGGTCGAGCACGGTGTCGTCGTCGCCCTCCGGGTCCGGGTTGTAGAGCAGCGCCCCGACCTCGTACCCGGGGTCGCCGACGACGCCGTGCGGGTCGATCGCGAGCCACGGCTCCCGGCCGGCGGTCAGGATGTTGTCGTGGTGCAGATCCCCGTGCAGGACGACCCGCTCGGTCGCGGTGGCGCAGAGCTCGGCGAAGACCCGGGCGCCGCGTTCCACCAGCTTCCCGCCTCCGCTCAGGTGCCTCGCTTCTCTCAGGTGCCTCTCTTCTCCCAGGTGCCTCTCTTTGCTCAGGTGCCTCTCTTTGCTCAGGTGCCGCTCGAACGTCGCGAGCCGGTCGGCGAGGTCCGGCATCTCGATGTCGTCGGGGGCGGGCCGGTGGAGTCTCCGGACCACGCTGATCAGGGCCGCGGTGGCTGTCGTGTCGTCGGTCGCCGCCAGTGCGGCGGCAGGCGTACCCGGAAGGGCTTCCTCAAGAAGCAAGGCTCCTCGTGCGTCGTCGCGCGCGAGCACCGCGACCGCGCCCCGGCCGGCGAAGAACTCCAGGGCGGCGGCCTCGTGACCCTCGCCCGGAACGCCCAGTTTGAGCACCGCCCGGCTGCCGTCCGCGCGGCGCACCCGGGCCACCCAGTTCAGGCTGAGCGGGAGAGGTCCGGCCAGGCGCAGGTCCCATTCCCGCAGCAGGGCATCCACTCGTCTGTCCATGGGGCGGAGTCTATTTTGGGAGGTCACAGTGACGATCGACTGGCGGAGCAAGGGGTTCTGGGCGCCCGATGAGCCCTGGACGGCGTCGGGGAATCCCAGCATCTTCGGCGGCGGCTTCACCTGGCCGCTCATGGTGGTGCGCCGCGACGCGGTGGCCGCGAACGTCGCGACGATGGCGGCCTACTGCCGCCGGCACGGCGTCGAGTTCGCGCCGCACGCCAAGACCACGATGGCACCCGGCCTGCTCGACGCGCAGATGGAGGCGGGCGCCTGGGGCATGACGGTGGCCACGCCCAACCAGGCCCTGGTGCTGCGCCGGCTCGGCATCGAACGCGTGCTCATCGCCAACGAGGTCCTCGACCCGACCGCGCTCTCCTGGCTCGCCCGCGAATCGGCGGCCGGCTGGGATGTCTACTTCCAGGTCGACTCGCTCGCCGGCGTCGAAGCGGCCGCGGCCACCGGCGGTCCCCTCCGGATCCTCGTCGAGCTCGGGCATCCGGGCGGGCGCACCGGCGTGCGCGGCCTCGACGCCCTCGAGTCGGTGGCCCGGGCCGTCGCGGCGGCGCCGGGTCTGGAATTGGCCGGGGTGACCGGGTACGAGGGTCAGCTGCCCACCCTGCCCGAAGTCGACGCCTACCTCGACCTCCTCGTCGACGGGGTCGAACGCCTCGCCGCGGCCGGCCTGCTGCCGGAGCGACCATGGGTGTCGGCCGGCGGCAGCGCCTGGTTCGACCGGGTGATCGACCGCTTCGCACGGCTCGCGCCGTCCGCTCGCGTGATCGTCCGCAGTGGCGCTTCGGTGACCCATGACGACGGCTTCTACCGGACGCGGACGCCGTTCGTGCGGGTTCCGTCGGAGGGGCCGCTCGACGCCGCCCTGGAGATCTGGGCTCAGGTGCTGTCGGTCCCGGAGCCGGGCCTCGCGATCGTGGGGATGGGCAAGAGGGACGCGCCCTTCGACGAGGGGTTGCCGGTGGTGTGGCAGCGGCGTCGTGCGGGCGCGCTCTCCAACATTTCCGACATTTCGGTTTTGAAGCTGAATGACCACCACACGTATCTGTCGTTCGGTGATGCCGATCTCCTCCCCGGCGACCTGCTCCGCTTCGGCATCTCCCACCCGTGTACCGCTTTCGACAAGTGGCGGGACATCCCGGTGGTGGACGAGGATCGCAACGTGGTCGACGTCCTGCACACCTTCTTCTGATGGTCTTCAGCCAGAGCTCCTATGATCTCCGCTTCGACTGGGGCCTCTCCGGCGCGGCCGCGATAGCACCGGGCGCCTTCGTGGTGGCGGTGGTGGACGTGCTGTCGTTCACGACGGCCCTGACCGTGGCAGCGGAGAACGGCACAGCGGTCCTCCCTCATCGCTGGCGAGACCCCTCAGCAGCCGATGCAGCCCGCCGCCACAACGCAGCCCTGGCAGTGGGCCGATCCCAGGCACGAAGGCTCTCCCAGCCCGTCCCCGCCCCCTCGCCAGGCGGCGGCCCCCGTTCCCAGCCCGTCCCCGCCCCGTCACCAGGCGGCGGCCCCCGTTCCCAGCCCCTCCCCGCCTCCTTACCAGGCGGCGGCCCCCGTTCCCAGCCCCTCCCCGCCTCCTCGCCAGACGGCGGCCCCGGTTCCCAGCCCGTCCCCGCCCCGTCACCAGGCGGCGGCCCCCGTTCCCAGGCCGGCGCCAGCTCGGGGCCCGGCGCCGATTCCCAAGCCGGAGGCGATCCCCAACCCACCCACGGCGAGGTGAGCCTCTCACCCGCCACCATCGCGGCAGCCTCCCACCTGGAACGCCTGATCCTCCCGTCCCCCAACGGCTCCACAATCTCCGCAGCCCTGGCCGAGACCGGCGCCACGGTGGTAGGCGTCTCCCTCCGCAACGCATCCGCAGCCGCCGCCTGGGTCCGCACCCGGGCAGCCGGCCGCCCTATAGCCGTAGTAGCCGCCGGCGAACGCTGGCCCGACGGCAACCTACGCCCCGCGATCGAGGACCTCTGGGGAGCCGGGGCCTTCCTCCACCACCTGACGACCCCACTCGGTCCCCGCATCAGCCACTCGTCGCCGGAAGCGGCAGTAGCGATAGCTGCCTACCAAGCGGCAGCCCCAACCCTCCCCTCCCTCCTGGCCGAAACAGCGTCCGGCCGCGAACTGACAGCCAACGGTTACCCGGAGGACGTATCGGTAGCCGCAGCGGTGAACACGAGCCACGCGGTCCCACTCCTGATCGAAGGCTGGTTCCGGCCCGCAACCTGACCAGGCCCCGAATCCCACCAGCCGAGCCCGAGATGACCGGCCCGGCAGGATACCGGCGATCCCCGCCATGACCAGGCTGAAGTCTCGCTGTCTCCAGCCCAGGAATGACATCGACTAGTGCCACCCGCACTCCAAAGCCATCACAATTCATCCATGGGTGGGTGATCGCCTCAGCGGGGGATGTCCCCGCCAGATCATGCCGTTTTACGGTACTTAAGCGCCGTTGAAGCATTCCTCCCTATGCGCCGCCGGAGTCCACCATGCCCGTGTTCCGCGCAGCCGCCCACCAGCCCACCAACCCACCTGTCGGCCGGCCCAACCCGTCCGCCCACCAGGCATCGGCCCAGCCGCCAGGCCGCCCAGCGATGCCCGCCAGCCACCAGTCGCCACCGCCGATCCAGCACCCGCCACCGGCCCCCGTCCAACGCTCACAGGCAATGCCCGGCCATCAGCCGTCGGCCATGCCGGCTCAGCAAGCGCGTCCCGCTCAGCAAGCGCGTCCCGCTCAGCAAGCGCGTCCCGCTCAGCAAGCGCGTCCCGCTCAGCAAGCGCGTCCCGCTCAGCAGCCGGAACGACCTACTCAGCAGCCGCCCCGGCCCGCCCCGCGGCCACGCTCCCACACGCCCGAGCCCTCAACCGCCCACCCGTCCGGCCGCCCCGCACACCCCGCGCACCCCGCCACCAGCGCCGCCCCTCCCAGCCCGAGCACGTCACGTCCCGGCCCGAGCACGTCACGTCCCGGCCCGAGCACGTCACCTCCCAGCCCGGGCACGTCCCGTCCCGCCGGCGACACCCATCCCGGCACCGCGACCTACTCCGCTGGCGGCGCATCCCGTCAGAACAGCGAAGAGGGCTACCACGCCGACCGCACGACCTACCCCTCCGCCAGCGCGGCACATCCCCACGACATCGGTGGCTATCCGCCCAACACCGGCTCCTATCCGCAGAACAACACCTCCTATCCGCCGAACAGCAGCCCTTATCCGCAGGACAACAGCGGCTATCCCCAGCGGCACCCGGTGATCGACGGAACGCCGATCCTCCGCGAGGAACCGCACAACCTCAGGAACGCCGCCGACCGCCCCGGTCCTGAGCACGGGTGGCCGCCTCGCAACGCCCGTACCCATGAAGCTCCGATCCCGGAAGGCCCCACCGAACCACTGAACGCGGCGAAACCACCCGCGGAACCCCCGAGCCGGCCGCCGGCCGCCGCCCCGCCCCGGCCGCACCCCGAACCCGAACCGAGGCCGCCCGCGGAACCCTCGCCCATGCCACCGGCCGATCCCCGGACGGAGCACCCGGCCGGAGAAGCCGAACCCCGCCCCAAGCCGCCCAAACCGAAGCGACGCCGCGGCGCAGCCTTCGCCGTAGTGATCAGCCTCCTCGCGCTGCTGATCTCCGCCGCCGCTGGCTACTACTCCTGGCGGGCGGCCGGCATGGCCGCCATGCACTCGTCGATGTCAGTCCCGGCCGCAGACCACACCACCCCCTCCGCGGAACGGCCGCCCGAACCCGAGGAATACCCCGTCGCTTACGCGAAGGAGCCGCTTCGCGTGCAGGTCGGCTGCTCGGCCGTGATGTTCCTCGACCTGGACGAGCCGCGGGCCGACGCCCGGGAACAGGTCGCCGACCTGAGATACGACAGCCGGTGCGGGGATGAGCCACCACGGCTGAGTCTCGGCGCGGGAGCGGCGGGTGGCAGTCAGCGGAGCAACGCCGACGCCGACGCGGCCGGCTGCCTGCGGGGGATCCGGACGAGCCCGCTCGGGCCCGGCGCGGACGTGGAGGTCGAGAAGGGGACGGCGCTGTGTGTGCTGACCGCGGGGGTTCCGCCGGTCCTCGCGCTGGTGGAGATCATCGACGTCGGCGGCACCGGCACCGCCGGCCTGCGAGCCACGTCGTGGAAGGTCCCTGACTAACCCGTGGCACGCAGCGCGGGGCGTGCCTGACAGAATGTCGGGTGCGCCCCGCGAACCCTGTAAGGAGACATTTCCGTGATCCGTACCCATGACGCCGGGACACTGCGCGCCAGTGACGCCGGCACGACGGTGACGCTCGCCGGGTGGGTGGCCCGCCGGCGCGACCACGGCGGTGTCATCTTCGTCGACCTTCGCGACGCCTCCGGCGTGGTCCAGGTCGTCTTCCGCGAGGAGGACGCGCACGCCCTGCGCAACGAGTTCTGCGTGAAGGTCATCGGCGAGGTCAACGCCCGCCCGGCCGGCAACGAGAACCCGGAACTCGCCACCGGCGCGATCGAGGTCGTCGCCAGCGAGCTGGTCGTGCTCTCCGAGGCGGCTCCGCTGCCGCTGCCGATCGACGACACGATCACCGCGGCCGACGACCTGCGCCTCAAGTACCGCTACCTCGACCTGCGCCGCTCCGGCCCAGCGAAGGCCCTGCGCCTGCGCAGCCGCGCCAACCAGATCGCGCGCGAGGTGCTGCACGCCCACGACTTCAACGAGATCGAGACGCCGACCCTGACCCGGTCGACGCCCGAGGGCGCCCGCGACTTCCTGGTTCCGGTCCGGCTCCAGCCCGGCACCTGGTATGCCCTGCCGCAGTCGCCGCAGCTCTTCAAGCAGCTGCTGATGGTCGCCGGCATGGAGCGGTACTACCAGATCGCCCGTTGTTACCGCGACGAGGACTTCCGCGCCGACCGCCAGCCGGAGTTCACCCAGCTCGACATCGAGATGTCCTTCGTCACCCAGGACGACGTGATCGCGCTCGGCGAGGAGATCGTCTCCAAGCTGTGGAGCGAACTCGCCGGTTACGAGATCCCGCTGCCGATCCCGCGGATCACCTGGACCGACGCGATGAACCGGTACGGCTCGGACAAGCCGGACCTGCGCTACGGCGTCGAGCTGGTGGAGCTGACCGAGTACCTCCGCGGCACCGAGTTCCGCGTCTTCGCCGGCGCGATCGACGCAGGCGGTTACGTCGGCGCGGTCGTCATGCCGGGCGGCGCCTCGCAGACCCGCAAGGAGCTGGACGGCTGGCAGGACTGGGCGAAGGCCCGGGGCGCCCGCGGTCTCGCCTACGTCGTCCTCGACGCGGAGACCGGCGAGCCGCGTGGCCCGGTCGCCAAGAACCTCTCCGCCGCTCACCTCGGCGGTCTCGCCGACACGGTCGGCGCGAAGCCGGGCGACGCCGTCTTCTTCGCGGCCTCGGCCGACAAGCGTGAGGCGCAGGAGCTCCTCGGCGCGGCCCGCATCGAGATCGCGAAGCGCGCCAAGCTGATCGACGAGTCGGCCTGGGCGTTCTGCTGGGTCGTCGACGCCCCGATGTTCGAGAAGACGGACGAGGGCGGCTGGACCGCGGTGCACCACCCCTTCACCTCGCCGAACGAGGAGTGGGAGCCCCGCTTCGAGGAGGCGCCCGACCAGGCGCTCGCCTATGCGTACGACATCGTGTGCAACGGCAACGAGATCGGCGGCGGCTCGGTCCGTATCCACCGCGCCGACGTGCAGAGCCGCGTCTTCGAGCTGCTCGGCATCACGCCGGAGGAGGCCGCGGACAAGTTCGGCTTCCTGCTCGAGGCCTTCAAGTACGGCCCGCCGCCGCACGCCGGCATCGCGCTCGGCTGGGACCGCACCTGCATGCTGCTCTCCGGCAACGAGTCGATCCGCGAGGTCATCGCCTTCCCGAAGACCCGTGGCGGTTTCGACCCGCTGACCACCGCGCCGACGCCGATCACCGCGCAGCAGCGCCTCGAGGCCGGCATCGACGCCAAGCCGAAGGCCGCCGCGGGCACTCCGGGCACCGACGGCCAGGCCGCACCGGTCCAGCACTCGAACTGAATCCCCGGCCGACCGGGACGCCGGACCAGCTCGCTGCCCGAGCTGGTCCGGCTTTTTCATGCCCGAAAGCCCAAGATCAAGATCAAGATCCAGCCCCTTTCGTACGGGCGGAATGCGGACCCGCCGGGTTCCAGCGAGACTGACGGTGTGGAGCCGACCATCGTCACCCGGGCCGAGCAGCTCTATCTCGGCCGCCGCGAGTCGATCACGATGACCGAGTTCGCCCGCGTCGCCGACCACCTGCCCACCATGCTCGCCGACCTGGCGGGCCGGGGCGTGCCCGTCGCCGGGGCTCCCTTCTTCCGGTACCGCGTGATCGACATGTCGGCCGAGATGCTGGTCGAGGCCGGCATCCCGCTCGCCGTTCCGGTCGAGGTGGACGGGCCCGGTTTCGTCGACACGCTGCCGGCCGGCCGGTATGCCACGGTCGTGCACGTCGGCCATCCCGACGAACTGATGGCCGCCACCGCCCGCCTCCTCGGGTGGGCGCAGGATCAGGGCCTCGCGTGGGACATGACACCCACGCCCACCGGCGAGGAGTGGGCCTGCCGGCTCGAGATGCTCTTGACCAACCCGGCCGAGCAGCCCGACATGCACAAGTGGGAAACGGTCCTGCTCTTCAAGCTCGCTGACTGAGCGCATCGCGATCATCTCCGTCCGGACGGCGCCTGGGCGTTCCACATTAGCCATGCAAAGGAATTGTGCAAAGGGCTTGTGCACAGATATTGTGCAGGCATGGCAGACGAGCTGAGTCAGGTCCACCTCACCGGCAGGCAGATCCGCGTGCTGGCGCATCCGCTGCGCATCCGGATGCTCGGCAGGCTGCGGGGCGAGGGGCCGAAGACGGCCACCCAGCTGGCCGAGATGCTCAACACCAACACCGGCGCGACCAGCTATCACCTGCGGCAGCTCGCCGACGCGGGTCTGGTCGTGGAGGAGGAGCGCGCCGGCGGCGGCCGTCAGCGCTGGTGGCGTGCCGTGCACCAGCTGTCGAGCTGGCAACGCAGCGACTACACCGACGACCCGGACGCCGCGGCGGCGGCGGTGTGGCTCGAGACGTTCCAGGTCAACCGGTTCGTCGAGCTGGCCGAGGAGTGGCAACACGGCGTCTCCGCCGAGTCGGATGACTGGCGTGACGCGGGCGGCGTCTCCGACTATCTGCTGCACCTCGACCACACCCAGGTGCGCGCGCTGATGGACGAGATCGAGGCGGTGGTCGAGCGCCATGCCCGGATCGAGCCGGGGCCCGGCGCCCGTCCGATCAACCTCTATCTGGCGGCGCTGCCGAAGCCCGGCCCGAGGCAGCCCCACAAAGAAAGAGAGGTGTCGTCATGACGGTCGAGCAGGTTCGCTTCCGCTTTCTCTTCCTGCTGGGGCTGCGCTGGTTCCCCGTCGGGCTGACGATCCCGGTCCTGGTGCTGCTGCCGATCGAGCGTGGGCTCAGCATCGCCCAGGTCGGTGCGGTCGCGGCGATCCAGGGCATCACGGTCCTGGTCCTGGAGCTGCCGACCGGTGGCCTCTCCGACGCGGTCGGCCGCCGGCCGGTCCTGCTGATCGCCGGCGTGGTCAACCTCGCGTCGCTGGCGATCTGGACCTTCGCCGACTCGGTGGCCTTCTTCGCCGCGGCCTATCTCCTCCAGGGCGTCTACCGCGCACTCGACAGCGGCCCGCTCGAGGCGTGGTTCGTCGACCACGCCCTGGCCGCCGACCCGAAGGCCGACATCGAGGGCGGCCTGGCCCGCAGCGGTGTGGTGCTCGGGCTCGCCATCGCCGGTGCGGCGCTGATCAGCGGCGGTCTGGTCTGGCTGGGGCCGATCGGTCCGGTGAGCGCGCTGACCGTGCCGGTGTGCGTCGCCCTCGTGGTGAGCGCGCTCGGCACGCTGGCCGTGGCGCTGCTGATGCACGAGGAGCGCCCGGCTCGGGGCGTCGCCGCGTTCGCCGCTTCGGTGCGTGGCGTGCCCGCCGCCATCGGGGGAGCGCTGCGGCTGGCCCGCCGGTCGCGGGTCGTGATGGCGCTCATGGCGGTTGAGCTGTTCTGGAGCTTCGGGATGGTGACCTTCGAGAAACTCGTGGCGCTCCGCCTCAGCGAGGTCACCAGCTCGGAGGCGGCCGGCGCGCTGCTCGGTCCGGTCAACTCGGTGGCCTGGGCGGCGTCGGCGGCCGGCGCGGCGCTGGTCCCGCTGCTCACGCGCCGGATCGGGGCCGCCTGGTCCGGGTTCACGTTGAAGATCGTGCAGGGCGTCACGATCGTCGGGATGGGACTGTTCGCCGGTCCGGCCGGGGTGATCGGCGCTTTCCTGCTCTGTTATGCGATCCACGGCGCGGCGAACCCGGTGCACGCCGGTCTGCTGCATCGCCAGGCCGAAGGGGAGTACCGGACGAGCCTCCTCTCACTCAACTCGATGGTCGGCCAGCCCGGCTTCGCGCTCGGCGCCATCGTATTGACGGCGGTCGCCGCCAGCGCCGGGACTCCGACGGCCATCGTCGTGGGCGGCGTGGTGCTCGCCGCGGCGGCGCCGCTCTACCTGATTAGATCGAAGGAGGTGTTTCGGGAGCACTCCCAGACGGGTACCAGCAGGTCACTGGCTCTCGACTCCCCCGGAGGTACCTGATGCTCGCCATCGCTGCCGCCGTCGTCTTCGGCATCTGGCTGCTCGCTGATCTGCTGGACACGAACTTCGGCGCTCCCGACCTGTTCAACTTCCCCACGCTGGCTTCGCTCGGCCTGCTGCTGCTCTCGCTCTACCTGGCCGGCATCGGCAGCGGCCCGCGCGCAGGCACCGGCAGCAGCGGTCGCCGCTTCTACGGCCGCCGCCCCGGCCGCGGCTGACACCGGCTCCGAGGCGGGTGCCGGCTCCGGGTCGGGTGCCGGCTCCGGGTCGGGTGCCGGCTCCGGATCGAGTGCCGGCTCCGGATCGAGTGCCGGCTCCGAGTCGGGTGCCGGCTCCGAGTCGGGTGCCGGCTCCGAGTCGGGTGCCTGCTCCAGAGCTGACGCCAGCTCCAAAGTTGACGCTGGCTTCAGGGCTGATCTCGGCCGCGGCTGACGTCGGCAGCAAAGCCGACGTTCGCCTGGGGCCGGCGCCGGTTCCAAGGCCGACGTTCGCTCAGGGCCGACGTCCGCGCCAGAGCTGAGGCACCTTCGAGGGCCGATGCTTCGGTGAAGCTGACGCCCGATGCGCCATCGACCCGGGTCGTGACCGGTATTCGCCGGAACGGCTCGGGTCGAATGCTGTTCAGGATCGGTTGCGGCTTGTGGGTCGGCGCCGGCCGGTGCTGACCGATTGCTGTGAGTTGCTGGTCGGGGCCGTTCGCTGATTGTCGCGGGTCCGCTGGCGGGCGGTGGCTGGTTGCCGTTGGCTGGCTGGGTGGGTTTGGGCTGGGTGTCGTGGTGGCGACGGCTGGCTGGGTGGGTTTGGGCTGGGTGTCGTGGTGGCGACGGCTGGCTGGGTGGGTTCGGGCCGGGTGTTGTGACGGCGACGGCTGGTTGGTGGGTTCGGGCTGAGCGGTCGTTGTTGTTGCGGGGTGGCTGGGAAGGTGCTGGGAGGGCGGGGAAGTCGGCGGTTTCGGGTTGGGTCGTGGGGGCCGGTACTGTCGATTGCGATGGACACGGACGGGCTCTTCTCACTCTCGCCGGCTGGGGCTCCGGCACCGGCTCCTGGTGGGGGCGACGCTGCCGGATTCGGGACGCCTGCTGCTGACGCGCCACTGCCGGTGCGGATGCGGCCCGCCTCGCTGGACGAGCTCGTCGGGCAGGAACATCTGCTTGCGCCGGGAGCGCCGCTGCGGCAGCTGGTGACCGGGGCCAGTCCCATGTCGGTGATCCTGTGGGGGCCGCCCGGCACCGGGAAGACGACGATCGCGCATCTCGTCGCGCACGCCACCGACCGGAAGTTCGTCGCCATGTCGGCGCTCACGGCCGGGGTCAAGGACGTACGCGCGGTGATCGACACGGCGCGGCGGGAACGGCGCTACGGCGGGCCGCCGACCGTGCTCTTCATCGACGAGGTTCACCGGTTCAGCAAGACGCAGCAGGACTCGCTCCTCGCCGCCGTCGAGGACCGGACCGTCACCCTGCTCGCGGCGACCACCGAAAACCCGTACTTCTCGGTCATTTCGCCTTTGCTCTCCCGATGTGTGCTGCTGACGCTGCAGGCGCTCGGTGACGACGACGTGCGCGGCCTGGTCCGGCGCGCGATCACCGACGTGCGCGGGCTGGGAGGGGCGGTCACGCTTTCCGCCGAGGCAGAGGAGCATTTGGTACGCCTCGCGTCGGGTGACGTCCGCAAAGCGCTGACCGCCCTCGAAGCGGCCGCGGGTTCGGCGCTCGCCCAGGACGTCAAGGAGATCGACCTCGCGACGGCCGAGCGGGCCGTCGACGTCGCGGCGGTGCGCTACGACCGGGACGGCGACGCGCACTACGACGTGATCAGCGCGTTCATCAAGAGCATGCGCGGCAGCGACCCCGACGCGGCCCTGCACTGGCTCGCCCGGATGCTGGTCGCCGGCGAGGACCCGAGGTTCATCGCCCGGCGGATCGTGATCTTCGCGAGCGAGGATGTCGGGATGGCCGACCCGCAGGCGCTTCTCGTCGCCACGGCCGCTGCTCAGGCCGTACAAAATGTGGGTTTGCCTGAAGCGGGCCTGAACCTGGCTCAGGCAGTCGTGCACATGGCGACCGCGCCCAAGTCGAACAGTGTGACGGTGGCGCTCGGTGAAGCCATGGCGGACGTGCGGGCCGGCAAGGGCGGGGCGGTTCCGGCGCATCTGCGCGATGCGCACTATTCGGGGTCGAAGGGGCTCGGGCACGGGCGCGGATACCGGTATCCGCACGACGATTCGCGCGGTGTGGTGAGGCAGCAGTACGCCCCCGACGGTCTCGTGGGCACCGACTACTATCGGCCGACCGACCACGGCGCCGAACGCGCGGTGGGGGAGCGGGTGCCGCGTCTGCGCCGGATCGTGCGGGGGCTCGGGTCCGGTCCGCGGGCTTCCAGGCCGGCTGCCGCTTCGGCGGGGACGGCGGACCGTGCGGCGGGTAGTGGAGTGGCCGAGGATGCGTCACAGTTTTCGGTCGGGGTGGTGCCGGCTGCCGGGGTCTCGGAGGGCTCGGATGCCGGGGTTTCGGGCGGCTCGGAGTCGGCTGGGGGCGGGTCTGAGACTGGCTCGGATCGTGGGGCCGGCTCGGATGGTGGCGCCGGTTCGGATCTCGAGTCCGGTAGTGATGGTGTGCGGGAAGACGACAGCGGCGACGCCGCCGGGGAGGAACGACCGTGACAGCGCGGGGTGCCGATCGGCCCGACGACACCGGCCTGGGCGGTAAGAAGGGCCGGCGATTCGGGCGCGGCCGCAATGCCGAGCCGCCCGTCGAGGCGCCCGCCGAGGAGACCGGCTGGCTCGATGACCTGCGTACCGCCAAGCAGGAGCGCACCGCCATCGGTCCGGGCATGCGTCCCGGCGAAGGTCGTACGAGCAAGTCCGGCCGGGTTGCTCCGGGGCCGGACGACGCTCCCGACGACGACATCTTCCTGCCCGACCACGACGATCCGGCCGGGCGTTCCGGTGAGAGCACGGGGGCGTGGGAGCGTTCCGGTTCTGATCAGCCTGGTGGTCCTGGTCCTGTTTCTGGTGGTCCTGTTCCCGGTGGTGCTGGGCCTGGTCCTGGGCAGCAGCGGCGGGGGCCGGGGGCTGCTGGGCCGGTCTCGCCTGGGCAGATGGCGCCTGGGCAGATGGCGCCTGGGCAGCGGCCCGGGGCTGTGGGCGGGCCTCGGCCGGTGTCGGGTGGGGCTATGCCTGGTGCGCCCGGTGCTGCGGGTCCGGCGCGGCCGGCTCAGATGGGGCCGGCGCGGTCTGGTCAGGTGCCGCCTGGTCAGGTGGGACCTGGTCCTGCCGGGCCTGGACAGGTGGCTCAGGGGCAGATGCCTCGGCAGATGTCGGGTGGGCCGGCGCAGGTTGGGCAGGTTCCTCCGGGTTCGGCGCGGCCGGGTGGTGGGCCGGTCGGGCCTGGGCAGGGTGCTGGTCCGGTGGGGGCCGGAGGCGGGCAGGGGCCGGCTGGGGCTCAGCTTCCCGCCGGTGTTCGTCGTGGTGGGGCCGCGGGGGCTCGGGCGGGTGCTGGGCCGGCTGCGGGAGTCGCCGGTCCCGGTGGGCCTGCCGGTGCGGTGGTTCCGGCTTCCGGGAACGCTCCTGATGTACCCGTCGCTCCTGGTGGGCATCCTGGAATGCGGGGGCCTGGACCCAGCTCGCGGCCTGTTTCGCCCGGGGGGCGGGGGGCTGCGCCCGGTGTTCGGCCTACGTCGCCTGCGGGGCCTGCGCGTGATCGGTTCCGGCCGCATGACGGGGGTGGGGTCGATCCCGCCGTGCATCAGTCCGGTGCGATCCCGCAGGGCTTCGGGGCCGCTGACGTGGTTGATCCGTCGGTGTACCAGACCGGGCCCGTGGCTCGTGGTGCCGCACGCCCCGGTGTCGCTCCGGTCGATCCGGCCGTGCATCAGTCGGGTGCGTTGCCGCGGGGGGCCGCTCGGCCGGTCGACCCGGCGGTGCATCAGTCCGGGGCGCTGCCTCGTGGCTTCGACGGTGCTGAGCAGGACGGGCGTGGCCGAGGGCGGCGGGCTCGTGCTGAAGGAGACGGGTACGTCGAGGAGCCGACCGGGCGTCACGGTCGTGCCGGCGTGCCGGGGACCGCGGCCGGGGCCGAGGGTGACCCGGGGCATCGGGCCGGGCATGCCGCGCCGCCGCCTGCTGCTGGGCGGCACGGTGGTGGGCAGGCGGGTTCGGACACGGGCTCTCATGCGTACGTCAATCCGGGTACGGACAGTGGCGCCTACGGGGTCGTGACGCCTGAGGGGCGCAGTCGTGCCGCCCGCCGGGCCGGGAGTCAGGCCGGTACCGAGACCGGGGCGCAGCGGTTCGTGCGCCGGCGTGGGGCCGACGGTGATGGCGCGCCGGGTGCGGGTGCGCAGGTGCCGGGCGCGCAAGGTCCGGGTGTGCCGGGTCCGGGCGGAGGCCCGCAGCGTCCCGCCGGAGGGCCGCAGGGTCCGGGCGGAGGTCCGCATGGTCCTGCTGGAGGTGTGCAGGGGGCCGCTGCGGGACCGCAGGGGACTGCTCGGGGCGCGGCTGGGGCCGGGGCTCGGGGCGCGGCTGGGACCGGGGCTCAGGGCACGGCTCGGGGCGCGGCTGGGGCCGGGGCTCAGGGCACGGCTCGGGGCGCGGCTGGGGCCGGGGCTCAGGGCACGGCTCGGGCCGGGCATCACGCTGTGGAGGCCGAGCCGGGTACGGGCGGGTTCGCGCGGTCCGGGCATCGGGCCGAGGCGGATCCCGGCACCGGTACTCACGGGTTCGTCCGGCCTGGTCATCGGGCTGCGGGCGAGGGTGATGGGGACACCGGTACCCGGGGTTTCATGCGGCCGGGGCGCCGTGCTGCCGAGGTCGAGGGCGGGGAGGACACCGGTACGCGGGGGTTCGCCCGGCCTGTTCGTCATGGTGCGGAGCCTGAGGACGGCGCCGCGGGGCAGGGCGGCGGTGGGCCCCGGCGGATCGGGCCCGGGGACGGGCGTCCTGTGCGGGGCGCGGCCGCGGTGGTTCCGCCGGTGGTGCCGGGGCCGGAAGGGGTTCGTACGCCCGCGGTTCCCGGGCGGGCCGGGGCCATGGCCGACAGCACGTCCGGAGTGATCCAGCGGCCCGGTCGTGGGCCGCGGGGAGCCGAGGGCGGGCCTGAGCGCGGTGCTGGTGGGCCGGACCGGGGTGCTGCCGGTGGGCCTCGGCAGGGGCCGGCTTCGGGTTCGGCCCGGGCCGGGGTCGCGGTTCCGGGGCGTGCGGCGGTCGTTCCCGAAGGAACGGTGCCCGGGCCGGGACCGGCCGGACCGGCGGGGACGGAGACCGGCGCGGTTCGTGGGAGCGCTGGACGGGCGGTCGTCACTCCCGAGGCTCCGGGGGGCAGGGGACCCGAGAGGACCGGGCCGATCCGGGCAGGAGCTGCGGTGCCGGGCACGCCAGGAGCGCCGGGCATGCCAGGAGCGCCGGGAACGCAGGGCGGTCCGGGCACGCCGGGAGCGCCTGGTGGATCGGGGCGGCCCGAGCTGCCTGGCCGGCCGGAGCGGCTGGAGCTTCCGGGACGGGCTGCCGCCGGGGCGGAGCCGGGGAACGGCTCGGGCCCGGTGGGTTCGGGGGGCGCCACGGTGCTTTCCGACGTACCCAAGAATGAAGGCGGACTCGCCGAGCTGCGCCACCGGATGAGGACGCAGCGAAGGCTCCGCGTGGGTGTGCTGAGCACCCTCGCGGCGCTGGTGCTGCTCGTGCTGCCGGCGTTCTTCGGGATCCGGGCGATGAGCAGCGATCCGGTGTTCGCGTCACTCGATGCGCTGAACGTGCCGTCGTGGGCGTCGCAGAAGGCGCAGGATCAGGGCGTCAACAGCCGGTGGTGCTTCCTCGATTGCCGGTTCCGCGAGCGGATCGCCGAGTCGGAGCGGCCGTTCCAGGAGACGGCGGAGGCCTATGCGGGCGCTCTCACGGCGGCGGGCTGGAAGCAGTGGGACGTCGCCGACTGCCCGGAGACGCCGATCAACAAGGATGAGGGTTCCTACACCTGCTGGCGGCGTGACGAGCTGACGCTGGACCTGTACGTGAGCCTGCCCGGCTGCATGGTGGAGCAGACCACCACGCTGGCCGAGGGCGAGGAGGCCACGGCCCCGGCCGAGTGCGAGGGATCGACGGTCAGCATCAAGGTGGCCTACACGATCACCGATCAGCGCGGTAAGACGGATACGACTCCCGGGCTGACCGGGGTGACCCCGGACGCGGTGCTGCCGACCGACGATCCCCTCTTGGAGCCGACACCCGAGGCGTCGTGACGCGGGCGGTGGTCACGGACGGTAGGGTCACCTGGTTGTCCCCGCCGAACCGTGACCACCCGAAGAGGAGACGCGCTACATGGACGCCGGAGAAATCGCAGGTCTGATCGCGGCGGGCGCCTTCCTGATGCTCGTTGCCCTGCTGGCCGTGCCGATTCTCAAGCTGGGACGCACGGTGGACGCCGCCACCCGCGCCATCAACGACGTGGTGGACCACACCGGTCCGCTGCTGACCAACGTGAACACGACCGTGGAGAATGTGAACACCGCGCTCGGTCAGGTTCAGGTCTCTTTGGACGGCGTCAACGTGCAGCTCGCGAAGGTCGACACGATGACCGAGCACGCCCAGAACGTGACCGCCAACATCGCGAACCTGACCACCGTGGTGTCCGCCGCCGCGGCGAACCCGCTGGTGAAGGTCGCCTCCTTCGGGTACGGCCTGCGCAAGGCCGCCTCGGCGCGCCGGCACGCCGAGGAGGACCGTGAGGTCCGCGCCGCCATCAAGCAGCGCCGCAAGGCAGGTCGCTGATGAAGCGCCTGCTCTGGCTCGGTGTCGGCCTGGCCGTCGGCGCCATCGTGGTCCGCAAGCTCAACCAGAAGGCCAACGAGTTCACCCCCACCGGGATCGCGACGTCGCTGTCGGCGTCGGCCGGGGGGCTCGTCGAATCGCTGCGCAGCTTCGTCGACGACGTCCGCGACGGCATGGCCGAGCGGGAACAGCAGATCCACGAGGCGTTCGCCGCGGGGGAGCTGTACGAGGATAAGTTCGCCGATCTGCGCGAGGAGAACCGATGAAGACGGCAGAAGTAAAGCGGCGCTTCCTGGCGCATTTCGAGGCGAACGGGCACACCGTCGTCCCGAGTGCCCCGCTTCCTGCCATCGACGACCCGAACCTGCTGTTCATCAACGCCGGCATGGTCCAGTTCGTGCCGTACTTCCTGGGTCAGCAGACGCCGCAGTTCTCGCGGGCCGCGAGCGTGCAGAAGTGCATCCGCACGCCGGACATCGACGAGGTCGGCAAGACCTCCCGGCACGGCACGTTCTTCCAGATGAACGGCAACTTCTCGTTCGGCGACTACTTCAAGGCCGGGGCGATCCCGCTGGCCTGGGAGCTGTCCACGAAGCCGGTCGAGCAGGGCGGCTTCGGCCTCGACCCGGAGAAGATCTGGGCGACCGTCTACCTCGACGACGACGAGGCCATCGAGATCTGGAAGCAGACCGGCATGCCGGCCGAGCGGATCGTGCGCCGCGGCAAGAAGGACAACTTCTGGTCGATGGGCATCCCCGGCCCGGCCGGTCCGTGCTCCGAGCTCTACTACGACCGCGGCCCGGCGTACGGCGCCGAGGGTGGCCCGGAGGTCGACGAGGACCGGTACCTGGAGTTCTGGAACCTGGTCTTCATGCAGCACGAGATCACCGACGTGAAGTCGAAGGAGGAGTTCCGGATCGTCGGTGACCTCCCGAAGCAGAACATCGACACCGGCATGGGCCTGGAGCGCATCGCCTCGATCCTGCAGGGCGTCGACAACCTGTACGAGATCGACGAGGTGCGGCCGATCCTGGCGAAGGCCGCCGAGATGACCGGCAAGAAGTACGGCGCCCACTCCGGCCACGCGGCCAACCAGAGCCACCCGGACGACGTGCGGCTGCGGGTCATCGCCGACCACGTGCGGACCTCGCTCATGCTGATCGGCGACGGCGTCACCCCGTCGAACGAGGGCCGCGGCTACGTGCTGCGCCGGATCATGCGCCGCGCCATCCGGGCGATCCGCCTGCTCGGCTGGCAGGAGGAGGCGCTGCCGATCCTGCTGCCGATCGCGCGGGACTGCATGTCGCCGTCGTACCCGGAGCTGGCGAAGGAGTTCGGCCGGATCTCCACGTACGCGTACGCGGAGGAGGACGCGTTCCTCTCCACGCTGAAGGCCGGGACCACGATCCTGGACGTGGCGATCGCCGAGACCAAGTCGTCCGGAGGAACGTCGCTCAAGGGTGACAAGGCCTTCCAGCTGCACGACACCTACGGCTTCCCGATCGACCTCACCCTGGAGATCGCGGCCGAGCAGGGCCTGAAGGTCGACGAGGAGGGCTTCCGCCGGCTCATGGCCGACCAGCGCTCCCGGGCCAAGGCGGACGCGGCGGCGCGCAAGACCGGCCACGCGGACCTGTCGGCGTACCGGTCGGCGCTGGACGAGGGCGGCGCGGTCGAGTTCACCGGCTACCAGGAGATCTCCCGGGAGTCTCGGGTCCGTTCGCTGATCGGCTCCTCCGGCCGGGTCGAGGTCGCCGGCGAGGGCGACTTCGTCGAGCTGGTCCTCGACACCACCCCGTTCTACGCCGAGGGCGGCGGCCAGCAGGCCGACACCGGCTTCATCAACGTGGGCGGCGGCCGGCTCGAGATCGTCGACGTGCAGCAGCCCATCCCGGGCCTGATCGTGCACAAGGCGCGGGTGCTCAGCGGTGAGGTGCGGGCCGGCGAGACCGGCTTCGCGGAGATCGACATCGACCGCCGCCGGGCCATCTCGCGCTCGCACACGGCGACCCACCTGGTGCACCAGACCATGCGGAACTTCCTCGGCGAGTCGGCGACCCAGGCGGGCTCGCTGAACGCGCCGGGCCGCCTGCGGTTCGACTTCAACACCCCGGGCGCGGTCTCCCCGACGGTGCTGCACGACGTGGAGCAGCAGATCAACGAGGTGCTGCTGCGCGACCTCGAGGTCAACGCGTTCATCACCTCCCAGGAGGAGGCGCGCCGGCTCGGCGCGATGGCGCTGTTCGGCGAGAAGTACGGCGACGAGGTCCGGGTGGTCGAGGTCGGCGACTACGCCCGCGAGCTGTGCGGTGGCACGCACGTGGCGCGCTCCGGCCAGCTGGGCCTCGTGAAGATCCTCAACGAGTCGTCGATCGGCTCCGGCGTCCGCCGGGTCGAGGCGCTCGTCGGCATCGACGCGTTCGGCTTCCTGGCGAAGGAGCACCTGCTGATCTCCCGGCTCGCCGAGCTGTTCCGGGTTCCGGCCGACCAGGTCGGCGACCGGGTCGAGCACACCGTGGCGGCGCTGCGGGACGCCGAGAAGGAGCTCGAGAAGATGCGGGCCCAGATGGTGCTCGCGAACGCCGGCGGCCTCGCCGAGGCGGCGAAGAACCTGGACGGGGTGGCGTACGTCGGCACCGAGGCGCCCGAGGGCGCGGCCGGCAACGACGTCCGGACCCTGGCCCAGGAGATCCGCGGCAAGATCGACCCGGCGCGTCCGGCGGTCGTCGCCGTGACAGCGCGCTCCGGGGGCAAGGCGTCACTGATCGTAGCGATCAACGGCGCCGCCAAGACGCGCGGACTTTCGGCGTCGGACCTGGTCAAGGCGGCCCTTTCGGGTCGTGGCGGGGGCAATGCGGACCTTGCTCAGGGTGGCGGCGTTCCCGCAGGCGAAGCGGCTAAGCTCTTGGGCGCGATCGAGAAGGCGATCATCGAAACGAGCTGATAGCGGCTCCGTGCGATCGGTGGCTACTCTTCGCGTCGTAGCTTGATCGACACTTGGAGGCGCGTGTTGCCGCAGTGCAGGATGATGGCGTGACGCAGCGCTTCGTTCGAGGCGTACGTCTCGGCGTGGATGTGGGCCAGGTGCGGGTCGGGGTCGCCAGGTGCGACCCCGACGGCATCCTGGCCAGTCCGGTGAAGACCGTTCCGCGGGATCTGACGACCGGCGAGGACGGGATTCCGGCGGACATGACGGAGCTCGCGGGGCTGATCGCGGAGTTCGAGGCGACCGAGGTCGTCGTCGGGCTCCCGGTCGCCCTGAACGGGCGCGAGGGTGTGGCGGCCGGCCACATCCGCGCGTACGCGGAACGGCTCGGCGCGGTCATCGCGCCGGTGCCGATCGTGTTGACCGACGAGCGCATGTCGACCGTCGTCGCCAGCCGGAGGCTGTCCGAGCGAGGCGTGAAAGGCCGGCGTCAGCGAGCGGTCGTGGACCAGGCGGCCGCCGTCGAGATCCTGCAGAGCTGGCTGGACGCGCGGCGGAGGCAGAGCTAATTGATCGACGAGCAGCTGGATCTCAGCTTCGAGGGAACCGCCGACCGGGGCCGATGGCGACATCGGAAGAAGGAGGGCGGCGGCCGTACCTTTGTCGCGTTCTTCCTGGTCCTCTTGCTCTTCGGAGCTCTCGGCGGGGGCGCCTGGTACGGCTTCGACAAGGTGAGCGGCTATTTCACCGCTGCCGACTTCGACGGGCCCGGCAGCGGCGAGGCCGTCGTCGAGGTGAAGTCCGGTGACAGCGCGACCGCCATCGGCGAGACACTGTATTCCGAGGGCGTCGTCAAGAGCGCGGCCGCGTTCGTGAACGCCGCCAAGGACAATCCCGACAGCAAGAACATTCAGGTCGGATCGTATCTCCTGAAGAAGGAGATGAAGGCGAGCGACGCGCTGACCGCGCTGCTCGACCTGAAGAACCTGAACGTCCACCGGGTCACGCTGCCCGAGGGGCTCACCTACCTCCAGGTCTACGACCGTCTGTCGAAGGAGACCGGCATCCCGGTCGACGACTTCAAGAAGGCCGGCAAGGACCCGGAGGCGCTCGGCGTTCCCTCGCTGTGGTTCAAGCGCGGCGACGGCAAGAAGATCGACAAGACGAACATCGAGGGCTTCCTGTACCCGGCGACGTACGAGATCGCCAAGGACGCCACCGCCGAGGACGTCCTCAAGCAGGTCGTGAAGAACTTCAACGCCGAGATGGACGAGCTGAAATTCCCGGACACGGTCACCGAGAAGCTCAAGATCTCTCCGTACGAGGCTCTGGTCGCGGCGTCGATCGCGCAGGTCGAGGCGCTGCTGGACGAGGACATGGGCCCGGTCGCGCGGGTGCTCTACAACCGGGCGTACACCGGGAACTTCCCGTGCGAGTGCCTCCAGCTGGACAGCACCGTCAACTACTGGCTGCGGCTCAGCGGCAAGGACGCCAAGTCGTCGGACAAGCTGCTCGCCTCGGAGCTGCACGACCCGAAGAACCCGTACAACTACGACGTCAAGGGGATGGCGATCGGTCCGATCAGCAATCCGGGTGACGTCGCGCTCCGCGGGGCGATGAACCCCAAGAAGAGTGACTACTACTTCTTCGTGACGGTGAACGAGAAGGGCGCCATGGCGTACGGGAAAACCTTCGCCGACCACGAGAAGAACATCCAGGAGGCCTGTAAGAACGGCATCCCGATCTGCTGAGGTTGATCACTCACGGCGACCACCGGACCGCGTGTCCGGTGGTCGCGGCGTTTCGTGGGCGCTGCCGCCGCGTTAGTCATCCGTGCTCCGGGTGAATTCTTTCGACGGAGAGTGACCGCCCGGAGGCGTAGGGTCGCTGGGGTGGGCGGCAGGGCATCGATGTGGGTATGGTGCGCCTCAGTGCCAAGCCGGCTGGGACAGGCAGCGGAGGCGAAACGAAGTGATCGACGAACTCGATGTGGCGTTCGAAGAGGACGCCGAGCGGAGCAAACCGCGACGTCACCGCGCCGGTAAGGGCGGGGGCAAGTCGGCGGTCGCGCTGCTGCTGACCTTCCTGCTCCTGGCGGGGCTGGGAGGCGGGATCTACCTGGGCTACACCAAGGTGCGCAGCATCTTCGTGGCCGCCGACTACAGCGGCCCGGGCACCGAGGCCGCCGAGGTCGTGATCCCGAAGAACGCGTCGCTCACCGAGATCGGCAACGTGCTCGTCGAGGCGGACGTCGTGAAGAGCACGAAGGCGTTCACGAACGCGGCCGAGGACGAGCCGCGCAGCAAGAACATCCAGTCCGGGACGTACAACCTGCGCAGGCAGATGGCGTCGAAGGACGCGGTGGCGCTGCTCCTCGACCCGGCGACCCGGGTCGCCAAGGGCGTGACGATCCCCGAGGGGAAGACCGCCAAGCAGACGTACGAGCTTCTCGCGAAGGCCACCGGTCACCCGGTCAAGGACTTCGAGGAGGCCGCGAAGGACCCCGAGGCGCTCGGCGTGCCGGACTGGTGGTTCAAGCGCACCGACGGCAAGCAGGTCTCCAAGACGGCCGAGGGCTTCCTCTTCCCGGACACCTACGAGTTCGACCCGAAGGCCACGCCCGACCAGGTGCTGCGGACCATGGTCGACCACTTCCTGACCGTCACCGGTGAGATCGGGTTCGCCGACGACGTGCAGAAGAACCTCAAGGTCTCACCGTACGAGGCGCTGATCGTCGCCTCGCTGGCCCAGGCCGAGGCGGGCATCGCCCCCGACCAGCCGAAGGTCGCCCGGGTGGCGTACAACCGCGCCTACAAGGAGAAGATCCCGCTCCAGTTCGACGTCACGACGAACTACTGGCTCGAGCTCAACGGCAAGGATCCCAAGCACTCCGGTGAACTCCTCACCAAGGAGATGGAGGATCCGAAGAACCCGTACAACACCGAGACCGTGAAGGGCCTGCCGGTCGGGCCGATCAACAGCCCGGGCAAGAGCGCGCTGACCGGGGCGATGAAGCCGACGGCCGGCCCGTGGCTGTTCTTCGTGGCGATCGATCCGAAGACCGGTGAGTCGGCGTTCGCGACGACCAACGAGGAGCACGACAAGAACATCCAGAAGGCGTGCGCCAACGGGATCAACCTCTGCGGAAAGTGAGTGACACGGTTCCGTAAAGTGAGCCGCGTGCAGAGCCAAGACGAGACCCCGATCACGCGGAAGGCCGCGGTGTGCGGCAAGCCGATCGCCCACTCGCTCTCACCGGTCATCCACAATGCCGGGTTCGCCGCGGCCGGCCTGACCGGGTGGAGCTACGAGGCGATCGAGTGCGCCGAGTCGGAGCTGCCCGATCTGGTGGCCGGCCTCGGCCCGGAGTGGGCCGGCCTGTCGCTCACCATGCCGCTCAAGGAGGCCGCGCTGCGGATCGCCGCGGTGGCCACCCCGGTGGCGATCGCCGCGGGCGTCGCGAACACGCTGGTCCGGCAGGACGACGGCTCGTGGCACGCCGACAACACCGACATCGGCGGGATGGTCCGGGTGCTGCGCGAGGCCGGTCTGGGCGTGAGCCGCGGCCGGCACGCGCGCAAGGAGGCGCCGCCGCGGATCACCGTGCTCGGTGGCGGCGGGACCGCGCGGGCGGCGCTCGCCGCCGCGTCCGAGCTGGGCGCCTCGGCCGTGACCGTGGTGACCCGGCGTGCGGAGGCGCGCGACGAGCTCGCCCCGGTCGCGGTGGCGCTCGGCCTCACCGTCGAGAGCCTGCCCTGGTCGCGGGCCGGGGAGGCGTTCGACGCCGACGCGGTGATCTCCACGGTGCCGAAGGGGGCCGCCGACGAGCTGGCCGGCGTCGTCTCCTGGCAGCCGGGCAGCGTGTACTTCGACGCGCTCTACGACCCGTGGCCGACGCCGCTCGCCGCCGCCGCGATGAAGGCCGGCGTGACCGTCCACTCCGGCCTGGACCTGCTGCTGGCGCAGGCGCTCAGTCAGTTCGAGCAGTTCACCGGCGTACCCGAGGCGCCTGAAGCCGCCATGAAGGCGGCGCTGGACGAAGCCGCTCGCCTCTGATCTCGATCTTGTGAATCTGTGCGGGACCGGTCCCGCGCCGATTCACAAGATCGCGGGAGGGGTCTCGGGAGGGGTCTCGGAGAGCGGGATGGGATCGGCCGCTTGATGGGACGATCCGGCGCTGTGCCAGACTCAGGGCGTGTTGCGCTGGCTTACCGCAGGTGAATCGCACGGCCCGGCTCTCGTCGCGCTGCTGGAGGGTGTCCCCGCCGGCGTGGAGGTGACGAGCGCGGACATCATGCGCGATCTCGTCCGCCGCCGCCTCGGTTACGGGCGTGGCGCCCGGATGAAGTTCGAGCAGGACGAGCTCGAGATCATCGGCGGCATCCGCCACGGGGTCACGCAGGGCAGCCCGGTCGCTCTGCGGGTGGGCAACAGCGAGTGGCCCAAGTGGGAGACGGTCATGGCCGCCGACCCGGTCGACCCGGACGTGCTCGCCTCGCAGGCCCGCAACGAGGCGCTGACCCGGCCCCGGCCCGGTCACGCCGACCTGGCCGGCATGCAGAAGTACGGGCACACCGACGCCCGGCCGATCCTGGAACGCGCGAGCGCCCGGGAGACCGCGGCCCGCGTCGCCGTCGGCGTCGTCGCCAAGCAGCTGATCAAGCAGGCGCTCGGCATCGAGATCGTCTCGCACGTGATCGAGCTGGGCTCGGTCGCCGCGAAGCCGGGCGTGCTGCCCACCCCCGACGACTTCGACCGGATCGACGCCGACCCGCTGCGCTGCCTCGACCCGGAGGCGAGCGAGCGGATGGTCGCCGAGGTCGACGCCGCGAAGAAGGACGCCGACACCCTGGGCGGCATCGTCGAGGTGCTCGCTTACCACGTACCCCCGGGTCTTGGCTCTCATGTGCAGTGGGACCGCAAGCTGGACGCTCGTCTGGCGACCGCGCTCATGTCGATCCAGTCGGTGAAGGGTGTCGAGATCGGTGACGGCTTCACCCAGGCCCGCTCGCGCGGCTCGGTGGCGCACGACGAGATCGTCCCGGGTGAGGGCGGCGTGCGGCGGCTCACCGACCGGGCCGGCGGCCTCGAAGGCGGCATCACGAACGGCGAGCCGCTGCGGGTCCGCGCCGCGCTCAAGCCGATCTCGTCGCTGAACCGGGCACTGCAGACCGTCGACATCGTCACGGGCGAGCCGGCCACCGCGATCAACCAGCGCTCCGACGTCTGCGCGGTGCCGGCCGGAGCCGTCGTCGCCGAGGCGATGGTCGCCCTGGTGCTCGCCGAGGCCGCCACCGAGAAGTTCGGCGGCGACTCGGTCGCGGAGATCAAGCGCAACCTGGCCTCGTACCTCGAGAACCTGGTCATCCGCTGATGGCTCCCGCCGTGGTCCTGGTCGGCGTCATGGGCGCCGGCAAGACCACCGTCGGCGCCGCCCTCGCCGACCGGCTCGGCCTGCCGTTCGCCGACACCGACACGGTCATCGAGGAGCGGGCCGGCAAGCCGATCCCGGAGATCTTCGTGGATGACGGCGAGGAAGCCTTCCGCTCTCTCGAGCGTCAGATCGTGGCGGAGTCGCTGGAGACCTTCGCGGGCGTGCTCGCGCTGGGCGGCGGCGCCATCCTCGACGAGGGTACGAGGGGACTGCTGCGTTCCCACCGCGTGGTCTTCCTGACCGTCGAACTGTCCGACGCCATCAAACGGGTCGGCCTCGGGGCGGGGCGACCGCTGCTCGCGATCAATCCGCGGGCGACGCTGCGGCACCTGATGGAGCAGCGGAGGCCGCTCTATCTCGAGGTGGCCACCCACACCGTGGCCACCGACGGCCGCGACCCGGCCGAGCTGGCCGAGGAGATCGCCGGTCTGATCAAGAGCTAGGGGGCGGCGCCCGGCTACGCCTACCACTCGACGCCGGCCCGCACCGAAATCCTGGCCGGCGAGTTCTGGCGGCGCGCCCACGCCTGATTCACCGGCCAGAGAATCACCGTTCGCCGGGTCCTGCTACATCTCCCGTCTCCGGCACCAGACCGGCGCGGCGCTCGGAGCCCGCGTGATGAGCACCCACCCCTACCGACCCCGAACACCTAGCACGCCACGGGGCGGTTGCTCGCGTCGTCCACAGCGGCGGGTCGTCCACAGGGCGTTCCGCGGAGATCGCCCCCAGCCGTCACACTGCCAGCGGGGGCTTCCCCCTGGGATGGGTGGGACTGGTTGGTTGAGGGCTGGTAAGGACTGATCGGCTAGTTGAGTCTCTCCTCCAAGCGCTCGATGCGTTCCACCAGTGGCGCCATCTCGGCCCGCACCGCAGTCATCAACGCCGAAGCCGGCGCCCCACCGGCCGGGTCACTGGCGGCCGCTCGCAAATGCGCATACCCGGCCAGCGCGGCGGCCACCGCCCGCCGGGCCGCCTTGCCGTCGACGGCCCGGGAGCGGAGGAGGTCGCCGGCGCCGCCGTCGGGTTCGGCGGCGAGGCCGATGAGCAGGTGCTCGCAGCCGACGTAGTTGTGGCCGAGGCCGATCGCCTCGCCGACGGCCAGTTCCAGGGCGACCGCTGCGGGGGCGCTGAAGCGCAGGCCGCCGCCGGTGGTGGCGGGTTCCGGGGTGGCGGGTGCGGTGAGGGAGCCGGGAGCCACGTCGAGCGCGGTGAGCACCTGCAGGCCGAGGTTCTGGTTCTCGTCGAGCATCCCGTGCAGCAGGTCGCCGGTGGTGACCGACGAGGCGCCGGACTCCTGGGCGCGGCGGGCCGCGAGGGTGAGCACGATGACGAGGCGGCCGGTGAAGGTGGGCAGCCTCTCGGACAGCCGGTCGGGGTCGAGGTCGCTGAGCACGGCCTGGCGGATCGTGGTGATGCGGCGGACGGCCTGTTCGAGGGCGCGCTGGCAGATCGGGGACACGGGCAGGCCGGTGTCGCGGACGGCGTCGGCGAGGTCGTCGGGAAGGTACACGTTGATTTTCGGCATGCGACTGTTGTAACCCCTTGCGGGTTATCTGTATATAACCCCACTCCGGCCGACGGTGCGCGCCGATAGGGTGACACCCGTGGTGACGCGGATTTCCGTGACGGGTGACCGTCCGTATGACGTGATCGTCGGGCGTGGACTCCAGGGGGAGCTGCCCGGCCTGATCGAGGGCGCCGCGCGGGTCGCCGTGCTGCACCCGCCGACGCTGGGTGAGCGCGCCGAGGCCGTCGCGGAGGTGGCTCGTGACGCCGGGATGACCGTCGTGCCGATCGAGGTGCCGGACGCCGAGCGGGGCAAGTCGATCGAGGTGGCGGCCCAGTGCTGGGACGAGCTCGGCGCGGCCGGCTTCACCCGTACGGATGTGGTCGTGGGTGTCGGTGGTGGCGCCACCACCGACCTGGCCGGCTATGTCGCCGCGGCCTGGCTGCGCGGCGTGCGCTGGGTGCCGGTGGCGACCTCGGTGGCCGGCATGGTCGACGCCGCGGTCGGCGGGAAGACCGCCGTGAACATCGCGGCCGGCAAGAACCTGGTCGGCGCGTTCCATCCGCCGGCCGGCGTGCTCTGCGACCTGGACGCGCTGGACACCCTGCCCGCCGCCGACATCGCGGCCGGGATGGCCGAGGTCGCGAAGGGCGGCTTCATCGCCGACCCGCGGATCCTCGAGCTGATCGAGGCCGACCCTCAGGCCGCGCTCGACCCGCGCAGCGACGTTCTGCGGGAGCTGGTGGAGCGCAAGATCAAGGTCAAGGCGTACGTCGTGAGCGTCGACCTCGAGGAGTCCGGCCTCCGGGAGATCCTCAACTACGGGCACACGCTGGGCCACGCGATCGAACGCCGGGAGAAGTACACCTGGAAGCACGGGGACGCGATCTCCGTGGGCCTGGTCTTCGCCGCCGAGCTGGGGCGGCTCAGCGGCCGGCTCGACGACGCGACCGCCGACCGCCATCGCGCGGTGCTGGAATCGCTCGGCTTGCCCACGGCGTACGAAAAAGAGGCCTGGACCGAACTCCTGCCCGCCATGCGCGTCGACAAGAAGGCGCGGGCAGCCACCTTGCGGTTCGTGGTTCTGGATGGCCTGGCGAAGCCGGGCATCCTGGCCGGGCCGGACGAGGAGCTGCTGGAGCGGGCCTACGCGGCGGTGGCGCGATGATCTATGTGCTGAACGGGCCGAACCTGGGCCGGCTGGGGCTGCGCGAGCCGGGGATCTACGGCTCGTCGACCTACCAGGATCTGGCCGAGATGTGCCAGACCGTCGCCGAGGACCTCGGCCTGACGATCGAGGTGCGGCAGACCAACGCCGAGCACGAGATGCTCGAATGGCTGTATCAGGCCGCGGACGAGGGCGCCGACGTGGTGCTGAACCCGGGCGCCTGGACGCACTACAACTACGCGGTCCGCGACGCCTGCGCCATGCTGCGCGGCAAGCTCGTCGAGGTGCACATCTCGAACGTGCACACCCGTGAGGAGTTCCGGCACCATTCGGTGATTTCCCCCGTGGCGACCGGTGTGATCGCGGGACTCGGCTTCGACGGTTATCGCCTCGCCCTGGAACATATCGCCCGGTAGGCCCGATTCGCTGGGAACGGCCGCCCGCCGGTAGACTCGTTCGGTCACCGATACGCTTCAAGATCAAGGCAGGACATGGCTTCCACCAACGACCTGAAGAACGGCCTGGTGCTCAACCTCGACAAGGAGCTTTGGACTGTCGTTGAGTTCCAGCACGTCAAGCCGGGTAAGGGTCCGGCGTTCGTGCGCACCACGCTGAAGCACGTCCTGTCCGGCAAGGTCGTCGACAAGACCTTCAACGCGGGCACCAAGGTCGACACCGCGACCGTGGACAAGCGGACGATGCAGTACCTGTACCAGGACGGCGACGACTACGTCTTCATGGACCTGGACACCTACGACCAGATCCACGTCTCCGGTGGCACGGTCGGCGAGGCCGCGAACTACCTGCTCCCCGAGGCCGAGGCCACCGTCGCGCTGCACGAGGGCGTCCCGCTCTACATCGAGCTTCCGACCAGCGTGTTCCTCGAGGTCACCTACACCGAGCCGGGTCTGCAGGGCGACCGCTCCACCGGCGGCACCAAGCCGGCCACGGTCGAGACCGGCGCCACCGTTCAGGTTCCGCTCTTCATCACCACCGGTGAGAAGATCAAGGTCGACACCCGCGACGGCCGCTACCTCGGCCGCAGCTGATGGCCGAAGGTCCCAAGAAGGAACGGCTCGCGCGTCGCAAGGCGCGCAAGCGAGCGCTCGACGTCCTCTTCGAGGCGGACCTGCGTGACCTTCCGCCGAGCCAGGTGCTCGTCACCTACCTCGACCGGATCGCCAAGCCCCACCCGGAGCACATGGGCTACGCCACCGAGCTGATCGAGGGCGTCGCCAAGCACCTGGACCGGATCGACGAGCTGATCGCCAGCTACGCGGAGGGCTGGACGATCGATCGGATGCCGACGGTCGACCGGAACCTGGCGCGGATCGCGGTCTTCGAGCTGCTGTACGTCCCGGACGTCGACGACCCGGTGGCCATCACCGAGGCCGTCGAGCTGGCGAAGGAGATGTCGACCGACGACAGCCCGCGCTTCCTGAACGGGCTGCTCGACCGGATCGCCGCGTTCGCCACGCGCTGAGCACCCGGCCCGGACCTCGTGGTCCGGGCCGTTTCGCGTTCCCGGGCCGGCGCTGCCCGCGTCCGCTCTGCCCGCGCCTGCTCTGCCCGCGCCTGCCCGCTCGCGTCCGCCCCTGTTCTGCCCGCGCCTGCCCGCTCGCGTCCGCCCCTGTTCTGCCCGCGCCTGCCCGCTCGCGTCCGCCCCTGTTCTGCCCGCGCCTGCCCGCTCGCGT
>NZ_JBFAAR010000001.1:1537223-1664931 GCF_040639855.1 Actinoplanes sp. NPDC023714
CCGCCCCTGCTCTGCCCGCGCCTGCCCGCTCGCGTCCGCCCCTGCTCTGCCCGCGCCTGCCCGCTCGCGTCCGTCCCTGCTCGCGCCTGCTTTCTTCGCGATCTTGTGACTTTCTGCAGGAACGGTGCCGCGCAAGGTCACAAGATCGCCCCGAGGCGGGCCTGCTCTCCCCGCGCCCGCCCCCCCGCGCCCGCTCCCCCCGCGCCCGCTCCCCCCGCGCCCGCTCCCTCCCGCGCCCGCTCCCCTCCCCGCGATCTTGTGACTCTGCGCAGGCCCGGGGCTGCGGGAATGATCAAGATCGAGCAGCGGCGTTCATTGCCTGCTGCAGCTGGAGCGCCACCACATCGGGACGAGACCGGATGAGCGAGGCCGGGAAGCGCAGGATGCGGTCGCCCTTGATCCAGACGTCGTTCTGCCGGATCATGTCGGCGGCCCACTGCTCGTCGACGACGTGGTACGCGCCGTCGACCTCCACGTGCAGGCGGAACTCCGGCCAGTAGGCGTCCAGAAACCGGTTCCGCCCGGCCGCGTCCCGCCGGCGCTGCTGCAACTTCGGCGCGGGTAGTTCGAACTTGCGGCAGAGCGTGACGAAATCGACCTCGGCCAGTGACAGCGCACCGCCCGCGATGTCGGCGATCGTCCTGGCGATCAGGCGGTGCCGTTTGATCCGCGGGAACACATCGAGAACCCGCCCGATCTCCTCCGGCGTCACGCGGCGCTGCTGGCAGGCGGAAACGACGATGGTACGGGCCTCGTCGTCACCCTCCGCCCACGCCGCCGCGTCGACGACCGAACGTGCCTGCGTGGTGCGGGGTGGACGGCCGGTCCGGCAATGGCTCTGCGGCAGCCGGGCGGTGCGGAAGATCTGGATCTCCGGCATGTCGGGTGGCAGCCGCTCGGCGTTGCCGGTCCGATTCCGGGGCGCCGGGATCAGCACCTGGATCGGCTCCCGGCGGAGACCGACGACGCCGCCGGCCGTCGCGGAGCTTCGCCCGGCGAGAAGCGCGCCCGGTCCGGCGGTCAGGACCGCTACCCAGAGCTGTTGTTCCGGATGCATCGGGCCGTTGTGGGTCAAGAGCAAATTGCGACAAATCGTACGCCAGCGGCCCAGCTCGAGGTGCCGATGTACCGGATGCCGGCCCAGCAACGCTTCCGCCTGAGTCCGCGTCAGCACGCCCGACTGTTCGAAGGCCAGCCAGTCGAATTCGCTCGCATCCCCGTTGGGGCAGTCCCATCGCACCGGCCCACCATGACGTCGCGGGCATCCGGTTCGCTTCCCGAAGTCGCCAGCCTGTGGATACGCCGCCCCCATGTGGAAACCGCCGCAGAGTCACCGCCACAGCAAGCCTCCGCCACAGCAAGCCTCCGCCGTCACTGAGCAGCCGCCGCAAAGCCCGCGATCTTGTTGATTCCCGCAGGAACGGTCCTGCGCAAAGTCACAAGATCGCGGGAAGGTGGCCGGGAGTGAGCGGGGCGTGGGGTGGCCGGCCCCCGTTTCGCCGCGATCTTGTGGAGTTGCGCAGCTCCGGGTCTGTGCAGAGTCACAAGATCGCGGGGAGCGGGCCGGGAGTGGGCGGGGTGTGGGGTGGCCGTCCCCCGTTTCGGCGCGATCTTGTGGAGTTGCGCAGTCCCGGGCCTGTGCGGAGTCACAAGATCGCGGGGGAGCGGGAAGCGGGGAGCGGGGAGCCGGGAGGGGCGGGGAGCGGGGATCCGGGAAGGCGGGGATACACGAAAGCCCGCGTCGAGACGACGCGGGCTTTGTGGGGGTTGCTGAATATGGCTCAGCTGGCGAAGAACGCGCGGGGGTCCGCGACGAGCACGCCCTGCTCGGTCAGGCGCTCGATGAGGCCGGAGGGCGAGATGTCGTAGACGATGGCGAGCGCGCGCAGGTCGTCGGCGCGGATCGACAGGACGCGGCCGTTGTAGTCGCCGCGCTGCTGCTGGATGGCCCGGGCGTAACGAGCCACGTAGGCGAGGTCCTCGCCGGTGGTGTCGTACAGCTTCTCCAGGTCCAGCACGATCTTGTTGGTGGCCTCGAGGCGGATGCCGCTGCCGTCGGGCAGAAGCTCCGAGACGGGCACTCGGTAGAAGTCGGCCAGTTCGGCCAGGCGCGAGACGGTCACCGCGCGGTCGCCCCGCTCGTACGAGCCCACGACGACGGCTTTCCAGCGGCCGTTGGACTTCTCTTCGACGCCCTGCAGGGACAGGCCCTGCTGCTGGCGGATGGAGCGCAGGCGGGCGCCCAGCGACTTCGCGTACTCAGACGGCATACGGACACTCCCGGTACTGTGCTGGCCCGGAGGGTTCTTTCCTCGCGGATCGCTACGCTGCGTGACGGTACGGAGTTTGCGACCGCCGGTCAAGTGTTGGTTACCGATGAGTCGCGCGGGCCGCACCAAAGTTACCGGCTGTATCCCCAGTTACAGGATTTGTCCGGTTCGCTCCAGTCAGGCACGTCACCATGGTCAACGCTGCGTCCACTGGTAACGTAGCGTCAGCCATCGGGACGGCCTGAAGCGGGGCTTGTTCCGACCGACATCCTTTAACGACCCGTCCCGTGAGGCGGGGAAGGAGGTCCGCCGTGGCGCAGCCACGCGCAGACGCGCCCAGCAAGATCATTTTGGAAGGGTCCGACCTGCACCGGGTCGTCGACCGGATCGCTCATCAGATCCTTGAGAAGACTTCCGGCGCCACCGGTACCGTGCTGCTCGGCATCCCGACCCGCGGTGTCCCGCTCGCCCACCGCCTCGCCGCCCGGATCCACGCCTTCGAGGGCGTCGAGGTCCCGGTCGGCTCCCTCGACATCACGCTCTACCGCGACGACCTGCGGCTCAAGGCCACCCGCGCGCTCGGCAAGACCGAGCTGCCCAGCGGCGGCATCGACGGGCTGCGCGTGATCCTCGTCGACGACGTGCTCTTCTCCGGCCGCTCGGTGCGCGCCGCCCTGGACGCCCTGCAGGACCTGGGCCGGCCCAGCTCGGTGCAGCTCGCGGTCCTGGTCGACCGCGGTCACCGGCAGTTGCCGATCCGCGCCGACTACGTGGGCAAGAACATCCCGACCGCGCTCAGCGAGAGCGTCAAGGTCGCGCTCACCGAGATCGACGGCGCCGACGAGGTCCGCCTGATCGGAGGCCTCAAGTGATCAAGCATCTGCGCTCGGCCGCGGACCTCGACGCCGCGACCGCCACCCTCATCCTGGACACCGCCGGCGAGATGGCCTCGCTGTCCGGCCGCGAGGTCAAGAAGCTGCCGGCGCTGCGCGGCCGGACCGTCGTGAATCTGTTCTACGAGGACTCCACCCGTACCCGGATCTCTTTCGAAGCCGCTGCCAAGCGGCTCTCCGCCGACGTCATCAACTTCTCGGCCAAGGGTTCGAGCGTCTCCAAGGGCGAGAGCCTGAAGGACACCGCGCTCACCCTGCAGGCCATGGGTGCCGACGCCGTGGTGATCAGGCATGGCGCGAGCGGCGCGCCGCACCGGCTCGCGGAGTGGGTGGACGGCTCGGTCGTGAACGCCGGCGACGGCACCCACGAGCACCCGACGCAGGCGCTGCTCGACGCGTACACGATGCGCTCGCGCCTCGGCCGGCTCGACGGCCTGCGGGTGGCGATCGTGGGCGACGTGCTGCACAGCCGGGTGGCCCGCTCCAACGTCCTGCTGCTGACCACGCTCGGCGCGCAGGTCACCGTGGTCGGCCCGCCGACTCTGGTCCCGCTGGATCTCGCCGCCGCGCTCTCCGAGAAGACCCAGATCTCGTACGACCTGGACGCGGTGCTGCCGGACAGCGACGTGGTGATGATGCTGCGCGTGCAGACCGAGCGGATGCAGGACTCGTACTTCCCGTCGGCCCGCGAGTACAGCCGGCGGTACGGCCTCGACATGCGCCGGCTCCAGAAGATGCCCGACCACGCGATCGTGATGCACCCCGGCCCGATGAACCGGGGCATGGAGATCGCTCCCGAGGTCGCCGACTCACCCCGTTCCACCATCGTCGAACAGGTCGCCAACGGCGTCAGCGTCCGGATGGCCGTCCTCTACCTGCTTTTGGGAGGCAAGTGATGGCGTACCTGCTCAAGGGCGTCTCGGTCCTCGGCGCCGAGCCGGCCGATCTCTTCATCAAAGATGGCGTAATTTCCGACAAATCAGACGATAAAGCGGAAGTCGTCGACGCGACGGGTCTGGTGGCCCTGCCCGGCCTCGTCGACGTGCACACCCACCTGCGCGAACCCGGCCGCGAGGACGCCGAGACGGTGGAGACCGGCTCGCGCGCCGCGGCCCTCGGCGGCTACACCGCGGTCTGCGCCATGGCGAACACCTCGCCGGTGGCCGACACCGCGGGCGTGGTCGAGCAGGTGTGGCGGCTGGGCCGGGAGGCCGGCCTCGTGGACGTGCAGCCGATCGGCGCTGTCACGATCGGCCTGGCCGGCGAGCGGCTCGCCGAGCTCGGCGCGATGGCGACCTCGGCCGCGAACGTGCGGATCTTCTCGGACGACGGCTTCTGCGTGGCCGACCCGAAGCTGATGCGCCGGGCCCTCGAGTACGTGAAGGCGTTCGACGGCGTCATCGCCCAGCACGCCGAGGAGCCGCGGCTCACCGAGGGCGCGCAGATGCACGAGGGTGAGGTCAGCACCCGCCTCGGCCTGACCGGCTGGCCCGCGGTCGCCGAGGAGGCGATCATCGCCCGGGACGTGCTGCTGGCCGAGCACGTCGGCAGCCGCCTGCACGTCTGTCACGTCTCCACGGCCGGCTCGGTCGAGGTCCTGCGGCAGGCCAAGGCGCGCGGGGTCCGGGTGACCGCCGAGGTGACGCCGCACCACCTGCTGCTCACCGACGAGCTGGCGGCGGGCTACGACCCGGTCTTCAAGGTCAACCCCCCGCTGCGTACGAGGAAAGACGTCGAAGCTCTCCGCCAGGCGCTGCGGGACGGCGTGATCGACGTCGTCGCGACCGACCACGCGCCGCACGCGGTGCAGGACAAGGAATGCGAGTGGGCGTACGCGCGCCCCGGCATGCTGGGCCTGCAGACCGCGCTGCCGATCGTGCTGAGCGTCTTCGGCGAGGACTGGGAGCTGATCGCCGACCGGATGTCGATCGCGCCGGCCCGGATCGCCGGACTGACCGGGCACGGCGGCGACCTGACGGCCGGCACGCCGGCCAACCTGACGCTGGTGGACCCGTCGTACCGCGGGGTCGTCGACCCGGCGGAGCTGGCGAGCCGCAGCCGAAACACGCCGTACGCGGGTATGACCCTGCCCGGTCGCATCGTGGCGACCTTCCTGCGGGGCGAAGCGACGGTTCTGGACGGAAAGGCGGTCAAGTGACCAAGGCGATTCTGGTTCTCGAGGATGGGCGCACGTTCCACGGCAGCGCCTACGGCGCCGTAGGGGAGACGTTCGGCGAGGCGGTGTTCACCACCGGCATGACCGGCTACCAGGAGACGCTGACCGACCCGTCGTACCACAAGCAGGTCGTGGTGCAGACCGCGCCGCAGATCGGCAACACCGGGGTGAACGACGAGGACGACGAGTCGGACCGGATCTGGGTGGCCGGGTACGTGGTCCGCGACCCGGCCCGCCGCCCGTCGAACTGGCGCTCCCGGGGCGACCTCGGCGAGCGTCTCGCGGCCGAGGGCGTCGTCGGCATCAGCGGCGTCGACACCCGCGCGCTGACCCGGCACCTGCGCGAGCGCGGCGCCATGCGGGTCGGCATCTCCTCGCTCGACCTCGACCCGGCCGCGCTGCTGGCGAAGGTCAAGGGCCAGCCGGAGATGCTCGGCGCCGACCTCTCCGCCCAGGTGACGACGTCCTCGCGCTACACCGTGAAAGCGGAAGGTGAGCACCGCTACACGGTCGCCGCGCTCGACCTCGGCATCAAGCGCAACGTGGCCCGCCGGCTCGCCGAGCGCGGCGTCACCACGCACATCTTCCCGGCGTCCTCCTCGATCGAGGACCTGCTCGCGGTGAGCCCGGACGCGGTCTTCTTCTCGCCCGGCCCGGGCGACCCGGCGACCGCCGACGGCCCGGTGGCGCTGGCCCGCGAGGTGATGCGCCGCGAGGTGCCGCTGTTCGGCATCTGCTTCGGCAGCCAGATCCTGGGCCGCGCGCTCGGCTTCGGGACCTACAAGCTCGGGTACGGCCACCGCGGCATCAACCAGCCGGTGCTCGACAAGACCACCGGCAAGGTCGAGGTGACCAGCCACAACCACGGGTTCGCCGTGGACGCCCCGCTGAACACCGTGATCGACACGGACTTCGGCGGCGTCGAGGTCTCGCACGTCTGCCTCAACGACAACGTGGTCGAGGGCCTGCGGGGCATCGAGGTCCCCGCCTTCACCGTCCAGTACCACCCCGAGGCCGCTGCCGGCCCGCACGACGCGGACTACCTGTTCGACCGGTTCGTCGAGCTCGTGGAAAAGAAGGGCTGACGCGACATGCCGAAACGTGAAGATCTCAAGCACATCATGGTGATCGGCTCCGGCCCGATCGTCATCGGCCAGGCCTGCGAGTTCGACTACTCCGGCACCCAGGCGTGCCGGGTCCTGCAGTCCGAGGGCATCCGCGTCTCGCTGGTGAACTCGAACCCGGCCACGATCATGACCGACCCGGAGTTCGCCGACGCCACCTACGTCGAGCCGATCACCCCGGAGTTCGTCGAGCTGGTCATCGCGAAGGAGCGCCCGGACGCGATCCTGCCGACGCTGGGCGGCCAGACCGCGCTGAACACCGCGATCGCCCTGCACGAGAGCGGCGTCCTGGAGAAGTACGGCGTCGAGCTGATCGGCGCGAACGTCGACGCCATCCGCAAGGGCGAGGACCGCCAGCTCTTCAAGGACATCGTGGCGAAGGCCGGCGGCGAGACCCCGCGCTCGCGGGTCTGCCACTCGATGGACGAGGTCCGCGACACCGTCTCCGAGATCGGCCTGCCGGTCGTCATCCGGCCGTCGTTCACCATGGGCGGCCTCGGCTCCGGCATGGCGCACACCGACGAGGACCTGGAGCGGATCGCCGGCGCCGGCCTCGCCGCCTCCCCGGTGCACGAGGTCCTCATCGAGGAGAGCGTGCTCGGCTGGAAGGAGTACGAGCTCGAGCTGATGCGCGACAAGAACGACAACGTCGTGGTCGTCTGCTCGATCGAGAACGTCGACCCGATGGGCGTGCACACCGGCGACAGCGTCACCGTGGCGCCGGCCATGACGCTCACCGACCGCGAGTACCAGAAGCTGCGTGACCTGGGCATCGCCGTGCTGCGCGAGGTCGGCGTGGACACCGGCGGCTGCAACATCCAGTTCGCGATCAACCCGGACAACGGCCGGCTCATCGTCATCGAGATGAACCCCCGGGTGTCCCGCTCGTCCGCGCTCGCCTCGAAGGCCACCGGCTTCCCGATCGCCAAGATCGCCGCGAAGCTGGCCATCGGCTACACGCTCGACGAGATCCCGAACGACATCACGCTCAAGACGCCGGCCGCCTTCGAGCCGGCCCTCGACTACGTGGTCGTGAAGATCCCGCGGTTCGCCTTCGAGAAGTTCCCGGGCGCCGACAAGGAGCTCACCACCACGATGAAGTCGGTCGGCGAGGCGATGAGCCTGGGCCGCAACTTCGCCGAGGCGCTGAACAAGGCGATGCGCTCGATGGAGACCAAGGCGGCCGGCTTCTGGACCGCACCGACCTTCGAGAACCTCGACGAGGCCCTCGAAGCCCTGAAGATCCCGCACGACGGCCGGCTCTACACGGTCGAGGCCGCGCTGCGGCTCGGCGCCACGGTCGAGCAGGTGCACGCGGCCAGCGGCCGGATCGACCCGTGGTTCCTCGACGAGATCCAGGCGCTGGTCGACCTGCGCGCCGAGATCCTCGCGGCCCCGGTCCTCGACGACGAGCTGCTGCGCCGGGCCAAGCGGAACGGCCTGTCCGACAAGCAGCTCGCGGTGCTGCGGCCGGAGCTGGCCGGCGAGGACGGCGTGCGCGCGCTGCGCCACCGGCTCGGCATCCGCCCGGTCTACAAGACCGTCGACACCTGCGCCGCCGAGTTCGCGGCGAACACCCCGTACCACTACTCGTCGTATGACGAGGAGACCGAGGTGGCGCCGAGCGACCGGCCCAAGGTGATCATCCTGGGCTCCGGCCCGAACCGGATCGGCCAGGGCATCGAGTTCGACTACTCCTGCGTGCACGCCGTCCAGGCGCTCCGCGGTGTCGACTACGAGACCGTGATGGTCAACTGCAACCCGGAGACGGTCTCCACCGACTACGACACCGCGGACCGGCTCTACTTCGAGCCGCTCACCTTCGAGGACGTCCTCGAGGTCTTCCACGCCGAGGACAGCTCCGGCAGGGCGGCCGGCGGCCCGGGCGTGGTCGGCGTGATCGTGCAGCTCGGCGGCCAGACCCCGCTCGGCCTGGCGAACCGGCTCAAGGAGGCCGGCGTCCCGATCGTCGGCACCTCGCCCGAGGCGATCGACCTGGCCGAGGACCGCGGCCTGTTCGGCGCGGTGCTGGCCGAGGCCGGCCTGCGCTCGCCGGACCACGGCACCGCGACCACCTTCCCCGAGGCCAAGGCGATCGCCGACAGCATCGGGTACCCGGTCCTGGTCCGCCCGTCGTACGTGCTCGGCGGCCGGGGCATGGAGATCGTGTACGACGAGCCGACCCTCCAGGGCTACATCGAGCGGGCCACCGAGATCTCCCCGGACCACCCGGTGCTCGTCGACCGGTTCCTCGACGACGCCATCGAGATCGACGTGGACGCGCTCTGCGACGACACCGGCGAGGTCTACCTGGCCGGCGTCATGGAGCACATCGAGGAGGCCGGCATCCACTCCGGCGACTCGGCCTGCACGCTGCCGCCGGTCAACCTGGCCGCGCCGCACCTGGCCGAGGTCCGCCGCTACACCGAGGCGATCGCCCGCGGCGTCGGGGTGCGCGGCCTGCTGAACGTGCAGTACGCGCTCAAGGACGAGACCCTCTACGTGCTGGAGGCCAACCCGCGCGCCTCGCGGACCGTCCCGTTCGTCTCCAAGGCGACGGCGGTCCCGCTCGCCAAGGCGGCCGCCCGGATCGCGCTCGGCGCCACCATCGCCGACCTGCGGGCCGAGGGGCTGCTGCTGGCCGAGGGCGACGGCGGCTCCACGCCGGTGAACGCGCCGATCGCGGTGAAGGAGGCGGTGCTGCCGTTCAAGCGGTTCCGCACGCTCGCCGGCAACAACGTGGACAGCCTGCTCAGCCCGGAGATGAAGTCGACCGGCGAGGTGATGGGCATCGACGCCGGCTACGGTCAGGCGTTCGCCAAGTCGCAGGCCGCCGCGTACGGCTCGCTCCCGACCAGCGGCAAGGTCTTCGTCTCGGTGGCGAACCGGGACAAGCGGTCGATGATCTTCCCGGTCAAGCGGCTCGCCGACCTCGGCTTCACGATCGTGACGACGGCCGGCACCGGCGAGGTGCTGCGCCGCTACGGCATCGAGTGCGAGGTCGTCCCGAAGCACTACGAGAGCCCGGGCACGAACGCCGTCGAGCTGATCCTGGCCGGCGAGATCGCGCTGATCATCAACACCCCGCAGGGCTCGGGCGCGAGCGCCCGGCTCGACGGGTACGAGATCCGCAGCGCCGCGGTCACCGCGAACGTGCCGAGCATCACCACGGTGCCCGGCGCGGCCGCCGCGGTGATGGGCATCGAGGCGCTGATGCGCGGCGACATGACGGTCCGCCCCTTGCAGGAGTGGCACGCTCTGCTCCGCCCGGAGCTCGTCCAGCAGGGTTCAGCTCAGTGAAGTTCTTCGACAACGCCGTCCGGCCGGTCCTGTTCCGGCTGGGCGGCGGCGACGCCGAGCACGCCCACGAGTGGACGCTGAACCGGCTCGCCTCGCTGCCCGGGCCGGCTCTCGACGCGATGCGCCGCCGGTACGCGTTCGCCGCGCCGGTCGACGTGTTCGGCGTCCGGTTCCCGAACCGGGTCGGCCTGGCCGCCGGGATGGACAAGAACGGCGTCGCGCTGCCGGCCTGGCCGGCGCTCGGGTTCGGCTTCGTCGAGGTCGGCACGGTCACCGCGAAGCCGCAGCCGGGCAACGACAAGCCGCGGCTGTTCCGCCTCAAGGAGACCGAGGCGATCATCAACCGGATGGGGTTCAACAACCTCGGCGCGGCCGCCCTGGCCGACCGGCTCGCGGCGCTCGGCAGGCTGGACGTGCCGCTCGGCATCTCGCTCGGCAAGTCCAAGGTGACGCCGCTCGAGGAGGCGGTCGAGGACTACCTGTTCTCGTACCGGCTGCTGCACCCGTACGCCGACTACATCGCGGTGAACGTCTCCTCGCCGAACACGCCGGGGCTGCGCAGCCTGCAGGACCGGGACTCGATCGCGGCGCTGCTGAAGGCGCTGAACGGCCCGGTGCCGGTGCTCGTGAAGATCGCCCCGGACCTGACCGAGCCGGCCATCGCCGAGCTCCTCGAGGTCTGCCTCGAGCACGGCGCGGCCGGGCTCATCGCGACCAACACGACGCTGTCCCGTGACGGCATCGCCGAGTCCGACCAGCACCTCGCGGGCGAGGCCGGCGGGCTCTCCGGGAAGCCGCTCACCGAGCGGGCCCGGGACGTGGTGAGGTTCGTCCACACCGAGACCGGCGGCCGGCTGCCGATCATCGGGGTCGGCGGCGTGATGACCGTCGACGACGCGTCCCGTCTGCTCGACGCGGGCGCCTCGCTGGTGCAGCTCTACAGCGGGTTCATCTACCGGGGACCGGACCTGGTCCGCGCGGTCGCCCGCGGCGCCCGCCCGATCCGTTCGCACCGCGCCCGATGAGCGCCGGGCGCGAGGACCTGCTCGCGCTCGACCGCGCGCACGTCTGGCACCCGTACGGCCCGATGCCCGGCCGCACCGACCCCTATCTGGTGGAGAGTGCGGCCGGGGTCCGGCTGCGGCTGGGCGACGGCCGGGAGCTCGTGGACGGGATGTCGTCCTGGTGGGCGGCGATCCACGGCTACCGGCACCCGGTGCTGGACGCCGCGATGGCCGAGCAGGCCGGCCGGATGAGCCACGTGATGTTCGGCGGGCTCACCCATGAGCCGGCGATCCGGCTGGCGAGCACCCTCGTCGAGCTCACCCCGCCCGGCCTCCAGCACGTCTTCCTCTGCGACTCCGGCTCGGTCGGGGTCGAGGTGGCGATCAAGATGGCGCTGCAGGCCCAGCGGGCCCTGGGACGGCCGGGACGGCAGCGCCTCGCCACCTGGCGGGGCGGGTACCACGGCGACACGTTCCACCCGATGAGCGTCTGCGACCCGGTCGGCGGCATGCACGCGCTCTGGTCCGGGGTCCTGCCGGCCCAGGTCTTCGCCGGGCCGCCGCCCGCGGAGTTCGACGACGCCTACGCGGCCTCCCTGGAGGAGATGATCGAGCGGCACGCGGACGAGCTGGCCGCCGTGATCGTCGAGCCGGTCGTGCAGGGCGCCGGCGGGATGCGCTTCCACCATCCGGAGTACCTGCGGGTGCTGCGGGAGGCGACCGCCGCGCACGGCATCCTCCTGATCTTCGACGAGATCGCCACCGGGTTCGGGCGGACCGGCCGGCTCTTCGCGGCCGAGCACGCCGGGGTGAGCCCGGACATCCTCTGCCTCGGCAAGGCGCTCACCGGCGGCTACCTGACGCTCGCGGCGACGCTCTGCACGCCGGCCGTGGCCGCGGCGATCTCGGCGGGCGAGGGGGGCGGCCTGGCCCACGGCCCGACGTTCATGGGCAACCCGCTGGCCTGTGCCATCGCGAACGCGTCGATCGGCCTCCTGCGCGACGGCCGGTGGGCGGCCGGCGTACAGAAGATCGAAAGCCGGCTGAAAGACGGCCTGGAGCCGCTCCGCGGCGCGCGAGGGGTCGCCGACGTCCGCGTTCTCGGCGCCATCGGCGTGGTGCAGCTCGATCATCCGGTGGACATGGCGGCGGCGACGGCGGCCGCGGTGGCCCAGGGCGTCTGGCTGCGGCCGTTCCGGGACCTGATCTACACGATGCCGCCCTACGTCGCCGACGAGGCGGACGTGGACCGCATTACCGCGGGGATCACCGCCGCGGTGGCAGCTACCTGACACGTTTGGGGGAAAAATAATGGAGACCTTCGGCGAACGGCTTCACGCGGCCGTAGCGGAGCGTGGTCCACTGTGCGTAGGCATCGACCCGCATGCATCTCTTCTCGCCCGCTGGGGCCTCTCCGACGACATCGCGGGCCTGGAACGCTTCGCCCGTACGGTGGTCGACGCACTGGCCGATCGGGTGGCGGTTCTGAAACCACAGTCCGCGTTTTTTGAGAGATTTGGGTCACGTGGCGTCGCGATTCTTGAGTCAACTATCCGACAGTCGCGAGAGGCGGGTGCTCTTGTCCTCCTGGACGTGAAGCGGGGCGACATCGGCTCGACGATGGCCGCGTACGCGTCCGCGTATCTCGATCCAGCGAGTTCTCTGCGTGCTGACGCGATTACTGTGAGTCCCTATCTCGGAGTCGGCTCGTTGCAGCCGGCATTCGACCAGGCGGCCGCTCACGGCGGCGGAGTCTTCGTCCTCGCGCTGACCTCGAACCCCGAGGGCCCGGCCGTGCAGCACGCCGTCGCGGCGTCCGGGAAAACCGTCGCGCAGACGATCATCGACGAGATTGCCCAGGTCAACGCGGGTGCGCAGCCGCTCGGCAGCCTCGGCCTCGTGGTCGGCGCGACGATCGGCGAGACCGGACACGACCTCTCCAAGGTCAACGGACCGCTCCTCGCGCCGGGCCTCGGGGCGCAGGGCGCGACACCCTCCGACCTGCGCGCGGTCTTCGGCGAAAGCCTGCGGAACGTGTTGCCCTCGTACTCACGCGAGGTTCTCGCCGCGGGCCCGGAGATCGCCGATCTGCGGGCCGCGACGGACCGTGTTCTGGACGACTGCCGCGCCGCGCTCGGGTGAAACGGCCTGCTTAACAGGGCGTCAGGATGCGGTCGACGGGGTACCCCCACGTTGCCGAAAGCGCCGTTGACCGCTAGTTTTCCCGGCGCCGGGAACCACATGCCCCTTTGGTTCCCTGGCACACCACGTTTCACAAAGCGCCGGTATTGAACTACCGCCGCGTAAGGGACCTGAGGAGAACTGGTGCCGCTCCCGTCACTGAGCCCCGAACAGCGCCAAGCTGCGCTGGAGAAGGCCGCGGAAGTTCGCAAGGCTCGGGCTGAGCTGAAGGAACAGCTCAAGTCCGGCAAGACCACCCTCGCCGCCGTGCTCGACCGCGCGGAGGCCGACGAGGTCGTCGGCAAGCTGAAGGTCTCGGCCGTGCTTCAGGCGCTGCCGGGCATCGGCAAGATCCGGGCGACCCAGATCATGGAGAAGCTCAAGATCGCTGAGAGCCGCCGGCTCCGTGGTCTTGGCGACCAGCAGCGCAAGGCCCTCCTGGGGGAGTTCGCTGCGAACTGACTCATGGGCTCGTGTAGACATGAGCCGTGAGCATGGATGACGACGCGCGCCCGGCAGCCCGCCTCACCGTTCTTTCCGGCCCCTCCGGGGTCGGCAAGGACAGTGTGATCGAGCTGATCCGGGCGCGCTCGCCTTGGATCAAGTTGTCCGTGTCGGTGACGACCCGCAAGAAACGGGACTACGAGACCGACGGCGAGCACTATCACTTCGTGAACCGCGCCGAGTTCCAGCGCCTGATCGACGGCGGGCAGCTGCTGGAGTGGGCGGAGTTCGCGGGCAACCTCTACGGGACACCGCGGGCGCAGGTCGAGGGCTGGCTCTCCCAGGGCCGGCCCGTTCTGTTGAAGATCGACCTGCAGGGCGCCCGTCAGGTGCGTGCCGCGATGCCGGAGGCCCAGCTGGTCTTCCTGGCGCCGCCGAGCGTCGAGGAGCTCCAGCGCCGTCTCATCGGCCGGGGCACCGACGACGCCGAGACGATCAAGCGCCGGTTGGCCCACGCCGACGAGGAGCTCGCCGCCGAGTCGGAGTTCGACGTCACCGTGGTGAACGACTTCGTCGAGCGTGCCGCGGATGAGCTGGTAGGATTGCTCGGTTCGTTATACCTCGCACACGAGCATTGATTCTCGACGATTAAGGACTTCACCACAGTGGGAACCATCGCGAACCCCGAAGGCATCACCAACCCGCCGATCGACGAGCTGCTCGACAAGACCTCGTCGAAGTACTCGCTGGTGATCTTCGCGGCCAAGCGCGCCCGCCAGGTCAACGCCTACTACAGCCAGCTCGGCGAGGGCCTGCTGGAATACGTCGGACCGCTGGTCGAGACCACGCCGCAGGAGAAGCCGCTCTCCATCGCGATGCGCGAGATCAACGCGGGCCTGCTGACCGCGGAGCCGACCGACAACCCGTGATCTGATCGTTTCACCATGCTGATCCCGCGTCCCGAAGCCTGGGCGCGGGATCGTTTGTTATCTAAGGTGCGGTAGTGACCGAAGTCGTTCTTGGAGTGTGCGGTGGCATCGCCGCGTACAAGGCCTGCGAGCTGCTGCGGCTCTTCACCGAGTCGGGGCACGGGGTGCGCGTCGTGCCGACCGCGTCGGCGCTGAAGTTCGTCGGCGCGCCGACCTGGGCCGCGCTGTCCGGGCGGCCGGTCGCCACCGAGGTGTGGGACGACGCGCACGAGGTGCCGCACGTGCGGATCGGCCGGGCCGCCGAGCTCGTCGTGGTCGCGCCGGCCACCGCCGACATCCTCGCGAAGGCCGCTCACGGCATCGCCGACGACCTGCTCACCAACACGCTGCTCACGGCGACCTGTCCGGTGATCTACGCGCCGGCCATGCACACCGAGATGTGGGAGAACCCGGCGACCCGGGCGAACGTGGCGACCCTGCGGTCCCGGGGCGCGTTCGTCCTGGAGCCCGCGGTGGGCCGGCTCACCGGCAAGGACACCGGGAAGGGCCGTCTTCCCGATCCGGCGGCCATCTTCGAGTACGCGTTACGCGTACATCGCAGGGGTCTTGATGTTGATCTTGCGGGTCGTCATGTCGTGGTCACCGCGGGCGGGACGCGCGAGCCACTCGATCCGGTGCGTTTCCTCGGCAACCGCAGTTCCGGCAAACAGGGCTATGCCATCGCGAAAGCCGCGGTGGCCCGTGGCGCCCGGGTGACCCTCGTCGCGGCGAACGTGTCCCTCCCCGATCCGGCGGGCGTCGACCTGGTCCGGGTCGGCACCACCGAGGAGCTGCGCAAGGCCACGGTCGAGGCGTTCGCGGCGGCCGATGTGGCGATCATGGCGGCGGCCCCGGCCGACTTCCGCCCCTCGAGCGTCGCCGTTCAAAAGATCAAGAAAACCGACGAGGGTACGCCGGCCCCGATCGAGCTGACCACCAACCCGGACATAGCGGCCGAACTGGGGGCGTCCAAAGGGCCAGGTCAGCTGCTTGTCGCCTTCGCTGCCGAGACTCACGACGCGCTCGAGCACGCGCGCGCCAAAATGGTGAGGAAACGAGCCGACCTGATCGTCGTTAACGAGGTGGGTCCCGACCTGGTGTTTGGGCAGGACCGCAACACGGTCACCCTGCTGGGCGCCGGGGGATCCACCGACACCTACGGGGAACTCCCCAAAGACGATGTGGCCGATATGATTCTTGACCACGTCGTGGCACGCCTGGATGCCCAGGTCCCTGAGCGGCCAGTGAGCTGATTACACTTCCGCGTTACGTTGTATTCGACAAATCTGAGGAGCACCGTGGCACGCCGCCTGTTCACCTCCGAGTCGGTCACGGAAGGCCACCCGGACAAGATCGCTGACCAGATCAGCGACGGCATTCTCGACGCCCTGCTCGAGCAGGACCCACGCAGCCGTGTCGCGGTGGAGACCCTCATCACGACCGGCCAGGTGCACGTGGCCGGTGAGGTCACCACGCAGGCCTACGCCGACATCCCCAAGATCGTGCGCGACACGATCCTGCGGATCGGCTACGACTCGTCGAAGAAGGGCTTCGACGGCGCGTCCTGCGGCGTGAGCGTCTCGATCGGCTCGCAGTCCCCGGACATCGCGCAGGGCGTGGACAGCGCCATCGAGCTGCGGACCGGCGACAGCGAGCACGTGCTCGACTCGCAGGGCGCCGGCGACCAGGGCATGATGTTCGGCTTCGCCTGCTCGGAGACCCCCGAGCTGATGCCGCTGCCGATCGCGCTGGCCCACCGCCTGGCCCGCCGGCTCTCCGCCGCCCGCAAGGACGGCACCATCCCCTACCTGCGTCCCGACGGCAAGACCCAGGTCACCATCGAGTACGACGGGCTGCGCCCGGTCCGCCTCGACACGGTCGTGGTCTCGTCGCAGCACGCCGCCGACATCTCCCTCGAGTCGCTGCTCACCCCGGACATCCGGGAGCACGTGATCGGCCCCGAGCTGGAGAACCTCGGCATCGACACCGAGGGCTACCGCCTGCTGGTGAACCCGACCGGCCGCTTCGAGATCGGCGGCCCGATGGGCGACGCCGGCCTGACCGGCCGCAAGATCATCGTTGACACGTACGGCGGCTACGCCCGCCACGGCGGCGGCGCGTTCTCCGGCAAGGACCCGTCCAAGGTCGACCGCTCCGCGGCGTACGCGATGCGCTGGGTTGCCAAGAACGTGGTCGCCGCCGGCCTGGCCGAGCGCTGCGAGACGCAGGTCGCCTACGCGATCGGCAAGGCGCACCCGGTGTCGCTGTTCGTCGAGACCTTCGGCACCGAGACCGTGCCGGTCGAGAAGATCGAGAAGGCCATCAACGAGGTCTTCGACCTGCGGCCGGCCGCGATCATCCGCGACCTCGACCTGCTGCGCCCGATCTACCAGCAGACGGCCGCCTACGGCCACTTCGGCCGTGAGCTCGCCGACCTGCGCTGGGAGAGCACCGACCGGGCGGCGGACCTGAAGAACGCCGCTTCCTGAGTTTCCCTCGATCAAGGCCCGGCTCACGCCGGGCCTTGATCCGTATGCGGGCGTTCTGCGTGTTCGTTCGCATGAATGTTGTGGATGGTTCCGGTGGCCACCCCGTCGCCGGTGAACGGCTGATCCTCGTCCGGCACGCGATGCCGGCCGTCGACCCCCTGGTACCGGCCTCGCAGTGGCCGCTCGCGTGGGACAGCCGGGTCGCCGCCCGGCTGCTGCGCCTGCACGTGACACACCCGGCCCACTACGTCGCGAGCACCGAGCCGAAGGCCGCGCAGACGATGCAGGAGATCGCCGGCGCGCAGCGGGTGGTCACCGATCCCGATCTCGCCGAGGCGCACCGGCCGCACCACTGGTTCAGCGACGACGAATACCGGGCGGCCGCCCTCGCGTACCTGGGCGGCGCCTGCCCGGACGGGTGGGAGCCGCACCCCGCGGTGATCGCGAGGTTCGACGCGGCCGTGGTGCGGCACGCCGCCGCGGCGGCCGGGCTGGGGCGGACGCTGGTGCTCGGGAGCCATGGGCTGGCGCCGGTCGTCTGGATGGCGTCGCGGTACGAGCTGTCGCCCGACCCGGCCGGGTTCTGGTCGGCGCTGCGGTTCCCGGACATCGTCGAGATCGATCTGGTGGGCGGGCGGGTTCGCTGTCTGACGCACTGAGCGGGTCCGGACGGCGCTCGATCGTGTCCGGCTGCGGGTCATCGCTCGATCGTTTTCGGCTGCGGGTCGTTGCTTGATCGTGTCGGGCTGCAGCCGGATTCGATCTTCTGGGGGCGGCGGCGCGGGGGAGTGTCGGGGGGTCCGGGCAGAATGTTCGGCGATGGGGACCAAGGGCGCGCGCAGTGAACGGGAACCGGCCGAGCGGCTTCCGGTGGCCCGCGTCTGCGTCGACGTGCCGCTGCCCCATCTCGACCGGCCGTTCGACTACCTGGTCTCCGCCGACGACGACGAGGTGGCGCAGCCGGGCGTCCGGGTGAAGGTGCGGTTCGCCGGGCAGCAGATGAGCGGGTTCCTGCTGGAGCGGGTGGAGTCGTCGGAGCACGGCGGCAAGCTGGCCTACCTGGAAAAGGTGGTGTCGGCCGAGCGGGTGCTCGACCCGGAGATCACCCGGTTGGCGCGGGCGGTGGCGCAGCGCTACGCCGGCAACCTCGCCGACGTGCTGCGGCTCGCGATCCCGCCCCGGCACGCGCGGGTCGAGGCCGCCGCCGCGAAGCCGAGAGCCGAGGCCGCGGCCATACCCGATGCCGCGCTCGCGCAAGCCGGCCGCGAGGATGCCGCGCTCGGGGAAGTCGGCCGCGAGGATGCCGCGCTCGCGGAAGCCGGCCGCGAGGAGGCCGCGCTCGCGGAAGACGGTCGCGAGGATGGCGCGCTCGGGGAAGTCGGCCGTGAGGGTGGCGGGCCGGCGGACAGCGGTGCCCCGGCCGTCGCTTCGGAAAGCGCGGGCCCGGCCGGCGGCGTGGACCTCCTGCCCGGGCCGGCCGCCGGGGGGTGGGACTCCTATCCGACCGGCATGGGTTATCTGCGGGCGCTCGAGGAGGGCCGGCCCGCCCGCGCCGTCTGGTCGGCGCTGCCCGGGGAGGACTGGCCCGCCCGGATCGCCGAGGCGGCGGCCGCCACGGTCAAGGCCGGGCGGGGCGTCGTCGTGGTGGTGGCGGACGCTCGCGACCTCGACCGGGTCGACAAGGCGCTCGGCGCGGTGCTGGAGCCGGGCGAGCATGTGGCCCTCAACGCCGCGCTCGGGCCGGCCGAGCGCTACCGGCGGTTCCTCGCGGCGAGCCGGCATCAGGCGAAGGTGGTGGCCGGCACCCGGGCCGCCATGTGGGCGCCGGTCGCGCAGCTGGGGCTCGTGGTGATCTGGGACGACGGCGACGACGTGCACGCCGAGCCCCGGGCGCCCTATCCGCACGCCCGTGAGGTGCTGCTCACCCGGGCCCAGTTGGCCGAGTGCGCGGTGCTGGTGGGCGGCTTCGCCCGTACCGGGGAAGCACAACTCCTGCTGGAGACCGGATGGGCCAAGGAGATCGTGGCTGACCGTGGGGTTCTGAGGCGGCGGTCGCCGGCGATCGCGCCGACCGGGGATGATCCGCAGCTGGCGCGGGATCCCGGTGCGGTGAGCGCGCGTCTGCCCAGTCTGGCGTGGCAGACCGCGCGGCAGGCGTTGCAGGCCGGGGCGCCGGTGCTGGTGCAGGTGCCGCGGCGGGGCTATCTGCCGGCCGTGGCGTGCGCCGAGTGCCGTACCCCGGCCCGCTGCCCGCACTGCTCCGGCCCGCTGGGGTTGCAGGGCGCCCGCGACGTGCCGGTGTGCCACTGGTGCGGCCGGGCTTCGGCGGCCTACGCGTGTCCCGCCTGCGGCGAGCGCAGGCTGCGTGCTTCGGTCACGGGCGCCAGACGTACGGCGGAAGAGCTGGGTCGCGCCTTCCCGGGTGTGCCGGTGCGCACGTCCGGCCGGGATGAGGTTCTCGTCACCGTCCCGGACGAACCGGCCGTGGTGGTGTCCACGCCGGGTGCCGAGCCGTCGGCCGCCGGTGGCGGGTTCGGGGCGGTGCTGCTGCTCGACGCCTGGGCGCTGCTGAGCCGCTCCGATCTGCGCGCCGCCGAGGAGACGATGCGCCGCTGGCTGAACGCGGCGGCGCTGGCCCGGCCGGCCCGGGACGGCGGCAAGGTGGTCGTCGTGGCGGACGGTTCGCTGGCCCCGGTGCAGGCCCTGCTGCGCTGGGACCCGGGCTGGTTCGCGGCCCGTGAGCTGGCCGAACGCCGCGAGCTGGGCTTCCCGCCGGCGGCCCGGATGGCGAGCGTCACCGGCGTCGCGGCGGCCGTGGCCGACCTGCTGGCGCAGGCGAAACTCCCGGAGGGCGCCGAGGTGCTCGGCCCGGTTCCGGCCCCGGAGGACCAGGAGCGGATGCTGCTGCGGGTGTCCCGGTCCAAGGCCGGTGACCTGGCGCGGGCGCTGCACGAGGCGGCCGCCATGCGGAGCACCCGCAAGGCCTCCCAGCCGGTGCGCATCCAGGTGGATCCGGCCGACCTGTTCTGACGTCGGGTCCGGGCGCGGCGAAACGTAGACTGGGCGGGTGCAAGCCACCACAGTCAGGAGTTTCGCCGCGTGACCGTCCAAGCCATCCGTCTTTTCGGCGACCCGGTCCTGCGGACACCGGCCGATGCCGTCGTCGACTTCGACAAGGAACTGCGCAATCTCGTCAAGGATCTGATCGAGACGATGCAGGACGAGGGCGGCGCCGGCCTGGCCGCCCCGCAGCTCGGCGTCGGTCTGCGGGTCTTCACGTTCGACGTGGACGACGTGGTCGGTCACATCGTGAACCCGGTGCTCTCGTTCCCCGACGAGGAGGAGCAGGACGGCCCCGAGGGCTGCCTCTCCATCCCCGGCATCTACGTCGACACCAAGCGCCGGCAGAACGTGGTCGCGAACGGCTTCAACGAGCACGGCGACCCGATCCAGCTGGTCGGCACCGGCCTGATGGCGCGCTGTGTGCAGCACGAGACCGACCACCTCGACGGTGTGCTCTTCCTGGACCGGCTGGACGCCGCGACCCGCAAGGACGCGATGAAGCAGATCCGGTCCGCCGAGTGGTACGACGCCGCGAAGCCGCCCACGATCAAGGAGAGCCCGCACGCCGCGGGCAGCATCTTCGGGTTCGGCCGGTGATCGCGTGCGGATAGTCTTCGCCGGCACGCCCGAGGTGGCGCTGCCCAGCCTCGAGGCGATCGCCGCCTCCGGCCACGACCTGGTGGCCGTGGTGACCCGCCCGGACGCGCCGGCCGGCCGGGGCCGCCGCCTGGTGCGCTCGGCCGCCGGCGCCTGGGCCGACGAGCACGGCATCGAGGTGCTCACCCCGGAGAAGCCGCGCGACCCGGAGTTCCAGGAGCGGCTGCGGCAGATCGCGCCGGACTGCGTGCCCGTGGTGGCGTACGGCGCCCTGGTCCCGCCCAGCGCCCTGGAGATCCCGAAGCACGGCTGGGTGAACCTGCACTTCTCGCTGCTGCCCGCCTGGCGCGGCGCGGCGCCGGTGCAGCACGCGGTCCTGCACGGCGACTCGGTGACCGGCGCCAGCGTCTTCGAGCTGGAGGCGGGGCTCGACACCGGCCCGGTCTACGGCACGCTCACCGACCAGATCCGGTTCAACGACACCTCCGGCGACCTGCTGGAGCGGCTGGCCGTCGAGGGCGCCGGGCTGCTGGTGGCGGTCCTCGACGCGATCGAGGCGGGCACCGCCCGGGCACACCCTCAGCCGCACGACGGCGTCTCGTTCGCGCCGAAGCTGACCGCCGACGACGCCCGGATCCGCTGGGACGACCCGGCGTTCGCGGTCGACCGGCGGATCCGCGCCTGCACCCCGGCGCCGGGCGCGTGGACGACGCTGCGCGGCGACCGGCTGAAGCTGGGCCCGGTGCGCCCGGTGGCGAACGTGCCGTCGCTCCGGCCCGGCGAGCTCCTGGTGGAGCGCACGCAGGTGCTGGCCGGCACCGCGACGACTCCGGTGATCCTGGGCGAGGTCCGGGCAGCCGGCAAGAAACCGATGGCCGCGACCGACTGGGCGCGCGGCATGCGGATCGAAGCAGGGGAGAAGCTGGCGTGACCAGTGGTTCGGAACATCGGGCCTCGCGGCCGCACGGCGGCCGTCCGAGCAGGCCGGCCGGGCCGGGATACGGCCGGGACCGGCGCGACGACCGCAGTGGCCGGGCGCCCCGGGCGGGCCGGCCGGCGTCCGACCCGGCGCGGCAGGCCGCCTACGAGGCGATCGCCGCGGTGCACCGCGACGACGCGTACGCGAACCTGGTCCTCGCCGACATCCTCGGCGGGATGGGCCTGCACGGCCGGGACGCGGCGTTCGCGACCGAGCTGACGTACGGGACCCTGCGCGCCCTCGGCACCCTCGACCTGATCATCGCGGACGCGGCCGGCCGGGACGTGGCCCGGATCGACCCGCCGGCCCGGGACGCTCTGCGGCTCGGCGTCTACCAGCTGCTCTACACCCGGGTGCCCCCGCACGCCGCGGTGAACCAGACGGTCGACCTGGTCCGCTCGGTGGCCCCGGGCGCGGCCGGCTTCGCCAACGCGGTGATGCGCACCGTCTCCGAGACCTCGCTCGAGGCGTGGCTCGAGAAGGTCGCGCCCGACTACGAGTCGGACCCGATCGCCAACCTGTCGGTGATGCACCACCACCCGCAGTGGATCATCCGGTCGTTCGCCGAGGCGCTCGGCGGCGACCTGGACGACACCGCCCGGCTGCTCATCGAGGACAACCAGCCGCCCGCTGTGCACCTGTGCGCGCGGCCGGGACGGGCCGACGCCGTCGACCTCGCCGACGAGGTGGGCGGGGTGCCCGGCGCGTTCTCGCCGTACGCGGTCTATCTGAACGGCGGCGCGCCGCGCGACCTGGCCGCCATCCGCGAAGGCCGCGCCCACGTGCAGGACGAGGGCTCGCAGCTGGTGGCCGCCGCCCTGCTCGCCGCGCCGATCGAAGGACAGGACACCCGCTGGCTCGACCTGTGCGCCGGGCCGGGCGGCAAGACCGGCCTGATCGGCGCGATCGCGGCGGGCCGGGGCGCCGAGGTGACCGCCGTCGAGGTGGCCGAGCACCGGGCCCGCCTGGTCGACCAGGCCACCGAGGGCATGCCGGTCACGGTGCTGCCGATGGACGGCCGCTCGGTGGGCCGCGACCCGGACCTGCCCGAGGAGTCGTTCGACCGGGTACTCGTCGACGCGCCGTGCACCGGCCTCGGCTCGCTGCGCCGCCGTCCCGAGTCGCGCTGGCGCCGCCAGCCGGCCGACCTGCCGCCGCTGACCCGGCTCCAGCGCGAACTGCTGGTGGCGGCGCTGCGGGCGGTCCGGCCGGGCGGCGTGGTGGCGTACGTGACGTGCTCACCCCACATGGTCGAGACCCAGGTGACGGTCAGCGAGGGCGCCCGCCGCAGCGGCGTCGAGGTCGACTTCGTCGATGCCCGGCCGCTGCTGCCGCCGGGCATGCCGGGTCTGGGCCCCGGCCCTACGGTGCAGCTGTGGCCGCACCGCCACGGCACGGACGCGATGTTCCTGGCAGTCCTGCGCCGCACCAGCTGACCGCACCCCGACGCGCGCCCGCCGCGCTCCGCCGCACTCCCGGCTCGATCTTGTGGATTTCCGCGCCAGCGGGCCTGCACGGATTCACAAGATCGGGGCTGAGGGCGGGCTCAGGGCGGGCTGAGGGCGGGCGAGCGGGGCTGTCCGGCTCGATCTTGTGAACTTGCGCGGCAGCGGGCCTGCAGGAAGTCACAAGATCGGGGATGGGGGCGGACGAGCCGGGCTGACAGCGTCGATCTTGTGGATTCCTGCGGCAACGGGTCTGCGCGATTTCACAAGATCGGCGCCAGGGGGAGGGCGGGTGGAGGCGGGCGCTCGAGACCCGCCGTCACGCGTCAGTCGCGGGAGGGGACCAGCGCCTTCTCGGGGGAGGTTCGCGGCGACGGCACCACCGGCGCGGCCGGCCGTGGCCCGAACCGATCGGGACGGTCCAGCCGGGCGCTCGCCTCCGCGAGTTTGGCCGACATGACCCGGGCCAGCGGCTTCTCGATGAGCCGGTGCAGCAGGTACGCCGCCACCAGCATGGCCACGACGACGACGGCCAATACCACCAGGCGCGGCGCCTGGTCGCGGAGGCCGTAGATCATGGTCCAGCCGATGTACTCGTGCAGGAGATAGAACGGGTACGTCAAAACGCCCGCCGTGGTCAGCCAGCGCCACTGGATCCGGCTCGTCCAGCCGAGGGTGATCACCAGCAGCACCACGAAGAACGCCGTGACGAGCGCGGCGCCGACCAGCGTGTTCATGGTCATGTCGAAGCGTTCGTTGAAGTGCCGCACCTGCCGGTCGGTCCAGTAGATCGACAGCACGAACGACAGGCCGAGCAGCCCCCAGAGCAGCAGGTCCGGCCCGAACCGGTAGATCAGGTAGAGCGCGATGCCGGCCACGAAGAACGAGGCGTAGTTCGGCTGGAGGAACGTCTTCAGCAGCGGCACGCCGGAGTTCTGGGCGAGCATCGCCGCGATCAGCCAGCCGTACCCGAAGACGATCGCCCGCTTCAGGGTGAGCCCGCGCCAGATCACGAACGAGAAGAGGATGTAGAAGAGGCCCTCGCTCCAGAGCGTCCAGTAGACGGCGTCGATGTGCGGCGCGCCGACCGCCTCCTGCATCATCGACAGGTTCAGCAGGATGTCGCTGTAGCGCCGGTGCTCGCGGACGACCGGCCAGATCGTCAGGACCACCGTGGTGATCGCGATGGCGGCCCAGTACGCCGGGAAGAGCCGGGTCACGCGGGACCGGAAGAACGCGCCCGGCGACCGGCCCCAGCTGCTCATGCAGATGACGAATCCGCTGATCATGAAGAACAGCTCGACGCCGAGCCAGCCGTACTGGCTGATCGCGTGCAGGGTGGGGAAGGCCGTCTCGCGGGAGGTGCCCCAGGCGTCCTCGACACCGGGCCCGTACCCGGAGAAGTGGTACATCGCCACGTAGAGCGCGGCGACGAGGCGGAGCCCGTCGAGGGCTGCCAGCCGGGGGCGGCGAGCTTCGGTCATGGCGGGTAACGATACATAGAACAAAGCCTGTACACAGGGCGGACCCAGTGCGGTCACAGGGGGTGCGCACTGCCGATACGCAGGGCGGAAGTCATACACTTTCAGCCGTGACACTGTCGCCGATCATCGCGCCGAGCATCCTTGCGTCCGACTTCTCCCGGCTCGGGGAGGAGGTGCGGGCGATCGAGGGGGCGGCCGACTGGGTCCACGTGGACGTCATGGACAACCACTTCGTGCCGAACCTGACGATCGGGCTTCCGGTGGTGCAGAGCCTGCGCAAGGCCACGAGCATCCCGTTCGACGTCCATCTGATGATCACGGACCCGCAGCGCTGGGCGCCGGCCTACGCCGAGGCGGGCGCCTACAACGTCACGTTCCACGCGGAGGCCTGCGACGACCCGGTGGCGCTCGCCAAGACGCTGCGGGCGGCCGGCGCGAAGGCTGGCCTCGCGATCGACCGGGACACCCCGGTGGAGCCGTACCTCGAACTGCTGCCCTACCTCGACACCATCCTGATCATGACGATCAAGGCGGGCTTCGGCGGCCAGGCGTTCATGCCGGAGCTGCTCGACAAGGTGCGCGACGTGCGCCGCCGGATCGCCGTGAACGACCTGGAGATCCGGGTCGAGGTGGACGGCGGCATCGCGGCCGACACCATCGAGCGGGCGGCCGAGGCGGGCGCCGACGCGTTCGTGGCGGGCACCGCTGTCTACGGCGCCGCCGACCCGGCCGAGGCGATCCGGAAGTTGCGCGGTCTGGCCGCGGGGGCGATGGGGGTGGCGTGACGGCCCGATGAGGGGCCATCATCGGATCCAATGTCCTTGGCGAAGAAGGTCCCGGAAGGTGCGATGAGCGAGGCTGAGGCCCGGCCCGAGATCGATCCCGAGCTCGACCCCGAGGAGGGGCCCGACCTGATCCTGGTGGTCGACGACGATCAGGACATCGCGAGCTTCGTCGAGTTCAACCTGAAGGTCCACGGCTTCGAGGTGATCCGGGCCCGGGACGGTCAGGAGGCTCTCGAGCTGATGGAGGACCATCGGCCCGGCCTCGCCGTGGTCGACTGGATGATGCCGCGGATGGACGGTGTCGAGCTGGTGCGCCGGCTGCGGGCCGAGCCGCTCACCTCGGCGCTGCCGGTGATCATGCTGACCGCCAAGAGCATGACCGTGGACAAGGTGGTCGGCCTCACCGCGGGCGCCGACGACTACCTGGTCAAGCCGTTCGACACGGCCGAGCTGATCGCCCGGGTCTCCACGACGCTGCGCCGCAACAAGGACGCCCGCGAGGTGTCGCCGCTGACCGGCCTGCCCGGCAACGCCCGGGTCCGCCGCGAGATCGGCGAGCGGATGCGCACGGCCGGGGAATACTCGGTGGGCTACATCGACATCGACCGGTTCAAGAGCGTCAACGACGTCTACGGCTTCGACCGCGGCGACGACTTCATCATCGCGCTGGCCCGCAGCCTGCAGAAGGCGAGCGCGCAGACCGGCCCGCCGTCGATCTTCCTGGGGCACATCGGCGGCGACGACTTCGTCTTCATCTGCACGCCCGACCAGGTGCTGCCGCTCACCAAGCGCATGGTCACCGACTTCGAGAACGCGGCCGACCGCCTCTACGAGCCGAAGGACGCACAGCGCGGCTTCATCGAGGTGCCGGACCGCCGCGGCAACAAGCAGAAGGCGGCCCTGGTCACGCTCTCCATCGGGGTGGCGCAGTCGACCTCCGAGGGCCGGAGCTTCACCGACCCCCGGGTGGTCATCGCGGTCGCCTCGGAGATGAAGAAGGTCGCGAAGTCACAGCCCGGCTCCTACGTGGCGATCGACCGCCGGCGGGATTCCGAGGGCGGGGCGTAACGCGGCACGTACTCCTGGCCGGTGAGGGCCTGGATCCGCCGCATCAGTTCGTCGGTGTCCTGGCGCACCGAGGACCCGCCGACGATCAGGGGCTCGCCGAAGGTGATCGAGACCGGGTGGCGGCCCGGCCGCAGGATGCCGCCCGGTCGCAGGCCGCGGGTGCCGATGATGCCGGCCGGGACGATCGGGACGCCGGCCTGCGCGGCCAGCCGGACCGCTCCGGTGCGTCCCCGGTGCAGGCGCCCATCCGGGGAGCGGGTGCCCTCCGGGAAGACCGCGACCAGCCCGCCGGCCCGGAGGATCGGCGCCGCCGCGTCGAAGGCGCCGAGCACCGCGCGCCCGCCGGCCCGCTCGACCGGTATGGCGCCCATGCCGGTGACCATGGGCCGGGTCAGCCGGCGCCGGAAATACTCGGCCTTCGCCCAGAACGCGATGTGCCGGGGCACGGTCACCCCGAGGAAGAGCTGGTCACCGACGGAGAGGTGGTTGGGGCAGATGATCGCGCCGCCGGCCGGGATCTTCTCCAGGCCCGCGACCTGCGGTCGCCAGATGCGGCGCAGGGCGGTGCCGACGGTCGCGCTGGTCAGTGCATAAAGAGCGGGCGTACGGGTCATCGCGCGGCTCCCAGGTGTGCGGTGATCACGGCGTCGACCAGGGGCGCCGGGTCTTCGAGGCCGGTCGCGAGCGGCAGCCGGCCCCAGTTCCAGAGCTGCACCACGCCGTGCAGCCCGGCCCAGAGCGCGCCCGCGGTGACCTCGGCGGGCCGCCCGTCGTCCGGCTGGGCGGCGGTCACCAGGTCGACGAGGAGGGCGAAGAGCGGCAGGCCGGTGTCGCGCAGGCCCAGGTTGCCGCTCTCCAGCAGGTCCTGCCGGAACATCAGCTCGAACATGCCGGGCTCCTCGGCAGCGAACCGGGCGTAGACCCGGGCGAGCGCCACCACCCGGTCGCGCGGGCGGTCCGGCGCGGCCGCCAGCGACGCGGTGATCCGGTCGCCGAGATCGGCGAAGCCCGCCCCGGCGATGGCGGCGAGCAGGTCGAGGTGGGTCAGGAAGTGGCGCCGCGGCGCGCCGTGGGACACGCCGGCCCGGCGGGCGATCTCCCGCAGCGACAGCGCGGCCGGGCCCTCGGTGCGCAGCAGTTCCGCCCCGGCGGCCACGAGCCTCTCGCGGAGCCCCTGGTCAGGTTCCATAGACACTGTCTACCAGAGCCGAGTAGACATTGTCTACGCCCACTGAATCAGTAGGATTTGGACAGTGGCGTTTCATTCCCCTGGTCAGATGAATGTGAACTAGCTCGCTGGCCGGGTGGCAAAATCGCCGCACCGTGCAAGACTCGGGAGTGACCCACCACGCGCTGGCGGGACTCGGTGAAATTCCGAACCGGCGGTGATCCGTTGCGCAAGCAGCGGTAAGCCCGCGACCCGGACGTCGACCATCGGCGGCCGGTGGATCTGGTGAGACTCCAGGGCCGACGGTTGATCAGGCGAAAGCCCGGTCAGACAGTCCGGATGGGAGACAGCGCGCGGAATCGGCGAGTCGTGCCCGCTTGACGAAGAGCGGCGTGGCCCGTCCGAGGGTGCGCTAAGCGTACCCTCGTGCCCGATTCCTCGTCGCCTCATCCCTGCCTCGCCGCGCGTGACCGCTCCGCGCGAGAGGAACGCCGTGAAGGTGACCGAGGACGAGGCGATGCGCCGCGCGATCGCGCTGGCCGCCCGTGGCCTCGGCACGACCAGCCCCAACCCGGTCGTCGGCTGCCTGCTGCTCGGTCCCGGCGGGGAGGTGGTCGGCGAGGGCTTCCACGCGTACGCCGGAGGGCCGCACGCCGAGATCGTCGCCCTCGCCCAGGCGGGCGAGCTGGCCCGGGGCGGCACCTGCGTCGTCTCCCTCGAACCCTGCAACCACACCGGGCGCACCGGCCCGTGCTCGCACGCCCTGATCGCGGCCGGGGTGCGGCGCGTCGTGATCGGCGTGGACGACCCCAACCCGGTCGCCTCCGGCGGCGCCGCCACGCTGCGGGCCGCCGGCATCGAGGTGGCCACCGGGGTGCGCCGCGAGGAGGCCGAGGCCGGCAACGTCGCCTGGCTCACCGCGGTCCGGCGCGGCCGGCCGTACGTCACCTGGAAGATGGCCGCGACGCTGGACGGCCGCTCGGCCGCCGCGGACGGCACCAGCCAGTGGATCTCGTCCCCGGAGTCCCGCTCCGACGTGCACGTGCTGCGCAGCACCGTCGACGCCATCGTCGTCGGCGTGGGCACGGTGCTGGCGGACGACCCGCAGCTCACCGTCCGGGACCTGCGCGACGGCACGCTGGCGATCAAACAACCTCTGCGGGTGGTGGTCGACTCGTCCGGCCGTACCCCCGAAAACGCCCGCGTCCGGGACGCCGCCGCACCCACCTGGATCGTCACGGCGGCCGCGGTGGGAAGCGGCCCGCAGGGCCGGGTCGACCTGGCCCGGATGCTCACCCGGCTCTACGCCCGTGGCGTGCGGAATGTGCTGCTCGAGGGCGGTCCGACCCTCGCCGGAGCTTTCCTGGCGGCCGGACTGGTCGATCGGGTGATCGGGTACGTCGCGCCGAAACTGCTCGGCGACGGCCGCACGGCCCTGGTCGACGCCGGTGTCGGCACCATCGCCGAGGCCGTCGAGCTGGAGTTCACCGACATCGCGCAGATCGGCGGCGACCTGCGCTTCACCGCACTGCTCCGCCCCAAGCCAGAGGAGAACTGAATGTTCACCGGGATCGTCGAGGAACTGGGTGAGGTCATCCGCCTCACCGACGCGGGGGGCGACTCGGCGGTCATCGCCGTCCGCGGCCCGCTCGTCACGTCGGATGCGGGGCACGGCGACTCGATCGCGGTGAACGGGGTCTGCCTCACCGTGATCGACAACGAGGACGGCGTGTTCACCGCCGACGTGATGGGCGAGACGCTGCGCCGCAGCTCGCTCGGCGCCCTCACGGTCGGCAGCCAGGTCAACCTGGAACGGGCCGCCGCGCTGAACAGCCGCCTCGGCGGTCACCTGGTGCAGGGGCACGTGGACGGCGTCGCGCGAATCATCGCCCGCGAGCCGGCCGACCAGTGGGAGGTGGTGCGCTTCTCGCTCCCGGCCGAGCTGGCGAAGTACGTCGTGGAGAAGGGCTCGATCACCGTCGACGGCGTCTCGCTGACGGTGATGGACGTGACGGCGGACAGCTTCGCGGTCGGGATGATCCCGGCCACCTCGAAGCTCACCGTGCTGGGCAGCAAGGCCATCGGCGATCCGGTCAACCTCGAGGTCGACGTGATCGCGAAGTACGTCGAGAAGATGCTGGGGAGCCGCAATGTTTGAGAGAGTCGAGCAGGCGATCGCGGACATCGCCGCCGGCAAGGCCGTGATCGTGGTGGACGACGAGGACCGCGAGAACGAGGGCGACCTCATCTTCGCGGCCGAGCACGCCACGCCGGAACTGGTCGCGTTCATGGTCCGGTACACGTCCGGCTACGTCTGCGTGGCGATCCCGGAGGCCGAGGCCGACCGGCTCGACCTGCCGCCGATGGTGGAATACAACCAGGACTCCTACAAGACCGCGTACGCCGTGACGGTGGACGCCCGGGTGGGCGGGACCACCGGCATCTCGGCCGCCGACCGGGCCCGGACCATCCGCCTGCTCTCCTCGGCGGAGACCCAGCCGTCCGACCTGTCCCGGCCCGGGCACATCGTCCCGCTGCGGGCCAAGCCGGGCGGCGTGCTGCGCCGTCCCGGGCACACCGAGGCCTCGGTCGACCTGGCGGTCCTCGCCGGCGCCCGGGCGGCCGGCGTGCTCTGCGAGATGGTGAACGACGACGGCACCATGCAGCGCCGCCCCGACCTGGAGCGGTTCGCGGCCGAGCACGGCCTCACGCTGGTGTCGATCGCCGAGCTGGTGGCGTACCTGAGCCTGCGCAAGGGCCGCCAGGTGGAGCGGGTTGTGGAGACCAAGCTGCCGACCGAGCACGGCGACTTCACGGCCGTCGGCTACCGCACCGAGGCCGACAACGGCGAGCACGTGGCGCTCGTCTTCGGCGAGATCGGCGACGGCGAGGACGTGCTGGTCCGGGTGCACTCGGAATGCCTCACCGGCGACGTCTTCGCTTCGAAGCGGTGCGACTGCGGCCCCCAGCTGGACGCCGCCCTCGAACGGGTCGCGGCGGCCGGCCGGGGCGTGGTGCTCTACATGCGCGGCCACGAGGGGCGGGGCATCGGGCTGCTGCACAAGCTCCAGGCGTACCAGCTGCAGGATCGCGGGCTGGACACCGTCGACGCGAACCTCGAGCTGGGTCTGCCGGCCGACGCGCGCGACTACGGCACCGGCGCGCAGATCCTCGCCGACCTGGGCATCCGGTCGATGCGCCTGCTCACCAACAACCCCGCCAAAAGAGCAGGGCTCGAGGGGTACGGGCTGCGCGTGACCGGCCGGGAGTCCCTGCCGGTCCGGCTGCACCCGGAGAACGTGCACTATCTGCGGACGAAGCGGGATCGCATGGGCCACCTGTTCGAGGCCTTGGGCTGACTGCTCACCGCTTAGCATGAAATAAGTCGAAAAAGGGGGACGTACATGGCCGGCTTCGGTGATCCGCACATGGAGACCGTCGACGCGGCCGGGCTCAAGCTCGGCATCGTCGGCTCGCGGTGGCACAACGACCTGGTCGACCACATGATCGAGCGGGCCAAGTCGGCCGCCGAAGCCTGCGGGGTGACCGACGTGGGCGTCTTCCGGGTCGCCGGCTCGGTCGAGCTCCCGGTCGTGGCGCAGGCGCTGGCCCGCAAGTACGACGCCGTGGTCGCGCTCGGCGTCGTGATCAAGGGCGAGACCCAGCACTTCGAGTACGTCTGCGACGCCGTCACCAGCGGCCTCACCCGGGTGGCCCTGGACGAGAACACGCCCGTCGCGCACGGCGTGCTCACCGTCCAGAGCCTCGGTCAGGCCCGCGACCGGGCCGGCCTCGAGGACTCGATCGAGGACAAGGGCTGGCAGGCCACCGTGGCGGTGCTGGACGCCGCCCTGACACTCCGCGAGATCGGCAAGCCCGGCCTGTTCGGCCACTGAGCCCCTTCGCCCTCCCCTCCGCGCTCCATGCCTCTTGCCGCGCGCCAGCCCCACCCGCCTCGATCTTGTGACTTCCGGCAGCACCGTTGCTGCGCGAGGTCACAAGATCGCGGCTGAGCGGGGCGTCGGCGGCGGCCCGGTGCCGATCTTGTGACTTTCCGCAGCACCGTTTCTGCGTGAAGTCACAAGATCGCGGGAGGAGGGCGGGAGGGGTGTGAGAGGGCGTCAGAGGCGTCCGGCTTCGATTATTCGGGACAGGAACTGGCGCGTGCGCGCCTCGACGGGGTCGCCCAGCACCTGCCCGGGCGGCCCCGCCTCGAGCACCCGGCCGCCGTCGAGGAACGCCACCCGGTCGGCCACCTGCTTCGCGAAGCCCATCTCGTGGGTCGCCAGCACCATGGTCATGCCCTCGCCCTTGAGGTCCTTGATCATGGTGAGCACCTCGCCGACCAGTTCCGGGTCGAGCGCCGAGGTGACCTCGTCGAGCAGCAGCAGGCGCGGGTTGTTCACCAGCGCCCGGACGATCGCGACGCGCTGCTGCTGACCGCCGGAGAGCCGGTCCGGGTACGCGCCCGCCTTCTGTTCCAGCCCGACCCGCTTGAGCCAGGTCATCGCCTGCTCCTTCGCCTCGGCGGCGGGACGCCGGTGCACGCGGACCGGCGCGAGCGTGATGTTGTCCAGCACGGTCATGTGCGGGAACAGGTTGTAGGACTGGAAGACCAGCCCGATCCGCTGCCGTACCCGATCGGGGTCGGCCCGTGGATCGGTGATCTCGTCGCCGTCCAGGGTGATCGCGCCGTCGTCGATCTGTTCCAGGAGGTTGACGCAGCGCAGCAGCGTCGACTTGCCCGAGCCGGAGGCGCCGATCAAGGCGATCACCTCGTGCTCGGCCACGTCCAGGGTGAGACCGTCGAGGATGACGTGATCGCCGAACGACTTGCGGACGTCCACGCAGGAAAGGACCATGTCAGGACCCCGCGTTCTGGCGGCGGGCCGCGCGCAGGGTCACCCAGTCGGTGACCGCGATCAACGGCAGGGCGAGCAGGACGAAGAGCACCCCGGCGACGATGTACGGGGTGAAGTTGGCGTCCTGGGCCACGCCGATCTGGGCGGCCCGGATCGCGTCGATGGGACCGGCCAGCGAGATCAGGCCGACGTCCTTCTGCAGCGCCACGGTGTCGTTGAGCAGGGGCGGGGTGACCCGCCGGACCGCCTGCGGCAGCACCACGTGGCGCATCGCCTGGCGGTAGCTGAGCCCCAGCGAGCGGGCCGCCGCGATCTGGCTCGGGTGCACCGACTCGATGCCGGCCCGGAACACCTCGGCCAGGTACGCGCCGTAGGTCACGATGATCGCGGCCGCGCCGAGGACCAGCACGTCCGGCGTGCCCTGCAGGCGCAGCCCGGGGATGCCGAAGGCGTACAGGTAGATCACGATGATCAGTGGCAGGCCGCGGAACGTGTACGTGTAGCCGGTGGCGATCGCCCGGACCGGGAAGAAGACCGGGCCGCGCAGGGTCCGCAGGATCGCGACCACGAGGCCGAGGGTGAGCGCCAGCGTGGCGCAGACCACGAGCAGCCGGATGTTCAGCCAGAGCCCGAGCAGGATCTCCGGCAGGTACTCGGTCGCCGCCTCCGGGTCGAAGAACGAGCTCTTGACCCGGTCCCAGCCGGGGGCGCCGGTGATCGCGATGGTGAGCACGGTGCCGACCACGGCCGTGGAGAGGGCCGCGAGCAGTACGGAGCGGACCGCCTGACGGCGGCGGTAGGCGATCCGCTCCCGTTGCCTGGTGCTTGGTGCGTAGGTCACGAGAGTTCGGGCGCTCCGCCGGTGTCGGCCAGCCAGGTCTTCTCCAGGACCGCGAGGGTGCCGTCCTGCCGCAGCTGGTCGACGGCCTTGCTGACGCAGCCGGTCAGCGAGGAGTCCTTGTCCAGCACGATGCCGAACTGCTCGGGTACGCCGACCTGCGGCAGCTGGCCGACGATGACGCCGTCGTCGAGCTCGGCCGCGGTCATGTAGAACGCGGTCGGCAGGTCCACGACGATGCCGTCGACGGTGCCGTTCACCAGCGCGGCCTTGGCGTCGTCGTTGTTGTTGAAGACCGACGGCTGCTGATCCGGTTTGATCAGGTCGGTGACGGCCTGGTAGCTGGTCGTGCCCACCTGGGCGCCGAGCTTCGCGCTCTTGAGCTCGGCCAGCGACTTCGCGCCGGCGATCTTCGAGCCCTTCGTGGTGATCACGGTCTGCCGCACCAGGTAGTACGGCGAGGAGAAGTCGACGGCCTGCTTGCGCTCGTCGGTGATGGAGAACTGGTTGATGTCGATGTCGAACTTCTTCGGGCCCGGCGCGATCGCGTTGTTGAACGTCACCGACGTCCACTGCACGTCGGCGGCCGGGTATCCGAGCCGGTCGGCGACCGCGTAGGCGACAGCGGACTCGTAGCCCTTGCCGTTGGCCGGCTTGTTGTCGCTGAACCATGGCTCGTAGGCGGGGTTGTCGGTGCCGATGGTGAGCTTGCCCGGCGTGAGGGTCGCGAGGCTCGCGGGCGCGCAGGTCTCCGCGGAGGCGGACGACGCGGACGCCGTGGGGGAGGAGTCTTCCTCCACGGGGGAACAGGCGGTGACAGCGGCGAACAGGAGCGCAGCGCCGCCGACCGCAACGGGGGTGTATCGGCTGACCATGCCGGGCAGCTTAAAAGAACGTCCCAGGTGCTGGGGGCGTTCGTCGTCAAGACGTGATGAGCTGCCACAATCGTTGCTCGTGAAGACGTTCGAAGAACTGTTTGCCGAGTTGCAACGCAAGGCGGCGGAACAGACCCCCGGTTCGGGCACCGTCGAGGCGCTCGAGCGCGGAGTCCACTTCATCGGCAAGAAGGTCGTCGAGGAGGCCGCCGAATCCTGGATGGCGGCCGAGCACGAGGGCCCGGAGCGCGCCGCCGAGGAGATCTCCCAGCTGCTCTACCAGGCACAGGTCCTGATGATCGCCACCGGCCTCGAGCTCAAGGACGTTTACCGACATCTCTGACAGCGCGTCCCGGACCCGTTGACAGAGATCGAAGGAGCACGTCCATGCTGCGCATCGCCATTCCCAACAAGGGCACCCTGTCCGCACCCGCGTCACAGATGTTGCGGGACGCGGGTTACCGCCAGCGCACCGACCCCAAAGACCTGCTGTGCCGTGACGAAGCCAACAACGTCGAGTTCTTCTACCTCCGGCCGAAGGACATCGCGACGTACGTGGGCTCCGGTGACCTGGATCTCGGCATCACCGGCCGGGATCTGCTGGTCGACTCCGGCGTCCCGGCGACCGAGCTGCTCGACCTGAACTTCGGCCGGGCCACGTTCCGGTGGGCCGCGCCGGCCGGCACGATCACCGGCGCCGGCGAGATCGGCGGGCGGCGGATCGCCACGGCGTACCCCGGTGTGGTGGGCCGATACCTGGCCGAGAACGAGGTGAAGGCGGACGTCGTGCGCCTCGACGGCGCCGTCGAGAACGCGGTCCGCCTCGGCGTGGCCGATCTGATCGCGGACGTCGTCGAGACCGGCGCCACGCTGCGCCAGGCCGGCCTGGTCACCATCGGCGACCCGATCATGACGTCGTCAGCGATCCTGATCGGCCGCGAGGAGCAGGCGCCGGCCGGCGCCGCGCAGCTGCTGCGCCGCCTCCAGGGCGTGCTGGTCGCGCGGAACTTCGTGATGCTGGCCTACGACGTCCGGGCGGATCTGCTGGAGCAGGCGACCGGCCTCACCCCGGGCATCGAGTCGCCGACGGTGTCCCCGCTGCACCGGGAGGGCTGGGTCGCCGTGCAGGCGATGGTCCAGCGCAAGGACGTGCACCGGATCATGGACGAACTGTACGACCTCGGCGCCCGGGCGATCCTGGTCACCGACATCGCGAATTGCAGGCTCTGATGACCGCAGTGATCTACCGCCCCAAGCGGATCCGGACCGTGGCGATCCCGCTGGCGCTCGCCATCGTGGTCCTGTTCACCGTGCTCAGCTTCGGGCTGACCGGCAACGCCGGCTTCGAGAACTCGAAGGCCACGTTCCAGCGCGGCGACCAGGCCGCCATGATCGGGCTGGGCGTGCTGCTCGGCCTCGGCATCCTGGCGTTCTGCCGGCCGCGGGTCACCGCCGACGAGAAGGCGGTGCACGTGCGCAACGTGATCGGCGGCTACGACCTGCCGTGGGACGTGGTGCGGGCGGTGCGCTTCGACCGGAACTCGGCCTGGGCTCACCTGGAGCTGCACGACGACGAGCAGGTGGCGATCCACGCGCTGCAGGCGGTCGACAAGGACTACGCGGTGGAGGGCGTCCGGACGCTCCGAGGCCTGCATTCGGCCGCTACCGGGGCCTGATAGACTCGTTCGCAGTCGACCACGCCCAGACTCGTTTCGCTCTTGAATCGGCCTGGGCGCGAAAGAGGAGCCCGCTAGGTTCCCACCCGAGTCATTTCACTGGCCGGGTCCGGTCACCCCGCCGGGGTTCGCCCCGGCGTGGGGGAAGCGTCCTCCTGGACGCCGATGACCGGTCGAGCGGGCCCTGGCATGTTCTTTCGAGAGCGTGTGCCGGGGCCTTCTGCTTTCCCGGCGTCCCGCCCCGGCGGGACACTCGGGGCCGACCGCCATTGGCATCATCCGCACGCGCTTGTGCGTTGCAGATGAGAACAACGTTCTGAGGAGGCCCCATCAGCGTCGAACCACGCGTGAACGAACAGATCCGGGCTCGTGAGGTCCGCCTGGTCGGTCCGGAGGGTGAGCAGGTCGGCATCGTGCCGCTCGAGCGCGCTCTCCAGCTGGCCGCGGACGTCGACCTGGACCTGGTCGAGGTTGCTCCGATGGCGCGGCCGCCGGTGTGCAAGCTCATGGACTTCGGCAAGTTCAAGTACGAGAGCGCACTCAAGGCTCGCGAAGCGCGGCGCAACCAGCAGCAGACCGTCATCAAGGAAATGAAGCTGCGGCCGAAGATCGACCCGCACGACTACGAGACCAAGAAGGGTCACGTGGTGCGGTTCCTCAAGGCGGGCGACAAGGTCAAGGTGACGATCATGTTCCGTGGTCGTGAGCAGAGTCGTCCCGAGCTGGGATTCCGGCTGCTTCGCCGGCTCAGCGAGGAGATCTCCGAGCTGGGCTTCGTCGAAGCCAGCCCGAAGCAGGACGGCCGGAACATGATCATGGTGCTGGCCCCGCATCGGGCCACCAAGGTCGCTGCGGCCGCCACGGCCGCCGCCAGTGCGCGTCCGCCGCGGGAGCCGCGCGAGGGCGAAGCCGCCGAGGCCGCTCCGGCTGCCCCGGCTGCGGAGACCGTAGAGTAGTCAGCTTTTCCCCGTATTCCCCTCGGTTTGCGGGGAAAGATCAGAAAGAGGCGTTCAGTGCCGAAGATGAAGAGCCACACCGGCATGGGCAAGCGCGTGAAGGTGACCGGCAAGGGCAAGCTCGTCCGCGAGCAGGCCGGCAAGCGTCACCTCCTGGAGCACAAGAGCTCCCACGTCACCCGCCGGATGACCGGCACGGTCGTCGTGGCCAAGGCCGACACCAAGCGAGTGAACAAGCTTCTGGGCCGCTGACGCGAGCCTGACCAGTTCCCCTAAGGAGTAACTAGAAATGGCACGCGTCAAGCGGGCGGTAAACGCCCAGAAGAAGCGCCGTACCCTGCTCGAGACTGCGAGTGGCTACCGCGGCCAGCGCTCGCGCCTGTACCGCAAGGCCAAGGAGCAGGTGCTGCACTCGATGCAGTACTCGTACCGCGACCGCCGTGACCGCAAGGGCGACTTCCGCCAGCTGTGGATCACCCGGATCAACGCGGCCGCTCGTGCCAACGGCATGACGTACAACCGCCTGATCCAGGGCCTGAAGCTGGCCGAGATCGAGGTCGACCGCAAGATCCTGGCCGACCTCGCGGTCAACGACGCCGCCGCGTTCGCCGGCATCGTCGAGATCGCTCGCGCTGCTGTCGCGGCCGAGGGCACCGGCGGCGCCGCCGCGCAGGCTGCCTGATTAACGCGAAGCACGTTGGAAGGCGCCTCCCTCGTGGGGGCGCCTTCTCCCTTTGGTGAGTCGGAGCGGATGTTCACACCTCGTACCCCCAGAATCGTCGCGGCCCGGCGCCTTCAGCGCCGCAGGGACCGCGACCAGACCGGCCGCTTCCTCGCCGAGGGCCCGCAGGCCGTCCGGGAGGCCCTCGCCGCCGGCGCCGTGCTGGAGCTCTTCGGCACCGGTGAGGCGCTGAGCCGGTACGCCGACCTGGCCGCGATGGCGCCCGAGGTCTCCCCGGTCACCGACGAGGCGCTCACCGCGCTGACCGAGACGGTCTCCCCGCAGGGTCTCGTCGCGATCTGCGAGCAGACCGACGTGCCGATCACCGAGGCGCTCGCGAAGCAGCCCCGGCTGGTCGCCGTGGTCGCCGAGATCCGTGACCCGGGCAACGCCGGCACCGTGCTGCGCACCGCCGACGCGGCGGGCGCGAGCGCGGTGATCTTCGCGGGCGACGCGGTCGACCCCTACAACGGCAAATGTGTACGGGCCTCGGCCGGCTCGCTGTTCCACGTGGACGTCGTCCGCTCCCCGCTGTCGGTGATCGAGCTGCTGCAGGACACCGGCCTCCAGGTGCTCGCGACCAGCGGCACCGGTGAGGACGACGTGGACTCGCTGCTCGACGGCGGGCAGCTGGCCGCGCCGACGGCGTGGCTCTTCGGCTCGGAGGCGCACGGGCTGCCCGCCGACCTGCTGAAGGCAGCCGACCGCCGGGTGCGCGTCCCCATCTACGGCGGCGCGGAGAGCCTGAACCTGGCCGCGGCCGCCGCCGTGTGCCTATATGCCTCGGCCCGAGCGCAGCGCTGAGGGTAAGCTGGGGCGCATGTCAGGTCGCCTTCTGTTTATCCAGCCCGCTGGTCGCGGGCCGCAGATCTGACTTCTCTGCGCTCTCTCTGACCGGCGGGCTGCGGCCGCGCCGCGCCTCCGTAGACTGCCCTGTGGCCCAGATTCTGGGTGGCACTGCCGGTGTGTGAGGGAGACCATGTCCTACCGCAACGATCCATACGATCCGAAGCAGGCTGTCCTGCTGGCGCCCGAGTCGCTAGAGGGCGCGGTCGCGGACGCTGAGAAGGCGTTCGCGTCCGCCGCCGACCTCGACGCCCTCGCCGCCCTCAAGCCCGCCCACCTCGGCGACCGCTCGCCGGTGTCGCTGGCCCGCCGCGAGATCGGCTCGCTGCCGCCGGCCGCGAAGTCCGACGCCGGCAAGCGCGTCAACGTGGCCCGCCAGGCCGTGCAGGCCGCCTACGACGCCCGCGCCGCCGAGCTCGAGGCCGACCGCGCCGCCCGGGTGCTGGTCGAGGAGCGCGTCGACGTCACCCTGCCGTGGACCCGCCGCCCGCGCGGCGCCCGGCACCCGCTCACCACGCTCATGGAGCACATGGGCGACGTTTTCATCGGGATGGGCTACGACATCGTCGACGGTCCCCAGCTGGAGCTGGAGTGGGCCAACTTCGACGCGCTCAACATCGGCCCGGACAACCCCGTACGCGGCTCCTCGGACACGTTCTTCGTGGACCTGCCCGGTCTCGTCATGCGCACGCACACCTCGCCCGGCCAGGTGCGCACCATGCTGAACCGGCAGCCCCCGATCTACATCGTCAGCCCCGGCCGCGCCTACCGGACCGACGAGCTGGACGCCACGCACAGCCCGGTCTTCCACCAGATCGAGGGCCTGGTCATCGACGAGGGCATCACGATGGCCCACCTGCGCGGCACGCTCGACCACTTCGCGAAGGCGATGTTCGGCCCGGACGCGCGGACCCGCTGGCGGCCGCACTACTTCCCGTTCACCGAGCCGTCCGCCGAGTTCGACGTCTGGTTCGCGCAGCACCGCGACGGCCCGCGCTGGGTCGAGTGGGGCGGCTGCGGCATGGTCAACCCGCGGGTGCTCACGGCGTGCGGCATCGACCCCGCGCGCTACAGCGGGTTCGCGTTCGGCATGGGAGTCGAGCGGACCCTGATGTTCCGCAACGGCGTCAGCGACATGCGCGACATGGTCGAGGGCGACGTGCGGTTCACCACGAACTTCGGAATGGAGTCCTGAGGCGATGAAGACGTCACTGTCGTGGCTGCGCGAGTTCGTCGAGCTGCCCGCGGAGATCACCGCTTCGGAGCTGGACACCGCGCTGACCAACCTGGGCATGGAGGTCGAGGGCATCGTCGACCAGGCCGCCACCGTCACCGGTGACCTGGTCGTCGGCCGCGTCCTCACCATCGAGGAGCTGACCGGCTTCAAGAAGCCGATCCGCTTCACCACCGTCGACGTCGGCCGCGAGGCTCCGCAGGAGATCGTCTGCGGCGCCCGCAACTTCGCCGAGGGCGACCTCGTGGTGGTCATCCTCCCCGGCGGCGAGCTGCCGGGCGGCTTCAAGATCGGCGCGCGGAAGACGTACGGGCGCAACTCGAACGGCATGATCTGCTCGGCCGCCGAGCTGGGCCTGTCCGGCGACCACTCGGGCATCATCGTGCTGCCCGCCGGCTCCGCCGCGCCGGGCACCGACGCGCGGCCGGTCGTCGGTCTCGACGAGGTGCTGATCGAAGTCGAGATCACCCCGGACCGCGGGTACGAGATGAGCGTCCGCGGCATGGCGCGGGAGCTGGCCACGTACTTCGATGTGCCCTTCATGGACCCGGCAGATCTGGATACTCCGTCCGGGACCGCTTCCGTTCCGTGGGAGATCGCCATCGAGGACACCGTCGGGTGCGACCGGTTCGCGGCCCGGGTGGTCCGGGGCATCGACCCGGACGCCCCGTCCCCGGAGTGGATGCAGCGCCGCCTCGTCGCGGCCGGCATCCGCACCATCTCGCTCCCCGTCGACATCACCAACTACCTGATGCTCGAACTCGGCCAGCCGATGCACGTCTTCGACCTGGACCGGCTCAAGGGCGGCCTGGTCGTACGCCGGGCCCACCCGGGCGAGAAGCTGACCACCCTGGACGGCGTGGCCCGCGTGCTCGACGCCGAGGACATGGTGATCTGCGACGAGACCGGGCCGATCTCGCTCGCCGCCGTGATGGGCGGCGAGACCAGCGAGTGGCAGGAGGGCACCGTGAACGTGCTCCTCGAGGCCGCGCACTGGGACCCGATCATGGTGGGCCGCACGGCGCGGCGCCACAAGCTCTTCAGCGAGGCCGCCAAGCGGTGGGAGCGCGGCGTCGACCCGCAGCTGCCGCTGGTCGCGCTGGAGCGGGCCGTCGAGATCCTCACCGAGCGCGCCGGCGGGGACGTCGACGAGCGGATCCTGGACGTCAACCACGTGGTGCCGCCGTCGGTCGTCCGGCTGCCGGTGTCGCTGCCCTCCACCATCATCGGGCTCGATTTCGACGCCGCCCGGGTGGCGGAGCTGCTGTCGAAGGTCGGCTGCTCCACCGAGCTCGCCGGTGACGAGATCGAGGTCGTGCCGCCGTCCTGGCGTCCCGACCTGCTCGCCCCGATCGACCTGGTCGAGGAGGTGGCGCGGCTCGGCGGCTACAACGAGATCCCGAGCGTGCTGCCGCCCGCGGGCAGCAGCAACGGCCTCACCCCGGCGCAGCGGCAGCGTCGCTCGATCGGGCGGGCGCTCGCCGAGAACGGGTACGTGGAGGTGCTGTCCTACCCGTTCGTCGCGCCGTCCACCGCGGACGCGCTCGGCCTGCCGGTGGACGACCCCCGCCGGAGCGCGGTGCGGCTGACCAACCCGCTCTCCGAGGAGGAGCCGTTGCTGCGTACGTCGCTGCTCGCGCCCCTGCTCGGCACCCTCAAGCGGAACCTCGGCCGGGGACGCCGCGACGTGGCGCTCTTCGAGACCGGCACGGTGTTCCTGCCGCACCTCGCCGCGGCCGCCCCGCCGATGCTGGGCGTCGACCGCCGTCCCACCGAGGACGAGTGGACCGCCGCCAACGCGATCGTCCCCGAGCAGCCGTGGCACCTCGCCGTCGTGCTGACCGGCGACGCCGAACCGGCCGGCTGGTGGGGCGAGGGGCGCGCCGCCTCCTGGGCGGACGCCGTCGAGGCGGCGCGCGTCGCGGTCGCGGCGGCGGGCATTCCCGCTTCGCGGATCTCCGTACGGGCCGGCGAGCGCGCGCCGTGGCACCCCGGACGCTGTGCCGAGATCCTGGTCGACGGCGTGGTGATCGGTCACGCCGGCGAGCTGCACCCCGCGGTGGTGGCGGCGTTCGACCTGCCCAAGCGGACCGCGGCCGCCGAGATCGACCTCGACGTGCTCCCGGCCGCGCCGGTGATCGACGCGGTGCGGATCTCGACGTTCCCGGCCGCGCTGATCGACGTGGCGCTGGTCCTGGACCGCACGGTCCCGGCCGCCGAGGTGCAGGCCGCACTCGCCGAGGGAGCGGGAGAGCTGCTCGAGTCGGTGGCGCTCTTCGATGTGTACGAGTCGGAGCAGCTGGGCGCGGACAAGCGGTCCCTCGCCTACAAGCTGACCTTCCGCGCCCCCGACCGGACCCTCACCTCCGAGGAGACGATCGCAGCCCGCGACGCGGCCGTGACCGTCGTCGGTTCCCGTTTCGGAGCCGTCCTCCGGGGCGCCTAGTGCTCTCTCTCCCTCCCTCTCCCGATCTTGTTGTTCCGGGGTGACCCGTTCTCGTACAGAACAACAAGATCGGGAGTGGGGTGGGGTGGGGCGGGGTCAGCTCGGTTGGGGAGCTGCGGCGGGGGAGCGGTTGCCGTCCGTGTCGACGGCCCTGACTCCGAAGAAGACGTTGTCCTTGGAGAGGTCGATCGTCACCTCGGACACGTTGCCGGCCCGTACCACGTGCTGCCAGTCGGGGGCCGTCGTCTCGCGCCAGACCACCTCGTAGCCGGCCAGGTCGGGTTCGGTGCCGGGCTGCCAGCGCAGCGTCGTCTCGTTGGTGAGCCGGGTCGTGTCGATGACCACGCCGCGCGGCGTTCCGGGGGCCTGGGCCAGGGACCAGAGCGTCGCGGCGTTGACCCGGGCCACCCGGGCGATGTAGCCGAAGTCGCAGAACTCGACGAGGTCGCCGTACTGGACGCCGTCCTCGACCCGGACGTCCTGGTGCTCGTGCGCGAAGTTCTCCCGCGGCTCGGTGAAGCGCCCGGCCGGGTATCCGCGCAGCAGGAACGAGATGTGGTCGCTGCCGCGCCGGTAGCGGTCGCGGCGCCAGACCACCCGCACGTCGGCGCCCTCCGGTTCGACGTCCTTGACGAACCGGCCCAGCTGCCGGGACGGGCCGTCGTTCTCCCCGCCGACGCTGCGGCGGGTGTTCGCCTGGGCCGGCGTCTCCGAGGTGGGCACGCCCTCCACGAAGAGCCGCACCGTGCGGTTGTCCGGGCGGGTCCCGTCGTGGGCGTCGCCGGTGCCGACGATGTCGTTGCTGAACATGCCCTGGACGTCGGCGCCCGCGTCCTTGAGCACCTGCGCCATGTGGTCGGAACCGTAGAGCCCCTGCTCCTCGCCGGCCACCGCCGCGAACACCAGGGTCGCCTCGGGCTCGCGGGTGGCGAGCACCCGGGCCAGCTCCATGATCACGGCAACGCCCGAGGCGTCGTCGTCGGCGCCGGGCGCGTCGCTCACGGCGTCCATGACGTCCGAGGCGCGTGAGTCGTAGTGGCCGGTCACCACGTAGATCCGCTCCGGGGTGCGGCTGCCCCGCAGGGTGGCGATCACGTTGGTGATCGTGGTGGGCGCCGGGATCCGGGGCGAGACCGGCTGGACGAACGACTGGAGCTCCACTGTCATCCGTCCGGCGGACCTGGCCGCGTACCCTTGCAATTGCTCGAAAATCCAATCGCGGGCGGCGCCGATGCCGCGGGCCGGGTCGGTCTGCGACGAGAGGGTGTGCCGGGTGCCGAACGCGGCGAGACGGCGCACGGTCGCCTCGATCCGCTTCGGGTCGATCTCCTTCAGAATGGCCCTGAGCTGGGCATCCGGCTTCCGAGGCCGGGTGCCTGACGCCTGCGCGGCACCGGGCGCGGCCGTCGCCGCCACCGCTGCCGCCGCCGATAGGGAGAGCACGGTACGCCGAGTAGACATAGCCGCGAGTCTATGCGTTCGGATTGCGGACGGGGGCTGTCCTGATTCGCGCGTAGCGTCGCCCGCATGACGACACCGAAGGGTTACACCACCGTCGCGCCGTGGGTGGTCACCGGCGACACCGGCGCCTTCCTCGACTTCGTGACGGCCGTCTTCGCCGGTGAGGAGCTGGGCCGGGTGCTCACCGAGGACGGCGCGGTCGGGCACGGCGAGATCCGGATCGGCGACACCGTGGTCCTGGCGTTCGACAGGCGCCCCGGCTGGCCGGTGATGCCGAGCCTGCTGCGCGTCTTCGTCCCGGACGCCGACGAGGTCTTCACCCGCGCCACCGCGGCCGGCGCGCACGTGGTCACCGCCGTGGCGAACGACGCCTTCGGCAATCGGGGCGGCCGGATCCGCGACCCGTTCGGCAACATCTGGTGGGTGATGAGCCACCTCGAGGACGTCGCCGAGGACGAGATCTGGCGCCGCCTCGCCGAACCCTCGTACGCCGAGGGTATGCGCATCGCCCAGGAGACCCTCGACGCCGAACTCAGCGGCACTGAACACGGCCGCAGCAGCACCCCGCTGAAACCGGCCGGGAGCTGACCGCGATGGCGCCCGGCATTGTGGAGGAGGTGCTGGCGGCGGCCGCGCGCGACGATCGGACCGCGCTGATCCGGCTCCTGCACCCCTATCTGCACTGGACCGAGGACGGCCGCACCATCCGCGGCCGCACCAACGTCGTCGCCCGGCTCGCGGCCGGACCGCCGCCCGCCCCCGCGTCGTCGATCGAGCTGAGGGACGCCCAGATCTATCGCTGGGTCGCCCCCGGGTCGCTCTGAAGGTCGGACCGCCGCCGCCACACCCAGGTCAGGTAGGCGGCGCAGACCGCCAGCATGATGACTCCACAGGCGATCCAGGCCCCGCGGTCGAACGACTCCTCCACCCGCGCGGCCCGGACGAAGGCGAGGATCGCCAGCACCAGCGGGCCGCCGCCCCAGGTGAGGTCGGCCAGCGTGAGGTCGCGGAGTATTCGTCCCAGCATGCCCCGCACTGTACGAGATCAGCGGACGATCTCGACCGGGGTGCCGGATCGCGGATGGGCGAAGACCTCGGCCGCGCTGCCGCCCCGGGCGAGGAGCTCGAAGAACGAGCGGCCGTTCCAGCCGGAGCTGCCCGGGGCGAACGACATCGTGCCGGCCGGGACCTCGAAGACGCCGTCGCTGATCACGGCCTCGGCCTCGGCGCCGCCGATGCGGACGCGGACGCGGGAGCCGGTGGGGGCGGGCGGCGCGTCCCAGGTGGTCTTGATGTTGCCGTAGCCGTCGGTGTAGGCGACCGCCTGCTTCGGCGGCGGGCCGACCGGGAGCTCCTCGCCGAGCAGCGAGTCGTCGCCGGCGGCCAGGGCGGCGAGCGCGGCCGGGAAGACGTCGCGGGAGCGGAACTGGGAGCCGTGGTCGGCCACATCCACGGCCCGGACCGGGACGCCCTCGGCGGCCAGGAAGGAGAGCGCCGCGCCGGCGTTCACGGCGACCACGAGCACGCCCGAGTCGAGGCGGGCCGCGGCGAGGCGCTCGCCCGCGTTGTTCGCCCGGGGCTCGTCCCGGTCGCGGCGGGGCGCCACGTTCGCATAGACGATCCGGTCGGCCGGGCCCTCGCCGAGGGCGAGCTGGCACACGCAGAAGCCGGCCGCGACCGTGTCGAAGGCCGGCACCGGCACGGCCGTGACGTCGGCCGCCGGCAGCAGGAGCGCGAGTCGCTGGCGGACCTCGGCGAACGCGAGATCCCCGAGGCCGTAGTCGGCGACGACGGTGAGGAGCATGACCCGAAGGTTACGCCCTGTTTGCCCTGAGTAGGCGCCGAGCGTCCGAACGATCCCCGGCGTCCACCCGCGCGCATCCCGACGAGATCAGCTCCCAGTCGCCGCCGGCGAGCGCCGCGTCGATCCGGGACCGCACGAGCTCGACCCGGTTCGGCTCGGTCGCGAACAGGATCCGCAGGTGGAGCCGGCCGTCCTCGGTGCGGGCGGCGGTGTGGTGCGGCGCGAGCGGGCAGGGCGGCTCGTGATGCACGTCGCCGCACAGCGCCGTCGTGATGGCCGCGCCGGGTTCGATCTGGCTGGAGGAATGGAGGATCGCCTGGTGCGCATAGACCTGCCGCATGACGCAACGGTAGCTCTAGTCGATCGTGTGCCCGCCGTTCACGGTGATCCGCTCGCCGGTCACGAACCGGGCCGCGTCCGAGCAGACGAACGCGACCACGTCGGCGATGTCCTGCGGCGTGCCGATCCGCCCAAGAGGGACATCAGCGACATATCCGGAGACGTCGGGATTGCCGTGCCGCTCCACCGGAATCCAGCCCGGCGCCACCACGTTCACCGTCACCCCGTGGACGCCCAGCTCACGCGCCCACGTCCGGGCCAGCCCGATCTGCGCGCCCTTCGCCGCGTTGTACGCCGACGCCCCCGGGATGGCCCGCTCGAACGAGTCCGAGCCGATGTGGACGAACCGGCCGGTCCCGAGCGCGCGCATCCCCGGCAGCGCGGCCGCGAGCAGCAGCGTCGGGCTCTTCACGAAGAACTCGAGCTGGTCGAGGTGGTCACGCCAGGTGACCTCCTCGGCGGGCGCGGCCGGCTGCGGCCCGGTCGCGTTGGCGATCACCGCCTGCACCGGCCCGAGCTGGTCGGAGGCGGCCGCGACGAGGTCCCGTACCTGTGCCTCGTCGGTGCTGTCGGCGCGCAGAGCCGCAGCCTTCCCGCCCTGCTCGCGGATCTCCGCGGCGACGCGCTCGGCGCCTTCGGCGTCGGAGCGATAGTTGATCGCCACCGGCCATCCGTCGGCGGCGAGACGCCGGGCGATGTGCGCGCCCAGACCGCGCGATGCTCCGGTGACGAGAGCGCTTCCCAAGATCGGCACAGGGGGAAGATACCCCGCTCAGCGCGAGATGTAGAGCCGCTTCCCGGCCGGGCGGAAACCGACGCGCTCGTAGACCCGCCACGAGTCCTCGCCGCTCGCCTCCAGCCAGGCGATCTCGACGCCGCGCGCGAAGAGCCGCTCGGCCAGCCCCGCGGTGATCGCCTGGCCGAGTCCGCGCCCGCGGAACGGCTCGCGGACGCCGATGCCACCGATCTCACTGGTCCCGTCCTGGGGCGGCATCGCCTGCCCGCCGCCGGCGCAGTGTCCATTCTCGGTCAGGGCGGCCAGCGGGATTCCGCCGCGTTCCTGGTTGCGGCGCAGGCGGGCCACGTCGGCTTCGGACGCCTGCGGCGCCTCGCCGAAGGCCTCACCGGTGGCTGCGGCCAGGGCGGCCCGGTCCGGGTCGGTGGTGGGTTCGGCAAGGGACAGACCGGAGGGTACGGGTGAAGCCGTCAACCGCGAAGGGGTGCAGATCAGGTACTCGTGGCGTGCTTCGACCGTGAAGCCGGCCGCCAGGAGCATGTTCTCCAGCTCGGGGGCGGTGCTCGTGACGTACTCGAGCCGGGGTTTGCGCCCCGCCTCGAGGAAGGTCTCGATCAGGGCGTCGACGTCGGCCGCGGTGATCGTCGCGTGCGGTCGCGGGGTCGCGTAGTTGACCCACTGACTGTCGGTGCCCGGGTCCAGGCCCGCTATGAAGGGGCCGACCTCGGTGGCCTGCGGGCGGGTGCGGAGGTTGGCCACCACGGAGTTCTGAATGCGCTCGTCCATCGGTGGAGAAGGTGTCAGCCTCCGGCGCGCGCCGCAATCGATATATGGAGACTCCGGCGCGGGCCGGCCGCCTGCACGGTCCGCACCGGAGTCGTGTCTCACTGTGGTGCAGATCGCCGCTGATGTCCATGGCTGTCGATGGCTCGCGATTTTGTCGTATCCGCTCGCTAGGGTTCCGGCCATGCTCTCGTTCGCGATCCCGTCCGCGTGGCGCCGGTTCGTGCTGCCGCGCCGGGCCGACGCCCCGCCGATGCCCCCGGTCCAGGCGGTCAAGGTGCGGCATGCCACCGAGCTGCTGACCGCCTTCCGGGATGACGCGCTCCCCTCGTTCGCCCACCGGCTGACGCCCGGTGACATCGCCGAGGCCGGCCGGGCCTACCTCGCGGGCGACCCGGCCGCCACCCCGCTCGGCGCCGCCGCCGTGGTCCAGGCGATCTCCGGGGTGCTCGGCTGGGCCCGGCTCGACGAGCTCCAGGCGTTCGGCGACCTCTGGCGCGAGCGGCACGGCCTCGGGTTCGCCGCGGCGGCGACGGCCGAGCTCGCGGCGCTCTACCCGGGCGAGTTCGCGGTGGGCCGGCCGATCACCCGGGGCGTGCCGGAGCGCGACGCCACCGGCTACTCGACCGTTCTGGCCTTCACCATCGCATACCGCTTGCGTACGGCCGTGTCGGCCGCGTCCCCCGACGACTACGCCGGGGTCGTCGCCGCCCTGGCCGCCGTGCGCGGTGAGTCGATGCCGCAGCGCGCCCTCGTCTCGGTGCTGGTCCCCGACGAGGCGGCCTGGGCCGAGGAGATCATCGCGGCGGTGCTGCCGCGGCACGCCCTGGGGTCGCTCAAGCTGACGCTGCTGACCGTGGCCGCCGACGGCGCGACCGGGCTGCGCCTCGCCGAGCAGGTCAGCACCTACCAGGCGACCTACGACTCCCAGCTGCTCTACACGTTCGTGGCCGGCGTCGGCGACGGCGCGGTGCCGGCGCTGACCCACTGGCTCGACGACCACGGCACCGCCGACGGACAGAGGAAACTGCTGGCGGCGCTCGTCGCGATCGGCACCGACGAGGCGTTCGCCGCGCTCGCCGAGCGGCTCGACCGGCCCGGCGTCCCGGCCGCGGTCGCCGAGGCGGCCGCCCGTCATCCGGAGCGGGCCCTCCGGATCCTCGCCGCCTCCGACCGGCCGGCCGCGGCGCGGCTGCTGCGCACCCGGGTGGCCGCCCGGATGGACCTCGCCGCCGAGGTCCGCGGCGAGCTCGGCGGCCGGGCCGGCGAGCGCCTCGACGCGGTCCTCGCCTCACTCGGCGCGTCCGCCGAGGGCGGCGCCGACCCGGCCGACCTGCCGCCGATCCTGGTGAACCCGCCGTGGATCACCCGGGTCGCCCGGGAACCGCTCGTCGTCACCGGGCTGGACAGCGACGCGACGGTGCTCGTCGACTGGGCCGAGGGCGAGCGCGAGTCCTGGGGGCGGAGCGAGTGGGCCCGCCGGCACGGCGGCGAGCACGACTTCGCCGCGACGGCCGCGCGGATCGGCACCCCGGCGGGAAACAAGTGGGACGAGCTCTTCCTCTTCCTGTCCGGGCCCGATGAGCTGACCGTCCCGGCGATCGCGGGCTGGACGCCGCGCGACGTCTGGGGCATCGACGACTGGGGCCGGGCACTGCTCTCCCGCTACCAGGCCGCCGCCGTGCCGGCCCTGATCGACTGCGCACGACGGGCCCCGGCCCAAGCCGCGCCGATCCTCGCCCCGGTGGTGTCGGCCGAGGTGGCGCTGCTGATGGCGGGCTGGCACCAGCGCCTCCGCTCGGTCCGCAAGGTCGCGGCCGGCTGGCTGGCCCGGCACGCTTCGCCCGCCGCTCGCGCGCTCGTGCCGGTCGCGGTGGGGCCCGTCTCCGGCAAGGCGGCGGCCGCCCGCGCCGACGCCGAGGATGGATTGCGCGCGCTGGCCGCCATGGGACACACCGATTGCGTACGAGGGGCAGCCGCCGTCCACGGCCCCGAGACCGTCGCCGCCGTCGAGGAGATCCTCGCCGTCGACCCGCTGACCATCCTGCCCCAGGTCATCCCCGGCCTGCCGGAGTGGGCGAACCCGGCGCTGCTCCCGCCGATCCGGCTGACCGGCGGGCACGGCACGCTGCCGGCCGAGGCGGTCGGCCACGTGCTCACGATGCTGGCGATGTCCCGGATCGGGGCGCCCTACCCGGGCCTGGCCCTGGTCGCCGCCGCGTGCGAGCCGGCCGGCCTGGCGGAGTTCGCCTGGGGGCTGTTCACCGAGTGGCGGGAGGCCGGGCACCCGGCGAAGCAGAGCTGGGCGCTCGACGCGCTGGGCCTGCTCGGCGACGACGAGACGGTCCGCCGGCTCGCCCCGGTGATCCGCGCCTGGCCGGGCGAGGGCGGTCACGCCCGCGCCGTGGCCGGCCTCGACGTGCTGGCCGAGATCGGCACCGACGTGGCCCTGACGTACCTGCACGGCATCGCGCAGAGGGTGAAGTTCAAGGGCCTCAAGGAGCGCGCGCAGGAGAAGATCACCGAGCTGGCGGCGGCGCTCGGTCTCACCGCCGACGAGCTGGCCGACCGTCTCGTCCCCGACCTCGGGCTCGACGAGACCGGCAGCCTGGTCCTCGACTACGGCCGGCGGCGGTTCACGGTCGGCTTCGACGAGCAGCTCAAGCCGTTCGTGGCGGACGCGGCGGGCAAGCGGCTCAAGGCGCTGCCGAAACCGGGCGCGCAGGACGACCCGGAGCTCGCGCCGGAGGCATACCGGATGTTCTCCGCCCTGAAGAAGGACGTCCGGGCCATCGCCGCCGATCAGGTGCGCCGGCTCGAACGGGCCATGGTGGACCAGCGCCGGTGGAGCGGCGCCGACTTCCGGCACTACTTCGCCGGCCATCCGCTGATGCGTCACCTGGTGCGCCGGCTGGTCTGGTTCCGTTTCGAGCACTCCAGCGGCATCCGGCCGGCCGAGGACGGGTCGTTCGCCGACGTGGACGACGAGGCGGTGGTGCTCGGCGACGACGAGCGGATCGGGGTGGCGCACCCGCTCCAGCTCGGCGATGCGCTGGCGGCCTGGGCCGGGGTCTTCGCCGACTACGAGATCCTGCAGCCGTTCCCCCAGCTCGGCCGCGAGGTCGAGGCGCTCACGCCGGAGCAGGCCGAGGAGCGGCTCGGGCGGGGCTTCCTCGGTGTCCGGGTGCCGACCACCACGCTGCTGGGGCTGGAACGCCGTGGCTGGCAGCGCGGAGCGCCACAGGACGCCGGCGTACAGGGGTGGTTCGAGCGCGATGTGCCCGGTGGCCTCACCCTGGTCGTCGAGATCGACCCCGGCATCGCCGTCGGGGCGCTCGACGTGCTGCCCGAGCAGAGGATCGTCGAGGTCTACGCGGACGACCGCGACGGCCACCGCACCTATCAGCGCCGCGAGTCGAGCAGGTTGCGCGAGCTCGACCCGATCACGGCGGCCGAGGCCCTGCGCGACCTGAGAGAGGTGCTGTCGTGAGCGCTGTTGCCGACGTCCTGACGGAGGTGCTGTCGTGAGCGCTGTTGCCGACGTCGCGGCGGGACGGGCGCAGCGGCCGCCGGCCGAGGTGCGGTTCGCCGGGGAGCTGGCCCGGCTGCGGGCCTCCGACGACGCGCCGAGGCCGCCCGGGTGGGCGCTCAGCCTGCGGGCCGCGCGGGCGTTCATCGTCGGCGACCGGAAACTCGGGGTGGCCCGCAAGTTCGTCGGCGACCCGTCGCTGATCGACCGCGCGCTGGTCAGCCTCGCCACGAGCCGCGGCCTGCTGCTGGTCGGCGAGCCCGGCACGGCGAAATCGCTGCTGTCCGAGCTGCTCGCGGCGGCGGTGAGCGGCGACTCGACGCTGACCATCCAGGGCGGCGCGGCCACCACCGAGGACCAGATCAAATACTCGTGGAACTACGCCCTGCTCGTCTCCGAGGGGCCGACCGAGCGGTCGCTGGTCCCGGCGCCGCTGCTGCGCGGCATGGCGCGGGGCCGGACCGTGCGGTTCGAGGAGATCACCCGGTGCCCGCTCGAAGTGCAGGACTGCCTGCTCTCGCCGCTCTCCGACCGGGTCATGGCGGTGCCCGAGCTGCCCGGCGACGCCGGCATGGTCTTCGCGCGGGACGGTTTCAACATCATCGCCACGGCGAACACCCGGGACCGCGGCGTCAACGACATGAGCTCGGCGCTGAAGCGGCGCTTCAACTTCGAGACGGTCTTCCCGATCGGCGACTTCGACACCGAGCTCGACCTCGTCGAGTCCGAGGCGGCCGAGCTGCTGCGCCGGTCCGGGGTGACCGCGCCGCCGCGGCGCGACGTGCTCGAGGTGCTGGTCACCACGTTCCGCGAGCTGCGCACCGGGCGGACCTCGCGCGGCGACGAGATGGAACGCCTCTCCTCGGTGATGAGCACGGCCGAGGCGGTGTCCGTGGCGCACGCGGTCGGACTGCGCGGCTGGTTCCTGAACGGCACCGCCGGCACGATCGGCGACCTGGTCTCCTGCCTCGCCGGCACGGCCGCCAAGGACAACGCGGACGACCTTGCGAAACTGCGCCGCTACCTCGAACAGCACACCGCGTGGCGGACCGGCCCGCAGTGGCGCGAGCTGCGGGAGGCGCGCCGGGAGTTGCCGGGCGGATGAGCCTCACCGTCCTCGGGGTCCGGCACCACAGCCCGGCCTGCGCCCGCCTCGCCGGCGACACGATCGCCGCGCTGAAGCCGGCATACGTGCTGATCGAGGGCCCGGCCGACATGAACGACCGGATCGGCGAGCTGCTGCTCGGCCACGAGCTGCCGGTGGCGATCTTCACGAGCTACGCGGACGAACACCGGCGGCACGGGTCGTGGGCGCCGTTCTGCGCGTACTCGCCGGAGTGGGTGGCCCTCACGGCGGGCCGGGCGGCCGGGGCCGAGGTGCGGTTCATCGACCTGCCGGCCTGGCACGAGGCGTTCGCCGACCGCAGCAACCGGTACGCCGACGCCGAGCAGCGCTACGCCGAAGCGGTCGAGCGGCTGTGCGCGGCCTTCGGGGTGGACAACACCGACGCGCTCTGGGACCACCTCGTCGAGATGGATCCGGGTGAGGGGCTGGCCGAGCGGCTCGACGCCTACTTCGACCTGATCCGCGGGGAGGCCGCGGCCGGGGCGTCGGACACGGCCCGGGAGGCCTACATGGCCGGCTGGATCCGCGCCGCCGTCGCGGCCGCCGGCGATCGGCCGGTGGTGGCGGTGGTCGGCGGTTTCCACCGGCCGGCCCTGCTGCGCCTCGCCGGCTCGGCGGACGCCGGCTCCGAGCGCGCCGGCTCCGAGCGCGCCGGCTCCGAGCGCGCCGGCTCCGAGCGCGCCGGCTCCGAGCGCGCCGGCTCCGAGCGCGCCGGCTCGGCGGACGGCGGTTCCGGCGCCTTCTCCACGGCCGGGGCCGATTCCGGCGCTCCGGGCGGCTGGCCCGCGGTTCCGGAGCCGCCCGAGGGGGCGACCGGGGGCAGTTATCTCGTTCCCTATTCGTTCCGGCGGCTCGACGCGTTCGGCGGGTACCAGTCGGGCATGCCGTCGCCGGCGTACTACCAGCGGCTCTGGGAGGACGGCCCGGCCGCGGCCGCGCGCCACCTGGTCACCGCGGTCGCCGGCCGGCTGCGCGAACGCGGGCAGCCGGTCTCGACTGCCGACCTGATCGCGGCCCGGACCAGCGCCGAGGCGCTCGCCCGGCTGCGCGGGCACGATCAGCCGGCCCGGGTCGACGTGCTCGACGGGCTGGCCGCCGCGCTGATCAACGAGGCGCTCGAGGTGCCGCTGCCCTGGTCGGTGCGGGGCGTCATCACGGCCGGACAGCATCCGGCCGTCGTCGAGATGACAGCGGTGCTCAGCGGTGACCGGGTGGGCCGGCTGCACCCGGACACCCCGCTGCCGCCGCTCGTGCACGCGGCCACCGCAGAGCTGGAACACCACGACCTCGACCGGCCCGGCGACCGCGACCTCGACCTGCTCGACACCGGAGCCCGGGAGCGCAGCCGGGTGCTGCACCGGCTGCGGGTGCTCGGCGTCCCCGGCTACCGGCGTACGGCGGGGCCGGCCACCGGCGTCGACCCGGTCCTCACCGAGACGTGGACGATCCGCGCCGACGAGAACCGGCTGGTCGCGTTGATCGAGGCGGGCGGGTACGGCCCCACGCTCGGCTCCGCCGCCACCGCGAAGATCGGCCAGCGGGTCGACGAGGCCGGCAACGACCTCGGACGCCTCGCCGACGCGCTCTTCGACGCGGCGCTCTGCGGGGTCACCGAGCTCGCCGGCGACCTGCCGGCCCGGCTCGAACGCGGCGTCGCGGCCGGCAACGACCTCGGCGAGCTGGGCCGGGTCCTCGCCGTGACGGTCGCCCTGTGGCGGCACGACCGGCTGCTCGGCACGTCCGGCAGCGACCTCCTCGGCGCGGTGATCGCGAGCGCGGCCCGGCGCATCCTGTGGCTGGCCGAGGGCCGGCCCGGCGCCGGGCTGCCCGCCGACCTCCCGCGGATCCGCGCGGTGGTGGCGGTCCGGGACGCCGTCCGTCATGCGTCCGGGACGGGCGCCGACCCGGCCCTCGCCATCGCCGTGGCCGGGCGCATCGCGGCCGACCGGGCCGCGCCACCGGATCTTCGCGGCGCCTTCTACGGGCTGGCCCGGGTGCTGTCCGGCGACGACACCGACGCGGCGCCGGCGGTGCGCGGGGCGTTCGCGGGCGGCGCGGCCGGTGACTGGCTGGCCGGTCTCTTCGCGGTGGCGCGGGAGACGGTGCTCGCGGACGGCGGCATCCTCGGCATCCTCGACGAGCTGGTGCGCGGGATCGGCGCGCAGGAGTTCCTGCTGGCGTTGCCGGCGCTGCGGCAGGCGTTCGAGTTCTTCCCGCCGCGCGAACGGGCCACGATCGCCGAGCGCCTGCTGGAGCTGCGCGGCCTCGGCGGTTCCGGCCGCGACCTGCTCCGGACCACCGTGCCGCCGGAGATCGTGGCGGCCGGGATGGCCCTGGACGAGCTGGTGGAGGAGCGGCTGGCGCAGGCGGGTCTGCTCGCCTCGGGCCTGCCTGCCGCGGCCGGGCCTTCCGTCGCTGAGGCGGGTGGGGTGGCTGATCCGGGCTCCGGCTCGACGCTGGTCGCGGGTGAGGTCGCCTCGACGGCGGGGACGGTGGGGGTGGGCGGTGAGTGATCCGGGGCTCGAGCGGTGGCGGCTGATCCTCGGGGCTCCGGCGGAGGGGAGTCTCGGGGCGCCCGACGGGGAGGCGGCGGGGCGGGATGCGGCGCTGGACTGGCTCTACGGGCGTGACGAGGAGCTGGACCGGCGGGACATCCGGCGGCAGGGTGGGCCGGGCGCCTCCCGGCTGACCACTGTGGACTGGCTCGACGACATCGTCCGGCTCTTTCCGAAGGAGACCGTCGAGCGGTTGCAGCGGGACGCCGTCGAACGGTACGAGGTGCACGACATCGTCACGGACCCGGCAGTTCTGGAGCGGGTGGAGCCGAATCCGGCGTTGTTGCGCGCTGTCCTTCGTACAAAACATCTCATGAATCCCGAAGTGCTCCGCCTGGCCCGGCGCCTCGTCGAATCGGTCGTGCGGGATATGACCGAGAAGCTCGCGACCGAGGTGCGGCGTAGTTTCTCCGGAGCGCGGGCCCGGCAGTCGACCCGCTTCAAGCAGGCGCGGGACTTCGACGCGCGGCGCACGATCCGGGCGAACCTCGGGCGGTACGACCCGGAGGAGCGGCGCCTCGCCGTGGAGACGCCGTACTTCCTGGCGCGCAACCGGCGGCACCTCGCGCCCTGGCAGGTGATCCTGCTGGTCGACCAGTCCGGCTCGATGCTGCCGTCGGTCATCCACTCGGCGGTCACGGCGGCCTGCCTGTGGGGCCTGCCCGGCGTGAAGACGCACCTGATCGCCTTCGACACCGAGGTCGTCGACCTGACCTCGGACGTCAGCGACCCGGTCGAGCTGCTCATGAAGACGCAGCTCGGCGGGGGCACCGACATCGCGCGCGCGGTCCGGTACGCGGCCCAGCTCGTGGAACAGCCGCGCCGCACCATCGTCGCGATCGTGAGCGACTTCTTCGAGGGCGGTTCGGAGGCGTCGCTGGTCCGCGCCGTGCGGGAACTGGTCGACCAGGGCAGCACCGTGCTGGGTCTGGCGGCCCTCGACGAGCAGGCCGATCCGGCCTACGACCGCGCGTGCGCCCAGCGGCTCGCGGACGCGGGGGCCTGGATGGGCGCGATGACGCCGGGGCAGCTGGCCGAGTTCGTGGCGGAGAAGGTGGGCCGGTGATCACTCCTGAGCGGGACGACCTGCTCGCTCTCGACGCGGACGCGCTGGCGGCGCTCGCCAACCGCGGCCTGGTGAAGCGGGCCGCGCGGGAGGTGGAGCGCGAACCACCCGTGCTGTCGGCGGAGGACGGCGCCGTGGTGGTTGCGGAGTTCGCCGACGGAGTGCGGGCCGAGCTGCCGGAGGGTGGGCTCGACCGGGGGAGTTGTTCGTGCGGCGCCACTACGGTCTGCCGGCATGTGATCGGGTTGGTGCTGGCCTATCAGGCAGTGATGGAAGGCGGGACGGCTCCGGCCTCCTGGTCGCCCGGTGATTTCAGCGACGAGGAGATCGCCGCTCGGATCGGGAGCCGGCTGGTGGCCGCGGCCCGGCGGGTGGAGCGGGCCGGATATGCGGCCCGGGTCCGGCGGGGGACGGTTCCGGTGGTGGAGCTTCCCGCCGCTACGGTGCGATTCCTGGTGCCGGGTGATCTCGGGTACGTGCACACCGACGCCCGCGCCGGGGTCCGGGACGACGTCGTGGCCCTGGCCGTGTGGGCGTTCCGGGTCGCCGACCGGCACCACCCCGGGGAGGCGGAGTGCCTCGTCGACGTGGGCGGGTCCGGGGAGGCGCCGGCCGACGAGGGGACCGGGCTCGAAGCCGTGCTGGAGTTCGCCGGTGAGGTGCTGCGGTTCGGGGCCGTGCACGCGGGGGAGGGTCTGGCCGCCGCGGTCGCCGGGCACCTGGGCCGGCTCGAACGGGCCGGGCTGCGCTGGCCGTCCGACGCCACCGCCGAGCTCGCCGACCAGCTGGCGGGATATCGGGAGCGCAGCGCCCGCTACTCGCCGGAGACGCTGGCCGATCTGATCGCCGAGCTCTTCGCCCGTCACCGGGCCGTCGCCGCAGCCCGTTATCGGGCCGTCGCCGCGGCTCGGGGAGGGGAAGCCGTCGCTCGGGAAGGAGAGGCCGTCGCTCGGGAAGGAGAGGCCGTCGCTCGGGAAGGAGAGGCCGTCGCTCGGGAAGGGGAAGCCGTCGCCCGGGGAGGAGAGGCCGCGGGGACGGGCGGGCTCCGGGCCCGGGTTCTCGGGACCGAGGAGTCCGCCGAGACGCCGCTGCGGCGGGTTCGGCTCGACGGGCTCGGGGCCCGCGTCCGGGCCGTCGACGATCGGCGGGTCGTGGAGGTGTTCCATGCGCAGGCGGCGACCGGGGTGGTGCTCGTCTCGCAGCGGGAGTGGACCACCGGCGAGGACGGTCCGGCCCTCGCCCGGCGCCGGGCGGGCGGAGCCACCGTCGGGGCGCTGGCGGCCGGGGTGGTGGTGACCGAGTCGGCGGTGCGGAGCGCCAGCCGGGCCGTGCGGCTCGCCACCAGCCGGGTGGCGCGGCCGACCGTGACGGTCGGCACCGGGGCGTGGGATCGGCTGCCGCCGGGGTTGCTCGTCACCGACTATCCGCTGCTCGCCGCGGAACTCGACGCGCTGCCACCGCGGCCGGTGCGGGCCCGGGTCCGCGCCGAGCTGGTGCGGGTGCTCGCCGTCGCCGAGGTGGGCGAGTTCCGCTACGAGCCGGGGGAGCAGCGGCTCACCGTGGAGATCCGGGATGCGGCCGGGAACGCCGCCGTGGTCGCCGCCACCTACGCGGCCGTGGCGCCGGGGCGGATCGACGCCGTGCTGGCGGCGCTGTCCGGCAAGCACGGAACACCGCGGTACGTGGCCGGCTCGGTTCATCGGAGCGGTGGGCGCACGGTCGTCGACCCGTACGGAATCGCCGCCGACGGACCACCCATCGTGCCGGACCTGACCGATGCTGATCAGGCCGCGGAGAGGCTGGAGCCGGCGGCGGGTCCGGAGGATCCGCTGGCGGAGGCGGTGGCGCACGCCGCCGCCGTGCTCGCCGAGGCGGCGCACACCGGGCTTGCCCACCTGCCCGGCGGATATCCGGACCGGCTGGCCGAGGCCCGGCGGAGGCTCGCGCGCGTCGGCCTGCACCGGGTCGCGGACGACCTCGGCGGGCTGGCGGCGGTGCTCGGGCCGGACCCGGGCGAGGCCGCCGTCACCGCGTGGGTGAACGCGCGACTGCGAATCGGATCGGTGACCGAGCTCCTCTAGGAACGGGACCAGGCCGTCCACTCCTCCAGCCACCGGGTCTGCGCCGCCGTGATGGCGCCGAGCCGGGCGTAGTCGGTCGGCCGCAGCCCCTGCCGCCGCTGCCAGGCGAGCTGCGCCGGCCGGCTCGGGACGTCCGGGCCCAGACCGGTGGCGAAGAGCAGGATCTCGCTGACCGCCCGCCGCTGCAGGACCTCGTCGGTGCGGAACCACTCGGCCTCGGTGTAGAGGGTGGTCAGCTGGTTGAGCATGCCCTGGAGGGCCCGTTCCGCCTCGGGTTCGGGCTGGCCGGCGAGGTCCGCCTGGCGGCGTACGGCATCCCGCCACAGCCGGCCCCAGTTCGCCGGGAGCCGGGGCGGCGGCCCGCCGTCGGTGAGCCAGTCGATGCGCTGCCGCTCGGAGCGGAGCACCTCCTCGACGAGGGCGCGGTGCGGTTCGCCGGTCGCGTCCGAGGGCGGGTCGGGCGGCGTGGCGGGCGGGATGAACGACGGCGGCGTCGGCACCACCGAGATCAGCTCGTCGATCTCGCCCTGGTTCAGGGTGCGGACCGCCACGACCGCGTCCCAGTCGTGCGCCACCACGCTGATCTCCACGTCGCGCAGCGTGCAGCGCACCGCCCACCAGCGGTCGCCGGCCCGGAGACGGCGGCCCGCGACGGTGCGGCCGTCGACCGTGACGGTCCGGTCGTCGCCGGTCCACTCGACCGACGAGAACCGGTCGCCGTTCTGCCGCATGTGGTGTTCGAGCAGTTCGCGGAGCGGCCCGCCGGTGACCTGGGTGCCGGACCAGCGGGCGGTCTCCACACTCACCCACGAGCCCGACTTGACCGGCTGGCCGTAGTCGACCCGTACGCAGGTGGCCACCCCGTCGAACGTCTCCCAGCCACCGAGCCGGGCCGGCGGCAGATCGGTGGCGCCGGCCAGGATCGCGACCGGGAGCGGGCGCCGCCGCAGCGCCCGCCGGAGCTCGTCGCGGCTGGACCTGAGCAGGTCTTCGGCACTGCTCATCGGATCGAACTCCATCGCGCACCCCCTCGCCCGCTGCCAGTGTGGCACCGGCCGCAAAGCCCGGCACGCCGAGTTCGCCCGGCGAGCGCGACCACACCGGGCCGGGGAGCGAGGGGGCCGCGAGCCGTCAGACCGCCTGGGCCAGCGTCACCCCGAACCACGAGCGCGGATCCGTCCACCAGTGCCGCAGCTCGAAGCCGGCCGCCCCGAGCTCGGACGCCAGCCCCGCCCGGCGGAACTTCGCCGAGATCTCGGTCCGCATCTCCTCGCCCTCCGCGAACGGCACGGTCAGGTCCAGGCCGGCGATCCGGACCCGCTGGGCGACGGTGGATCGCAGCCGCATCTCGATCCACTCCCGCTGCGGGTCCCAGAGCGCCACGTGCTCGAAGAGCGACGGGTCGAAGTCGCCGCCGAGCGCGCGGTTCACCACGTGCAGCACGTTGCGGTTGAACGCGGCGGTCACCCCGGCCGCGTCGTCGTAGGCCGGCACCAGCACGGCCGGGTCCTTCACCAGGTCGGCGCCGAGCAGCAGCCACTCGCCCGGATGCAGCGCCTGCCGCAGCGAGGTCAGGAATGCGGCCCGCTCGTCCGGCACGAGGTTGCCGATCGTCCCGCCGAGGAACGCGACCACCCGGTCGTCGCCGTCCGGGAGATGGCCGAGGTGCTGCGCGAAGTCGCCGACCACCCCGGTGACGCCGAGGCCCGGATACTCCGCGATCAGGGTCTCCACCGAGGAGGACAGGAACGTGGCGGAGACGTCGAGCGGCACGAACGAGCCGAGCGTCCCGCGCGCCAGCATGGCGTCGAGCAGCAGCCGGGTCTTCTCCGACGACCCGGATCCGAGTTCGACCAGCGTCTTCGCGTCGGTGATCCGGGCGATCTCCGGCGCGGCCTCGGCGAGGACGGCCCGTTCGGTACGGGTCGGGTAGTACTCCGGAAGCCGGGTGATCTCCTCGAAGAGCTCGCTGCCCCGGTTGTCGTAGAACCACTTGGGCGGCAGTGTCTTGACCGGCGCGGTCAGGCCGGCCTGCACGTCGGCACGCAGCGATCGGTCGAGGTCCGAGTCGTCCAGCAGCTTGATCAAGAGATCTCCAGGGTGGAAGCGGTGGCGACGACCAGCCGGCCGTCCGGGATCGGCTGCCACGAGGGCGAGGCGTCGAGGGGTTCCGACGCGATCACCACCGAGCCGTCCGCCGCACACACCGACAGCGCGTGGCCGGCCGTCGTGGCGATCAGCTGGGAGCCGTCGGTGAGCAGCAGATTCAAGCGGGATCCGGGCGCCGCGGCGAGCACGTCGGCCACCACGGAGGCGACGGCCTTCGGCGGGGACTCGTCCGCACGGAGCCTCGCCCGTACCAACAGCCAGAGGGCCGCCGCGTCGGTCGGCGCGTCCAGGGTGAGCAGATCCTCCATCGGAAGATCCGCGGCGAGGCCGGCGAGCGTGCCGGGCCAGCCGCGCACGACGCCGTTGTGACTGAAGAGCCACCTGCCGTCGGTGAAGGGCGCGGCCGCCGACTCGGTGACCGGCATGCCGACCGTGGCCGAGCGCACCGCCGCGAGGAACGCTCCCGGGGACGTCGTGGCGGCGATCGCCGGGAGTGCGGAATCGGTCCAGATGGGCATGGCGCTGCGGTAGCGGACGGGCGCCCCGGCGCCGGGCGGATACCACCCGGCGCCGAAGCCGTCAGCGTTGATGGTTCCTCCGCCGCGCATGTCCCGCGGGGCCCACGCCTGCGTCGCCAGGGCGTGCGGCAGATCGAACAGAAGACCCTTCATGGGTACGGGGGGACCGAGGTATCCCAGGTGACGGCACATCAGGCGTCCCGGGCCAGGCGGAACCCGCTGAAGATCTGCCGCCGGATCGGGTGATCCCAGTTGCGGAACGTGCTCCGCACCGCGGCCGTGTCGGTGCCGAACGAGCCACCGCGCAGCATCTTGTAGTCGCCGCCGAAGAAGACCTCGGAGTATTCCCGGTAGGGGAACGCCACGAACCCGGGGTAGGGATCGAAATCGGACGAGCACCACTCCCAGACGTCGCCGATGAGCTGGTGCACGCCGAGCGGGGAGGCGCCGTCCGGGTACGCGCCGACCGGGGCCGGCGACAGGTGCCGCTGGCCGAGGTTGGCGTGCCGGGGCTCGGGCTCGTCGTCACCCCACGGATAGCGGCGGGAGCGCCCGGTCGCCGGGTCCCAGCGGGCGGCCTTCTCCCACTCGGCCTCGGTGGGGAGACGCTTGCCGGCCCAGTTGGCGAAGGCCTCGGCTTCGAAGTAGCAGACGTGCACGACGGGCTCGTCCGGATTAATCGGACTTATCCGGCCGAACTGGCGATTGTGCCAGCCTTCAGCGTCGCGCAGCCAGTGCAGCGGGGCAACAAGTCCGGATTTAACGCGATAAGCCCACCCGCGTTCGCTCCAGAACGCCGGATCGTCATAGCCCCCGGCCTCGATGAACTCCCGATACCGGCCGTTCGTGACGGGCGCGGCATCGATGTAGAACGCCGGCACCTCCACGTCGTGGGCAGGACGTTCGTTGTCCAGCGCCCACGGCTCGGTGGTCGTACCCATGATGAATCTCCCACCGGGAACGAAGACCTCCCCGGAGACCGGGACTCTCGCGGCCGGCGGCGCGGGGGCGGTCAGCACCGGATCGCCGGCCCGGAGCTGATGGGTCGCGAGCATCGTCTCGTCGTGCTGCTGCTCGTGCTGGACGATCATGCCGAAGGCGAACCCGCCGTCGAGCAGCGGGCGGCCGTCGAGCCGCACCCGGTCGAGCACGTCGAGGGCCTTGTCCCGGACCTGTGCGACGTACGCCCGGGCCTGCGTGGGATTGAGCAGCGGCAGCGCCGGACGGTCCTTGCGGGCGTGCTTGAACGCGTCGTAGAGCTCGTCGATGTCGGGCCGCAGCGGGTCACGCCCGCCCACGTCCCGGACCAGCCAGAGCTCCTCCTGGCTGCCGACGTGCGCCAGGTCCCAGACCAGCGGGGACATCAGCGGCGAATGCTGGCGGATCAGGTCGCCCTCGTCGACCGCGTCGGTGAGCAGCGCGGTCCGGGCGCGGGTGCGCTCCAGTTCGGCGGCGATGGTCAGCCGCAGATCCTGTGTCATGGAATCTCTCCAGAGAGGGGTCAGGCCGCGGCCGCGACGGCGTGCAGGCGGCGGGAGAGGATGCCGGAGACCCGGTCGCGGACGCCGGCCGGCAGCCCGGTGCGATCGAGGTTCCGGCAGGCGAGCTCGGCCAGCGCGCGGGCGGCCGCTCGCACCGGTGGGTCGGCGAGCCCGGCCCGGGCGGCGGCGTGCCATCGGCCGGCGGCGGGTGCCGCGGCGGCCCGGGCCCGGTCGATGATCAGATCGTCGCCGAGCAGCGCGGACAGCGCCGCGACCGGGGCGATCCACTCGTCGCCGGGCTGGGTGTCCAGATACCTGACCTCGAGGTACCCGCGGGGCCGTACCGGTGGGAAGAGGGTGCTGAGGTGATATTCGGCGTCGTCCACGGTGGGCGGGTCGTCCGACGCGATCCAGCCGGCCAGGGTGAGGCCGGCCGGCGCGTCCCAGTCGCCCTCCTCGCGGCGGACGCAGAGCAGCGGGGCGTCGAGCGCGTACCGCGCCCAGTCCGCCGCCGGATCGTCGCCGACCGGGACCGGGCCGGTGCGGCGGGGTTCCATCGCGAGCCAGGCGCCCATCCGGGCGGATTCCCAGCGGGTGTCGCGGCCGGCGTGCCGCCGGGAGTTCGCGAACAGCGCGATCAGCGCCGGCCCCATCTCGTTCAGGGCCGCCCAGCGCTGCGGCGTGCCGGCGCCTTGTTTTGGCGTGCCGGCGTCTTGTCGCGGTGTGCCGGCGTCTCGCTGCGGCCCGCCGGCGTCTTGTTGCGGTGTGCCGGCGTCGAAGCAGACCTGCAGGCCGGCGGTGCTGCCCATCATGGTCCGGCCGGCCCGGTCGAAGGCGCGTTCCATGGCCGCGTAGCGAGGGGTGTCGAGGATGCGCCGCGGTGGCCGGTGGGGGTCGATGCCCCGCTCGCCCAGGACGATCCCGGCGCGGGCCAGCAGTTCGGTGAGGGTGGCGTGGTCGGCGGAGAGGGCCCGGTACAAGCCGGCCAGATCGTCCGCGACGGCCGAGGAGATCTCGATCTGCCCGCCCGGCTCGACCGTGACGGTGCTGCCGCCGGGCAGTGGTGCGGGGTGGGGATTACCGAGCGTGGCGGGCGTGTGCTCGCCGAGTGCGGCGGCCAGATCCCCGGGCTTCAGGTAGGCGGCGGGGTCGCCGGCGTAGTGCGTGGTCCACTCGAGTTCGACGCCGATCCGCTGCGGGGGACCGGTCTTGAAGCAGATCCCGGAGATGTGCTCGATCGCCTCCTCGGACGATCGGAGCATCCTTTCGTCGGTGCCCATCAGTGCATCGCTCCTCACTCACTGTGATAGTCCGACTTCGATGAGTGTGGTCTGCTTAGGAAGATACCCACATTCGGATCGGTCCGCCCGTCCCGGGGCCGTGACGAATCAGCCAACAGATCATTGAGTTCCGGAACCGGGGCGGGGTGCCGGAACCGGTTCCGGACTGGAAGACTCCGAAACGTTCGTGTTCGTCAGACCGGAGGCACGTATGCCCGCAGACTTCCCATATCAGGATCCATCGCTCTCCATCGAGGAGCGCGTGGAAGATCTGCTGGGCCGGATGACCCTGGCCGAGAAGGCCGGGCAGATGCTGCAGCTCGACGCCCGCCAGGATCTCTCCGAGATCGTCCTGGAGAAGATGGCCGGCTCCATCCTGCACACCTCCCCGGCCAAGCTGATCGAGGCGACCGAGCTGGTCGCCCGCACCCGGCTGCGGATCCCGCTGCTCACCGCCGAGGACTGCATCCACGGCCACTCCTTCTGGCCGGGGGCGACGATCTTCCCGTCCCAGCTGGCGATGGCCGCGACCTGGGACCCGGCGCTCGTCGAACGGGTCGCCCGGGCCACCGCCGTGGAGGTCTCCGCGACCGGCATCCACTGGACCTTCTCGCCGGTCCTGTGCATCGCCCGCGACCTGCGCTGGGGGCGGATCGACGAGACGTTCGGCGAGGACCCGTACCTGATCAGTGAGCTGGGCGCCGCGATGATCCGCGGCTATCAGGGCGGCGGTCTCGACGACCCGACCGCGATCCTCGCCACCGCGAAGCACTTCGCCGGCTACTCCGAGACCCAGGGCGGCCGGGACGCCAGCGAGGCCGACATCAGCCGCCGCAAGCTGCGCTCCTGGTTCCTGCCGCCGTTCGAGCGGGCCGTGCGGGAGGGCTGCGCGGTCTTCATGCTCGGCTACCAGTCGATGGACGGCGTCCCGATCACCGCGAACAAGTGGCTGCTCAACGACGTGCTCAAGGACGAGTGGGGCTTCACCGGCACGCTCGTCACCGACTGGGACAACGTCGGCCGGATGGTCTGGGAGCAGAAGGTCTGCGCCGACTACGCCGAGGCCTCGGCCCGGGCCGTGAAGGCCGGCAACGACCTGGTCATGACGACCCCCGCCTTCTTCGAAGGCGCGCAGGACGCGGTGGCGCGGGGCCTGCTGGGTGCGAATGATCTGGATTCCGCCGTACGCCGGATCCTGCGCCTGAAGTTCGCGCTCGGCCTCTTCGAGAACCCGCGCACGCCGGACGCCGCACGGCAGCGTGCCGTCATCGGCAGCCCGGGGCACACCGCGCTGAACCTGGAGATCGCCCGCCGGTCGCTGGTGCTCCTGCGCAACGACGGCGTGCTGCCGCTCGACCCGTCGGCAGGCCCGCGCCGGATCGCGGTGCTCGGCCCGAACGCCGACGACGTCTCCGCCCAGCTCGGCGACTGGGCCGGCGACTCCGGCCAGGTCGACTGGATGCCGGACGGGCACCCGCGCGAGCTGACCGCGACCGTGCTCGACGGCCTGCGCGCCACGGTGCCGGCCGGCTGGGAGGTCGTCTTCGAGCAGGGCGCCGAGATCGAGCGCCTGGTGCCGGACCCGGAGGGGGCGACCCTCCCGGACGGCCAGCCGCGCCCGCCGATCTCGCAGCCGATCCCGGCCGACCCGGCCCGGATCGAGGCCGCCGTCGCGGCGGCCTCCTCCTCCGACGTGGCGGTCGTGGTCGTCGGCGACACCGTCAACCTCACCGGCGAGCACAAGTCGACGGCCACCCTGGAACTCCAGGGCGGCCAGATCGCGCTGCTCGACGCGGTGGCGGCCACCGGCACCCCGATGATCGTCGTGCTGATCGACTCGAAGCCGCACGTGCTCCCCGACTCGGCGCTGAACGCGGCCGCCGTGATCCAGGCGTTCAACCCGGGCATGCGCGGCGGCCAGGCGCTCGCCGAGCTGATCCTCGGGCACATCGAGCCGAGTGGCCGGATGCCGATCTCCGCGGCCCGGCACGTGGGCCAGCAGCCGATCTACTACAACCAGGTGCGCGGCCAGCACGGCACCCGGTACGCCGACCTCACCCAGGATCCGCTGTTCGCCTTCGGCGAGGGCCTGAACTACACGACCGTGAACTACGACGGCCTCACCATCGACGAGCCCGACGTGGCGGTCGACGGCGTGGTCCGGGCGGCGGTGCGGCTCACCAACACCGGTTCCCGGCCGGCGCTGGAGACCGTGCAGGCGTACGTCAGCGACCTGGTCACCAGCGTCACCTGGGCGAGCCGGGAGCTGAAGGCGTACCGGCAGGTCACCGTGCCGCCGGGCGAAAGCGTGACGGTGGAGATCGAGGTGCCGGCGGAGGTCTGCACCCTGGTCGACGCCGAGGGAGTCCGAATCGTCGAGCCCGGCGACTTCGAGCTGCTGGTAGGCCCGAATTCACGCCCGTCTTCCCTACTATCAGCAAAGTTCCGCATCAGCTGACCCTCCAGCCCGCCCCCGCCCCTCCCCTCCCTTCCCTTCCTTCCCTCTCCCCCTCCCCGCGATCTTGTGAACTCCCACAGACCCGCCCCTGCGCAAAGTCACAAGATCGCGCCTGAGTCGGCGCGGTGGCGTGGCTGGGCGGCCCTCTCCCCTCGATCTTGTGACTTCCCGCAGGCCCGTTGCTGCGCAGAGTCACAAGATCGCGGGTGAGTCGGGGCGGTGGCGTGGCTGGGCGGCCCCCTTCCCCCGATCTTGTGACTTCCCGCAGGCCCGTTGCTGCGTAAAGTCACAAGATCGCGGAGGGAGCCGGGGGTGGGCGCGGCCGGCCAGCCCCCTCCCCGCGATCTTGTGACATCCCGCAGGACCACCCCTGCGCAAAGTCACAAGATCGCGGCGGTGGGGGAGGGGCTGGGGTGCGGCTCCGGGGACTCGGGGCACAGCGCGGAACCCGGCCGGGAAATCGCGGCGAACGGGAAGGGCTTGAACCAGTCCGGGACGGCGCGCCGCAGATCCTCCGGCCCCTCGAACGCCACGTCGCCGGAGCGCAGCGCCGAGGCCCAGGACCGCTCGCCCCGCCACACGTCGGTGAGGCAGCGCAGGTCGGCCGTCACGTTCACGTCGACGTCGTGGCCGGGGTTGATGTCGCAGACGTCGGCCTCATCCGGGGTGATCACCAGCCACCAGTCCCGGACCCGCCGGGGCACGGCCGGGAAGTGGAACCACAGCACGGTCCGGCGCGGCGGGACCGCGCTGTGGTCGACCATCCGGTGCATGTCCCAGAGCAGCAGTTTCGGATCCAGATCGCGATCGCCCAGACGGGGGACCCACCGGGTGCCCCAGACGCCGAGCGCCGTCACGATCGGCTCCAGTTCCTGACCGGCCGGGGTCAGCGCGTACTCCACCTCGGCCCCGTGCTCGTGCCGGGTCACCAGTCCGGCGCCGGTGAGCTGCTGGAGCCGGCGGGAGAGCAGCGACGGCGACATCCGGGGGAGTCCGCGGCGCAGGTCGTTGAACCGGCGGCTCCCGGCGAAGAGTTCGCGGATCACGAGCAGGGTCCAGCGCTCGTCGAGCAGTTCCATCGCCTTGGCCACCGGGCAGAACGACCCGTACGAAGCTCCCATGGCCCGACGCTAGGCCGCCGTGACCGGAAAAGCCGTCCGGTAGCGGACACCCGCGGTACAGATCGTGTACTAGTCCCGCCGTCCGGCGGATCCCTACCGTGAGTGACATGACTATCAAAGAGAAGCACCGCGCCATGTGGGCGTCGGGCGACTATCCCTCCCTCGCCGCCGACATCGTGGCCCCGCTCGGCCCGGTCCTGGTCGAGGCGGCCGGCATCGGACCGGGGCAGAACGTCCTGGACGTCGGGGCCGGCACCGGCAACGCGGCGATCCCGGCCGCCCTGGCCGGCGCCACGGTGACCGCCAGTGATCTCACTCCGGAGCTGCTCGCCGCCGGCGAGCGGGTCGCCGCGACCCGGGACGCGAAGCTCACCTGGACCGAGGCGGACGCCGAGGCGCTGCCGTTCGAGACGGCCTCGTTCGACACCGTCATCTCGTGCATCGGCGTGATGTTCGCGCCGTTCCACGAGGCGGCCGCCGGCGAGCTGCTCCGGGTGTGCCGGCCGGGCGGCCGGATCGCGCTGGTCAACTGGACGCCGGAGGGTTTCATCGGGAAGCTGTTCGCCACGATGAAGCCGTACGCGGCCCCGCCCCCGGCCGGCGCGCAGCCGCCGCCGCGCTGGGGTGACCCGGCGCACCTGGCGGCGCTGTTCGGCGACGGCGTCACCGATGTCCGGACCGAGCGCCGCACGCTGCGGGTGGACCGGTTCGCGACCGGCGCCGAGCTGCGCGACTACTTCAAGGCCGTCTACGGGCCGACCATCGCGGTCTACCGGAACATCGCGGAAGAGCCGGCGAGGGTGGCCGAGCTCGACGCCGCGATCGCCGCGGCCGCCGAGGGGGTCCGGGAGTGGGAGTACCTGATCTACACGGCTCGCGCGGCCGCCACCCGGCGGGTTTGAAAGCCCAGCTTCGCATAGGTGGCGACGGCCGCCACGTTGTCGTAGTCGGCGAGCAGCGCCACCCGTTCCCGGCCGTTCAGCAGCTCGTTCGTCATGAATCCGCACAGTGCCGCCGCGAGTCCACGCCCCCGGGCCTCGCGGCGGGTCGCCACCCCGCCCAGGAAGCCGATCTCCGGCGTCGACCAGGCCTCGGCCGCGACGGCGATGAGCCGCCCGCCCTCCCGCACGCCCGCCCAGCGATGCACGCCGGGCGCTCCCGGCCAGGCGTACGAGTCCGGGAACGACTCGGTGAGCAGCGCCGTCACCTCGGGCCACTCGTCCTCGCCGAGCCAGGCGCCGCGGACCGGGAGGGTGACCGGCGCGGTGGTGTCCATCCAGGCGAACCGGGCGCTCAGCTCCAGGCCCGGCACCCGTTCGGCGACGGTCTCGACCAGCTCCTCAGGTCCGAACGGCCGGAACGACGGGCCCGTCGCGGCCAGCGCCTCGGGCACCAGCCGACCGAGGGCGTCCGGGTCGCCGGCCATCACGAGCCGGTCCCAGTGCGCGAGGTCGGGGCAGGCCACCACGACGGCCTCCGGGTCGCGGAACATCCGGGCGCCCTCCGATGCGGCCGCCCACCGTACAAAAAGATCTTCTTCAAGCACGGCGCCATGCTGCCTCATTGACGGCATTTGCCATATTCGGCCTGGTGTTGAAGAACCTCTGGCTCCGCCGGGCGATCACGGTGGGTGCGCTCGGTGCGATTCTTGCGGTCGCTGCCACGGCAGCTTCCCTCTCTTGGGTACGGGGGTCCGCCGCCGGCCACGTCTACGACGTGAACGACGTCCCGGCCGCCCCGGTGGCGCTGGTCCTCGGCGCCCAGATCAATCCCGGCGGACAGCCGTCGCCGTTCCTCGAGGCGCGCCTGGAGATCGCCCGGCAGCTCTACGAGAGCGGCAAGGTGACCGCGATCCTGGTTTCCGGCGACCACGCGAACTGGGACTACGACGAGCCCGGCGGCATGATGGTCTGGCTGGTGTCGCACGGCGTGCCGGTCTCCCGGGTGGTGCTCGACCACGCCGGCTTCGACACCTACGACTCGTGCTCGCGGGCGCGCCGGATATTCGGGGTGCGCCAGGCGATCGTGGTGACCCAGAACTTCCACATCGAGCGGGCCGTGGCGGTCTGCCGGGCGCTCGGCATCGACACGACCGGGGTGGGCGACGACACGGTCCGGCGATACCGGCAGACCTGGCTGCGCGGCGAGATCCGGGAGGAGTTCGCCGCCGTGAAGGCCGCCGGTGACGTGCTGTCCCGGCGCGACCCGATCTTCCTGGGTAAGCACGAGACGGGCGTGGAGGACGCGCTCGGCTGAAATGGCTTTGCCGGGGGCCCTGAGGCTTGATACGGTTCTCTGCATAGTCATGCGGAGGTTGGTATGGGAATCCGGGTCGCGGTAGCGGGAGCAAGTGGGTACGCGGGGGGCGAGTTGCTGCGCCTGCTCGCCGGGCACCCCGAGTTCGACCTCGTCACGGCGACGGCGCACAGTCAGGCGGGATCGCCGGTCAGCGCCGTACACCCGCAGTTGGCAGGCCTGGACCTGACGCTCGGCGCAACCGACGCGGAGACCTTGAGCGGCACGGACCTGGTTTTCCTCGCCCTGCCGCACGGTCAGTCGGCGGCCGTGGCGGCGCAGCTCGCCGAGGGTGTGAAGGTCGTCGACCTGGGCGCTGACTTCCGGCTGGAGAGCGCCGAGCAGTGGACCCGGTACTACGGCGGCGGGCACGCCGGCACCTGGACCTACGGCCTGCCCGAGCTGCCCGGCGCGCGGGAGGCGATCGCCGCCTCCGACCGGGTGGCGAACACCGGCTGCTACGCCGCCACGATCACCCTGGCGCTCGCGCCGCTGATTGCCGCGGGCGTGGCCGACCCGGAGGACGTCGTCGTGGTCGCGAGCTCCGGCACCTCGGGCGCCGGCCGCAACGCCAAGGTCAACCTGCTGGCCAGCGAGATCATGGGGGACCTCTCGCCCTACAAGGTCGGCGCGCACCAGCACGTCGCCGAGATCAAGCAGGCCACCGGCGCGGCGTCGCTGTCGATGACCCCGATCCTCGCGCCGATGCCGCGCGGCATCCTCGCCACCGTGACGGCCCGCCGGTTGAACGGCGGCGACCCGCGCGAGGCGCTGCAGGCGGCCTACGCGATCGAGGAGTTCGTACACGTGCTGCCGGAGGGGCAGTGGCCGCACACGGCCGCCACCTCCGGCTCCAACTCCTGCCACCTGCAGGCCACCGTCGACATCGACTCCGGGCGCATCATCGTGGTGAGCGCCCTCGACAACCTCGGCAAGGGCGCGGCCGGCCAGGCCGTGCAGAACGCCAACATCATGTTCGGCCTGCCCGAGACCACGGGCCTCAGCGTCTTCGGAGTCGCACCGTGACCGTCACCACCCCCAAGGGGTTCCGTGCCTCCGGCGTCGCCGCCGGGCTCAAGGCCAGCGGGAACCCGGACGTCGCCCTGGTCGTCAACGACGGCCCGGACTACACGGCGGCGGCCGTCTTCACCGGCAACCGGGTGAAGGCCGCGCCGGTCCTCTGGAGCCAGCAGGTCCTCAAGGGCGGCATCGTCCGCGCCGTGGTCCTCAACTCCGGCGGCGCGAACGCGTGCACCGGCTCGCAGGGCTTCCGGGACACCCACGCCACCGCCGAGCACACCGCCGCGGTGCTGCGCACCACCGGCGCCAAGCCGATGATGATCGGGGCCGGCGACGTGGCGGTCTGCTCGACCGGGCTGATCGGCGAGCTGCTGCCGATGGACAAGCTGCTCCCCGGTGTGAACGCGGCCGCCAAGGCGCTCGCCGCGGACGGCGGCGCCCGCGCGGCCGAGGCGATCATGACGACCGACACGGTTGCGAAGAACGCGGTGGCGCAGCGCCCGGGCTGGTCGGTCGGCGGGATCGCGAAGGGCGCCGGCATGCTGGCCCCGGCGCTCGCCACGATGCTGGTCGTGGTCACCACCGACGCGTCGGCCGACAACGAGACGCTCGACGCGGCGCTGCGCGCGGCCACCCGGGTCACCTTCGACCGGATCGACGCGGACGGCTGCATGTCGACGAACGACACGGTGATCCTGCTGGCCAGCGGCGCGTCGAACGTGCAGCCCTCGCTCGAGGAGCTGACCGCGGCGGTCACCGAGGTCTGCCACGATCTCGCCCAGCAGCTGATCGGCGACGCCGAGGGCGCGACGAAGCACATCGCCATCGAGGTGGCGGGCGCGGCGAGTGAGGCGGACGCCGTGCAGGTCGGGCGTACGGTCGCCAACAACAACCTGGTGAAGACGGCGCTCTTCGGCAACGACCCGAACTGGGGCCGGATCCTCGCGGCGGTCGGCACCACGAGCGCGGCCTTCGAGCCGGACCGGGTCGACGTCGCGATCAACGGGGTCTGGGTCTGCAAGGGCGGCGCCGCGGCCGAGGACCGCTCGAAGGTCGACCTCTCCGGGCGCGACGTGCAGATCACCGTCAACCTGCGCGAGGGCGAGATGAGCGCGACGATCTGGACGACCGACCTGTCGCACGCGTACGTGCACGAGAACTCGGCGTACAGCTCGTGAAGGCGGGGGAGAAGGCCGAGATCCTGATCGAGGCGCTGCCCTGGCTGGAGCGGTTCCAGGGCAGCACCATCGTGATCAAGTACGGCGGCAACGCCATGATCGACCCGGCCCTGCAGGCGGCGTTCGCGGCCGACATCGTGTTCCTGCGACTCGTCGGCATCAAACCGGTCGTGGTGCACGGCGGCGGCCCGCAGATCAGCCGGATGCTGACGAAGCTCGGCATCGAGAGCGAGTTCCGCGGCGGCCTGCGGGTCACCACCCCGGAGGCCATGGACGTGGTCCGGATGGTGCTGGTCGGGCAGGTCGGCCGGGAGCTGGTCGGCCTGATCAACAAGCACGGCCCGTACGCGGTCGGCCTCTCCGGCGAGGACGCGGGCCTCTTCACCGCGGTCCGCCGGCAGCTGGAGGTCGACGGCGAGCTCGTCGACATCGGCCAGGTCGGCGACGTCGACCAGGTGAACACCTCGGCCGTCGACGACCTCATCGCGGCGGGCCGGATCCCGGTGGTCGCCACCGTCGCGCCGGACGCGGACGGGGTGCCGCACAACGTGAACGCGGACACCGCCGCCTCGGCGCTCGCGGTCGCGCTCGGCGCCCGCAAGCTGGTCGTCCTCACCGACGTGCCGGGCCTCTACACGAACTGGCCGGACCGGGACTCGCTGACCAGCCAGATCGACGCGGACGCGCTGGAGAAGCTGCTCCCGTCGCTGGAGTCCGGGATGGCGCCCAAGATGGAGGCCTGCCTGCGCGCGGTCCGCGGTGGTGTTCCCGCCGCGCACGTCGTCGACGGCCGGGTCGCCCACTCGACGTTGCTCGAAGTCTTCACGGAAGAAGGATTCGGAACCATGGTGGTCCCCCAATGAGCACGCTGCCCGAACGCTGGAACGCGTCGATGATGAACAACTACGGCGGCCCCACCCTCGGGCTGGTCCGTGGTGAGGGCGCGGTGCTCACGGCCGAGGACGGCAGGCAGTTCGTCGACTTCCTCGGCGGCATCGCCGTCAACGCCCTCGGTCACGCCCACCCCGCCGTCGTCGCCGCCGTGACGCAGCAGATCCAGCAGCTCGGTCACGTCTCGAACCTCTACATCGCCGAGCCGCCGGTCGCGCTCGCCGAGCTGCTGCTCGCCCTCGCCGGCCGGCCGGGGCGCGTGCTCTTCTGCAACTCCGGCGCCGAGGCGAACGAGGCCGCCTTCAAGATCTCCCGGCTGACCGGCCGCACGCACATCGTGGCGACCGACGGCGCGTTCCACGGCCGGACCATGGGCGCCCTGGCCCTGACGGGCCAGCCGGCGAAGCAGGATCCGTTCCGGCCGCTGCCGGGAGACGTGACCCATGTTCCGTACGGGGACACGGCCGCCCTCGAAGCAGCCGTGACCGCCGACACCGCCATGGTGATCATCGAGCCCATCCAGGGGGAGAACGGCGTCGTCATGCCGCCGGCCGGCTACCTCGCCGCGGTCCGGGCGATCTGCGACCGGCACGGCGCGCTGCTCGCCCTCGACGAGGTGCAGACCGGCATCGGCCGGACCGGGCACTGGTTCCACCACCAGGGCGAGGGTGTCGAGCCGGACATCGTGACGCTCGCGAAGGGCCTCGGCGGCGGCCTGCCGCTCGGTGCCTGCCTCGCCTTCGGCCCGACCGCCGACCTGCTCCAGCCCGGCATGCACGGCACCACGTTCGGCGGCAACCCGGTCTCCTGCGCGGCCGGCCTCGCGGTGATCCGCACGATCGCCAACGAGGGCCTGCTCGACCACGTGAAGCGGATCGGCGAGCAGCTGCGCCGCGGCATCGAGGGCCTGGACCACCCGTGGATCAGCCACGTGCGCGGCGCCGGCCTGCTGCTCGGCATCGTGCTCACCGAGCCTCGCTCGAAGGAGATCGCGGCTCGGCTGAGCGACGCCGGTTTCCTCGTGAACGCCCCGCAGCCGGACGTCATCCGGCTCGCCCCGCCCCTGATCATCTCCTCCGATCAGGCGGACGCCCTGATCGCTGCCCTGGACGGTATCCGGTGACCACCCGCCACTTCCTCCGCGACGACGACCTCACCCCGCAGGAGCAGGACGACGTCCTGAACCTGGCCGCCGAGATGAAGGCGAACCGGTTCGGCCATACGCCGCTGGCCGGCCCCCGCTCGGTCGCGGTCTTCTTCGACAAGGCCAGCCTGCGCACCCGGCTCTCGTTCGAGGCCGGCATCGCCGAGCTGGGCGGCCAGCCGATCATCGTGGACACCCAGAACACCCACTTCGGCCGGGGCGAGACCCTCGCCGACGCCGGCCGGGTCGTCTCCCGCTACGTCGCCGCCATGGTGTTCCGGACCCACGGGGACGAGCGGCTCGCCGAGCTGGCGTCCGGGGTCAACGTCCCGGTGATCAACGCGCTGAGCGACGGATACCACCCCTGCCAGCTCCTCGCCGACCTGCTCACCATCCGGGAGCGGTTCGGCACGACGGCGGGCAAGACCCTGGCGTACGTCGGTGACGCCGCCAACAACATGGCGCACTCCTATCTGATCGCCGGGGCGATGGCCGGGATGACCGTGCGGGTGGCCGGACCGTCCGGCTTCGACCCGGCGCCGGCCGTGGTGGCCCGGGCGTCCGAGATCGCGGCCTGGACCGGCGGCTCGGTCGAGGTGCTGCGCGACCCCCGCGAGGCGGCCGACGGCGCGCACGTGATCGCCACCGACACCTGGACCTCGATGGGCCAGGAGGGCGACGGCAGGGACCGGCTCACCCCGTTCTGGCCGTACCAGGTGAACAAGGACCTGCTCGCCGCGGCCGCCCCCGAGGCGATCGTGCTGCACTGCCTGCCCGCGCACCGCGGCGAGGAGATCACCGACGAGGTCTTCGACGGGCCGCAGAGCGTGGTCTTCGACCAGGCCGAGAACCGCCTGCACGCCCAGAAGGCCCTGCTCACCTGGCTGCTCGCGGCCAACTCGCGATGAGTTCGCCGGTGACCAGGGCCGGCCGGCACGCGCGGATCGTCGAGCTGATCCGCTCGCGGACCGTGCGCTCCCAGACCGAGCTGGCCGACCTGCTCGCCCACGAGGGCGTGCAGGTCACCCAGGCCACGCTCTCGCGTGACCTGGAGGAGCTGAACGCCGTCAAGGTCGGCGGCGCGTACCTCATCCCGGAGGACGGCAAGCGCCCGCTGCGGGAGACTCAGCAGGGGCCGGCCCGGCTGATCCGGCTGCTGCGCGAACTGCTCACCGGCGTCGACTCGAGCGGCAACATCGCCGTGCTGCGCACCCCGCCGGGCGCCGCGCAGTTCCTGGCCAGCGCGCTGGACCGGTCCGGGCTGTCGGACGTGGTCGGCACGATCGCCGGCGACGACACGATCCTGGTCGTGGCCCGGGACGCCGGCCCCGGTTCGGGTGCCGCCCTCGCCGAGAAGCTCGGCAACTGGAGCAGGTCGGATTCTCCGGAAGGGAATTCCTGATGACGTTCACACCCGCCGTGGAAGCGCGCTTCCCGGACTTCGCCGACCACACCGACACGCTGGTCGGGCACGGGGTGGAGTTCTTCCTCGCCTCCAACGAGACGTTGCGCCCGCAGCTCAACGAGCTTCCGTACGGGCACAAGCTCAGCTTCCTGGACTTCACCGACACCGCGGAGAAGGACTGGTCGATCCGGGACTTCCTGAACTACTTCAACGTGATCAACGGCATCGCGTTCGGCGACCGGGGCATCCCGATGCCGCAGTGGGTCATGGTCGACCTGATCCTGATGCCGGCCGCCGCGCTCATCGCCGGCCTGCCGCAGGACGCGTTCGCCGCGATGGTCGAGCGGTCCACCTTCCGCTTCGACACCGACGTGAAGCTGCTGCTGCGCAAGGTGCAGGCGGAGATGAGGGAGAGCGGCTACCGCGGCCCGGTGCCGGTCGGCGGCTACTGCGCGGCGCCCTCGGCCGAGCCCGGCCGCTGGGTCGGCTGGTCGCTCTGGTCGCTGATGCCGGCCGTCGGCCTCGGCAAGGCGGCCAAGGCGCTCGCCCTCTCCGCGTACCGGGCGCAGAAGCTCGACGGCGTCACCCAGTACGACAACAGCGCGCTCAAGGTGCACACCGAGTTCGGCGCGCTGAAGGTGCTGGTCGCGACCGTTCCGTTCCACACCTCGCCGGGCTCGTTCGTCTACCAGAGCGACCTCACCCTCCCGCCCGGTGGACAACTGCCGGAGCCCAGCTTCCTGCTCGATCCCTTCGACTACGGTCGCCAGCAGGCGATGCAGAAGGAGATCGAGGCGGGACGCTCCGAGTTCTATGTCCTGCCCCCCGGGCACGTCCGCCGGGACGGTAAGACATACGTGCCGATCCTTGCTTTATCCACCGAAGGAACCCGATGACCAAGCGCAAGATCGTTCTCGCCTTCTCCGGCGGGCTGGACACCTCGTACCTCCTCGTGGACTTCCGCGAGAAGGGCTGGGACGTGGTGACCGCGAACATCGACACCGGTGGCCTGCACAGCGGCGAGGCCGAGGTCGTGAAGGCCCGCGCCGAGGAGCTGGGCGCGATCGAGCACCACGTCGTCGACGCCCGCTCCGAGCTCTACTCCCGCGTGGTCACCTACGCGATCAAGGCGAACTACCTGCGCAACGGCGCCTACCCGTCGTGTGTCGGCGCGGAGCGGCTGATCCAGGCCGAGAAGGTCGTCCAGGTCGCCCTCGAAGTGGGCGCGGACGCGGTGGCGCACGGCTCGACCGGCGCCGGCGCCGACCACGTGCGCTACGACGCGGTGATCCGCGCCCTGGCCCCGCACCTGGAGATCGTCACCCCGGTCCGGGACGAGCGGCTGGTCCGCGAGGAGGAGGCCGAGTTCCTGCGCAGCCGGGGCTTCGCGGTGAGCGAGAAGGTCAAGCTCTACTCGATCAACGAGGGCCTGATCGGCACCTCGATCGGCGGCGAGGAGACGTACGGCAGCTGGGACTACCTGCCGGAGTCGGCCTGGACCTACACCAAGTCGATCGACGAGGCGCCCGCCGAGGGTGTCGAGCTGCTGCTGGAGTTCGAGAAGGGCGAGGTCGTCGCGGCCTCGTACGCGGGCGGCGACTCCCTGGTCGAGAAGGACGCGCCGAACTACGCGATCCTGTCGGCGCTCAACGTCCTCGGCGGCGAGCACGGCGTCGGCCGGGGCATCCACATGGGCTCCACCATGGTCGGCAACCTGGCCCGGGTCGGCTTCGAGGCGCCCGGCATGCTGATCCTCATCGCGGCGCACCGCGAACTGGAGAAGCTGGTGCTCTCCAACCGCCAGCAGGCCACCAAGGCGACGCTCGGCACCACCTACGGCGACCTGCTCCACGAGGCCGTCTACTTCGACCCGATCATGGACGACTTCCGCGCCTTCCTGGATTCCAGCCAGACCCGGGTGACCGGCCAGGTGCGCGTGAAGCTGCACAAGGGCAACATCGTCCTGCTCGGCAGCAAGAGCCCGCACAGCCTGCTCGACGCCGCCACCCGCTCCGGAGTCGTCTACGGCCACGGTTCCTCGCTGTGGACGGGCGAGCAGGCCCGGGCGTTCGCCCACATGTACGCCGTCCCCGGAGCAATCGCCCGAACAGCAGCCACCCCCGCCGAGTAGCCCCCACCCCCGTCACCGCCTCACCCACCGTCACCGCCTCACCCACCGGAACCGCCCCGCCCGCCGGCACCGCGTCGCTCCTCTCCGCGATCTTGTTGATTCCCGCAGGCCCGTTGCTGCGCGGTTTCACAAGATCGCGGGCGGGGCGGGGCGGCGCGGGGCCTGCGACCGCGATCTTGTTGATTGCGGCAGGTCCGTTGCTGCGCAGAATCACAAGATCGCGGAAGGGGTGGGGTGGGGCGGGGCGGGGTGGTGCGGGGCCTCCGACTGCGATCTTGTTGATTGCGGCAGGTCCGTTGCTGCGCAGAATCACAAGATCGCGGAAGGGGTGGGGCGGGGCGGCGCGGGGCCTGCGACCGCGATCTTGTTGATTGCGGCAGGTCCGTTGCTGCGCGGATTCACAAGATCGCGGGGGAAGAGGGGCGCGGGAGGTGCGGGGGCGCGGGAGGGGCGCGGGAGGGGCGGGGCGGCGTTCGGCCGGGGTCAGGTTAGCCAGGTGGTTAGGACCTGGAGGGCCTTGCGGATTTCGGCGGCGGGGACGTGCTCGTTGTCGGTGTGGGCCAACAGCGGGTCGCCGGGACCGAAATTGATCGCTGGGATGCCGAGGCTTGCGAAGCGGGCCACGTCGGTCCAGCCGAGTTTCGCCTGCGGCTCGCGGCCCACCAGGTCGACGAACTCCTTGGCGGCCGCGCGGTCCAGGCCCGGGCGGGCGCCCGCGGCGCGGTCGGCCACCTCGAGCTCGAAGCCGGCGAAGACCTCGCGCAGGTGGGCCTCGGCCTGATCGGTGTCGCGGTCCGGGGCGAAGCGGTAGTTCACGAAGACCGTGCAGAGGTCGGGGATCACGTTGCCGGCGATGCCGCCCTCGATCTTCACGGCGTTCAGGCCCTCGCGGTACTGCAGGCCGTCGACGACGGGGCGGCGCGGCTCGTAGGCGCGCAGCACGTCGAGGACCGCGCCGGCGCTGTGGATCGCGTTGCTGCCCCGCCAGGACCGGGCCGCGTGCGCTGCCACACCCGGCACGGTGATCTTCACGCGCATGGTGCCCTGGCAGCCACCCTCGACGGTGCCGTCGGAGGGTTCGCCGAGGATCGCGAAGTCGCCGGCCAGCCAGTCCGGGTGGTTGCGGACGAGACGGCCGAGGCCGTTCAGCTTCGCCGCTACTTCCTCGTGGTCGTAGAAGACATAGGTGACGTCGTAGCGCGGATTCGTGAGCAGCGCCGCCAGCTGCAGGAACACGGCGACGCCACCCTTCATGTCGGTGGTGCCCCGCCCGTACAGAAAATCGCCTTTGATCGTGATCGGAAGGTTGTCCGCGATCGGAACGGTGTCGAGATGGCCGGCGAGGACGACTCGGGTGTCCCTGCCGAAATCCGTGCGGGCGACCACGGCGTCACCGTCGCGCAGAACCTCGAGGTGGGGGTATGCCCGCAGCGCGGCCTCGACGGCGTCGGCGAGCTCCTTCTCCTCCCCGCTGACGCTCGGGATGTCGCAGATGGTCCTGGTGAGTTCGACTATGTCGCCGGTGAGATCGAGGCTGGCCATGTCGCAATATTATCATGGTGCTAGTATTTTTATGCATGACGACCTCACGGTAGGGTCGTTTCGTTGGTGCAAGGGTCACTTTTCGAGGAGTAGGTGTGCCGGAAACTGAGGAGCCGACGCGGCTGTGGGGAGCTCGCTTCGCGGGCGGCCCGGCGGAGGCGCTGGCCCGGCTGAGCGTCAGCGTGCAGTTCGACTGGCGGCTCGCGCCCTACGACCTGCTCGCCTCCCGCGCGCACGCCCGCGTCCTGGCGAACGCCGGCCTGCTCGACGCCGAGGAGCTCGGCAAGATGCTCGCCGCGCTCGACGACCTGGAGTCGGCCTGCGCCGCCGGCGAGTTCCGGCCCACCGTCGAGGACGAGGACGTGCACACCGCCCTCGAGCGCGGCCTGCTGGAGCGTCTCGGCTCGCTCGGCGGCAAGCTGCGTGCCGGCCGGTCCCGCAACGACCAGGTCGCCACCGACCTGCGGCTCTACCTGCGCGACCACGCTCGTGGCGTGGCCGTCGCGGTGATCGAGCTGGCCGACGCGCTCACCGAGCAGGCGGCCCGCAACGTCGACACCCCGGCGCCCGGCATGACCCACGTGCAGCACGCCCAGCCGGTCAGCTTCGGTCACTGGCTGCTCGCGCACGTCCAGCCGCTGCTGCGCGACCTGGAGCGCCTGCGCGACTGGGACGTGCGGACCGCGATCAGCCCGCTCGGCAGCGGCGCGCTCGCCGGCTCGTCCCTGCCGCTCGACCCGGCCGCCGTCGCCAAGGAGCTGGGCTTCACCGCCCCCGCGCCGAACTCGATGGACGCCGTCGCCGACCGCGACTTCGTGGCCGAGTTCCTCTTCGTCACCGCGCTGCTCGGCGTGCACCTCTCCCGCCTCGGCGAGGAGGTCGTGCTCTGGACGTCCACCGAGTTCGGCTGGGTGGAACTCGACGACGCCTTCGCGACCGGGTCGTCGATCATGCCGCAGAAGAAGAACGCGGACATCGCCGAGCTGGCCCGCGGCAAGAGCGGCCGTCTGGTCGGCGGGCTCGTCGCCGTGCTGACCATGCTCAAGGGGCTGCCGCTCACCTACGACCGCGACATGCAGGAAGACAAGGAGCCGGCGTTCGACGCGGTGGACACGCTCGAGCTGCTTCTGCCGGCGCTCGCCGGGATGATCTCGACCATGACGGTACGGGTCGACAGGCTCGCGGCGTCCGCACCGGTCGGGTTCTCGCTCGCCACCGAGGTGGCCGACTGGCTGGTCCGCAAGGGCGTCCCGTTCCGCGACGCGCACGAGGTGACCGGCAAGCTGGTCGCGCTCTGCTCGGCCCGGGAGTGCGAGCTCGAAGATCTCAGCGACGACGACCTGAAGACGGTCAGCGAGCACCTGGACCCGTCCGTGCGCGAGGTGCTGTCGGTGTCGTCGGCGCTCGCCGCGCGGACGACGCCCGGCTCGACCGGGCCGGGGCCGGTGCGGGAGCAGCTCGCCACCGTGCAGCACAAGCTGGACAACTGGCGGCAGTGGGCGGTCGAGAAGGTCGTACCTCGCTGACCCCTTCTCCGGCCGCTCCCCTTTTCTGTCGGACCCGGCCGGTAGTTTGCCGGCATGTCGTTCGCGCTGCCTGAACCGTGGCTCTCCCGGATCCACCCGCGCCGGGGTGGAGCCGGGATCCGGCCGGTCTCGCCCGATCCGAGGGCGCGCGCGGTCGTCGATCGGATGCTGGGGGAGCACCCGGGTTTCGTGCCGGGCGTGATCGGCAGTCGTTTCACCGAGCCCGGTCTGGCTAAGGCGGCCCGGCTCTGACTCGCCGGTGATGTGGCTGCTTCCTCTGCTGGTGCTGGCTCCTCGGCCGGGGCTGGTGTCGTTCTTTCGGCGGCGGCTGGCCGGCGCGATCTGCTGTCGTTGCTGGCGGTGTTGCCGGAGGACGCGGCGATGCGCGCGCTGGCCGGCCGGTTCGGGGAGCGGCATGTGCGGCCGGCGCTGATCGAAGTCTCCCGAGCTTCTCCGTGACCTGACGAGGTTGACCGCGCGATAGCCGCCTGGCGGTGCTGACCGCGCGATGACCGCCCCGGCGGGTGCTGACCGCGCGATGACCGCCCCGGCGGGTGCTGACCGCGCGATGACCGCCCCGGCGGGTGCTGATCGTGTGATAGCGGCCCGGCGAGGTTGACTGCTCGATGACCGCTTGGCGAGGTCGGTCTCGTGACGTCCGGTTGGCGGGGCGTTCAGGGGAGGGCCGCTGGTGTTTGCGGCATCTGAAATTGGCTTGCTGACAACTACGGGGAGAGCTGTCCGGAAAATCCAGATTTGACCATGCCAGCAGCGTGATTGTGAGATGTATCACTTGGCATGGTGACGGCAGGATTGACCTCGTTGCGGCACGGAAAGCGACCGGAATGCCCTGCCGTCCGGGAGGGCTTGCGCAGGGACTTGCACGCACTGCCCGAAAGCCGCCGGGAACGGGACTGCAAGTGCGCGCAAGAGCCGTCATCGCCCACCCGGAAGAGGCGGAGAACACGCTCTCTTGCACGTGACAGCGCGGAAAGGCGGCATCACGTGCAAGAAGTTGCAGCGGAAATCATCAGGCGGCGGGGGTGTCGGCCGGAATCTTGCGGGGCACCGGCGCCACCGCCGTGGAGCTGCGAACCACCAGCTCGGGCCGGAAGAGGTATTCCGACCTGGGCGCGCCGTGCCCGTTGATGTCGTCCACCAGCGAGCGTACGGCCGCCACCGCCATGGCCGCGACCGGCTGCCGGAGGGTGGTGAGCGGCGGCTCGGTGAAAGCCATCAGCGGCGAGTCGTCGAAACCGATCACCGACACGTCACCGGGCACGTCGAGCCCGCGCCGCCGGGCCGCCCGGATCGCGCCGAGCGCCATCAGGTCGGAGCCGCAGACGATGCCGGTGGCGCCCTTCGCGAGCAGCCGGTCCGCCGCGACCTCGCCGCCCTCCACGCCGAACAGGGTGAGCTCGACCAGGCTGTCCACATCGGAGCTGGAGACGTTCGTGAGCCGCTGCATGGCGGAGCGGTATCCGGCGAGCTTGCGCTGCACGGCGGTGAACCGGTGCGGACCGGAGATCATGCCGATCCGGCGGTGCCCGAGCGCCACCAGGTGGCTGACGGCCAGGTCGCCGGCGAGCTGCTCGTCGCAGGAGACGAACGGCGCGTCGATGCCCCCGGTGTGCCCGTTGACCAGCACGATCGGCAGCGGCCGGGCCAGCAGGCGCAGGTAGCGCTCGTGGTCGGAGGTGGTGTCGGCGTGCAGGCCGGAGACGAAGATGATCCCGCTGACCTGGCGGTCGAGCAGCATCTCCACGTATTCGTCCTCGGTGACGCCGCCCGGTGACTGGGTGCAGAGCACCGGCGTGTAGCCCTGCTGCGCCAGCGTCGACTCGATGACCTGGGCGAACGCCGGGAAGATCGGGTTGTCCAGCTCGGGGACGACCAGGCCGACCAGGCCGGCGCTGCGCTTGCGCAACCGCTCGGGGCGCTCGTAGCCGAGCACGTCGAGGGCGGTGAGGACCGCCTGCCGGGTCTCAGCGGATACGCCGGGGCGGTCGTTGATGACGCGAGAGACCGTCGCCTCGCTGACCTGGGCTTGCCTGGCGATGTCCGCCATCCGTGCACGCATGTTGTCACTGTAGTGCGGTCCTGTTACCGGCCGTCGCTGTGCAAGCTCTTCCATTGACTGCAAGTGCTTGCTAACGTCCCCGCAACAAGGACGACACCTTATCGATCTTTCCCGGGAAGCAAGGGGCGAACTGTGCCCCGCACCGGATCTTCTTTCGAAATCCCTCATGACAGGAGCTCATCGATGCGCATCCGAACTGCGGGTGTGATCGCGGTCTGCGCGGTCGCCCTGGTCGGCACCGCCGCATGTGGCAGCAACGACAGCAAGGACACGGCGAGCGACGCCCCCTCGGCGGCAGGAGCGGCGGCCTCGGGCGAGCTGGTGATCTGGGCCGACGACAAGCGGTCCGCGGCCCTCAAGCCGTTCGCCGAGAAGTTCGGCACCGAGAACGGCGTGACCGTCAAGGTCCAGGCCATCTCGAAGGACCAGCAGACCACCTTCCTGACCGCCTCCCAGCAGGGCAGCGGCCCGGACGTCATGGTCGGCGCGCACGACTGGATCGGCAACCTGGTGCAGAACGGCGCCATCGACCCGGTGCAGCTCAGCGACGAGCAGAAGAACGGCATCGCCGCCAACGCGATCAAGGCGGTCACCTTCAACGGCCAGACCTACGGCGTCCCCTACGCCACCGAGAACCTCGGCCTGATCCGCAACACCGAGCTGGCGCCCGAGGCCCCGGCCACGGTGGAGGACCTGGTCGCGACCGGCAAGAAGCTCAAGGCCGACAAGAAGGTCTCGGAGATCCTCTGCCTCCAGGTCGGGCAGAACGGCGACGCCTACCACTCGTACCCGTTCTACAGCTCGGCCGGCGGCTACCTGTTCGGCACGAACGCGGCCGGCGACTACGACGCCGCCGACCTGGGCGTCGGCAAGCCGGAGTCGGTCGAGGCGTTCAAGAAGCTCGGCGCGCTCGGCGAGAAGGGCGACGGCGCGTTCAAGCGCTCGATCACCCCGGAGAACTCGATCGCCACGTTCACCGGCAAGAAGTGCGCCTACCTGGTCTCCGGCCCGTGGGCCGTCACCGACGTGAAGAAGGCGAACCTCAAGTACGACATCAGCCCGGTCCCCGGCTTCAAGGGCGGCAAGGAGGCCACCCCGTTCCTGGGCGTGCAGTCCTTCTACGTCGCGGCGAAGGGCAAGAACAAGGCGCTGGCCCAGGAGTTCGTCACCAACTACGTGACCACCCCGGAGCTCGCCGTCGCGCTCTACGACGCCGAGCCGCGCCCGCCGGCGCTGACCGCCGCCCTGGACCAGGTCAAGGGCGCGGACGCGGACCTCGCGAAGTGGGTCGACGCCGGCAAGAACGCCGTGCCGCTGCCCGCGATCCCGGAGATGGCCGCCATCTGGGACCCGTTCGGCAAGGCCGAGGCCGCCGTCATCGGTGGCGCGGACGCCGAGAAGACGGTCACCGCCGCCGGCAAGACGATCTCCGGCTCGATCAAGTAGAGAAGATGACGACAAAGCTCGGAGGGCCCGCGCGGCGGGCCCTCCCCGTCAACGAAGCGGCGCCCTCCGAGCCGCAGCCCCACGAGAAGACCAGAAACACCAGCCTGACCGGCCTCTTCGTCAAGATCGTGCTGCTCGGCCTGGTCACCGCTTTCGCGGTCTGGGCGGCCTTCCCCCTGGTCGCCGAGGAGCACTGGCTCGGTCTCGGACTGCTGGTCGCGACCACCGCGGCCATCCTCTACCTCTACCTGTCGCCGCGGCACATCCCGGCGAAGTACCTCGTGCCCGGCACGCTGTTCCTGGTGATCTTCCAGTTGTTCCCGGTGCTCTACACCGCGAGCACGGCGTTCACCAACTTCGGCGACGGGCACCGGGGCAGCAAGCAGGACGCCATCGTCGCGATCCAGACGGCGTCGGTCACCCGGGTCCCGGGCTCCACCGAGTACGCCCTCAAGATCGCGACGAAGGGCGACCCGGCCACCGGCCCGATCGTTTTCCTGGTCACCGACCCGGTCACCAAGGTGGTCTCGATCGGTGACGCGAAGGGGCTGAAACCTGCCGGCGACATCAGCGCGGCGGCCGGCTACACCGTGCTCAACGCCGGCCAGGCCAGCGCCCGCAGCCAGGAGATCACCGAGTTCACCGTCCCCACGGCGGGCGGCGCGATCCGGTCGGCGGGCCTCTCCCGGGCGTACGAGGGCAAGGCCGGCCGGGTCTACGACGTGACCTCGGACAGCATCCGGGACACCGCCACCGGCGAGTCGTGGAAGGCGGACGAGAGCGTCGGCGCTTTCGTGGCGGCCGGCGGCGAGCGCCTGGCCCAGGGCTGGAAGGTCGGTGTCGGGTTCGACAACTTCACCCGCGCGCTGACCGACGACACCATCTCCGGGCCGTTCCTCCGTACCCTTGTCTGGAATTTCGCCTTCGCGCTCGGATCGACGGGCTTCACGTTCGTCCTGGGCCTGTTCATCGCCCTGGCCCTGCATTCGAGCAGGGTGAAGGGCCGCAACCTCTACCGGATCCTGCTGGTCCTGCCCTACGCCATGCCGTCGTTCGCGATGCTGCTGGTCTGGCGGGACATGTTCAACACCGACTTCGGCCTGATCAACAACCTGTTCGGGACCGACGTCGACTGGTTCGGCGGCACGGCCTCGGCCCGGCTCGCGGTGATCCTGGTGCAGCTCTGGCTGGGATACCCGTACATGTTCCTGGTCAGCACGGGTGCGCTGCAGGCCATCCCGGGTGAGCTGCTGGACGCCACGAAGGTGGACGGCGCGGGCGTCTGGCAGAGCTTCAAGAGCGTCACGCTGCCGCTGCTGATGATCCCGCTGACCCCGCTGCTGATCTCGTCGTTCGCGTTCAACTTCAACAACTTCAACGCGATCTGGCTGACCACCGAGGGCGCGCCGTTCCCGGCCGAGAACACCACGAACGGCGCGACGGACCTGCTGATCACGTACACCTACCGGCTCGCCTTCGGCGGCTCCGGCGCGCAGTACGGATTCGCGGCCGCCATCTCGATCTTCATCTTCCTGATCGTCGCGACCATCTCCACGATCAGCTTCCGCCGGACCCGGCAGTTGGAGGAGGTCTACTCGTGACGCGCTGGATCAAGCAGGTCGGCTGGCGCCACCTGGTCGGCCTGCTCGGGCTGGTGTTCGCGCTGGGCCCGCTGCTCTTCGTCCTCTCGGCCGCGATCAACCCGCAGGGCACGCTCTCGTCGAGCACGCTGGTGCCGAGCGGCGCGTCCGGGGAGAACTTCACGAAGCTCTTCCGGGACACGAACTTCGGGCACTGGTTCCTCAACTCGGTGGTGATCGCGGCCCTCGCCGCGGCGGCGTCGGTCTTCCTCTCGGCGCTCGCGGCGTACGCGTTCAGCCGCCGCCGGTTCGCGGGCCGGCGCGTCGGCCTGATGTCGCTGCTGCTGATCCAGATGTTCCCGCAGTTCCTCGCGGTCGTGGCGATCTTCCTGATGTTCTCCACGATCACCGACCTGTGGCCGGCGTTCGGGTTCAACACCTGGTGGGGCATGATCCTGCTCTACCTCGGCGGCGCGCTCGGCGTGAACACCTGGCTCATGAAGGGCTTCTACGACACCATCCCGAAGGAGCTCGACGAGTCGGCCGTCGTCGACGGCGCCACCCACGCCGAGATCTTCTTCAAGATCCTGCTGCCGCTCGTGGCGCCGATCCTCGCGGTGACCGGCCTGCTCGCCTTCATCGGCACGATGAACGAGTTCCTGATCGCGAACGTCTTCCTCACCGACAGCGAGTCGAAGACCCTGGCGGTCGGCCTCTACGGCCTGGTGGCGGGGGAGCGGGACACCAACTTCGGGGTGTTCTGCGCCGGCACCCTGCTGACCGCCATCCCGACCGTGGGCGTCTTCATGTACCTGCAGCGCTACATCGTGGAGGGTCTGAGCGCGGGCGCGGTGAAGGGATGATCCATCACGACGGCTCCGGGTTGTACGTCTCGAACCCGGAGCCCGCGCTCGGGGAGATCGTCACCGTCTTCGTCCGGGTCACGTCCGGGACCAGGATCTCCAGGATCCATGCCCGATCCGTACGGGACGGGGAACCGGTCTTCACCTCGGCCACGATCGACAGGCGCGACGCCGGCGGGGAGTGGTGGCGCGCCGAGATCGAGGTGCGCAACCCGGTCACCCCGTACCGATTCCTGATCCGGACCGCGACCGGCGCGGTCCGCTGGCTCACCGGCTGGGGTCTCACCGCGCACGACCTGCCGGACGCCACGGACTTCCGGCTGGTGGCGCACGCGCCGCCGCCGGCCTGGTCCCGGGACGCGATCATCTATCAGATCTTCCCGGACCGGTTCGCCCGCTCGGCGGCCGCCGCCGAGCGGCCGACCCCTGACTGGGCGGTGCGCTGCGACTGGGACACCCCGGTCGAGGGCTCCGGCCCGCTCGCCGCCACCCAGCTGTACGGCGGCGACCTCGACGGGATCGCCGAGCACCTCGACCACGTGGCCGGCCTGGGCGCGAACACCCTCTATCTCACGCCGTTCTTCCCGTCCCGCTCGAACCACCGGTACGACGGCACGGACTTCGGCGCCGTCGACCCGCTGCTCGGCGGCGACCGGGCGCTGATGCGGCTCAGCGAGGCGGTGCACGCGCGCGGGATGCGGCTGATCGGCGACCTCACCACCAACCACACCGGCGACGCGCACGAGTGGTTCCGGACCGAGCCGGATTTCTACTACTTCTCCGATGAGGGCTACGAGTCCTGGCTCGGCGTCCCCAGCCTGCCGAAGCTGAACTGGGGCAGCGCGGAGTTGCGCCGGCGATTCCGGGAGAACGCCCAGCACTGGCTCACCCACCCGTTCGCGCTGGACGGCTGGCGCATCGACGTCGCGAACATGACCGGGCGCCGGGCCGCCGACGACTGGACCCACGAGGTCGCGGCGCTGCTGCACCGGGCCGTCCGGCAGGTGCGCCCGGACGCGATGCTGGTGGCCGAGCACGGCCACGACTCCACCCGTGACCTGGACGCGGACGGCTGGCAGGGCACCATGAACTACGCCGGGTTCACCCGCCCGGTGTGGAGCTGGCTGCGCGCCGGCGAGCTGCCGTTCGCGGACTTCCTGGGCGTGCCCGGGGAGATCCCGTTCCGGGACGCGGGCGACCTGGTCGCGACCATGACGGCGTTCGCGGCGCAGACGTCCTGGCGGGCGATGACCCACTCGTGGCAGATCCTGGGCTCGCACGACACCCCGCGGATCCGGTCGGTGGTCGGCGGGGCGGACCGGCACGAGGTCGCGGCCGGGCTGCTCTTCACCCTCCCCGGCACCCCGATGATCTTCGCGGGTGACGAGCTCGGCCTGACCGGCGTGAACGGCGAGCACTCCCGTACGCCGATGCCCTGGAACGAGACCGACGGCTGGGACATGCGGACGCTGGCGCGATATCGCGCCCTGGCGCGGCTGCGGCACGACACGCCGGCGCTGCGCGAGGGTGGCCTGCGCTGGGCACACGCCGCCGGCGATGTGCTGGTCCACCTCCGGGAGACCGCCGACGACACCGTGCTGGTGGCGGCGCGGCGGGCGCCCGGTCCTCCGGTGCGTGTGACCGGACTCGTCCCGCACGCGTGGGGCGACAACCTGTACGGCGGCGCCGAGCCCCTCAAGGCCGGCGCCGACGGATCTTTCGAAATCGATGGTGATGGACCTACCTTCCAGGTGTGGTCCGTCCGCCAGAACCCGAAGGGTTGTTAAGTGGCACCTCGAAAACGACGGCTGGGAGCTGCTCTCCTCGGCCTCCTGCTCCCGCTCATAGCGGTGCCGGCGTCCGCCGCGCCCTCGAAGAACACCGAACCGAGCGCCGCTGTCATCGCCAACTGGGGCTCCGACCAGCCCGCCGCGAACGAGCAGTACTACTTCGTGCTGCCGGACCGGTTCGCCAACGGCGACAGGTCCAACGACCGGGGCGGCCTCCGGGGCGACCGGCTCTCCACCGGATACGACCCCGCTGACAAGGGCTTCTATCACGGCGGTGACCTGAAGGGCGTGATCGACCGCCTCGACTACATCCAGGGGCTGGGCACCACTGCCATCTGGCTCGCGCCGGTCTTCAAGAACAACCCCGTGCAGGGTACGGGGGACGACGTCTCCGCCGGATATCACGGTTACTGGATCACCGACTTCACCCAGGTCGACCCGCACTTCGGTACGAACGCCGACCTGAAGAAGCTGGTGAAGCTCGCTCACCAGCGCGGCATGAAGATCTTCCTGGACATCATCGTCAACCACACGGCGGACGTGATCCAGTACGAGGAGAACGAGTACACGTACGTCGACAAGGAGACGTCGCCGTACACGGACACCGAGGGCCAGCCCTTCGAGGACGCCAACTACGCGTCCGGGTCCTCGTTCCCTTCCACGGACGCCACGTCGTTCCCGTACACGCCGATCTTCCCGTCCGCGGCGGACAAGAAGGCGAAGACGCCGGCCTGGCTCAACGACGTGACCATGTACCACAACCGGGGCAACTCCACGTTCGCCGGTGAGAACAGCGAGTACGGCGATTTCTACGGCCTCGACGACCTCTGGACCGAGCGTCCGGAAGTGGTCAGGGGCATGACGAAGATCTACGCCGACTGGGTGAAGAGCACCGGGATCGACGGCTACCGCCTCGACACCGTGAAGCACACCAACATGGAGTTCTGGCCGCAGTTCGCCCAGGGCATCGAGAAGGCGGCCGGCAAGGACTTCTTCATGTTCGGCGAGGTCTACAGCGCCGACCAGGAGATCCAGTCGGCGTACGTCCGCGAGGGCGGCCTGCCGGCCACCCTCGACTTCTCCTTCCAGGAGGCGGCGCGCGGTTTCGTGACCGGCGCGAGCCCGGCGTCGTCCCTCTCCGATCTGTACGCGAAGGACGACCTCTACACGGCCCGGGACACCGGCGCGGACCGGCTGCCGACCTTCCTCGGCAACCACGACATGGGCCGGATCGGCTCCTTCATCGCGGCCGCCGCGACCGCCGACACCCAGCTCAAGCGGGACCAGCTCGCCCACGAGCTGATGTTCCTGACCCGGGGCCAGCCGGTCGTCTACTCCGGCGACGAGCAGGGCTTCACCGGGCCGGGCGGCGACAAGGACGCCCGTCAGGACCTGTTCGCCACCAAGTCGGCGGACTACCTCGACGACGACCTGATCGGCACCGACCGCACCCACGCGGTGGACAACTACGACACGCGGCACCCGCTCTACCGGACCATCGCCGACCTGGGGAAGCTGCGCAAGGCGAACCCGGCGCTGGTGAACGGCGTGCAGGTCACCCGGTACGCGGCCGAGGGCCAGGGCGTCTTCGCGGCGTCCCGGATCGACACGGCGAAGCGTCTCGAGTACGTCGTGGCGGTCAACAACGCGACGACTCCGCAGGCGGCGACGTTCCCGGTCGCGTCAGCCGGCTCTTTTAAGGGTATCTATGGGATGAATACGACATCTCAGGCGGTTGATGGCAAGCTCGCGATCACCGTTCCCGCTCTTTCCGCCGTGGTGCTCAAAGCGGACAAATCGCTTCCGGCTCCGGCCGCGGCCCCGACCGTCACCATCACGAAGCCGGCCGCCGGGGACAGCGTCCCCACCCGCACCGAACTGGTCGCCGAGACCACCGGCGACCCGCTCGCCACGGTCACCTTCGCGGCCCAGGTCGCGGGCGGCCCGTGGAAGCTGGTCGGCACCGCCGACAAGGCCCCCTATCGGGTCTACCACGACCTGACCGGGCTGGCGGGCGGCACCGAGGTGCGGTACAAGGCAGTGGTGCGTGACAGCAAGGGCCGGCTCGCGTCGTCCACCAGCAGGATCACGGTGGGCACCCCCGAGGCGACCTCCACCACCGCGGGCTACGCGGTCGTCCACTACCAGCGCCCGGCCGGTGGCTACGACGACCAGAACCTCTACGTCTGGGGCGACGTCGACCCGTCCATGTCGACGACCTGGCCGGACGGCCAGCCGTTCGTCGGCGAGGACTCCTACGGCCGCTTCGCCTACGTGAAGCTCAAGCCGGGCGCGAAGAGCGTCGGGTTCATCGTGGTGGGCGACGACGGCGTGAAGGACACCGACGCCGACCGGACCATCGACGTCACCCAGAATCCGGAGATCTGGATCAAGCAGGGCGACGCCGCCGTGTACCCGACCCGCGAGGCCGCCACCGGCCGGCCCGATCCGGCGCAGGACGAGAGCAAGGCGATCATCCACTGGCGCAAGGCCGACGGGAACTACGACGGCTGGGGCCTGCACGTCTGGGAGGGCGCGGCGAACCCGACCGACTGGGCGAGCCCGCTGGCGCCCGCCCGGATGGACTCGTACGGCGCGGTCTTCGAGGTGCCGCTCGCGGCGGGGGCGACCTCGCTGAGCTACATCATCCACAGCGGCGACACCAAGGACCTGCCCACCGACCAGTCGCTCGACTTCGGCAAGGCCGGGCGCGAGGTGTGGCTGCTCAGCGGCCAGGAGACCCGTCTCCTGCCGCTGGTGAAGACCGTGGCCGGGGCCGGCGAGATCGACGTGACCAAGTCGCGGGCGGTCTGGATCGACCGCGGCACGGTGGCCTGGAAGACCAGCACCGGGGACACCCTGGAGCCGGTCGGCGCGGGCACCGACGGCAAGGTCTACGACCTGGTCCACGCCCCGGCCGGCGGGATCGGCGTGGAGAACGGCGAGCTGACCGGCGCGTACGAGAGCGTCCGTCTCTCCGCGCGGCGCGACGGGCTCACCGAGGCCCAGCGGGAGAAGTTCCCGCACCTCTGGCAGTACGGCGCCTTCACGCTCACCGAGAAGGACGTCGCCGGGATCCTGAAGAGCCAGGTCGTGGTGACCGAGCGGGACGCTGCGGGCAAGCTGCTCTCGGCCACCGGCGTGCAGCTGTCCGGCGTGCTCGACGACGTCTATGCCGCGGCCACGAAGGCCGAGCTCGGCCCGGTCGGCGACCGCGTCTCGGTGTGGGCGCCGACCGCCCGGAACGTCGAGCTCGAGGTCTACGCCGGCGGCGCCGCCGACGTCCGGAGGATGACCCGCGACGACCGCACCGGCGTCTGGTCGGCCCGCGGCCTCAAGTCCGGCGACGTCTACAAATTCCGGGTCACGGCCTGGCAGCCCGCCACCCGCCAGGTGGTCACGGCGTCGGTCACCGACCCCTACTCCCTGGCCCTGACCGCCGACTCCACGCACAGCGTCTTCACCTCGCTGGACTTGCAGAAGCCGGCGGGATGGGACCGGCTCCGCAAGCCGCCGGCGGTGGCGCCCGCGAAGATCCAGATCTCGGAGCTCTCGGTCCGGGACTTCTCGATCGCCGACACCACGGTCCCGGCCGCTTCCCGGGGCACCTTCTCGGCCTTCACGTCTCCGCGGACGGCCGGGATGAAGCACCTCAAGGCGCTCGCCGACGCCGGTGTGACCCACCTGCACCTGCTCCCGGCGTTCGACTTCGCCACCATCCCGGAGAAGCGGGCCGACCAGGCCCAGCCGCCCTGCGACCTGGCGTCGTACCCGCCGGACTCGGAGGAGCAGCAGGCCTGCATCGAGAAGATCGCCGCCACCGACGGCTACAACTGGGGATACGACCCGCTGCACTACACGGTCCCCGAGGGCGGTTACGCGACCGACCCGGCCCAGCGCACCCGGGAGTTCCGCTCCATGGTGAGCGGGGTCAACCAGGCCGGCCTGCGCGTGGTGATGGACGTCGTCTACAACCACACGTCGGCGTCCGGCACCGACAGCAAGTCGGTGCTCGACCAGATCGTCCCCGGCTACTACCAGCGTCTTCTCGAGGACGGCTCGGTCGCCAACTCCACCTGCTGCTCCAACACCGCGCCGGAGAACGCGATGATGGGCAAGCTCGTGGTCGACTCGATCGTGACCTGGGCCAAGGCGTACAAGGTCGACGGCTTCCGCTTCGACCTGATGGGCCACCACCCGAAGGAGAACATCCTGGCGGTCCGGAAGGCGCTGGACAGGCTCACCCTCGCCAAGGACGGCGTGGACGGGAAGAGCATCTACGTCTACGGCGAGGGCTGGAACTTCGGCGAGGTCGCGAACAACGCCCGCTTCGTGCAGGCCTCGCAGACCGAGCTGGCCGGCACCGGGATCGGCACGTTCAACGACCGGCTCCGGGACGCGGTCCGCGGCGGCGGCCCGTTCGACGAGAACCCGCGGATCCAGGGCTTCGCGTCCGGCCTGCTCACCGCGCCGAACGGGGACCCGGCGAACGGCACGGAGGCGGAGCAGCGGGCGCGCCTGCTGCACTACCAGGACCTGATCAAGGTCGGTCTGAGCGGCAACCTCGCCGGTTATCGCTTCACCGACTCGTCGGGCAGCACGGTCACCGGGTCGCAGGTCGACTACAACGGCTCGCCGGCCGGCTACAACGCCGCGCCCGGTGAGGCGATCACCTACGTCGACGCGCACGACAACGAGATCCTCTACGACTCCCTCGCCTTCAAGCTGCCGCAGGCCACCACGGCTGTCGAGCGGGCCCGGGCGCAGTCGGTGGCCCTCGCCACCACGGTGCTCGGCCAGGGCGTGGGCTTCGTGACCACCGGCAGCGAGCGCCTGCGCTCGAAGTCGCTGGACCGGAACTCGTACAACTCCGGTGACTGGTTCAACGAGATCATCTGGGACTGCTCGAAGGGCAACGGCTTCGGCAAGGGCCTGCCGCCCAAGCCGGACAACGAGGCGAAGTACGCCTACGCGAAGCCGCTGCTCGCCGACCCGGCCCTGGTCCCGTCCTGCGAGGCGATCGACCTGGCCGACAGCCGGTACCGGGAACTGCTGAGGATCCGGAAGTCGTCGCCGGTCTTCGGCCTGCCGACCGCGTCGCAGGTGCAGCAGCGCCTGTCGTTCCCGCTCTCGGGCGCGAACGAGACGCCCGGCGTGATCACGATGACGCTCGACGGCCGTGGCGTCGACCCGAGGTGGAAGTCGGTGACGGTGGTCTTCAACGCCACCCCGCAGGCCGCCACGCAGAAGGTCGCGGCCCTGGCCGGGAAGAAGGTCGCGCTGCACCCGATCCAGCAGCAGTCGGCCGACCCGCTGGTCCGGACCGCGTCGTTCGCCCCGGCGAGTGGCACGCTGACCGTTCCGGCCCGCACCGTGGCGGTCTTCGTCCAGAGCTGACCCCACCCCGAGCGCGGCCACCGTCCACCCGTTCAGCCCGGGTGGGCGGTGGCCGCTCCGTTTCCCGATGACCTCACGGCCGGAAATCCGAAAAATCCCGGGGTACGGATCGCTAGGGTCGTGCTCATGGGCTCAGACTGGAACCTGCAACTGCGCCAGCAGCTCGACCAGCACTGGCGGAGCCGGCTGCGTCCCCGGCTCGAGGGGTTGACCGACGACGAATACTTCTGGGAGCCGGCGCCGGACATGTGGAGTGTGCGGCCGCGCGGAACCAGCAGCGCCCGGATGTCGGCCGGCGGCGGTGACATGCTGATCGACTGGGCGTACCCGGCGCCCGACCCGGCGCCGGTCACCACGATCGCCTGGCGTCTCGGGCACATCATCGTGGGGGTGCTCGGCGTCCGCGTGGCCCGGCACTTCCACGGCGCGCCGATGGACTACCTGCGCCACGAGTACGCGGGCACCGCCGCCGGCGCGCTGGCCCAGCTCGACGCCGGGTACGCCGCGTGGACGGCCGGCGTCGCCGCGCTCGGCGAGGACGGCCTGCTGCGGCCGAGCGGCGAGGAGGGCTACGGCGACGACACCATGGCCGCCCTGATCATGCACATCAACCGCGAAGTGATCCACCACGGGGCGGAGATCGCCCTGCTGCGTGACCTCTACCTACGCCGTTAGGGCTCGGTCGTTGAGTCGTTCGTACAGGGAGGCGGCCGGCTCCGGCCGCCCCAGGTGGTAGCCCTGCGCGAACCGGCACCCCATCACCGTGAGCAGCGCGAGCTGGTCGTCGTCCTCGACCCCCTCGGCCACCACTCGCAGGCCGAGCGTATGCCCGAGCTGGATCACGGCGCTCACCAGCTCCTGCTGCCGGCCGTTGCCGGCCAGCCCGTTGATGAACGAGCGGTCGATCTTGAGGACGTCGACCGGGATGTCGCGCAGGTAACCGAGCGACGAGTACCCGGTCCCGAAGTCGTCGATCGCGATCTTGACGCCCAGCCGGCGCATCTCCTCGAGCCGGGCCGAGGTGACCGCGACGTCGCGCATCAGCACCGTCTCGGTCAGCTCCAGCACCAGGCAGTGCGGGGACAGGCCGGTCTCGTCCAGCGCGATCGCCACCTGCTCGGTGAGGTCGGGCAGCTCCAGGTGGGCGGCGGAGAGGTTGACGCTCACGAACGCCGGCGCGGTCTGCGGGCTGAGGTCCTGCCACTGGCGGACCACCCGGCACGCCTCCCGCAGGATCCACCGGTCGATCTCGATGATCATCCCGGTCTCCTCGGCGAGCGAGATGAAGGAGCCGGGCTGCTGCAGGCCGCGCTGCGGGTCCTGCCAGCGGACCAGCGCCTCGGCGCCGTGCATCCGGCCGTCCGGCACCCCGGCCACCGGCTGCAGATAGAGGCGCAGCTCGCCCCGGCTCACCGCCTCGCGCAGCCGGGCCTCCTGGTCGAGGCGGCTGAGCAGCTGCTCGTGCATCCGGGTCTCGAAGACCATGAACCGGTTCTTGCCCTGGTCCTTGGCGGCGTACATCGCCACGTCGGCGTTGCGCAGCACCTCGTCGGCGTCGGTGTACTGGGCGGCGTCCGGCACCACGCCGATGCTGACCGTCACGACGGCCTCCCGGTGATGCAGCAGGAACGGCCGGGCCAGGACGTCCAGGCAGGCCCGGGCCAGCGGCTCGACGACCGCCGGGCCGGCGTCCTCGAGCAGCACCGCGAACTCGTCGCCGCCGAGCCGGGCCACCGTGTCGTGCGAGCGCAGCACCCCGGCGAGGCGCTCCGCGGCGGTCCGCAGCAGGGTGTCGCCGGCGTTGTGCCCGAGACTGTCGTTGACCCGCTTGAACCCGTCCAGGTCGAGGTAGAGCACCGCGATCTCCTCGCCGGAGGCGCGGGAGCGGGCGATCGCGTGCTCCAGCCGGTCCAGCAGCAGCTTGCGGTTCGGCAGCCCGGTCAGCCCGTCGTGCAGCGCCTGGTGCCGGAGGTCGTACTCGAGGGCCCGCTGCCGGCTCACGTCGCGCAACACCACGACGGCGCCGATCGGCCGCTCGTCCTTCTCGATCGCGCTGACCGTGTACTCGACCCGGACCGAGGTGCCGTCCGGACGCTGCAACCGGCCCTCCCGGGTGCCCACGGCGAGCCCGCCGGTCGCGTCCGGGAGCAGCGTGGTGGCCTCCCGCTGGAGCAGGCCGGTGACGCCGACGCCGGTGATCCGGCCGGCCGCCTCGTTCGCGAACGCGATCCGGCCGGCGGCGTCGACGCCGCAGATGCCCTCGCCCGCGTTCGCCAGGATGCTGTCGGTGTACTCCTTCGCGAGGATCTCCCGGGCCGAGCGCTCGAGCTGCTCGGCCATCGCGTTGAAGGCGCGGGAGAGCGTGCCGATCTCGTCGCGGCCGCCGGCCGGCATCCGGTGCGAGTAGTCGCCGCTGCGGATGGTGCGGACCGCCCCGGTGAGCGCGGTGATCCGGCGGGTGACCGAGCCGGCCACCCCGAAGCCGACGACCAGCACCAGCAGGATGGCGATCGCCGAGGCGGTCAGCATGATCGTCTGGGCCTGCCGGGCGCCGGCCATCATCTGGTCGTAGAGCGGGGTGTACTCGAGGACGACGGCGCCGAGCGAGGCGCCCACGGCGCTGCGCATCGGCACGACGACCTGCTTGATGCCGTCCGGGTAGTCCTCGCTCACCTCCACGAAGACGCGCGGCACACCGTCGGCGATGGTCTTGCCGACCTCGTTGCCGGGGTCGTGGTCGAACGTCGTGCCGATGTTCTCCGGGACCACGTCGCCGAGGATGTACTTGCCGCTGTCGACGACCACGAGGTCGCGGCGCTGGGTCTCGTGCATCCGCTGGAGGTAGTTGTCGAGCGCGGTCTGGCTGTAGTACAGCGGGATCGGGATCTCGCCGGGCGTGTCGATGGGCAGGCCGTTGCCGATGTCGGCGGCGATGCCGAGGGCCACCTGCTTCGCCTCGTCGGCGGCGGCCCGCTCGGCGGACGCGTTGTCGGCCCGCCAGGCGACCAGCGCGGTGGCGGCCAGCAGGAGCGCCACCACCAGGTACCCGCCGAGGAGCTTCTGCCGGACGTTCATCAACCCACCTATCGGCGGGCATCCTCCAGGATTGAGTCGTTTGCGACGGCTGTGCGTTTCGGGCGGATTCCGATGCCGATCGCCACCAGGACGGCCACGCCGGTGATCACACCGACCGCCGTGGTGGGCACGTCGAAGAGCTTGAGGGCGCTGGCCAGCAGCACGATGATCAGCGCACTGCGGACCAGGCCGCCGGGCGCCCGCGAGGAGATCCGGGAGCCGATCAGCACGCCCGGGATGGAACCGAGGATGACCGCGCCGGCGATGTCGAGCTGGAGGTCCCCGAAGATCGCGTGACCGAGGGCCGCCGAGGCCACCAGCGGGACGGCCTGCACCAGGTCGGTGCCGACCAGGTCGTTGGCGCGCAGCTTCGGATAGAGCGCGAGCAGGGCCACGATGATCAGCGAGCCGGAGCCGACCGAGGTGAGGCCGACCACGAGACCGCCCAGCACGCCGACGATCAGGGTGGGCATCGGCCGGACCGTGATCGCGGCGGCCGGCCCGTCCGCGTTGCGCCGGCTCGTCCACGCCTTGAGCAGCATGCCGGCGACGGCCAGCAGCAGGGCCACGCCCAGGGCGATCTTGACGGCGTGCTGGATGCTCTCGTCGCTGCCGAACGACTTCAGCAGCAGGGCGCCGGCGAACGCGCTGGGCACGCTGCCGGCGCAGAGCCAGCCGACCAGCCGCCAGTTGACCGTCCCGCGGCGGGCGTGCACCCACCCGCCGAACGGCTTCATGATCGCGCTGGCGGCCAGGTCGCTGGAGATCGCCGCGACCGGGTGCACCCCGAAGAGCAGCACGAGTACGGGGGTCATCAGCGCGCCGCCGCCCATGCCGGTCAGCCCCACGATGATGCCGACGCCCAAGCCGGCGAGCGCCATTACCGGGTCCATGGCGGGCAAGTCTGCGCGATGAATCCCCGCTTTGTCTACTAATTCAGTTGAGTTAGTCGAGTTTCCCGCATGCTGAGCAGCAGCCCGATGTCGGCGCCCGGCATGGGGCGCGCGAAGTGGTAGCCCTGGGCGAACCGGTAGCCCGCCCGGTGCAGCCGTTCCGCCTGCTCGGCGGTCTCCACGCCCTCGGCCACCGCCTGCATCCGGAGGCCCTCGGTGATCCCGATGAGGCCGTCCACGATCACCGCCTGCGGGCTCGCGACGGTCACCCCGTCGACGAACGACTTGTCCACCTTCAGCCAGCTGACCGGGCAGTCGACGAGCAGGCGCAGCGACGACTGGCCGGTGCCGAAGTCGTCCAGCGCGATCTTCAGACCCATCTCGTGCAGCGACCAGATGGCCTCCAGGGCGACGTCGGTGCCGAGCACCGCCGTCTCGGTCACCTCGACGACGAGCCGGGACGGGTCGAGGCCGTGCCGTTCGAGCAGCGCCGCCATCTCGGCCGGGAAGCCGGGCTCGCTGAGCTGCCGGGCGGAGACGTTGACGCTGACCTTCTCCGGGGCGTCGTCGCCGTACTCCCGGGCCCACTCGGCGGTCTGCCGGACCACCTCGCCGAGGATCCACCGGCCCACCTCGACGATCTGCCCGTTGCTCTCGGCGAGCGGGATGAAGATGCCGGGGGAGATCAGGCCGTGCTCCGGGTGCCGCCAGCGGACCAGCGCCTCGACGCCGCTGAGCCGGCCGTGCGGCAGCTCCACGATCGGCTGGTAGACCAGGAACAGCTCGTCCCGGGCGACGGCCTGGCGCAGGTCGGCGCCGAGCCGGGCGTCGCTGTCGGCGAGCTGGTCCATGACGGTGTCGAACCAGGTCCACCGGCCGCCGCCGGCGCGCTTGGCGGCGTACATCGCCACGTCGGCGCGGCGCAGCACCTCGCCGGCGCTGTCCTCGGGCCGGCTCGCGGTGACGCCGGCGCTGATCCGGGGCGTGAGATCGTGCCCGTCGATGACGACCGGGCGCTGCACCCCGGCCAGCAGGCGGCGCAGCATCTCCTCGGTGCCGTCCTCGTCCAGGCCGGGCAGGAGCAGGGTGAACTCGTCGCCGCCGAGCCGGGCCACGGTGTCCTCCGGGCGCAGGCCCTCGCGCAGGCGCCGGCTGAGCGTCTGCAGCAGCGCGTCGCCGGTGTGGTGCCCGAACCGGTCGTTGATCACCTTGAAGTCGTCGAGGTCGAGCAGGGCCACCACGAACGGCTCGCCGCCGGCCAGCCGGTTCTCGATCTCCCCGGACCAGGCCGAGCGATTGCTGATCCCGGTGAGCGAGTCGTGCGTGACCTGGTGGTCCAGCTGCTTCTGGTACGCGCGGAGCTGCTCCAAGTTGGCGTCGACGGTGTCCAGCAGGCGGCTGTTGTCGCGCAGCGTGGTGATCTGGCGCAGCACCACGAGCAGGGTGAGGCCGGTGACCGCGTACGCCATGATGGCCTCCGGCCCGCCCCGCGGGATCTCGACCTTGAGCAGGACGCCGTAGAGCAGCGCCACCGCGACGTACGGAATGAGGCTGAACCGGCGCCGCGCGCGCCTGCCGGCCGGCGCGGCGGGCCCGGCGGTCCGCTGGAGGCGGGCCGCCACCGTGGTCGCGAACTGGGAGAGCGGGAACGCCAGCAGGCTGGTCGCGAGGTGCGGCTTGCCGACCAGGATCGGCGTGAGCAGGCCGGTCGCGGCGGCCAGGCCGATGCCGACCGAGAGCGCGTGCAGCGAACGCCGGTTCAGGCCGCCGGCGCCGGCGAACGACACCTTCAGGATGGTGATCAGCGAGACGCCGGCGATCAGGATGACCCCGGCCACCGACCCCGGCGTGGCGCTCGACGTGGCGGCGAGGTCGGCCTGCCCCAGCATGAAGTGCCAGACCAGGACGCTGCCGGTGAGCAGCACGATCCCGGTGTCCAGGCCGAAGCGGATCCAGTCGCCGCGGCTTCGGTGCCAGGTCGGCAGGCGCAACAGCGCCCAGAGGATCATGGCGAGGGCGGCGCCCATGAGCAGCTGGGTGCGCAGCCCGATGACCTGTGGGTTCGCCGCGTCGCCGAACGCGTCGGCGATGTTGCTGACGGCGGCGGGGATCAGGAACGCGCAGGCGATCGCGAGCCGCTCCCAGAACTTCCGGGTCGCCACGTCCAGGTGGGCGGTCCGTGAGGCGCGCCAGCATTCGTACGTGCTGGACAGCGCGACGAGCGGCAGCGCGAGCCAGCCGATGATCGGGTACGGCGAGGCGTGGACCAGCCCGATCGCGAACCAGACCAGCGTGAACGCGAAGAGGCCGGACGACGCCACGAACGGGACGTCGAGCGGGCGGCGACTCCGGAAAGGCATGACAGGAACATCGGACGTATCGGATCGGGGCTGAAAGAAATGGCCGACCTCTCAGGGTCATGCCCCGGCGACCGATGAGACCGCTCGATCGCGGCCGCCGGCCGCCCGCCTCCGGAGGTGCCCGTGGACCCACTGCTGTCGCTCACCCGCAAGGAGATGGTCCGCCGGCTCACCGCGGCGGCCGGCCAGATGACCGCCAACATCGACGTGCTCATGACGCTCCACGACCTGGCCGGCGACGTGCGCGGCACCGAGTCGATGCGCGCCGCGATCGAGGAACTGGTGCAGACCCGCGACCACCTGCTCGGCCAGGCCCGCGCCATCACCGCCTGCGCCCCGGCCTGAGATCTCCGGGCGGGGGGCTACGGCCGGGCGATTCCGGGTAAGGCCGTTCGCATGGAGCAACTGGACTGGCTGGCCGTCGTCCGGCACGGGCTGAGCACCGGCAACGTCACCGCCCAGGACGCCGAGACCGGCGGCGCCGAGATCATCGACATTCCGGAGCGGGACGCCGACGTGCCGCTCTCCGACACCGGACGCGAGCAGGCCGAGGCGGTCGGGAGGTTCCTCCGCGAGCACCGGCCGGACCTCGCGATCGTCTCGCCGTACCTGCGCACCCGGCAGACCGCCGAGATCGCGCTGGCCGGCCTGGACGTCCCGTTCGTCGTCGACGAGCGGCTGCGCGACCGGGAGCTGGGCGTCCTCGACCTGCTCACCGCGCGCGGCGTGCAGGCCCGGCTGCCCGAGGAGGCGAAGCGGCGGGCCCGGCACGGCAAGTTCTACTACCGGCCACCGGGCGGCGAGTCCTGGGCCGACGTGCTGCTGCGGCTGCGCGCCCTGCTCCGGGAGGTCCGCGAGGACCACCCGCACGGCCGGGTGGTGCTCTTCGCGCACGAGGCCACCGTGCTGATGGTCCGCTACCTCGCCGAGCACCTGCTGGAACAGGACCTCATGGAGCTCGCGCACGCCACCACGATCGCGAACTGCTCGGTGAGCAGCTGGAAGCGCGACGGCGACCGGCTCGTGCCGGAGCTGTTCAACGCGGTCGACCACCTGCACCGCGCGGACGCCGAGCCGACCCGGCAGGAGGACGTCAATGCCGAGCCCGTCTGAGGAGCGGGTGGTCACCCCGGCGCTCCTCGGGGACTGGCCCCTGCCCGGCCCGCGGGGTGACAAGGAGTCCCGCGGGACGGTGCTGGTCATCGGGGGCGCGCGGCGTACCCCCGGGGCTGTTCTTCTCGCCGGGGTGGCCGCGTTGCGGGCGGGAGCGGGGAAGCTGCAGCTCGCCGTCGCCGAGGAGTCGGCCGTGGCGCTGAGCATCGCGGTTCCGGAGGCGCTGGTCATCGGGCACTCGGGCGGCAAGGAACCGGACGAGGTCCTGGAGCTGGCCCGGGAGGCCGACGTGATCCTGCTCGGCCCCGGACTCGACGACATCGACCGCACGATCGAGCTGATGCGCAGGGTGCTGGGGGAGACCGGGACCGGCGCCGCGGTGGTCCTCGACGCGTACGCCCTCGGCGCGCTCAGCAAGGAGCCGCAGCTGCTCCGGGAACGCCGTGCCGTCCTCACCCCGAACATCAAGGAGGCCGGGATCATGCTCGGCCGGGATCCCGGCGACGATCTGGCGGGCGCGGCCCGTGAGATGGCCGGACGCTACCGCGCGGTGGTCTCGGTCTACGGCCACGTCGCGGATCCGGACGGCGGGGCCTGGCGGGAGGAGAGCGGCGACACCGGGCTCGGCACCTCGGGCAGCGGCGACGTGCGCTCCGGCATCGTGGCCGGCCTGCTGGCCCGGGGCGCGGAACCGGCGCAGGCCGCGTGCTGGGCCGCCTACGTGCACGCGATGAGCGGCCGCCGGCTGGCCCCGCGGTACGGCCGGGTCGGCTTCCTGGCCCGCGAACTGGTGGACGAGGTGGCATCCACGATTGCATCGGTCTGAAGCGGGTACGCCCTGTGACGAGAGTGTCACACCTCGATGGGAAGGAGTCGACATCCGATGACCACCGCCCGCGACATCATGACCCGGGACGTCACCTGCGTCGGCGAGAAGGAATCGCTCGCGGACGCGGCACGCAAGATGTCCGACCTCAACGTGGGCTCGCTGCCGATCTGCGGTGACGACAACCGCCTGCACGGCATGCTCACCGACCGCGACATCGTCGTGAAGGCCCTCGCGCAGGGCCGGAACCCGGCCGACGTGCCGGCCTCCGAGCTGGCACAGGGCAAGCCGATCACGATCGGCGCCGACGACGACGCCGCGGAGATCCTGCGCACGATGGGCCAGTACAAGGTCCGCCGCCTGCCGGTGATCGACGGCCACCAGCTGGTCGGGATCGTGGCGGTCGCCGACGTGGCCCGCGCGCTGCCGGACCGCCCGGTCGGCGACCTGATCGACGCGATCAGCGAGTAGCCGGATCCGACGGCTGGGCTCCGCCCGGGCCCAGCCGTCTCTCAGCCGTCGAAGGATTCCCAGTCCAGGCCGAGTTTGCGGAGCCGGCGCAGCAGCGAGCGGTGCCGGGCGCCGACGTACACCTCGTACCAGTCGCCGTCGTCCTCGCCGACCAGCGCCACCACGCCCGGCCCGACGTAGAAGCGGGACCGCGCGCACGGCCAGCGCGCCGGGCGCAGCGGCACCCGTCGCAGCGGGCCGACGATGCGCCGGGCCTGGGCCTTGTCGACGAAGGCCATGCCGCCGGGGGAGGAGTCCATCGCGGCGTGGGTCAGGGCCGCGATCAACAGGTACGGCCCGAGACGCTCCCGCTCCTTCAGCGGCTGATCACTGAGTCCGTGGTACCAGACGCGGGGATCGGCGGCGCCCGGCTCGGTGAGGAGGGTGAACGTACCGTCGGCTGCCTGACCGAAAGTGACCAGCCCTTCCCCGGCCGGTTCCTCGTGGAAGATCTGCAGGCTGCCGCCGTAGACCTCGGCGCGCCCGGCCGCCGCCCGATGAAAGGCCGCGAGCGGTCCCGGCGCGGGGCTGACCGCCGGAACGGCCGGAACGCCGGCGTACCAGCCCGCGATGAACCGCTCGAGTGCCCCGCCCGGATCGTGCGGCAGCAGACCGACCCAGTCGGCGGGCGGCTGCGGTCCCGGCGGCCCGGTCGGCCGTACCCGGTCCAGCAGGTCGTAGGGGAGCGGCGCGTCCAGGCGCAGACCCAGGTCCTGCACCGCGCCGCGCCGGTGGGCGAGCCGGGTCACCTGCGCTGAGCCGAGCGCGAGACACCCCTCCTTCAGCCGCGCGAACACCACAATCGCCGGTTGCGGCCCGCGCGCGAGATGCCGCGCCACCGGGCGTGGCAGCGGACCGGGCAGGGTCAGATCCTCATGGGTACGAACACCCGCCTCGACGACCACGACGAGCGCGTCCGGCCCCGCCGCGAACCACGCCCCGGTCCCGCCGTCCTGCTCCGCACCCGGCCCGGCCGAGGCGAGCGCCACCTCCTCGGCGACGACGGACCAGAGGCGGATCTCCATCCGACCACGGTAAGTGATCGATGATCACCCACACCTGTCCGTTACTCGACAACCCCCGTCCCCGCCCCGCCTACCCCAACTCGACACGCTGATTCGGTTGCCGTGCCGTGTGTTGAGTTGGGGTGCGCAGCGGTACTCAATTCAACACGCTGGTTCGGTTGCCGTGCCGTGTGTTGAGTTGGGGTGCGCAGCGGACCTCGATTCAACACGCTGGTTCGGTTGCTGTGCTGTGTGTTGAGTCGGGGTGCGCAGCGGTACTCAATTCAACACGCTGATTCGGTTGCCGTGCCGTGTGTTGAGTTGGGGTGCGCAGCGGTACTCAATTCAACACGCTGGTTCGGTTGCTGTGCTGTGTGTTGAGTTGGGGTGCGTAGCGGACCTCTATTCAACACGTGGGCTGGGGTGCCGGCCGGCTAGACGGCGGCCCGGAAGGCGGCGAGGGCGCGGTCGACGTCGTGCTCGGTGGTGCGCCAGTTGATCACGGAGAGGCGGATGGCGCGGCGGCCGTGCACGGTGGTGCCGCTCATCCACGCCTCGCCGCCGTCGACGACGGCGCGCAGCACCCGGTCGGTGGCCGCGTCGTCGGCGAAGCGGAAGAGGACCTGGTTGAGCACGACCTCGTCGAGGACCTCGCAGCCGGGCAGCGCGGCCACCCCCTCGGCGAAGCGGCGGGCGTGGGCGCAGCACCGTTCGACCAGGTCGGCGACGCCGGAGCGGCCGAGTGAGCGCAGCGCCGCGTAGACCGCGAAGCCGCGCGCCCGGCGGGAGAACTCCGGGGTCCAGTCGAGCTGGTCGCGCGGCGCCCCCGCCCCGCCCTGCACCAGGTAGGACGCGGTGACGCCGATGGCGGCCCGGTGCGCCTCGGGGTGCCGGCAGAACGCGATGCCGCTGTCGTACGGCACGTTCAGCCACTTGTGCGCGTCGAACGCCCACGAGTCGGCCCGCTCCGCCCCGGCCGCGAGATGGCGCAGCGCCGGAGCGGCCCGCGTCCACAGTCCGAACGCGCCGTCCACATGCATCCACGCGCCGGCCTCGGCGCAGCGTCCGGCGATCGCCGCGAGGTCGTCGAAGGCGCCGGTGTTCACGTCGCCGGCCTGCGCGCACACGATCGCCGGCTCGCCCGGGACGAGCGCGGCGAGGTCCGTCGTCACCGACGCCGTGCCGAACCCGAGCAGCCGCAGCGCCCGGTCCACGGTGACGTGCCGGTTCGCGCCGGCCACCACCCGGACCCGCGGCGCCCCGGCGAGGCCGTCCTCCTCGACGTTCCACCCGGCCCGGCGCAGCACCTCGTGGCGGGCCGCGGCCAGGCACGTCACGTGCGCCGCCTGGCAGCCGGTCACGAACGCGAACGAACTTCCCGCCGCCAGGCCGAGCAGGTCCCGCAGCCACCCGCCGGCCACCTCCTCGACGACCGAGGCGGCCGGGCCGGCGGCGTAGAGCCCGGCGTTCTGGTCCCAGGCCGCGGTGAGCCAGTCGGCGGCCACCGCGGCCGGCACCCCGCCGCCGATGACGAACCCGAAGAACCGGCCGGACGGGCTCGCGAGCAGCCCGGGCCCGGCCGCCTCGGCGAGCTGCTCGACCACCTGGAGCGGCGGCAGCGGGCCCTCCGGCAGGTCACCGCCGAGCCGTTCGCGCATCTCCGCGAGGCTCGCGGCCGGGGCGATCGGCCGGCTGTCCAGGCTGGTCAGCCACTCGGTGGCGATCCGGGCCGCGGCGGCCAGCACCTCATCGATGTCCACCCGCCCACGGTAGGACGGCCGGCCGCCGCCGAACGGTCGGATTTCAGCAGCTCAAGGAGGCGGCCCAGCGAGCCGGACCTGACTAGTGCTCGTGGTCGGTGGCGCGGGCCGCACAGAGGAACGCGCCGCCGACCGCGAACGCCCCCAGCACCCCGAGCGAGATCTGCTGCTGGTGGTCGCTCTGCCGGTCGTACGTCACCTGGTTCACCTCGATGACCCGGTCGTGGTCCTCCAGCACGTAGCGGCCGTCCCGCATCGCCGGGTTGCCGTCGAGCGTCGCGAACGCCAGCACCACGGTCAGCCAGAACCCGAAGAAGAACACCCCGGCCACGACCGCGGCCCAGTGCGGGACGTGCGGCGGCACCCAGGACGCGAGGCGCCAGGGCCGCAACGGCTGCTGGGTGCGGTACCCGCGGCGGTTGCCGAGGATCCCGGCCGCGAAGCCCGGAACGGTGAGGAAGGCGGCGACCCCGACCGCGACGGCCGCGGTGAACGGCCGCGCGCCGGCGGTGAGGGCCACGATGAGGCCGGCCGACCACAGCACGCCGGCCCCGCACATGACGCTGAGCAGCAGCAGTCCCCGGCGCGAGATCATCACTGGAGACGCTAGTGTCCCGGCCGCGCGCGCGTGGCTGTTTCGCCTGAAGGTGCCGTGCTAACGTCGAAGGCTGCCGTCTGCTTTGTGGGCAGCGAGCCGAGAAATCCAGCTTCAGAATATGGCCTGGGAGGCGTCTTGTCAAGTCTGTCAAGCGATCGAGCGGCAGCACTCGCGGAGGAGCAGCGGAATCTCGCCCGGATCTACCGGCACCTCGACGACCTGCGGGACCGGGAACGCCACCGCCTCGACGAGGTCCGGCTGACCGGAGGCGGCACACCGGAGGCCCGTTCCCAGCGCGATGCGAGCGCCCGCCGCCACGCCGTCCGGCTGTCCCAGCTGGAAGCGGTCGAGCAGGGCCTCTGCTTCGGCCGCCTGGACGCCACCGACGACACCCTGCACATCGGGCGGATCGGGCTGCACGACACCGACCCGCCGCTGCTGATCGACTGGCGGGCGCCGGCCGCCCGCCCCTTCTATGTCGCGACCGCGATCAGCCCGCACGGCGTCTCCCGCCGCCGGCACATCCGCACCCGCGACCGCGTCGTCGTGGACGTCGACGACGAGATCCTCGACCCGGCCCGGGCGACCGCCACGACGGTGACCGGCGAGGCGGCGCTGCTGGCGGCGCTCACCGCGAACCGGACCGGCCGGATGCGCGACATCGTCGAGACCATCCAGGCCGAGCAGGACCGGGTGATCCGCGCGGACCTGAGCGGCGTGCTGGTCGTGCAGGGCGGCCCCGGCACCGGCAAGACGGCGGTGGCGCTGCACCGGGCCGCGTACCTGCTCTACACCCATCGCGAGCAGCTCAGCGCCCGCGGCGTGCTGATCGTCGGGCCGAACGCGACGTTCCTCCGGTACATCTCGCAGGTGCTGCCGTCCCTCGCCGAGACCGGGGTGCTGCTGGCGACGCCGGGCGACCTCTTCCCGGGGATCGCCGCCGGGCGGCCGGAGCCGCCGGCGACGGCCGAGATCAAGGGTCGCGCCGGGATGGTGGAGATCTTGGAGGCTTCGGTACGGGACCGCGAACGCGTGCCCGCCTCCGGAGTGCCGATCACCGTGGACCGCCATGACCTCGTGGTGACGCCGCAGGCAGTGGACTCCGCCCGTACCCATGCTCGGTCCTCCGGTCTTCTGCACAATCTCGCCCGGCCGATCTTCGAAAGGGCGCTGCTCGACGATCTGGCGGCGCAGGTGGCCGAGCGGATCGGGTATGACCCGTTCTGGGACGATCCGCTGGGTGAGGGTGATGCGCTGACCTCGGACAACCTGCTCGACGACGCGGACCGGGCCGACATCCGCGCCGATCTCGCCACCGATCCGGCCGTGCGGGAGGTGCTCGACGATCTCTGGCCGGTGCTGACGCCGCAGCGGCTGCTGACCGACCTCTTCGCGTCGAGGGAGGCGCTGGCGTCGGCGGCGCCGCAGCTGACGCCGGGGGAGAGGGAGTTGTTGTACAGGCCTTCTTCAAAGGCCGACTCCTTCTCGCCCGCCGACGTGCCCCTCCTCGACGAGGCGGCCGAACTGCTCGGCGAGGACGACCGGGAAACGCGCGAGGCCGCCGAGCGGCAGCTGCGGAAACAGCTCGCCTACGCGCAGGGCGTCCTGGACGTCACGGCCGGCTCGAAGTCCTACGAGCTGGAGGACGACGACGAGGCGGCCATCCCGAACGTCGCCGACATCATGGAGGCCGACATGCTGGCCGAGCGCTACCGGGACCGGGAGTCGCTCTCCGCCGCCGAGCGCGCCGTCATCGACCGGAACTGGATGTTCGGCCACGTCATCGTCGACGAGGCGCAGGAACTCTCGCCGATGATGTGGCGGCTCCTGATGCGCCGCTGCCCGAGCCGCTCGATGACCGTCGTCGGCGACCTCGACCAGACCGGTGCCATCGGCGCCGCCGGCAGCTGGGCCGACGTGTTCGGCCCGTACGTGCGGGACCGCTGGCGGCTCGCCGAGCTGACCGTCAGCTACCGGACGCCGGCCGAGATCATGGAGTACACCGGCCGCCTGCTCCCGGAGATCACCCTGCCGCGGCCGGTGCGCGCGGCCGGCGTCGAACCCTGGGAGTCCTCGGGCGACCTGCGCGAGATCGTCTCCTCCGAGTCGGCCGAAGTCGCGGGCGGTCGCCTCGCGGTCATCGCTCCCTCGTCGGACATCGAGTCGCTGGCTGCCGCGCTTCCCTCGCTCAGCACCGACGATCTGGAGCAGCCCGCCGTCCTGCTGACCGTCGCCCAGGCGAAGGGCCTCGAGTTCGACAGCGTCATCGTCGTGGACCCGGACGCGATCCGATCCGAGTCGCCACGGGGGACCAGCGATCTGTACGTGGCCCTCACCCGTTCGACGCGGCGCCTGGGAGTCGTCCGCCCACCGGCAGCAGGCTGACCGTCTCGCCGCGGCCCATCGGCTGCACCCCCGTGATCGACCGCTTCCGGCACTCGTCCAGGTAGTCGCTGAGCGGCGACTTCATCACCTTGTAGTCGTCGTAGTGGATCGGCAGGGTCAGCGCCGGCCGGATCAGCCCGGTCAGGTCGGCGCCCTGCCTGCCGTCCATGGTCAGCAGCAGGCCGAGCAGCCGGGTGCCGCCCAGGTGGACCAGCATCGCGTCGATCTCACCGCAGCGGTCGCGGATCTCGGAGAGGTACGGGCGGTAGAGCGTGTCCCCGGTGATGTAGAGCCGGAGCAGCCGCTCGCCGTCCACCTCCCACTCGATCAGCGAGCCCATCACGTCGGGCAGCAGGTGGTCGACGAATCCGGGGCCGTGCCGGCCGGGCAGCGCGGTGATCCGGAGCAGCTCCCCGTTGCGGCGCCACTCCCGCGCGTCCCAGGTGGGCAGCCCGCGGGCGGCCTCGAAGTGCTTGCGGCGCAGCCGCTTCTCCGCCTGCACGGTGGTGACGATCTGCATGTCCCGCGGGATCGCCCGGCGGGCCGTGCGGTCGAAGTGGTCGCCGTGCAGGTGGGACAGCAGGACGAAGTCGGGGACCGGCAGTTCCTCGTACCCTAGGGCGGGGTTTCGCAGCCGTCGCGTCCACGCGCCGTAACCGAGGTAGGTGCGGCTGCCGGCGGGGCTGAAGGCCGGATCGGTGAGCATCGTGAACGCGCCGAGGCGCAGCAGCGTGGTGGCGTTGCCGACGAAGGTGGCGGTGGCTTCCGGTGTCATCCGGAGTGGCTTCCCCCGGGCCGATCGGCGAAACGTCGGGTCTTCTTGACGTGGCGGCGGTAGGCGCTGACCGTGGGGTCATCCTTGATCCAGAACCGCCAGGGGACGTCGTGGGCGGAGGTGACGCCGACGCGGGGCCCAGCGGAAATTTCGGAAATTTCCGTTTTGTCGGGCGGGATGATCTCGGCTGGGCCGGTGCCGTCGAGGAGTGAGGTGCCGTTGGCGCTGCGGTCGAGGGCCAGCACCTGCATGAGCTTCGCCGGGCCGGCCGCCAGGTCGGCGTCGCGGCGCGCGGCCGGACGCCGTTCCCGCGCCGTCTCCAGCCCGTCGACCACCTCGCCGGCGCGCAGCAGCACCGCCGCCGCCCTGCCGGTCTCGCCGCAGACCACGTTCGCGCAGAAGTGCATCCCGTAGATCTGGTAGACGTAGAGCCGCCCCGCCTCCCCGAACATCACCGCGTTCCGGTTGGTGACACCCCGATGAGCATGGCTGGCCGGATCCTCGCCGAGCCCGCTGTACGCCTCCACCTCGGTGAGCCGCACCGTCACGCCGTTGGCCCTGAGCCGCCACCCGAGCAGGAGCCGGGCCGCCTCGTCCACCCGCGCCGCCGGCAGCTCCACCCACGAAGTCACACCCCAACCCCATCACACCCGCCGCCGTCCCCCGAACCCGGCCCGCACCACCCTGCAGCCGAGCCCACCCCACTGCCTCCACGACGACGGCCCGGCAGCGCCGCGACAGCAATGGACCGCGGACGGGAAGAAGATCAGGGAACCGTCTGGAACGAGCGCTTCGAAAAACCGATCATGTAGCCGTCGATCGCCGTGCGCACCGCCGCATCGGGACGGTCGGCCGCACCCAGCGTCACGAAGAGCGGCGTGAAGTGGTCCGGGGTCGGGTGGGCGTAGGGCATCCCAGGCGCCCGATCCCGGTAGGCCGCCAGCTCGTCCACGTCACCACGGCCGAGCGCTTCGGCCGCCCAGGCGTCGAATTCCGAGGACCACGAGGGTACGGCGCCGTGCAGGACCATCTCGCGGGTCAGGAACGGCAGGCCGTGGACCATGAAGCCGGAGCCGATCACCAGGGTTCCGGAGGCGCGCAGCTCGCGCAGGCGGGCGCCGATCGCCATCAGTCCGGCCGGGTCCTGGGTGGGCATGCTGAGCTGCAGGACCGGCACGTCGGCGAGTGGGTACATCGCCATCAGCGGCACCCAGGCCCCATGGTCGAGGCCGCGCGTCGGATGCTGGTGCACCGGCAGTGTCGCCGACACCCGGCGGGCCAGGGCGTGAGCGGCCGGCGTCGGGTAGCGCATCGTGTAGTAGCGCGGGTGGAAGCCGCCGAAGTCGTAGACCAGCGGGGTGTGCGCGTCCGGCGCGGACAGGGTCGGGGGCGCGCTCTCCCAGTGGGCGGAGACGATCAGGATGTCGTGCGGCTTCGGCATCGACTGCGACCAGTCGAAGAGCTGCCGCAGCCACGCTCCGTCGTCGAAGACACGATCACCAGCTTACTTGAAGGTTCAACTTTCCAGCTAGAGCCAGCCGAGGAACCGCTCGTAGAGGTCGGCCGGGGGCCCTCCGGTCCCCGCCGCCCAGTCGTCGATCGCCTCGAGCATGCACGATCCCAAGTAGACGGAGAGGCCGTGCGGGAAGCTCTGGTACTGCTCGGCGAGCTCGACCTTCGCGGTGGCGCACGGCCACGGGCGGCCGCAGACCCCGCAGTCCCACGACGGGCGGTCACCGACGTGTTCGGTCCGCGGAACCAGCATGCCCACACTCACCCTCAGCGATTTCCCGGCTACACAATGGAGCCTGGCTGCCCTAGGCTGCGGACTCAAGCCGAGTCGGCGAGATTCCCGGAAATGGATTCTCGACGTCTCGCGCGGGGCGATCCGATTGTCTCGTTCGATACACGCACCACCGAGTTCGCTACACGTACCACCGAGTTCGCTACACGTATCACCGAGTTCGCTACACGTATCACCGAGTTCGCTACACGCACCACCGAGGAGCATCGATGACCGAGATCGGCTCAACCGTGCCGCGCCGGCAGGTCGGCCGCCTGCTGCGGGAGTTGCGGGAGCAGGCCGGCATCTCGCTGATGGCGGCGGCGCAGGAGCTGGAGTTCTCCCGGGCCCGGATGTACCGGATCGAGAACGGCGAGGTTCCGGTGCGCAAGCACGATGTGATCGCGATGTGCTCGGTCTACGCGGCGCCGGGGCAGATCACCGAGGTGCTGATCGGCCTGGCCGCCGAGTCGAAGGCGAAGGGCTGGTGGCACGCGTACGGCGACGTCGTCCCCGCCTGGTTCGAGCTCTACGTCGGCATGGAACAGGGTGCGAGCCGGCTCCGGTCGTACGCCCCGAGCGTCATCCCCGGACTGCTCCAGATCAGGGAGTACGCGGAGTGCGTGTTCCGGATGTGGCACGGCGACGACGAGGCGGCCGTCGAGAACGCGGTGGCGGTACGGCTGGAGCGCCAGTCGCTGCTGACCAGGCGACGCCCCGAGGCCCCGCGACTGGAAGTGATCATCGACGAGGGCGTGCTCCGGCGGGCCATCCCGGACACCCTCGGCATGCAGAAACAGCTGGCCCATCTGGTGAACGCGTCGACCCGGGAGAACATCGGCGTACGGGTGATCCCGTTCGCGGCCGGACCGCACAAGGCGGCCAGTTCCGGGCAGTTCACGATCCTCGAGTTCCCGGCCGTCGGCACCGCGTCGCCCGAGCCGACCACCATCTACTGCGAGAACCTCACCGGCGCGCTCTACCTCGATAAGCTCGCGGAGGTGGAGACGTACGAATCGGTCTGGTCCGAAATCGATGCCACCGCGCTGAGCCAAGCCGATTCGGACGACCTGATCGGCGAGATCATCAAACACCTCTAGACAAAGGGGGAACGGTGACCGACCTGACCGGTGCCGTCTGGCACAAGAGCACGCGGAGCGGCGGCAACGGGGGCGACTGCGTCGAGGTGGCCGGGAACCTGCCCGGCATCGTGGCGATCCGCGACACCAAGGACCCGGACGGCGCCACGCTGATCTTCACGCACGCGGAGTGGCGGGCCTTCATCGCCGGGGTGCGCGACGGCGAGTTCGACATCGAGGCTTAGAACTCGTTGAGAGCAACCTTAAGGAATCCTTTGCGCGCGGGAACCCGGCGGAACCCTCGCGCATAGTGGTCGGGCGTTGTCCCCCTGCCCGGACCACCGAGGTGAATCCCCCGTGCCGCTCTCCGCTGCCGCGAAGTTCCGCTACACCCTGGTGGCGGGTACGACAGCAGTGGTGATCGGCACCGCCTTCACGGTGGCGGGTCTGACGCAAGGGTCTGCCGAGACTCCCTCCCCCACCTCGGTGGACGTCCCGCTCGCCGCCGCCGGGGTTCCCGGCGGCGGCGAGGGCGAGGACCCGAGTCCGAGTAGTTCCCCTGAGGCGACATCGAAGACGAGGAAGCCGTCCCCGACGCCGGCGAAGACCACGAAGAAGGCGCCGGCGAAGACCACCAAGAAGGCGACCAGGAAGCCCTTGGCCGCCGCGGCCTCCAACGGCAGCGTGGTCGAGCAGGTCCTCGCGCACATCAACGCGGCCCGCGCCGGCGAGGGTCTCGGCGAGCTCACCCTCGACGCCGGCCTGTCGAAGGCCGCGGCCGTCCACACCCAGCTGATGATCGACGGTTGCGGCCTGTCGCATCAGTGCCCGGACGAGGCCGGTCTCGGGGATCGCTTCTCGGCGCAGGACGTCAAGTGGAGCAGCGCCGGCGAGAACATCGGGTACGGCTCCAGCGCCGCGAGCAACGCCGCCCAGGTGAAGGCCGCGAACGGACTGACCGACTCGATGCTGGCCGAGGTCCCGCCGGAGGACGGCCACCGGAAGAACCTGCTGAACAAGGGCTTCACCCGGATCGGCCTGAGCGTCGTGCGGGACGGCGACGGCGTGACCTGGATGACCCAGGACTTCGTGGGCTGATCACCGGGTTGAGACACTGCGCGGGTGACTTCACCCAGCACCGGACGCCGATCCGCGCACCGGCGCGCCGAGGTCCTCGCGGCCGCCGGTGAGGTGGTCGCGGCCCGGGGCGCCGACGCCACCCGGTTCAGTGACGTGACCGCGGCGACCGGCGTCGGCGTCTCCACCCTCCAGTACTACTTCGGCACCCGCGAGGACATGCTCATCGCGGTCTTCCGGCATGCCGCGCAGCGCGACTTCGACCTGGTCGGCGAGCGCCTCGCGGCGCTCTCCGACCCGTGGGAGCGCCTGTTGACGGTGGCGACGCATCTGACCGGCGCGGTGGGCAGCGACACCGCCTGGCGGCTGTGGGTGGAGAGCTGGCGGTGGGCGTCCCGCGATGCGAGTGTACGGGCGGACGTCCTCGCCGATTACCGCCGATGGCACGACCTGATCGCCGCCGAGGTGAGGGCCGGCGGCTTCGGCGACCCGATGGAGACGGCCCGCCTCGTCCTCGCCCTCATCGACGGCCTGGCGCTGCCGGTGGTCCTCGGTGATCCAGACCTGCCGAGAGCCGCCGCCCGAGAACTTCTCACCGACGGCCTGACTAGGCTCCTAGGACGCTGAAGTGCCACCTGACGGTGACCGGGTTCCGCGGCCCTCCAGCAGGGGAGTGGACCTCTTCCAGCGCGGGCCGTCGCCGTCCTTGCGCCGGCGGGCCATGCCGGAGAGGGCCTCGAGGACGACCCGGTTGCCGAGCATCGCGGTGATCTCGGCGTGGTCGAAGGGCGGGGACACCTCGACGATGTCCATGCCGACGACCGGGAGTTCGTGGCAGATGCGGGATACGGCGTCGAGCAGCTGGCGGGCGGTGAGGCCGCCGGGTTCCGGGGTTCCGGTGCCGGGCGCGTGCCCCGGGTCGCAGACGTCGATGTCGACGGAGAGGAAGACGCCGTCGCAGTCGTCCATGGCGATCGTGAAGGCGCTGTCCAGTACGGCGTCCAGGCCGCGTTCGACGATCTCGCTCATGTGGAACGAGTTCATCCGCTGGTCGGCCATCCAGTCGAGGGTCTCCGGGCCGGGCCAGTAGCCGCGCAGGCCGAGCTGGAGGAACCGGTCGCCGCGGACCGCGCCGGACTCGATGAGGCGGCGCATCGGCTGGCCGTGCCCGTAGAGCGAGCCGAACTCGATGTCGCCGGTGTCGGCGTGTGCGTCGAAGTGGATGAGGGCGAGCCGGCCCTTGCCGTGCGTGCGGGATACGCCGGTGGCGTCCGGCCAGGTGATCGTGTGGTCGCCGCCGAGGATGAGCGGGATGGCGCCGTTCTTCGAGATGAAGGCGACGGCCTCCTCGATCGTGGCGCAGCTGCGCTGGATCTCGCCGCTGAACACCTCGAGGTCGCCGGCGTCCTTCACGGTGAGGTCGCCGGTGAGCGCGTCGACGCGCATCGCCATGTGCGGGCGGGAGCCGTCCTGCGGCAGGTAGTCGGTGCCGCGGATCACCTGGGGCCCGAAGCGGGCGCCGGGCCGGTGCGAGGTGCCGCCGTCGAAGGGCGCGCCGATGATCACCACATCGGCGTCGGCGTAGGTCTCCGGTTCTTGCCAGTCACAGGCCGGGACACCGAGGAACGTGTAGTCCGGTCCGAACATCGGTCCGTAGCGGGTCATGCGGCTCATCCTTTCCGACGGAGCGGCTCGGCGCGGACTGTATCGCCATACAGTACGGCCGTACAGTGCGCCCGGTTGATCAACCTCGTAAGGTGGCGCGGTGTTCGAATCGTTGAGAAGGTTCTTCCGCGAACTGCTGGGATCGGGTGCTCCGCCCGTACAGGAAAAGCCCCTCCCCAAGCCGGCGCCGAAAGCCCCCGAGCCGGCGGCGAGGCCGCAGGCCAAGCCGGCGCCGGCCAAGCCCGCGCGGGTCGTCCCGAAGCCGCGGGGCAGGCACCTCGCCTATGCGCCCGATCTGGACGGTGACGCCGACCCGGGCGAGATCGTGTGGACGTGGGTGCCCTACGAGGACGACCCGAGCCAGGGCAAGGACCGCCCGGTGCTGGTGGTCGGCCGGGACGCGAACACGCTGCTCGGCCTCATGCTGTCGAGCCAGAGCGAGCGGGACGGGCAGCGGCACTGGCTGGCTCTCGGCCCCGGCGACTGGGACCGTGAGGCACGTCCGAGCTGGGTACGCCTCGACCGGGTCGTCGAGGTCGACGAGGACGGCATCCGGCGCGAGGGCGCGATCCTGGACCGTCAGCGCTTCGATCGGGTGGCCGCGATCCTGCGGCGCACGTACGGATGGCCGTAACCCGCTGAGACCGGCGTAACGGGGCAGTTCGCGCGTGATCCGGATAGTTTTGCGATATGGATGTGGACGTCATGACCGGCTTCGGCGGTAAACAGGCCTGGCTCGCCGTATCCGGAAGCGAGCCGGGCGCGGTCCTGGCCGCGCTCGGCCTCCGCGACCTCGGCTCGGTCACCTGGCGCGACGGACTCGACCTGGCCCATCTCACCGACGACCGGGTGGCGATCACCCCGCCGCTCGCCGGCGCCCGGGACACCACGTGGGTGCTCGCCGCCGGCCGCCGGCTGATGCGGCCCGACCTCGACATCGTCGGGCTCTCCGCGACGCTCGGCACCGAGGTGCAGTACTTCGCCACCCACCGGGTCACCGAGTTGCACCGATGGCAGCGCGCGGTGGACGGTGAGCTCGTGCGCGCGTTCGGCTACGTAGGACAGACCGGCGAGGTGACGTCGTGGTTCGGCGAGCCCGGCCCGGCCGAGCGGGACGCCGGCCTGCCCGCCGAGCTCGACGAGGACGCCACCGTGCTGGTGGCCGAGCGCGACGTGTTCCGGGTGGCGGCCGCGTGGAGCATTGACCCGACCACTCTGACCGGGATCGCGCCCGGTCCCCTGCTCGTGGGAGCCTCGGATGCGTAAATACGTGATCATGGGAGTCCAAGGCAGCGGCAAGGGCACCCAGAGCCAGCTGCTGCGCGAGGAGTTCGACCTCGTGCACATCAGCGTGGGCGACATCTTCCGCTGGCAGGTCCGCAACCACACCAAGATCGGCGCCCAGGTCAAGCGGATCATGGCGGCCGGCGAGCTGGTCGGCGACGATCTCGTCGAGTCGGTGGTCCGGCGGCGGCTCGACCAGCACGACTGGAACTACGGCTTCATCATCGACGGCTTCCCGCGCAACGGCCGGCAGGCCGAGTTCTTCATGGAGAGCTACGACATCGACGCCGTCATCCACCTCGAGCTCCCCGACGACGAGGTGCGCCGACGGGTGCTGAGCCGCCGCCTCTGCCCGAACTGCGGCATGGACTACAACCTCATCGCCGACCGCCCCGAGCAGGAGGGCCGCTGCGACATCTGCGGCCACGAGCTGGTCACCCGGGCCGACGACACCCCGGAGGCGCTCGAGGCGCGCCTCCGGGACTATCACGAGAAGACCCGGCCGGTGCTGGAGCTGTTCCGGCGCAAGGAGGTCGTGCACGACGTGGATGGCCGGCCGCCCCTGGAAGAGGTGCAACAGGCCATCCGTACGACGTTGGGGCTGCCGCCCTACAAGGGGTGACCCCTAGGACAGCGACGTGACCGACTGCCAGCCGCCGTTGCCGACGAGCACCTGGCCGGACAGCTTGTCGGGGCCCGCCGACGGGTTGTAGTAGAGCGTGCCGGCGGCCGCGTTCGCCGACCACAGATTCGGCTGGCCGCCGTCGCCGCCGGTGGCCACGAGCGGCCAGGCGGACGCCGGCCGGCCGCTGCCGACGGCGACCGGGGCGCCCGCCGTCACGGTGCCCGCGGTGGCGCCCGCTACGGTGAGGAGCGGGAGATCGCACCGGTGGACGGGTTGCGGTTCCACGTGTCGGCCAGGCCGTCCCCGTTCAGGTCGCCGGCCGGCAGCATGTCGGCGTGCGCGAGGGCGGATCCGCCGAACGACTGCGGGCCGCGCCGCAGTGCCGGCGTCGGCTTGCCGGTGGCCGCGTCCGGGATGCCGCTCCAGAGCCACCAGTTGCCGCTCGAAGCGCTCTGTACGAGCAGGTCCGGGGCGCCGTCACCGGTCATGTCGCCGGGCGCCGCGATCTTCGTGGCGGACGACCACGTCTCGGTGATGTTGCCCATCGGGATGCGCGCGCCGAGCTCGCCCGTGCCGGTGTTCGGGTAGATCCAGAGGCCGTCGTCGACCGCCGCGACCACGTCCTCCCAGCCGTCGCCGGTCCAGTCCCCGCGGTGGACGGCCCGGGCGTTCTTCCACTCCGCGCCGGACGCGAGCAGGCGGTACGGAGTGGACAGCCGGCCGCCGCCGACGCCGCCGTACAGGCGCAACTGGCCGCTGTCCTGGACGGCGAGCAGGTCGCCCACGCCGTCGCCGGTGAGGTCGCCGGCCTGGGTGCCCGGCGTGCGCGGCTTCGGGTTCAGCACGCCGACCAGCAGCCTGTGGTCGGACAGCCCCGGATCCTCGACGGTGCCCTGCAGCGAGTCGAAGTGCCGGGTCGGCGCGAAGACGTAGTCGATCTTCGCTCCGGTGGTGGGCTGGTTGTCGGCCTCGTCCACCTCGGCCCACGGGCCCAGGCCGAGGTCGTTGCGCAGCACCTTGATCGCGGCATAGGTGGGTCGCGCGTTGAAGTCGCCGCCGAACAGCACCGGCAGTCCCGCGGCCCAGACGCCGAGCTGCGGCATGATCTGGCTCATGCCGTTGTCCATGACGGTTCCGTTGTAGACGCCCTGGGCGAGGTGGGCGTTGCACACCAGCGTCATCTGCCCGTCCACCGGGCTCCTCGTGCACAGGACCGACGGCGCGGTGGTGAAGTTCTCCGGCACCGCGAGGTCGAAGGACAGCGCCTGCGTCGACGAGGTCCGGACGAACGTGGCGAGCCCGAACTCCAGGGCGCCTCCCCACTTCGGGCAGCCGTTCGCGACCGTCGCGTTGCCCGCGTCCGCGGACGCGTGGAAGACGCCCTTGTAGCCTCGCGGCCCGAGCACGGCGGTGAGCCGGTCGAACTGGCCCCGGCAGGTCTCCTGGAGCATCAGGACGTCGGCGTCCCACCGCTGGATCGTCTGGTCGAGGGTCTGGGTCCAGGTGGCCGCCGCGCCGGTGTACTGGCAGGTGTAGGCGCCGCAGACGTTGTAGCTCAGCACCCGCACGGTCTGCGGCGTGGACGGTACGACGACGTCCACGGCGAAGCCCGGCTTCGGGGTGAGAAGCAGGCTCGCCAGGACGGCGAGCAGGGAGAGCACGGCGGCTCTCCGGAGCGATCGAGGCAAGATGCCCTCCCGTATCGAAATGTGCAAGATCTTAAATGCTGCGTGCGCGCCGCGTCCCCACACGAACGGACATCGCGGGGAGTTGTGATCTTCCATCCGTTACGTCGAGTGCGCCCGATATCTCGCTCCGTGCCACTTTGGTCGGTCTCCCCGCGGAAAAGTTGCCGCGTAAGGAGACCGAAATCTCTTTGACATATTGCGTTCGGGCACAAGCGGGCGTAAACAAAGACAAAGCCAAAACGAGCGGGGCGGTGAGTGGATGTACGCGGAGGAACGCCAGCAGGAGATCGTCCAGCGGGCCCGGGCCGAGGGCCGGGTCGACGTGGTCACGCTGGCCGACACCTTCGGCGTGACGGCCGAGACGATCCGCCGGGATCTGACCGTTCTGGAGCGGGCCGGTGTGCTGCGCCGCGTGCACGGGGGCGCCATCCCGGTGGAGCGGCTCGGGTTCGAGCCGGCCCTCGCCACCCGCGACGCGGTGCTGATCAGCGAGAAGGAGCGGATCGCCAAGGCGGCGCTCGCCGAGGTCCCCGAGGACGGGGCGATCATCCTCGACGCCGGGACCACGACGGCCCGCCTCGCCCAGCTGCTGCCGGCCGACCGCGAGCTGACCGTGGTGATCAATTCGCCGGTGCTGGCGTCCACGCTCGGCCTCAAGCCCAACCTCACGGTGCTGCTCCTCGGCGGCCGGGTGCGCGGCAAGACGATGGCCACGGTGGACGATTGGGCGATGCGGCCGCTCGCCGACATGTATGTCGACGTCGCGTTCATGGGCACCAACGGATGCAGCGTCGAGCGGGGGATGACCACGCCGGACCCGGCCGAGGCGGCGGTGAAACGGGCGATGATCGCGGCGGCCCGCCGGGTGGTGCTGCTCGCCGACCACACCAAGATCGGCAACGACTACCTGGCCCGGTTCGGCGGCCTCGACGACCTGGACCTGCTGATCACCGACAACGGTCTCGACGGCGAGCTGGCCGGCGAGGTCGAGACGGCCGGCGTGCGGCTGGTGAAAGCGTGACCGCCGCGAAATCCATCATCACCGTCACCCTCAACCCCAGCGTCGACCGCGCCCTCGAGGTCGACGCGCTGATCCGCGGCGAGGTCCTGCGCGCCGCCGACTCGCACATCGACCCGGGCGGCAAGGGCGTCAACGTGTCCCGGGCGCTGCTCGCGAACGGGATCCGCTCGACCGCCGTGGTGCCGGCCGGCGGCGCCGAGGGCGATCAGCTCGTCGACCTCCTCAACGCCGAGGGTGTCGAGATGCTGGCCGTGCCGATCGCCGGGCGGACACGTTCCAACATCACCCTGGCCGAGCCGGACGGCACGGTCACCAAAATCAACGAGGCCGGGCCGACCCTCACGGACGCCGAGTTCGTCCAGGTCAGCGAGGCGGTGCTGGCGGCCGCGACGGGCGCCGGGTGGATGGTCATCTGCGGCAGCCTGCCGCCCGGCCCGACCGTCGCCGCCTTCACCGACCTCTGCGAGCGCCTGGTCAAGTCCGGGGTCCGGCTCGCCGTCGACAGCAGCGGCCCGGCGCTGCTCGCCGGGGTCGCGGCGGGCGCCGCCCTGATCAAGCCGAACCGCGAGGAGCTGGCCGAGGCGGCGGGGCGGGAGCTGGCGACGTTCGGCGACGTCATCGACGCCTGTGAACGGCTCCGCGAGGCCGGCGCCGGCACCGTCCTGGCCAGCCTCGGCGCGGCGGGCGCGGTGCTGGTGAGCGAGTCCGCGGTGCTGACCGGTGTCTCGCCGGTGAGTGTGCCGCGCAGCACGGTCGGCGCCGGCGACGCGCTGCTGGCCGGGTTCCTGGCGGCCGGCGCGTCCGGCGAGGAGGCCCTGATCGAGGGCCTGGCGTGGGGCGCGGCCGCGGTGAGCCTTCCGGGAAGCCGGATGCCGGGACCCCGAGACCTCGATCGTACGAAGATCCGCATCGACCGTGATCCGGATCGGGAAAGGCCACTCAGCCGCGACTGAGTGTGGATACCCGCACCACCCCCTCTCACCCCCTCACCGCCCGAAAAATCCGATAAGTCGGAAAAGAGGGCGGACCCCTGGCGACGAATGGAGATCGTCATGGCTTCTACCTACACACCCCAGGTCACCGGCACGGGCTTCAAGGCCCGCGTCCAGAAGATAGGTGGCCACCTCGCCGGCATGGTCATGCCCAACATCGGCGCGCTCATCGCCTGGGGTCTGATCACCGCCCTCTTCATCCCGGTCGGCTGGATCCCGAACGAGAACCTGGCCCAGCTCGTCGACCCGATGATCAAGTACCTGCTCCCGGTGCTGATCGGCTACACCGGTGGCCGGATGGTCCACGGCCAGCGCGGCGCCGTCGTCGGTGCGGTCGCGACGTTCGGTGTCGTGGTCGGCGCGGAAGTGCCGATGTTCCTGGGTGCGATGATCATCGGTCCACTCACGGCGTACGTGTTGAAGCTCTTCGATTCTCTGATTCAGGACAAGGTCCGTCCGGGTTTCGAGATGCTGATCGACAACTTCTCGGCCGGCATCATCGGTGGCGCGTTCGCGATCCTCGGCAAGGTGGGCATCGGCCCGATCGTCGAGGGCATCACCAAGGCGGCCGGCAACGGCGTCGACTGGCTGCTCGCGCACAGCCTCATGCCGCTCGTGTCGGTGCTGGTGGAGCCGGCCAAGGTGCTGTTCATGAACAACGCCATCAACCACGGCGTGTTCAGCCCGCTCGGCGTGCAGCAGGTCCAGGAGTCCGGCAAGTCGATCCTGTTCATGATCGAGTCGAACCCCGGTCCCGGTCTCGGCCTGCTCGCCGCCTACCTGTTCTTCGGGCCGCGGTCGCTGCGCCCGTCCGCCCCGGCCGCGATGATCATCCACTTCCTCGGCGGCATCCACGAGATCTACTTCCCGTACGTGCTGATGAAGCCGCGCCTGATCCTCGCCATGATCGCCGGCGGCATGACCGGCGTCGCGACCTTCATGATCACCGGCACCGGAACCGTCGCGTCCCCCGCGCCGGGCAGCATCTTCGCCTTCGCCGCGGTGACCGCGAAGGACGGCTACTTCGGCATGATCCTCGGCGTCACACTGGCCGCCCTGGTGACGTTCGGCGTCGCCTCCCTGCTGCTCGGCTTCGGCAAGCTCAAGTCCGACCAGGAGCTCGACGCGGCCGAGGAAGAGGTCGCGACGGAAGCGGAGATCCCCCACCAGCGTGAGGCTTCCGCCGAGGAGACCGTGACCGACTCCACAACAGGAGGCAAGTGATGGCAACCATCAACGGCAAGGACATCAAGAAGCTGGTCGTCGCCTGCGACGCCGGCATGGGCAGCAGCGTGATGCTGGCGAGCACGCTGCGCAAGCAGCTCGGCAAGAGCGGCGTCACCGTCGAGCACACCCCGGTGAACTCGATCCCCGACGACGCCGACCTGGTGGTCTGCCACAGCGGACTGGCCGCCCGGGCCCGCTCGGTGGCGCCGAGCAAGCCGATCGTGCCGTTCCAGATCTTCCTGGGCGACCCGGCCGTGACGAAGGTCGTCAAGGCCATCCAGCAGGGTTCCGACATCAATGTCTGAGCTGCTGGACCGCCGGGCGATCCTGCTCCGGCAGAGCGCCGCGACCAAAGAGGACGCGATCCGGCAGTGCGGCGAGGCGCTGGTCGAGATCGGCGCGGCCGAGCCCGGATACGTCGACACGATGCTGGCCCGGGAGAAGTCCATCTCCACGTACGTCGGCGGGGGTGTCGCCATTCCGCACGGCACCCTCGACGGCAAGGCCCTGGTGAAGCGGGACGCCCTCGCGGTGCTCCGCTTCCCGGACGGCGTCGACTGGGACGGCGAGCGGGTGATCGTCTGCGTCGGCATCGCCGCCGCCGGTGACGGTCACGTCGAGTTGCTCGCCGCCCTCGCCGAGGTCCTGCTCGACGAGGACCAGGCACGGGCCTTGCGAGAGGCCACCGACGCCGACACCGTGATCAACCTGCTAGGACACATCGAGGAAGGCTCCGAATGAAGGTCGTGCGATTCCACGCTCCCGGCGACGTCCGCTTCGAGGACATGCCGGAACCCGAGGCCGGCCCCGGTGAGGTGAAGATCCGCGTCCGGAACTGCTCCACCTGCGGCACCGACGTCAAGATCTCGAAGTTCGGCCACCACCACATCCACCCGCCGCGGGTGATGGGCCACGAGATCGCCGGCGAGATCGTCGCGGTCGGCGACGGCGTCGACGGCTGGGCCGAGGGCGACCGGGTCCAGGTCATCGCCGCGATCCCGTGCGGTGAGTGCGCCGAGTGCCGGCGGGGCCGGATGACGGTCTGCCCGAACCAGGTCTCGATGGGCTACCACTTCGAGGGCGGTTTCGCGCAGTTCATGGTCGTACCGAAGGAGGTCCTGAAGGTCGACGGCCTGAACCGGATCCCGGACGGCGTCTCGTTCGCCGAGGCGTCCGTGGCCGAGCCGCTGGCCTGCGCCCTCAACGCGCAGAACCTGGCCCGGGTCGGCGAGGGCGACGACGTCGTGGTGATCGGTTCCGGCCCGATCGGGTGCCTGCACGTACGGCTGGCCCGCGCCCGCGGCGCCGCCCGGGTCTTCCTGGTCGAGCTGAACCGCGAGCGCCTCGACATGGCCGCGAACCTGGTGAAGCCGGACGCCGCCATCTGCGCGGCCGAGGTGGACCCGATCGAGGAGGTCCGCAAGCTCACCGGCGGCCGGGGCGCCGACGTCATCATCACGGCGGCCGCGTCCGGCAGGGCGCAGGAGCAGGCGATCGAGATGGCCGCCCGGCAGGGCCGGATCAGCTTCTTCGGCGGCCTGCCCAAGGACAACCCGACGATCACCTGCGACTCGAACCTGGTGCACTACCGGGAACTCATGATCGTCGGCGCGAACGGGTCCAGCCCGGCGCACAACAAGGAGGCGCTCGAGCTGGTCGCCACCGGCGCCGTGCCGGTCGCCGACCTGATCACGCACCGCCTGCCTCTGGAGGGCGCGATCGACGCTTTCGGCATCGTCGCCCGCGGTGAGGCCATCAAGGTCACCATCGAGCCCTAGGGGAGTTGCCATGCCCACGCGCACTGTCGCCGTCGGTTCCGCCAGCGGCCTGCACGCCCGTCCCGCCAAGATCTTCGTGGAGGCCGCCGCGGCGGCCCCGGTGAAGGTCACCATCCGGGTCGGCGAGAAGAAGCCGGTGCCGGCCAAGAGCATGCTGTCGGTGCTCGCGCTCGGCGCCAAGCAGGGCACCGAGGTCATCCTCGAGGCCGAGGGGGAGGGCGCCGACGCGGCCCTCGACGATCTGGCCGCGCTGCTCGCCCGCGACCTGGACGCCTCCGATGCCTGAGGTGTCCACGCTCACCGGGATCGGGGTCTGTGCCGGGGTCGCCGCCGGTCCGCTGTTGCGGATCGCCGCGGTCCCGGCACTGCCCCCGCCCTACCCTGTCTCTGACGTAGAGGCGGAGATCGCGCGTGCTGCCGCAGCGCTCGCTTCGGTTGCCGCGGATCTCGGAGCACGAGCCGACCGCGCGACCGATGCGACGGTCGCCGAGGTGCTGCGTGCCGAGGCGATGATGGTCGACGACGAGGCGCTTCTGGACGGCATCCGGGAGCGCGTCGAGGACGGCGACGACGCACCGCACGCCGTCAGTGCGACATTCGGGACATTTCGCGAGGCCTTCGAAGCGGCCGGCGGCTACCTCGCCGAACGCGTCGCCGACCTCGACGACCTGCGCGACCGGGCCGTCGCGGTGCTGCTCGGCCTGCCGATGCCGGGTGTGCCGCAGCCGGGCCATCCGTATGTGCTCGCGGCGAAGGATCTGGCGCCGGCCGACACCGCCGACCTCGACCCCGCGTTCGTGAAGGCGCTGGTCACCGAGATCGGCGGGCCGACCAGCCACACCGCGATCCTGGCCCGCGCGCTCGGCCTGCCCGCGGTGGTGTCCTGCCCGGGCATCCTGGAGGTCGCCGAGGGCACGCACGTGCTGGTGGACGGCGCCGCCGGTCGGATCGACGCGGGCATCTCCCCGTCCGAGGCCGAGGCCGCGGTGCGGGCGGCGGCCGAGGTGGCTGCCGCGGCTGCGGCATCGTCCGGTCCGGGTCAGACCGCCGATGGGTACGGGGTGAAGCTGCTCGCCAACGTCGGATCCGCGAAGAACGTCGCCGCCGCCGACGAGGTGGGCGCCGAGGGGGTCGGCCTCTTCCGGACCGAACTGCTGTTCCTCGACCGCACCCAGGAACCGGGACTCGACGAGCAGGTCGAGGCCTATCGGGCCGTCTTCGCCGCGATGGCCGGCCGCAGGGTCGTCATTCGTACCCTTGACGCCGGGGCCGACAAACCGCTGCCGTTCCTGAACCAGGAGGGTGAGCCCAATCCCGCCCTGGGCGTGCGCGGCCTGCGCATCGCGCGGCAGCGCCCGGAAGTCCTCGCGACGCAGCTCGCCGCGATCGCGGAGGCCCGGACGCAGACCGGCGCCGACGTGTGGGTGATGGCGCCGATGGTCTCCACGCTCGCCGAGGCCACCACGTTCGCGGCCGCCGTCCGCGACGCGGGACTGCCCAGGGCCGGCGTGATGATCGAGGTGCCGGCCGCCGCCCTGCGCGCCCGTGACCTGCTCGAAGTGGTCGACTTCCTGAGCATCGGAACGAACGACCTGAGCCAGTACGCCTTCGCCGCCGACCGGATGTGCGGCACCCTGGCCGATCTGCTCGACCCGTGGCAGCCGGCGCTGCTGCAGCTCATCGGCATCTGCGGGGAGGCCGGACTCGCCGCCGGCAAACCGGTCGGGGTGTGCGGCGAGGCGGCCTCCGACGCCGCGCTCGCGCCGATCCTGGTAGGCCTCGGCGTGACCAGCCTGTCGATGTCGCCGCGCGCGCTACCGGCGGTGCGGCACGCGCTGTCCGGCCATTCCCTGGACGAATGCCGCCGCCTGGCGTCCCTGGCAGTGGCAGCCCCGGACGCACTGTCAGCGCGCAAGCTGGTCGCCTAGCGTCCGCCCGCTCGCCCGCTCGCCCGCTCGCCCGCTCGCCCGCTCGCCCGCTCGCCCGCTCTTCCGCGATCTTGTGAATTCCTGCAGGGCCGTTCCTGTGGAGATTCACAAGATCGCGGCGAGAGGGGGTCAGTTGAAGGGGAAACCGGGCGCGAACGTGATCGGCTCCGGCGCCGGCATCGTCTCCATCAGCCGGATGACGTCGAGGAGCACCTGCGGCGTGCCGGCCGTGCCCGCCAGGGTCTCGATCCTCTTCTTCACGCCGTTCCGGTAGCCGACCTCGATCGTGTACTCGAACCGGTCACAACATCTGTTCTTCGGGATGTAACGGGACCGCAGCTCGCGGAACTCGGCACTGGAGGCGAGCCCCAGAATCCGCGCGGTGTGCGCGCTGTCGCTGCCGACCAGGGTGTAGACCGAGGTACCACCGCCCGCGACGCCCCCGGTCCGGACGACGACCACGGCCACCGCGGGCCCGGCCGGCTTCTTGACCGGCTTCGGCTTGGCCGCAGCCGCGGGCCCGGCTGCCGGCTTTGCGGGGGCGGAGGCCGGCTTCTCAGCCGGCGCGGCGGGAAGCGTGCCGGGCATTCCGCCGGTTACTGCGACCGAATTGTCGGGGTTTTCTGCCGCCTTGTCCGGCGCTGCGACCGGCGCGACCGGCGCGGCGGCGGGGGCCGGGGCCGGCGGCGGCTCGGTTGCGGGTGCTGCCAGGGCCTGGCCGGCCGTCAGTGCGACGCCGGCGAGGCCCAGCGACAGGACGGCCGTGCGGAGGGAGAACCTGCTCATGCGGCGCAGATTATCGGCCATTTCCCCGTATTTCGGACAGAAACGCCACGGCGGTCACGCGTGCGGGTTACCGGGCTGGCTCGCTGCCTCCAGGTCGTACCCCCGCTTTGCGAGCTTCGTCTCGAGCACCTGACAGACGTGCTCGACCACGGCGAGCCGCGCATAGGGCTTGCTGTCCCCGGGGATGACCTTCCAGCGAGCCCGTGGCTTGTCGGTCTTCTCCAGCATGTCTTCGATCGCTGCCTCGTACGCGGGACGCTTTTCTCGATTTCGCCAATCCTCATCGGTGAGCTTCCACGAGCGGAGAGGGTCGTCCCGGCGATCCTCGAAGCGGCGCAGCTGCTCGCCCTCGGAGACGTGCATCCAGAACTTGATCAGGATCATGCCCTCGGCGGTCAGGGTGCGCTCGAACTCGACGATCTCGTCGTAGGCGCGCTTCCACTGCTCGGTGGTCGCGAAGCCCTCGACCCTCTCCACGAGGACCCGGCCGTACCAGGAGCGGTCGAGCACCGTCATCCCGCCGTTGCCGGGGAGCACCTGCCAGAAGCGCTGCAGGAAGTGGTGCCGCTTCTCGTCGTACGTCGGCGCCGCGAACTGCGAGACCCGGACGTGGCGTGGGTCGATCATGCTGACCAGTCGTTTGATCGCGCCGCCCTTGCCGGACGCGTCCCAGCCCTCGAAGAGCACGCAGAGTGGCGGCCCGATCTTCTTGGCGCCGATCTGCCCGCCGAGCAGCAGCCGCAGCCGGAGCAACCGCTCCTGTGCCGCTTCCAGGCGCTCCTCGGCCTTCTTCTTGGAGATGTCGATCGGCGGTTTCGCACTACCCAGGTGACCCATCCGCCTAGCATCCGCCAAACCCGCTGTGATCCGCAGCGGCGGGTGCGGGACAATCCGTGCGTGACTCTCGTAGACGACCTGCTGTGGCGCGGACTGATCCAGGACTCGACCGATGCCGACGAGCTGCGCAAGGCGCTCGACGGCGGCTCGCTCACGTTCTATGTGGGCTTCGACCCCACCGCCGCCTCGCTGCACGTCGGCCACCTCATGCAGGTGCTGACCGCCCGCCGGCTCCAGCAGGCCGGGCACCGGCCGCTGCTGCTCGTCGGCGGCGCGACCGGGCAGATCGGCGACCCCCGGGAGTCCAGTGAGCGCAGCCTCAACCCGCCGGAGGTGGTGCAGGGCTGGGTGGAGAGGATCCGCTCGCAACTTTCGCCCTTCGTCACGTACGAGGGTTCTCATGGGGCCACGCTGGTCAACAACCTGGACTGGACCGGCCCGACCTCGGTGATCGAGTTCCTGCGCGACGTCGGCAAGCACTTCCCGGTCAACAAGATGCTGGCGCGTGACGTGGTGCGCAACCGGCTGGAGAGCGGCATCAGCTTCACCGAGTTCAGCTACCAGCTCCTGCAGTCGAACGACTTCTACCAGCTGCACGTCCAGCACGGCTGCATGCTGCAGTTCGGCGGCTCCGACCAGTGGGGCAACATCACGGCGGGCGTCGACTTCGTGCGCCGCCGCGGCGCCGGCCCGGTGCACGCCTTCGTCACCCCGCTGGTCCTGAAGGCCGACGGCACCAAGTTCGGCAAGACCGAGGGCGGCGCGGTCTGGCTCGATCCGGCGATGACCAGCCCGTACTCCTTCTACCAGTTCTGGATCAACAGCGATGACCGGGACGTGAGCAAGTACCTGCGGTACTTCAGCTTCAAGTCCCGCGAGGAGCTCGAGGAGCTGGAGAAGGCGACCGCCGAGCGTCCCCAGGCGCGGCTGGCCCAGCGTGCTCTCGCCTTCGAGATCACCGCGCTGGTGCACGGCGAGGAGGAGGCGAACCAGGCGGTCGCGGCGAGCCAGGCGCTGTTCGGGCGAGGTTCGTTGGACGAGCTCTCGGCGGAGACCCTGCGTGCCGCCTTGTCCGAGGCAGGGCTTCATTCCGTACGGGGGGAGCTCCCTGCGGTGGGTGCTCTCTTGAAGGAGGCGGGTCTCGTGGCGAGCGCCAACGAGGCACGCCGCACCATCAGTGAGGGCGGCGCCTACGTCAACAACGAGCGGATCACCGACGGCGAGGCCGTGATTCCGGAATCGGCTCTGCTGCACGGCCGGTTCCTGGTCCTGCGCCGCGGCAAGCGGACGTTCGCCGGCGTCGAGATCGTCAAATAGCGCTCTGACCTGAGGTTTTCCTCTGATCTTTGCTGGATTTCGTGCTCATCGGCCCGCTGTGACCCACGTCGCGGCGGGCCGATTTGGCTTCGCGGACATGTGCCTGTAATGTTTTCCAAGCCGCCAGGGAGACGGGCGAGCGAGCGGGACTCGAAAGAGGCCCGGAGCGGCCGTCCTGGAGGAACCTCAGAATTGATCACGGCTTCGGGTCGTGTACAGTTCTGCGGGTCGAACAAATGGCCCCAGTCATCACGATGGTGTGCGGTTGTTCTTTGAGAACTCAACAGGGTGCTTGATAAGCCAGTGCCAATTATGGCAATACCCCGGCTCATCTCTTTGGGGATGGGTGGGAGATTCCTTTGGCAACATATCATGTTGCTGGGAATCAGATTTTCCACAGATTTTGTTGGAGAGTTTGATCCTGGCTCAGGACGAACGCTGGCGGCGTGCTTAACACATGCAAGTCGAGCGGAAAGGCCCTTCGGGGTACTCGAGCGGCGAACGGGTGAGTAACACGTGAGTAACCTGCCCCGAACTTTGGGATAACCCTCGGAAACGGGGGCTAATACCGAATACGACACGCCTTCGCATGGGGTGCGTGTGGAAAGTTTTTCGGTTCGGGATGGACTCGCGGCCTATCAGCTTGTTGGTGGGGTAATGGCCTACCAAGGCGACGACGGGTAGCCGGCCTGAGA
>NZ_JBFAAR010000002.1:0-246959 GCF_040639855.1 Actinoplanes sp. NPDC023714
CCACCAACCCACCAAGGACTACATCGCCCGCCGCACCGCCGAAGGCCGCACCCCACGCGAGGTCACCCGCAGTCTCAAACGCTACATAACCCGCCAAATCTGGCGCATCCTCGAAGCCACCGCTTGACACCAAACCTCACAGATCTTGTGACTCCGCGCAGGAGTCCGCGATCTTGTGAATTGGGGCGGGGGCGGGTGTGTGCGGATCATCAAGATCGGGGCGGGGTGGAGCTGTGGAGGCGGGCGGCCAGGCCGTCCACGAACATTGTGAGGGCGAACTCGAAGCTGTCGCGGTCGACCGCGTCGGCGTGCTCGCGCAGCCGGTGCGCGTCGCCGAGTGCGGGATAGCGGTCGAGGTAGACCTGCACGTCGTCGACGAAGCCGCGTGAGAACGAGCCCATCGCGGCGCCGACGACCAGGTATTTCGTCGAGGCGCCGATCATCGTGGCCTCGCGGGCCGGCCATCCGGCGGCGACCAGGCCGCCGTGGACCGCGTCGGCCCGGCGCAGCGACGCGTCGCGCTGCCCGGGGCCCTGCGCCAGGAACGGCACGATGTTCGGGTGCTCGGCGAGCGCCGCCCGGTAGGAGCGCGCCCACGCGAGGAGGCCCTCGCGCCAGCCGTCCTGGAAGGCGCTGACATCCACCTTCTCCATGATCTCGCCGGCCACGTCGTCGAGGAGCTGCTCCTTGGTCGGGTAGTGGAAGTACAGCGCCGGCGCGCTCACCCCGAGCGCCGCCGCCAGCTTGCGCATGCTGAACCCGCCGAGCCCGTCCCGATCGATGATCTCCAGCGTGGCGGACCGGATGCCGGCCTGACTCAGCAGCGGGGTGGTCGGCCGTGGCATGGCTCGCTCCTGCCGTTGTTTTATCTAACGCTGTTAAGTTAGCATCCGACGTGAAACCTGACAGCGTTAGTTTTAGGAGTGTCCGTGGATCTCGGCCTGAGCCAGGAGCAGGAACAACTCCGCGACCTCGCCCGTGACTGGGTGGAACGGGAGGTCGTCCCGCACGTGACCGAATGGGATCGCGCCGAGCAGGTCGACCTGAAGATCGTCGGCAAGCTCGCCGAGCTGGGCTTTCTCGGTCTCGGCATCGCCGAGGAGTTCGGCGGCTCGGGCGGCGACTTCCTCTCCTACATCCTGATGATGGAGGAGCTCGGCCGCGGCGACACCTCGGTGCGCGGCATCGTGTCGGTCTCGCTCGGCCTGGTCGCGAAGAGCATTCAGGCGTACGGGACGGACGCGCAGAAGCGGCAGTGGCTGCCCGGCATGTGCGCCGGCGAGACCCTGGGCTGTTTCGGTCTCACCGAGCCGGGGACCGGCTCCGACGCGGGCTCGCTGACCACCCGGGCGGTGCGCGACGGCGACGACTGGCTGATCACCGGCGAGAAGATCTTCATCACCAACGGCACGTGGGCGGGCGTGGTGCTCGTCTTCGCCCGTACCGGAGGCCCGGGTCCGAAAGGGATCACCGCCTTCCTGGTGCCCGCCGACGCGCCGGGCCTCACCCGGCGCGAGATCAAGGGGAAACTCGGGCTGCGTGGTCAGGCGACGGCTGAGATGACCTTCGAGGGTGTACGGGTCAGCGACGCGAACCGTCTCGGCCGGGAGGGCGGCGGCTTCAAGATCGCGATGTCGGCCCTGGACAAGGGGCGGATCGCGGTGGCGTCCGGGTCGGTCGGGCTGGCCCGCGGCTGCCTCGAGGCGGCCGTCGCGTACGCCCAGGAGCGCACCCAGTTCGGCAAGCCGATCGCCTCCTACCAGCTGGTCCAGGAGATGCTCGCGGACATGGCCGTGGAGACCGACGCGGCCCGGCTGCTCGTCTGGCGGGCCGCCGACCTGGTCGACCGGGGCCGGCCGTTCGGCACCGAGGCGTCGATGGCGAAGCTGTTCGCGACCGAGTCCGCCGTTAAGGCCTCCAACCAGGCGATCCAGGTGTTCGGCGGGTACGGCTACGTCGACGAGTTCCCGGTCGGCAAGGCCATGCGCGACGCCCGCGTCACCACGCTCTACGAAGGCACCAGCCAGATCCAGAAATTGCTCATCGGCCGTGCGTTGACCGGGATCAACGCTTTCTGAGGGGGTTCGTGTGAGTCGGGTAGCCATCGTCACCGGCGCCGCGCAGGGAATCGGCGCGGCGACCGCGCTGCAGTTCGCGTCGGAGGGGGCCGCCGTAGCCGCCCTCGACCTCGGCGACTGCTCGTCCGTCGTCGAGCAGATCCGGGCCCGGGGCGGGACCGCCGCCGGTTTCGCCTGCGACGTGTCCGACGAGGCCCAGGTCGACGCCGTGATCGACAAGGTCGCGGCCGAGTTCGGCGGCGTGGACGTGCTCGTCAACAACGCCGGCGTGCTGCGGGACAACCTGCTGCACAAGATGTCCTCGTCGGACTGGGACATCGTCATGAACGTGCACCTGCGCGGCGCCTTCCTGTGCAGCCGGGCGGCCCAGCGCCACATGGTCCCGCGTCGCAGCGGCAAGATCGTCAACACGTCGAGCGTCTCGGCGCTCGGCAATCGGGGCCAGGCCAACTACTCCGCCGCGAAGGCCGGAATCCAGGGTCTCACTCGTACCCTTGCCATGGAACTCGGACCGTTCGGCATCAACGTGAATGCGGTGGCGCCGGGCTTCATCGTCACCGAGATGACCGACGCGACCGCGGCCCGGGTCGGCGTCTCCTCCGCCGACATGCAGGCCAAGGCCGCCGAGATCACGCCGCTGCGCCGGGTCGGCCAGCCGTCGGACATCGCGAACGTGGTCGCGTTCCTGGCCAGTGACGCGGCGTCCTTCATCACCGGCCAGACCATCTACGTCGACGGCGGACGCCGGCTCTAGGTCTCTCCTCCCGATCTCCTTCCGATTGGAACTGAAATGCGTCGCACCGTCTTCACCGAGGACCACGAGGCCTTCCGCCAGACCCTGCGGACCTTCATCGAGGCCGAGGTGGTCCCCTACTACGACGACTGGTTCGTGGCCGGCGAGGTGCCCCGCGAGCTCTACAAGAAGCTGGCCGAGCTGGGCCTGTTCGGCATCGAGGTGCCGGAGGAGTACGGCGGCGCCGGCATCGACTCGTTCAAGTTCGCGGCCATCCAGACCGAGGAGACGACCCGGGCCGGCGTCTCGTTCGGCGCGTCCGGGGCGCACGTCGCGCTCTGCCTGCCGTACCTCATGGACCTCGGTACCGAGGAGCAGAAGCGGCGCTGGCTGCCCGACTTCGTGTCGGGCGACGCCATGTACGCGATCGCGATGACCGAGCCGGGCACCGGCAGCGACCTGGCCGGCATGAGCACGACGGCCAAGCTCTCCGAGGACGGCACCCACTACGTCCTCAACGGCGCGAAGACGTTCATCACCGGTGGCGTGAACGCCGACAAGGTGATCGTCTGTGCCCGTACGTCGCCCGCGAAGCCGGACGACCGCCGCTACGGCATCTCGCTGCTGGTCGTGGACACCAAGGCGCCCGGCTACTCGGTCGGCCGCAAGCTCGACAAGCTCGGCCTGCGCACGTCGGACACCGCGGAGCTGGCCTTCGTCGACGTCCGGGTACCGGTCGAGGACCTGCTCGGCGAGGAGAACAAGGGCTTCTCGTACCTCGGCAAGAACCTGCCGAAGGAGCGCCTGTCGATCGCCTACGGCGCGTACGCCCAGGCCGCCGCCGCGGTCCGGTTCGCCAAGCAGTACGTGCAGGAACGCAAGGTCTTCGGCCAGCCGGTCGCCTCGTTCCAGAACACCAAGTTCGAGCTGGCCGCCTGCCAGGCCGAGGTGGACGCGGCCCAGGCCGTCGCCGACCGGGCGCTGGAAGCCCTCGACGCGGGGGAGCTGACCGCGGCCGAGGCGGCGTCGGCGAAGCTCTTCTGCACCGAGGTGGCGCACCGGGTGATCGACCGCTGCCTGCAGCTGCACGGCGGGTACGGGTTCATCAACGAGTACCCGATCGCCCGCCTCTATGCGGACAACCGGGTCAACCGCATCTACGGCGGCACCTCCGAGGTGATGAAGATGATCATCGCTAAGGACATGGGGTTGTAGGGTCCGCCCAGAACCTTGCTGGTCGTTCTGTGGAGGCGCCGGCCGCCCCGCCCGCGCCGCAGGCGCGGACGTGGCGGCGCCATCCTGCGGGGGTAGGGCACCGAGTGGGATGTATCGACGTTCGTCACTTTCTGTCTAGGGTCGGGGCTACCCCCTGACAGGCAGAAAGGACGAACGCATGCGCTCCGTTCCCCGGATGCTCCTCGCTGTCGCCATCGCCGTGGCCGGCTTCTTCGGCCCGGCAACCGCCGCCTCGGCCGACACCCCCGACGTCGGCCCGCTGGTCGTCGGCGGGCAGCCGGCCAGCGAGAACTACTCGTTCATGGTCTACGTCTCCGGCTGCACCGGCTCGCTGATCAAGGCGAACTGGGCGGTCACCGCCAAGCACTGCCCGACCCCGTCGACCGTGCGGGTCGGCAGCGTCAACCGCACCAGCGGCGGCACCGTGGTCTCGGTGGTCCGGGCCGTCAACCACCCGCGGATCGACGTGAAGCTGCTCCAGCTCGGCTCCTCGGTCTCGTACGCCCCGGCGCCGATCCCCTCGGCGTCCGGCGCCGTCGGCACCGCGACCCGGATCATCGGCTGGGGCCAGACCTGCCCGCAGCGCGGCTGCGGCTCCACCCCGGCCGTCGCGAACGAGCTGAACACCTCGATCGTCGCGGACAGCCGCTGCTCCGGCATCGACGCCGCCTACGAGATCTGCACGAACAACACGAACGGCAACGCCGGTGCCTGCTACGGCGACTCCGGCGGCCCCCAGGTCCGTCAGGTCAGCGGTCGCTGGAACCTGATCGGCGTGACCAGCCGGGCCGGCAACAACAGTTCGACCTGCGCGACGGCGCCGTCCATCTACGGCGACCTGCCGTCCATCCGCGCCTGGGTGAACACCCAGGTGGGCGGGCTGCCCGCATAGAACGTCAGCGCGGCGGGCCGGTGCGGATCAGCGCCGGCCCGCTCCCGCCGATAGGCTGCCGATCATGGCTCTCCTCCACAAGCAGGCAACGATCATCCCGTCCAAGCTGGAGCTGCTCGCGGCCTGGCTGCCCTCGCGCTCCTGGTTCGCCGGCTCCGGCGAGGTCACCCGGGTGGCCGCCGGCCGGTTCGACGACCCGGCCGGTGAGGTGGGGATCGAGACGATGATGGTCCGCGCCGGTGACGGCCCGGTCCTGCACGTGCCGCTCACCTACCGGGCCGCCCCGCTGGAGGGCGCCGAGGCGCACCTGATCGGTACGACCGAGCACTCGGTCCTCGGCAAGCGCTGGGTGTACGACGCCACCGGCGACCCGGTCTACGTCGCGGCGCTGACCGAGGTGATCGGGTCGGCCGGGCACGAGGCGGTCCAGGAGTTCGAGGACGGCGAGTCCCGCGAGTCCGACTTGAAGCTGACCGGCAGCGGCGCCACGGTGCCGGCGGCCGGCGAGGTCACCGGGCACCGGGACGGGGACCCGACCGTGGTGGAGACGGCCGGTCTGACGCTGACCGTGAACCGTGTCCCGCTCATCGCGGTCGACCCGGACGACGCCGGGGTGCTCACCGCGTGCTGGTCCGGTCAGGAGACGCCGGTGGTCCTGGTTCATCTGCATTCGCGCTGAGTCCCGGCGTCACCAGGCCGTGCTCGTACGCATAAACCACGGCCTGGACCCGGTCGCGCAGATCCAGTTTGGTCAGCAACCGGCTCACGTGGGTCTTCACGGTGGCGTCGGAGAGGTGCAGGCGTGCCGCGAGCTCGGCGTTGCTGAGACCTCGCGCGACCAGCCGCAACACCTCCAGCTCGCGCTCGGTGAGCCGGTCGGTGGCCCGCGCCGCCGCGGTGGCCGGCGGCGGCACCCGCAGGAACCGGGTGATCAGCCGGCGGGTCACCGCGGGCGCGAGCAGGGCGTCGCCGGCCGCCACGGTGCGGATCGCCTCGGCGAGCTGGCCGGGCGGCGCGTCCTTGAGCAGGAAGCCGGCGGCTCCGGCGTGCAGCGCCTCGTAGACGTACTCGTCCAGGTCGAACGTGGTCAGCACCAGCACGTGCGGCGCGCCCGGGCCGGCGGTGATGCGCCGGGTCGCCTCGATGCCGTCCATCCGCGGCATCCGGATGTCCATCATGACGACGTCCGGCGCGAGCTCGGCGGTGGCGCGCACGGCCTCCGCCCCGTCGCCGGCCTCGCCCACCACGGTGATGTCGGGCTGGGCGGCGAGCATCCCGGCCAGACCGGATCTGATCAGCGCGTGATCATCCGCTACGAGAACCCTGATCATGTCGTCTCCCGTGGCAGGTGCGCGGTCACCGTGAATCCCTCGCCGTCCGGCCCGGCGGCGAGCGTCCCCCCGTACAATCGTGCCCTCTCCCGCATGCCCACCAGCCCGCGCCCAGGTCCCGGTGCGGTGGCGGGCGGCATGCCGCCCGCGTCGGAGATCTTCAGCTCGATGGCGGCGGCTTCATAAGAAAGACCCACTTCGGTACGGGCGCCGGCCGCGTGCCGCCGGACGTTCGTCAGCGCCTCCTGCACGATCCGGAACCCGGCCAGGTCGACGCCTGGCGGAACCGTGCCGCGCTGACCGGAAATGGTCAGCGTTACGGGTAGGCCGGCCGCGCGCGCCTCGTCCACGAGATCGGCGACGCGCTCGAGGGTCGGCTGCGGCAGCAGATCGGCGCGGGTGTCGTCGTCGCGCAGCACGTCGAGTACGTGCCGCATCTCGGTGAGCGCCTCCCGGGCGGTCGATCGCGCCGCCGCTATGTGCCGGCGGGCGCTCTCCGGATCCAGGGCGATCAGCTCCTCGGCGGCGCCGGCCTGGACCGCCACGATGGACAGCGAGTGGGCCACGACGTCGTGCAGCTCCCGGGCGATCCGGCGGCGCTCGGCAGCGGCGGCCCGTTCCTCGGCGGCCGCGCGTTCGGCGGCGGCTTGCGCTGCCCTCTCCTCGGCGGCGGCGCTCTCGGCTGCTGCTTGCGCTGCTCGCTCGTCGGCGGCGGTCTTCGCTATGGCGGCCTGCTCCGCCGCTGCCTGGGCGGCCTCGGCCTGGCCCACGCGGATGCGGATCAGTCGGCCGGCCACCCAGGCGCCGGTCACGAAGAAGGCGAGGATGAAGACCTGGCCGACGTCCGGCTCGTCGGAGTAGTACCCGAGCGGGAAGAGCGCCAGCATCGCCGCGACCGTGGCGACCCCGCCGAGCACCGCCCACCCGGTCCGGCGCCCGTGCAGCGCCACCGAGAACGTGGCGACCAGCAGGCTCGGGAACGGGAACGTGCTGTCCTCCGGCCCCGCGACGGTCAGCACCCGGGCGATCAGCACCGCGATGATCACACCGAGCACCGCGAACGGCACCCGGCGGCGCAGCACGAGCGGCGCGGTCACCGCGACGGCGAAGACCACGCGCTGCCAGAGCTGACCGATTCCGATCTGGTCGGGCCCGAGCTCGACTCCCGGCGCCAGCACCGCCTCGATCAGCGCCCAAGCGCCGAGCAGCCCGGCGAGCATGACGTCGGCGCGCGGCGGCCGCCGGGGCACCCGGGAGAGGGTGATCAATGCGTCCACGGCGGAACCATAACCACCCGCGCGGCGCGCGGGCGTCATCCTCCGGGTGCGTGCGAATCATCATTCCGGGGTACGAGCGGACGACCGCAGCCCGACGTGCCGGCCGGTCCCGGATACCTAATTTGATCGGCATGACTACGACCTCGACGAATCCCGTGTCCGTATCGGTTCAGCCCGCCGTCGCCGGGGCCGCGGCGGCCGGCGCGGCCCTCTCCGCGGTGGGCGGCGCGATCCAGGCGGTCCGCTCCGACGACGGCAATCCCCTGGTGGGCACCTCCGAGCACGTGCTGCTCGCGTTGATCGCGGTGGCGCTGGTGCTGTGGATACCCGGCTACCTCGCGCTCGGACGGCTCACCGGCACCCGCACCGGCCGGATCGGCGCCTGGCTCGCGGTGATCGGAAGCGGACTCCTGGCGGCCGGGATGACAAGCACCAACCTGCACGATCAGGACTACTCCTGGTTCCCGGTCGTGGCCGCCCCGGCGAACCTGCTCTGGCTGGCCGGCTCGATCCTGCTGGCGGTGGCGACCTGGCGTACCGGCGTGCTGCCCCGCCCGGCCGCCGCGGCCCTGGTCCTGGTCTGGCTCAGCTCGATCATCCTGTCCCAGCTGGGCGGCAACCTGATCGCGGGGGCTGTCTGGGCCTTCCTCGCCTGGACCCTCCTGGCCGCGAGCCGCCGCCCCACCCCCTGATCCGATCCGGTCAGCACAGCGGAAGCTCCACCGGGCACTCCGCCCACTCCCGGCGGTGCAGCGCGGCCATCGGCGTGGGATCGCCGTCCCGCTCGCCGGACAGCCGGGTCTCCAGGTCGGTGCGCAGGGCCCGCGCCTCCTGTGGCCGGCCGGCCCGCCGGAGAGCCTTGGCCAGATCGGCACCAACCCTCAGCGTGTACGGATGATCGGCCCCCCGGACGGCTACCGAGGTGTCGTAGGTCTGCCGGAGCAGGCGGCAGGACGCGACGTGTTCGCCGGCGATGGACAGGTCGATCCCGCGTCCGGCCGCGGCGCAGAGGGTCACCCAGTGGTCGTCGCCGAAGACGCCGGCCACGAGCGGTGCGGTCTGCTCGTCGTGCCGCGCGGCGGCCGCGTGCTCGTCGTTGCTCCGTTCGGCCACCGCGGTGTTGACGAGCGCCGCGATGGTCGCCGGGTGATCGGGGCCGTACATCCGCCGATGGTGTTCCACCGTGGTCCGGGCGAGAGCGAGCGACTCGCGCGGATACCCGGCGCGGAGCGCGTTGGCCGTGGTCATCGCCATGGCGAGGGTGTCGGGATGGCCGGGCCCGAAAACCGTCCGGTACCTGTCCAGCAGCTGCCGGCTCACGACCGCGGCCCGCTCGTGCTCGCCGATCCCGGTCAGGATGAGCGCCCGCGCACGGAGCGGCGGCGACAGGTACCTGTTCGGCGTCAATCCGTGCTGCTCGATGCGGGACTGGACGGAGTCCACGATGGCGAGCGACCGCCGATAGAGGCCGAGGTAGTAGAGGTCGGTCGCGCAGGCCATCTGCGAGAAGAGCGTCATCACGTGGTCGGGCCCCAGGGTCCGCCGGCGCAGCGCGAAGGCCTCCTCGTTCAGCGCGAGCGCCTCCCGGAAGCGGCCCAGGAAACGCAGATCGATCGCCAGGTTGTTGCTGACCGCCGACGTCCAGAAGCCGTCCGGCCCGTACGTGGCGCGGCAGCGTTCGAGGTTGAGCAGGTCCGACTGGTAGGCCCGCCGGTAGTCGCCGGCGAGGCGCAGGTTCGCGCCGTAGCTGTTCGCGGCGCGCAGGGTGACCGGATGGCCGTTGCCGAGGGCCCGCCGGGATCTGCCGAGCACCTCCTCCAGGAGCACCTTGGAGAGTGGCACATCGCCGAGATCACGGGCGGCGCTCGCCACCCAGAACGCCGCGTACAGCGTGTTCACGTCGCTCGGCCCGGACTTCGCGGCCCACTGGCGCCAGGCCTCCTCGGCGAAATCCCGGCAGCTCTCGGCGTCACCCCGGTTGAACAGGTAGGTCAACTGGCGGAGCACCAGCTCCTGGATCCGCCGATCACCGCTGCCGAGGCAACCGGCCGAGCGCAGATGAGGGGTGATACCGGCGTGGGCGGACCACGACTCCGGGTCGGCGGCGTCACCGGCCGCCTCGCCGGCGGCCGCGAGCAGGGTCTGTGCCGCGAGCCGGAGCTCCTCCCGCCGTTCCGCGCCGACCCGGGCGCGGACGACGGCTTGCACGAGGCGGTGCAGCTGGATCGTCCCCCGAACCGGATCGAGCTTGGCGAGGGACAGCTTCCCGATGTGGGTCAGTGCCTGGTCCAGCCGGAGCGGGTCGTCGAGCACCGCCTTCAACATGGCGGGCACGTCGTCGCTGAGCCGGAAAATCCGGCGGTCGATCGGCTCCGGCCCGAGGAACGCGGTCAGTTCGAGCAGTGCGACCGCCGCGCTGTCCGTGGTGGCGAGGCGATCCAGCGCGACACCCCAGGTGGCGGCGACCGACATCGGGTAGTCGGTGGGCCGGTTGGCGTCCAGCAGATCCCGGGTACGCGCCGACAGCAGGCCGAGGTACTGGGGGACCGCGGTTCCGGAAGCGTCGATCCAGGCCGACGCCTGTTCCAGGGCCAGCGGCAGGTCACCGAGCTGCCCGGCGAGCTGTTCGGCGTCCGCCTCGCTGACGCCGGGGTTGCGCCGGCGCAGCAGGGCCACGCTCTCGTCGCGCTCCAGCACCTCCACCTCGATCGTGTCGCCCACGCTGGACCAGCCCCGGTCCCGCGAGGTGATGAGCACCCGGCCGGTGGAGTGCGGTGGCGCAGCCTCGGGCAGGTGCCGCTGAATCGACGACGGCTCCTCCGCGTTGTCGAAGATGATCAGCCAGCGCCGGAACGGGACGCCGCGCCGGAGCGCGTCCCGGACCAGATCGAGGGTCCGCTCGGTGTCCTCGGACTCGGGGAGGCCCATCGCCTCCGCGATGCGCAGGTACGCGGTCCGGAGTGAGGCGGGCTGCTCGGCCGGGATCCAGGCCACCAGGTCGAATCGGTTCTGGTGGCGGTGGGCGTACTCGATGGCGAGGTGGGTCTTACCCACGCCGCCGAGGCCGTACAGCGCGTGCGGGACCAGGGCGGTGACGCCCTGACTCTCCCCGGGGCGGCGATCGAGCAGGGCGAGGAGCTCCTCCCGCCCGGTGAAGTGCCGGCTCCGTGGCGGAACGTCGAGCCAGACCGGCGGACCGGCCGGCTGCTCCGGTCGACGCGGGGGAGCCGCCGGGGACGGCCGGCCCCGCTCCACCGCGATGCTCAGCGCCGACGAGGCCACCACCACGCCGGCGAGCGCGGCGAAGAGCCACGGATTCCACCCGGAAGTGAGCACGTTGGTGAGCCATCCACCGGCGGCGACCACGACGGGGACGGTGCCCACGAGCAGTGCGGTACGGATACGGCGAGGGTCGCGGGCTTCCACCAAGCGGCGCCACCTCCAGTCGAACTGGCGGTGGTCAATCTACTACGGTGAGTCACCCGGAGGGCATCCCCTGGTCAGCCGAATGCTCAGATCAGCTCGTCGGCCTTGCGGGCGGCTATCAGCACCGGGTCCCAGACCGGGGCGAAGGGTGGGGCGTAGCCCAGATCCAGGGCGGTCATCTCGGTGACCGTCATGCGATTCCAGATGGCGATCGCGAAGGCGTCGATGCGCTTGGCGGCCTCGGTCCTGCCGACGATCTGGGCGCCGAGGAGCAGGCCGGTGTCCTTCTCGGCGATCAGTTTGACGGTCATCGGCACGGCGCCGGGCATGTAGCCGGCCCGGTTCGTCGACTCGACCTTCGCGGTCACGAAGCGGTAGCCGGCCGCCTCCGCCTCCTTCGACGACAGGCCGGTGCGGGCCACCTCCAGGTCGCAGATCTTGGTGATGCCGGTGCCGACGATGCCGGGGAACGTCGCGTACCCGCCGCCCAGGTTGATGCCCGCCACCCGGCCCTGCTTGTTCGCGTGGGTGCCGAGCGGCACGTGCATCTGGCGGCCGCTGACCCGGTTGAGCACCTGCGTGCAGTCGCCGGCGGCCCACACGCCCTCGACGATGCCGTCCGGGCCGGTGACCCGCTGGCGCAGATCGGTGGCGAGCCCGCCCGTCGCACCGAGCGGAATCCCGGCGTCGGCGGCCAGCTTCGTGTTCGGCCGGACCCCCAGCCCGAGAACGACGATGTCCGCCGGAATCGTCCCGGAATCGGTCACCACGGCACGCACCCGCCCGGAGCCGCCGCGGGTAGAGGAGCCGCCGCCGGCAGAGGAGGCGGAGGTCTCGAGGGCGGAGACCGTGGCGTTCATGCGCAGCGAAATGCCCAATTTGTCGATGGACTGCGCGATCAGCTCGCCCATGTCCGGGTCGACGGTCGCCATCGGCTGCGGCGCCCGCTCCACCAGGGTGACGTCGAGGCCGCGCACCATCAGCGCCTCGGCCATCTCCACCCCGATGTACCCGGCGCCGATCACCACGGCCGTCTTGGCGCCGACCGACGAGATCCAGGCGTCGACGGCCGCGCCGTCGCCGAGGGTCTGCACCCCGAAGACGCCGTCGATGTCGCCGGACGCCCACTCCGGGCGCACCGGCACGGCGCCGGCCGCGTAGACCAGCTCGTCGAAGCCCTCGCTGAACTCGCGCGAGCCGTCCCGGACCGTCACCGTCCGGGCCGAGAGATCGATTCCGGTCACCTCGTGGCCGGTGCGTGCGTCGATCCCGTGCTCGCGGAAGGTCGCCGGATCGCGGGCGATCAGCGCCTCCGGGCCCTCGACGAAACCGCCGATCCAGTACGGGATCCCGCACGCCGAGTAGGACGTGAAGTCGCCCCGCTCGAACGCGAGGATCTCCAGGTCGCCTGCCTTGCGCCGCTTGCGGGCCTGCGCGGCCGCCGACATCCCGGCCGCGTCACCACCGATGACGATCAGTCGCACCCGGTCCATTCTGCCGTAAGCGTCCAATTCTGTTACGGCCGTATTTCCGGAAAGCTGCCGGGGATCGTTGCCTTTCACATCAGCCGAGATCTATGGTGACCGCACCGCGTCCGAACCCACCACCCCTGCACCACACCCCGTCATCGAAGCGCTTCGACAGCGACAGGCGAAGCGCGATCTCGTGATGCCCGGATCCACACCAGCCATGGAGACGATCATGCGAAAACGCGGTCTGGCCCTCTTCGCCGCCGCCCTGCTGGCAGTGCCCCTCGCGCCCGGCGCCGCCAGCGCTGCCGACCCCGGATATCCCTTCCGCGATCCGAGCCTGCCCCTCGAGACCCGCCTCGACGACCTGCTCGGCCGGCTCACGCTGGACGAGAAGATCTCGCTGCTGCACCAGTACCAGCCGGCCATTCCTCGGCTCGGCATCGGCGTCGCCAAGTCGGGCACCGAGGCGCTGCACGGCGTCGCCTGGTCGAACAGCTACGCCCAGAACGGCGCGAAGATCGACGCCACCGCCACGGTCTTCCCGCAGGCCGTCGGCCTCGCCAGCACCTGGGATCCGGAGCTGCTGCGCCGGGTCGGCTCGGCGGTCGGCGACGAGCTGCGCGGATTCCACGCGCAGGACCCCGTCGTGTGGGGGCTCAACACCTGGGCGCCGGTCGTCAACCTGCTCCGCGACCCGCGATGGGGCCGCAACGAGGAGGGTTACTCGGAGGACCCGCTGCTCAGCGGCGCTGTCGCTACGGCGTACGGAAAGGGTCTTCAAGGTGTTGATCCTGACCACCTGAAGACGGCGCCGACGCTGAAGCACTACGCGGCCTACAACAACGAGACGAAGCGGGACGTGACCTCGTCGAACGTGCCGCAGCGGGTGCTCAACGAATATGACCGAGAGCCCTTCCGGATCGCGCTCGAGAACGACGCCGCCACCGGCGTGATGGCCTCATACAACCTGATCAACGGGCGGCCCGCGACCGTGGATCCGGACCTGCGGGGGATCATCCGTCGATGGACGGAGCGGCGGCTCTTCAACGTGAGCGACGCCTGGGCGCCGACCAACCTGACCGGCTCGCAGGCCTACTTCGCGACCCAGGCCGAGGCGAACGCCGCGATCCTGAAGGCCGGCCTGGACAGCTTCACGGTCAACGACACGAACGCCGTCCCGACCGTCACCGCGATCAACGAGGCGCTCGACCGGGGCCTGCTCACCGAGGCGGAGATCGACGAGTCGGCCGGCAACGCGCTGAGCATCCGTTTCCGGCTCGGCGAGTTCGACCCGGACGGCGGTCCCTACGCCAAGATCGGCCCCGAGGTGATCGACAGCCCGGCGCATCGGGCGCTGGCCCGGGAGACCGCGGCCGAGGCCGCGGTGCTCCTCAAGAACGACAGGGGCGCGCTGCCGCTCAAGCCGGGCGGTGACGTCGCGGTGGTCGGCCCTCTCGCCGACAAGCTCTACACCGATTGGTACGGGGGACAGCTGCCCTATGAGGTGACGGCCCTCGACGGCATCACGGAGCGGGCCGGTCGCGTCACGACCAGCTTCGGCGCCGACCGGATCGCCCTCAAGGAGGTCACCACCGGCCGCTATCTGAACGCCACCGACGGCCCGGCCGGCCTCGGCTCTTCGACGGCGACCACCGCGGCGCAGTTCGACACGGTGGACTGGGGCGACGGCGTCTCCACCCTGCGCAGCGTCGCGAACGGCAAGCTCCTCGGGTACAACTGGGGGCCGTTCGTCACCGCCGAGACCCACCCGACCGGCTGGTACGTCCAGCAGCAGTTCAAGGTCGAGGAGCAGGCCGACGGCACGGTCGTGCTGCATTACGCGGGCTACGAGACGCAGGAGTCGTGGTTCGGCGCGAACACCTATGTCACCGTGGGCGCCGACGGCAACCTCGCCCTGGGCGCCCCGACCGCCGCGGGCGCCGCGAAGTTCAGCAGGGAGCTGCTGGTCGACGGGGTCGCGCAGGCCGCCGCCACCGCGGGAAAGGCGGAGAACGCCGTGGTCGTCGTGGGCACCGACCCCTTCGTGGCGGGCCGCGAGGTGCACGACCGCACGTCGCTGGCCCTCGGCGCCCGCCAGGAGGCGCTGATCAAGGCGGTCCGCGCGGCGAACCCGGACACCGTGGTCGTCCTGCAGAGCAGTTATCCGCAGTCGATCACCTGGGCGCAGAAGCACGTGCCCGGCATCGTCTGGACCACGCACGCCGGCGCCGAGACCGGGCACGCGATCGCCGACGTGCTTTACGGCAGCGTCAACCCGTCGGGCAAGCTCACCCAGACCTGGCCGCGCTCGGAGGATCAGCTGCCGGCCGACCTCAACGAGTACGACATCATCAAGACCGGTCAGACCTACCTTTACAGCGACGAGAAGCCGCTCTACTCCTTCGGGCACGGCCTGTCCTACACGTCGTTCCGCTACGGCCGGCCGGTCGTGAAGGACGGCCGGGTCAGTGTGACGGTCACGAACACCGGCCGGCGTGCCGGTGACGAGGTCGTCCAGCTTTACACCCACCAGCGCACCTCCCGCGACGTCACCCCGGCGAAGCAGCTGCGCGATTTCCGCAAGGTGCACCTCGCCGCCGGGAAGTCGGCGACCGTCACCTTCGCGCTGGACAGGCGGGACCTGGCGCGCTGGGACGTCACCCGGCAGCGCTGGGTGGTGGAGACCTCGGTGCACGACATCCTCCTCGGCTCGTCGTCGAGCGACATCCGGCAGCGGGCGGCCCTCGCCGTGAAGGGCGAGACCATTCCCGCAAGGGACCTCACCAAGAAGACGCGGGCGGAGGCCTTCGACGTGTACGAGGGCGTGCGACTTCTCGACGAGACGAAGGAGAGTGGCACGGTCGTGGGCGCCACCGGCGCCGGTGGCTGGATCGGCTTCCGCGACGCCGCCCTGCGCGGCGGCAGGAGGTTCGAGGTCCGTGCGTCGGGCGCCGGGTCCGTGCAGGTCAGGCTGGGATCACCGACCGGACGCCTGATCGGCACGGCCACGGTCCCCGACACGGGAAGCCCCTATGTGTACGCGTCGGCGACCGCCGCCCTCACTTCGGTGACCGGCCGGCACGACGTCTATCTGGTGCCCGGTCCCGGCCTGAGGCTCGCCACTTTCAGCATCGCCTGACGCTCCCGGGTGGACGCCGCCCGCGTGTTGAGTCGGGGCGCGATCCGGACCTCAACTCAACACGCGGAGGGCGTTCACCGGTTGCGTGTTGAGTGGGGGCGCGATCCGGACCTCAACTCAACACGTGGAGGGCGTTCACCGGTTGCGTGTTGAGTGGGGGCGCGATCCGCACCCGAACTCAACACGCGGGAATGGCGTCCCTCCGGCCGAATGACGTGATCAGCGAAGTCAGTAGGATTCGACGAGGGGAGCGGTCTTGGTGAAGGACCGGGCGACATGGGGAGGCACTGTGCCGACGATCAACGACGTCGCCCGGGCGGCCGGGGTGTCGCCCAGCACGGTGTCCTACGTTCTGAGTGGCCGCCGCCCGATCTCGGCCGAGACGCGGGCCCGGGTGCAGGCCGCGATCGCCGAGCTCGGCTTCCATCCGCACGCCGGGGCCCGCGCCCTGGCCAGCAGCAAGACCAATGTGATCGCGCTGGTCGCGCCGCTGCGGGTGGACGTCAACGTGCCGGTCATCATGCAGTTCGCGACGGCCGTGGTGACCGCGGCCCGGTCGCACAACCACGACGTGCTGCTGCTGACCAAGGACGAGGGCACGGCCGGCCTGGAGCGCGTCGCGCACAGCACCATGGTGGACGCGTTGATAGTGATGGACCTGGAGCGCGACGACGTCCGCATCCCGGCGCTGCGCCGGCTCAAGCAGCCGTCGGTGCTGATCGGCCTGCCCGCCGACCACACCGGGATCGCCTGCGTCGACCTCGACTTCGGCGCCGCCGCGAAACTGGCCCTCGAACACCTGCACGGGCACGGTCACCGGCGGATCGGCCTGGTCGGGCCGTCGCCGGCCGTCTATCGGCGGCAGACGACGTACGCGGACCGGTTCCTCAGCGGCTTCCTGGAGACCTCGGCCGAGCTCGGCCTGCGGACGGTCACGCACCCGTGCGAGCCGGGCGCCGCGGGCGTACGCGACTGCATGGCCGACATCGACGCCCAGCTCGACGGCCTGACCGCGCTGGTCGTGCACAACGAGGAGGCCCTGCGCCCGCTGCTCGACCTGCTGCAGGCGAGCGGCCGCCGGGTCCCCGACGACATCTCGATCGTCGCGATCTGCCCGCGGGACGTGGCGACGAGCATGCCGGTCGATCTCACCTCGATCGACATCCCGGCTCACGACGTCGGCACGCTGGCGGTGGAGACCGCGATGCGGCTGCTCGACAACCGCAGGGTGGACTACACGATGCTCCTCGCGCCGAGCCTGGTCGAGCGGAACAGCTGCAAGGAAATCTCCCCGTCACACCGTTGACATGAACGGCGCTCGTTCCCTAGCGTCTCCGGCAAGGCCATCGTCGAAGCGTTTCGACGCGGAGTCGTCGAAGCGCTTCGACGATGCGCCAACCTGCCTCTCACCGCGAAATCCCGAAATCCCGAAACCCAGTCCCCCTGGGAGGACCTGTGTTCAAATCCCGAGCTGTAGCCGCCGTGCTGCTGGCGACATCCCTGGTTCTCGGCGCCTGCGGCGGTGGCGACGACGCCGACGAGGGCGCCGACGCGAAGACGCTGACCCTCTGGCACTACGAGGGCCCGAACAGCGCCATGGGCATCGCCTGGAACAAGGCGATCGAGCTGTTCAAGTCGAGCCACCCCGGCGTCGAGGTGAAGTTCGAGGAGAAGGGCTTCGAGCAGATCCAGCAGAACGCCCAGATGATCCTCAACTCGGACAGCGCGCCGGACATCATGGAGTACAACAAGGGCAACGCGACCGCCGGCCTGCTCTCCAAGCAGGGCCTGCTCACCGACCTGACCGAGCAGGCGGCCGCGCGCGGCTGGGACTCCAAGCTGAGCCCCAGCCTGCAGACCACCGCCAAGTACGACGAAGACGGCATCATGGGCAGCGGCAAGTTCTACGGCGTGCCCAACTACGGCGAATACGTCATGGTCTATTACAACAAGGACCTGTTCGAGAAGTACAAGATCGCCGTGCCGACCACGTTCGACGAGTTCACCAAGGCGATGGACACCTTCGTCCAGAACAAGATCACCCCGCTCGCCGTGGGCGGCGCCGAGTACCCGGCCCAGCAGATCTTCTACGAGCTGGCGCTCTCCAAGGGCGATCGCGCGTTCGTCGACGACTACCAGCTCTACAAGAACAAGGTCGACTTCAAGGGTCCGCAGCTCACGTACGGCGCCCAGACGTTCGCCGACTGGGTGGGCAAGGGCTACATCTCCAAGGACTCGGCCGGCATCAAGGCCGAGGACATGGGCGTCTCGTTCACTCAGGGCAAGTTCCCCATCCTGTTCTCCGGAAGCTGGTGGTACGGCCGCTTCGCCGAGGAGGTCAAGGACTTCGAGTGGGGCACCTTCCTCTTCCCCGGCAACACGCTGCACCCGGGCTCGAGCGGCAACCTCTGGGTGGTCCCGGAGAAGAGCAAGGCCAAGGCGCTTGCGTACGACTTCATCGACATCACCATGTCGCCCGAGGTGCAGGCGCTGCTCGGCAACAGCGGCGGCGTGCCCGTGGCGGCCGACGTCGCGCAGATCACCGACCCGAAGAACAAGGAGCTGATCGAGAACTTCAACAAGCTCTCGAGCAGTGACGGCCTCGCGTTCTACCCGGACTGGCCGGCCCCCGGCTACTACGACGTACTGGTCGCCGGCGTGCAGGGCCTGATCAACGGCTCGAAGACGCCCGACGCGTTCCTCGACGAGATCGCCAAGCCGTACGACGAGAACCTGGCCGACCTCGGCAAGTAGGTGAGTCGCGGGCGGTGGGCGACCACCGCCCGCCTCGCGGAAGGAACGGCCATGCAACGGAACCGCGGGTACGCGATCTACCTGATCCCCGGCGTCATCGCCTCGCTGGCGGTGATCGTCGTGCCGCTCGTCATGACGGTCTACGTCAGCTTCACCAAGTGGACCGGCGTGGGCAGCCCTCGCTGGGTCGGCTTCGACAACTACACCAGGCTGTTCCAGGACACCCTGTTCTGGCAGTCGTTCGGGCACATCGCGCTGCTCATCCTCGCCATGGCCGTGGTGCCCACGCTGCTCGGCCTCTTCCTCGCGGCGGTGCTCTTCGACTACGTAGCCAAGCACTTCGGCGACCGCTGGGCCGGCGCGCTGCGGTCCGGCTACTACCTGCCGCAGGTGCTGCCGGTCGCGGTGACCGGCATCGTCTGGGGCTGGATCCTGCACCCGGACTACGGCGCGCTCAACAAGATCATGGAGTCGATCGGCCTCGGCGCGCTCACCCGGAACTGGCTCGGCGACCCGGACTACGCGCTCTACAGCGTGATGGCCGTGATGATCTGGTTCCAGCTCGGCTACCCGATCGTCATGTTCATGTCCGGCCTCTCCCGGATCAACCCGGAGCTCTACGAGGCGGCCGACCTCGACGGCGCGAGCTGGTGGCAGCGGTTCCGCAAGATCACCGTCTACATGATCCGTCCCGAGTTCTACGTCGTCATGATCACGACGACGATCGCGGCCCTGAAGATCTTCGGGCAGGTCTTCGTGCTCACCCGGGGCGGTCCCAGCAACGCGACCCTGGTGCCGTCCTACTTCGCCTACAAGAACTTCTTCGAGAAAGCCCAGGTCGGGTACGGGTCGGCGATCTCCACGGTGCTGACCGTGCTGATCATCGTGCTCGCGTTCGTGTTCCTGAGGCTCCAGCACAGGGCGGAGGAGTCGAAGTGACGGTCGTAGCCACGCCGGCTGACACTCGTACGAAAGAAATGGGGTCGCCGAAGGCCGCCAAACACCGCAACCCGGTGAAATTCGGGGTGCTCGCCGCCCTGGTGGTCCTTCTCCTGCTCATGGTGGGACCGCTGCTCGTGGTCGCGGTCAACGCGGTGAAGAGCCCGGCCGAATACGCCGGAAGCGGGCCGCTGTCGATTCCGACCCACCTCTACTGGGACGGCATCGTCGACTTCTGGAACCGGGTCAATTTCGGTCAGAAGCTCTGGAACAGCTTCATCACGAGCCTCACCGTCGCGGTCCTCGGCGTCGTGCTGAGCATCCTGAACGCCTACGCGCTCGGCATCGGCCGGGTGAAGGGCCGCGTCTGGTTCCTGGTGTTCTTCCTGGTCGCGAACCTGCTGCCGCAGGAGGTGCTGGTCTACCCGCTGTACTACATCGGCAAGGAGATCGGCCTCTACGACAACCTCATCTCGATCATCATCATCTTCACGGTGATCCAGAGCGCGTTCGGGACCTACCTGCTCACCTCGGTCTACTCGGAGTTCCCGCGCGAGCTGCTCGAGGCCTCCGCCATCGACGGCGCCGGTAGGTGGCGGACGCTGTGGCGGGTCGTCGTGCCGGTCAGCCGGCCGACCCTCGCGGTGCTCTTCACGTTCTTCTTCATCTGGACGTGGAACGAGTTCTTCCTGCCGTTGATCTTCCTGATCTCGAACGACAACCAGACCGTCCCGGTCGCGCTCGGCGTCCTCCAGGGCGATCGCATGATGGACGCCACCACGACCAGCGCCTCGGCCCTGATCGGCATCCTCCCCGCGATGCTCTTCTTCCTCCTCTTCCAGCGGACCCTCACGCGCGGCATCGCCGCCGGTGCCATCAAGTAAAGGATCTCCATGAAGTTCACCGACGGCTATTGGCGCAAGCGGGACGGGCTGACCGTGCTGCACCCCGCGCACCTGCTGGACAGCTCGGTCACGCCGGACTCGCTCACCGTCTACGCCGCCGTGAAGCCGGTCCGGGGCCGCGGCGACACGCTGAACGCGCCGCTCATCACGGTCACCGCCACGGCGCCGGCGCCGGACGTCATCCGGATCACGATCGACCACTTCCAGGGACCGGTCGCGAAATTTCCGAATTTTTCGCTTACGTCATCGCCGGTCGAGCCCACGGTCGACGGCGTCTCGATCACCTCGGGCGCGCTGACCGCCCGCTTCTCCGACGGCGAGCACTGGGGCCTCGACTTCCTGGTCGACGGCGAGCGGATCACCGGCAGCGGCTGGAAGGGGATGGGCGTCGTCGACACGGCCGACGGCCGGTCCTACGTCCACGAGCAGCTCGACCTCGGCGTGGGGGAGACCGTCTACGGTCTCGGCGAGCGCTTCGGCCCGCTGGTCAAGAACGGCCAGAGCATCGACGTCTGGAACGAGGACGGCGGCACCAGCAGCGAGCAGGCCTACAAGAACGTCCCGTTCTACTTCACCACCGGCGGGTACGGCGTCCTGGTCGACCACCCGGGCAAGGTGTCCTTCGAGGTCGCCTCCGAGATGGTGTCCCGCACCCAGTTCAGCGTGGCCGGGCAGAGCCTGTCCTACCTGGTGATCCACGGGCCCACGCCGGCCGACGTGATCCGCAAGTACACCGCGCTGACCGGGCGCCCCGCGCTGCCGCCGGCCTGGTCGTTCGGCCTCTGGCTGACCACCTCGTTCACCACCTCGTACGACGAGGACACGGTCAACAAGTTCATCGACGGGATGGCCGAACGCGACCTGCCGCTGTCGGTGTTCCACTTCGACACGTTCTGGATGCGCGAGTTCTCCTGGTGCGACTTCGAGTGGGACACCCGGACCTTCCCGGACCCGCCGGGCATGCTGAAGCGGCTGGCCGGCCGGGGGCTCAAGGTGTGCCTCTGGATCAACCCATACATCGCGCAGCGGTCCCCGCTCTTCGCCGAGGGCAAGGAGAAGGGCTACCTGGTCCGGCGCGCCAACGGCGACGTGTTCCAGTGGGACCTGTGGCAGGCCGGGATGGGTCTCGTCGACTTCACCAATCCCGAGGCGCGGCAGTGGTACGCGGACAAGCTGCGCCACCTGGTGGACATGGGCGTCGACGCGTTCAAGTCCGACTTCGGCGAGCGCGTGCCCACCGACGTGGTCTGGCACGACGGCTCCGACCCGGAGCGGATGCACAACTACTACACGCAGATCTACAACCAGGTCGTCTTCGACGTGCTGCGCTCATCGAAAGGCGAAGGCGAAGCCGTCCTCTTCGCCCGTTCCGCGACCGTCGGCGGTCAGCAGTTCCCGGTGCACTGGGGCGGCGACAACTCCAGCACGTACGAGTCGATGGCGGAGAGCCTGCGCGGCGGGCTGTCGCTCATGTCGTCCGGCTTCGGCTTCTGGAGCCACGACATCGGCGGCTTCGAGGGGATGCCCGACCCGGCGGTGTTCAAGCGGTGGATCGCGTTCGGCCTGCTGTCGTCGCACAGCCGGCTGCACGGCAGCACGTCGTACCGGGTGCCGTGGAACTTCGACGAGGAGTCCTCGGACATCCTGCGGAGCTTCACGCACCTGAAGTACCGCCTCATGCCGTACCTCTTCGGCGTCGCCCGGGAGGCGCACGACACCGGCCTGCCGGTGATGCGCCCGATGGTCGTCGGCTTCCCGGACGACCCGGCGGCCGCCTACCTCGACCGGCAGTACCTGCTCGGCGAGGACCTGCTGGTGGCGCCGGTCTTCAGCGAATCCGGCGACGTGCGCTACTACGTCCCGGCCGGCCGCTGGACGCACTACCTGACCGGCGAGGTCGTCGAGGGCCCGGGCTGGGTGCGCGAGACCCACGGCTTCGACAGCGTGCCACTGCTGGTCCGGCCGGGCGCCGTCATCCCGGTCGGCGCCCGCACCGACCGTCCCGACTACGACTACCGCGACGGCGTCACCCTCCGCCTCTTCGAGAACCCCGCCCCGGGTACGACGATCCGCGTGCCCGGTCCCGCAGGCGAGACCACGACCTTCACCGTCGCCCGCGACGACGCCACGCTGACCGTCACCCGCTCCGGCGACGCCCTGCCGTGGAAGGTCCAGCGCGGCGCCGAGGTGACCGAGATGGCCGCCGACCAGGAAAGCTGCACCCTGACCCTCGGGTAGGCAGCCGCGGAGACCGGCGGCGTCCACAAGGCGCCGCCGGTCACTCCTCGACACCCCGTTCTGGCGGGGCTCTGCTAAGTTACCTGCTGGTAACTTCAAGAGGGGATCGACCATGACCACACTCGAACGCCACGGCGACGTCTTCGTGCTCGACATCGGCGACACCGAGAACCGCTTCCACCCGGACTGGATCGTCGCGGTGAACGGCGCGCTCGACGAGGTCGTCAAGGCCTCCCCGGCGGCGCTGGTGACGACCGCGACCGGCAAGTTCTTCTCGAACGGGCTCGATCTGGAGTGGCTCGGCGCCAACCCGGACCGCTTCCAGGAGTACGTCGTGTCGGTGCACGACCTCTTCGCCCGGGTGCTCTCCCTCCCGCTGATCACCGTGGCGGCGCTGCAGGGTCACACGTTCGCGGCGGGAGCGATGCTGTCGCTGGCGCACGACTTCCGGGTGATGCGCGCCGACCGCGGCTTCTGGTGCCTGCCGGAGGTGGACATCGAGATCCCGTTCAGCCGGGGCATGTCCGCGCTGATCCAGTCCCGGCTCACGCCGCAGACCGCGCACGAGGCGATGACGACGGGCCGGCGCTACGGCGGCGAGGACGCGGTGCGGGCCGGCATCGTGGATCGCGCGGTCGCCGAGGACCAGGTCAGGAGCACGGCGATGGAGATCGCCGCGGCAAGCGCGGGCAAGGCGGGACCCACCCTTTCCACGATCAAGGAGCGGATGTACGCGTCAGCGCTGGCCACCCTCCGCGACGGGCGGGATCCCCTCGGCTGAGATGATCGATCGTTTCGCGGCCCGGAGGATGGTGTAGACCTCGGGGACCGTTCCGGGTTCCGCCTCGGAGTCCGAGTGCAGCCGGTCCAGCAGCAGCCTCGTGTAACGCTGGTAGTCGGTGTCGCTCCAGGTCGGGAAGTCCGAGGCGGCGACCTCGGCCGCGGCCCGGTACGCCTCGCGCGAGGGAGCCAGCCACACCCGCATCAACAGGTGCGCCGGTGAGGGGAACCGGTCCTCCCACCAGCCGGTGAACGTGTTGACGCTGACGCCGATCCGCTCGGAGAGCGGCTCCAGGGCGTGCTGCGCCATGTCGTCGAGCATGCTGGCCTGGAACCAGGCCTTCCGGCGCAGCTGGTCCGGGTGCAGGTTGTGGTAGGTCCAGTTGCACCGTGCCGACCAGGCCGGTCCAGCCGTCGGTGCTCAGCTGGGAGCGCCAGAGCAGCGCCTGGTCGTGCCAGGACTCGACCACGTCCGGGCTGCCGTCGAACAGCTCGCTCGCCAGGACGGCCGGCGACACGCTGAGCAGCAGCAGGAGCAGGTTGGCGGCGTAGGCGGCGTAGCGGGCCGGCTCGCTCGGGGAGGCCGGGCGGTAGTCGGCGTAGTGGTGGGTGGGCCGGGTGTGGTTCACCCCGCGGAACAGGTGCAGCAGCATGCCGCGCAGCGTGGACCGTTCCTCCGGCGTGGCGGCCGACGCCAGGTCGGACAGGAAGCCGGTGACCGGCCCTCGTACGCAGAGCGGCTGGAAGGACAGCAGGGCGCGGAGCAGGTCGTCGTCGGCGGTGGGGACGGCGGTGAGGGACAGCGCGGTGGCGCGGCTGCGGGCCGCCATGTCGCGCACGACCTGCCACGTCATCCGGGCCACGAGGTATTCGCCGAAGGTGGCGTGCAGGAACTCGTACGTCTGAAGGAAGGCCTCGTCCCGGGAAGCCCGCGCCCGATGGATGAAGAAGAACCTGCCGAGCGTCAGCTCGGCGTGCCGCAGCTGCGCGCGCAGGCCGGCCGCGGACGGCCGCGCGGGGCCGAACAGCGCGGCCAGGTCGGTCTCCAGATCGGCCTCGGTCACCCAGAGGGCGGCCCGGTTGAACATCGCGAACGCCACCACCGAGAGCCGGCGCAGCTCCTCCTCGGCGGCGACGGCGAGGTCGTGCCCGGGCAGGCCGGGGCGGTGCTTGGTGATCTCCCGGACCGCGAACGTGCGGAGCAGCCGCTCGTAGAGCTCGTGGGTGCGCAGGTCGTCGCCGGCGCGCTGCAGGGCGTTGCCGTCGGCGTCGTAGAGGGCCAGCATGAGCAGCAGCAACGGCTGCCCGGCCAGGTCACGGTGCGCCAGGACGGTGGACGGCGACAGCGGCGACAGACCGCGGTCGGCGAGGTGCCGGGTGTTCGCGCGGTTCCAGACGCCGAGCCAGGTCGTGATCCGCTCGTCGTCGAAGGGCTCCAGGCGCAGTGCCACCGTCCCCTCGGGTGCGCCGGCCCGGTCCGCCACCGCGGTCCGGGTGGTCACCACGACCGCCACCGGGCGGCCCTGATCGGCCTCGCGGTGCTGGAAACGGGCCACCCGCCGCAGGTAGTCGGTCCGGCTCACCCCGGCCGCCTGCAGCAGCTCGTCGAAGCCGTCGAGCAGGATCACCGGCAGGGCGTCGCCGGAGCTGCGGGACAGGGCCGGCCAGTCGACGCGTTCACCGGTGGCGCTGCGGACCGCGTACTCGATCTGATCCTGAAGGTCGTCGGTCGCGGGCGTCTCCCGCAGCACGACCCGCACCGGCAGGAAGTCGGCGGCCGGCAGCCGGGCGGCGAGAACCTTGGTGAGCACCGACTTGCCGGCGCCCGGCTGACCCAGCACGAGCAGCGGCGCCCGGGTCGCTTGCGGGCTGGTCAGGTGCCCGACCAGGAACTCCTCCAGATCGTCCCGGACCGGCAGCTCCGCCCACCAGCCCTCGTCGCCGACCCGCGAGGCCGGCGGCGCGTCCGCGGCCCGGAACCGGGGTGCGAGGTAGGCCTCGCCGAGCTTCGGCACCTCGATGCCGCCCGGCACGTCGCTGGAATCGACCACGTTCTCCCGCAGTGCCGCACGGTACGCGCGGGCCAGCCCTTCCCGGCGCTCGTCCGGGGCCCGGCCGGTGGAGATGTCCTGCAGCCGGTCCTTCAGGCCGGCGAGCGCGGCCCGGGTGGAGCGGTGCTCCTGCTGGCTCGCCCAGCAGGCCATCTCCGGGAAGTCGGCGACCAGCTGGCGGAACAGGTCCTGATAGCGGGCGACCGCCCGGTCCGGCAGCGCCTCCAGGCCGTCGTGTATTCGCCGCAGGCCCGGCTCGCCGAGGTCGGTGGCGAGGGCCAGATCCTCGAACAGCTCCGTCATGGCGTTCGCGAGCCTGGCGTACTCGTCGCGCAGATCGGCGGCGAAGGACTCGGGTGACTGCTGCGGGGTGGGGCGCGGCGAGCCGGCCGACTGCATCAGCTCGACCAGGTACCCGGCCCGCCGGTCCGCGGTGACCCGCCGCTCGCCGCCGTCCAGCCCGGCGAAGGCGACCTGGTCGAACCGGGTCTCGTGCAGCTCGGCGAGCTCGCGGGGCAGCGACTCGAAGAACGCGACCAGGACGATCACGTTGCGGGCGGCGTCCAGCCGCTCGGTGCGGCCGTAGCGGGACAGCCGCCTGCCGTACAGGCCGCGGACCAGCTCGTGGCTGAGCCGCACGAACTCGGCCTTGGCGTCGAACCAGCCGAGCAGTTCGGTCACGCCCGGCGCGGCGATCAGGAGGACGCCGCCCGCGAGCTTCTCGATGGCGCCCACGACGGCGCTGTCCTGACCGCCGAGCAGCCGCACGGCGTCGGTGTAGCTGAGAGTCCGGCCCATCCCTCCATCCTGGAGTGGTCAGGCGGGCGGCGAAACCAGCTGTGCCACCTTCGTGTGCAGGCCGGGGATGTCGCCGCGCTCGCCGTCGAGCAGCCACTGGCAGAGCTGCAGCGACGCACCGAGGACGGTGCGGACGCGGTCGAAGCGGCGCTCGGTGAACTCGGCCCACAGGTCGTCGGTGACCGCGTCGTGGGTGAGCAGCAGCTCGGTGAGGACCGTGGCGTCCTCCAGGGACTGGGCGGCGCCCTGGGCCAGGGTGGGTGGGAACGCGTGCGCCGCGTCGCCGATCACGACGACGCGGCCGCGGTTCCAGGGCGGGTCGAGCAGGTGGGTCTGGAACGTGGTGAAGTTGACCGATCCGGCGTCGGCGAGCGCGTCCCGGATCGCGTCCCACGGGCCGTGGTAGGCGGCGGCCAGTTCGCGGACCACCGCCAGCTGCTCGCCGAGGGTGAGATCACCGCGATTCCGCGGCGGCTCGACGAGGTACGCGTAGAGCGACTTCTCGCCGGTCGGGCAGTACCCCGCGATGTAGAGCGGGCCGCCCAGGAACAGGTCGGTGCGGGTCACCGACGCCGGCCGCGGGGCGACCACCCGCCAGATCTCCATGCCGAGGTCCCGGGTGGTCAGCTCGATGCCGGCCGCCGCCCGGGTGCGGGAGCGGATCCCGTCGGCGCCGACGACCAGGTCGTAGCGGTCCGTCGTACCGTCCGCGAAGGTGACCGCGACCGAGGAGCCGTCCTGGTCGAGCGCGACCAGCTCGGTGCCGAACCGGACCTTGGCGCCGGCCGCGGCCGCACGGTCGAGCAGGATGCGGGCCAGTACCGGGCGGTAGGTGCCGAACGTGGCCGGCAGGTCCGGGCCGCCGGTGCGGATGTCGGTGACCTCGGCCAGCACGGTCCCGGCCGGGTCCGGGGCCCGGATGCCGAGCGTGTCGAACCCGTACCCGTGCTGTTGAAGGCGTCCCCAGACGCCCAGCTCGCGCAGGACGCGCAGCGCATTGCCCTGCAGCGTGATCCCCGACCCGACCGCGGGCGGCGACGGGCGCGCGTCGATCAGGTCGACCGTGACACCGCCCTCGGCGAGCCGGATGGCGGTGGCCGCGCCGGAGATGCCGGCGCCGACGACGAGGACTCTATCGACAGCTGTCACATCGACGAGCTTAACGATTTTCAGCGCCGGAAGATGTCCGGGACCCCGTCGCGCGCGACCGGATCCCATTCGTCCGGGATGACCCGGAAGGCCGCCGGTCCCTGGTAGAAGTCTTTCACGGGACCTTCATGTCCGGGCTCACGCGTCGGGTCCGGATTCGTGGGTAACGTGCCCCTCGGGGCCGGGACCAAAGACCCATGCCCTGTGGATCTTCCATCGATACGTTGAACACGACCCGATCGAGAGGAATCACCGTGACCGCCGTTTCGGAGAACCAGGCCGGCGCGCCGCACCACGACGAGCTCGTGCGCACGCTGGCGGAGCCCGACGAGAACGAGGTCGCGGGCCTCGACGCCTGGTGGCGGGCGAACAACTATCTGACCATCGGCCAGATCTACCTCCAGGGCAATCCGCTGCTGAAGGAGCCGCTCGCCACCGAGCACATCAAGCCCCGCCTGCTCGGGCACTGGGGCACCAGCCCCGGGCTCTCGTTCATCTACGCCCACGTCTCGCGCCTGATCAAGAAGACCGGGCAGCAGACGATCTATCTGGCCGGACCCGGCCACGGCGGGCCCGCGCTGGTCGCCGCCGGATATCTGGAGGGCACCTACTCGGAGATCTACCCGAAGGTCGGCCAGGACGAGGCCGGCGTGCTGCGCCTGTTCCGCCAGTTCTCCAGCCCCGGCGGCATCCCGTCGCACGTCTCGGTGACCACGCCCGGTTCGATCCACGAGGGCGGCGAGCTGGGCTACGTGCTGGTGCACGCGTTCGGCTCGGTGATGGACAACCCCGACCTGCTCACCGTCGCGGTGGTCGGGGACGGCGAGGCCGAGACCGGCCCGCTCGAGGGTTCATGGAAGGGCATCTCGTTCATCAACCCGGCGCACGACGGCGCTGTGCTGCCGATCCTGCACCTGAACGGCGCGAAGATCGCCGGCCCGACCGTGCTCGCCCGCAAGGACCCGGCCGAGGTGCGCAAACTTCTCGAAGGCCATGGGTACGAGATCATCGAGGTCTCCGGCGAGGACCTGCCCGGCATGCACCACCGGTTCGCCAAGGCGCTCGCTGAGGCGTGGAACAGGATCCGTACGATCCAGGACGCGGCCCGCGGCGGCGACTGGGACGGCAAGCGCCCGCACTGGCCGCTCATCATCCTGCGCTCGCCGAAGGGCTGGACCGGCCCCGAGAAGATCGACGGCGTCACCGTGACCGGCACCTGGCGGTCGCACCAGGTCCCGCTCTCCGGCGTCCGGGACAACCCGGACCACCTGCGCGAGCTGGAGAAGTGGCTCAGGTCGTACCGTCCGGAAGAGCTTTTCGATCCCCATGGTGCTCCTGTCCAGCTCATCAAGGATCAAGCGCCCGACGGCGACCTGCGGATGAGCGCCAGCCCGCACGCGAACGGCGGTGTCCTCACCCGCGACCTGGACCTGCCGGACTTCCGGGACTACGCCGTCGAGGTGAAACGGCCGGCGCAGGGCCGGGCCGAGTCGACCCGCAAGCTCGGCGAGATGATGCGCGACATCTACACGCGCAACAGCGACCGGTTCCGGTTGTTCTGCCCGGACGAGACGAACAGCAACCGGCTCGGCGCCGTCTTCGAGGTCTCCGACCGCGGCTTCATGGAGTCCGTCACCGGCGACGACGTGAAGATCAGCAAGGACGGCCGGGTCATGGAGGTGCTCTCCGAGCACAACTGCCACGGCTGGCTGGAGGGCTACAACCTCACCGGCCGGCACGGCATGTTCGCCACGTACGAGGCGTTCGCCATGGTCAGCGCGTCGCAGACGATCCAGCACGGCAAGTGGTTGCAGGAGGCATCCCACCTGCCGTGGCGGGCGAAGGTTCCGAGCCTGAACATCCTGCTCACCTCGACGGCCTGGCGCAACGACCACAACGGCTTCTCACACCAGGGCCCCGGCCTGATCCAGAACGTGCTGACCCAGCGCGGCGACGTGGCCCGGGTCTACCTGCCGCCGGACGCCAACACGCTGCTCTCGGTCGCCGACCACTGCTTCCGGTCGCGGTCGTACATCAACCTGATCGTCATTGACAAGCAGCCGCAGCTGCAGTGGCTCGACATGGACTCCGCGATCGAGCACGCCCGGCAGGGCGCCGGCGTCTGGGAGTGGGCCGGCACCGACGACGGCACCTCCGACCCGGACATCGTCCTCGCCTGCGCCGGCGACGTGGTCACCATGGAGACCGTGGCGGCCGCGCAGATCCTCAAGGAGAAGCTGCCCCATCTGCGGGTGCGCGTGGTCAACGTCGTCGACCTGATGACGCTGCCGCGGCCGAAGGACCACCCGCACGGGATGAGCGAGACCCGGTTCCGGGAACTGTTCACCGACCAGGTGGACGTGGTGTTCTCCTTCCACGGATACCCGGGCGCCATCCACCAGCTGGTGCACGGCCGGCCCGACGCCGACCGGTTCCGGGTGCGCGGCTTCATCGAGCAGGGCACCACGACCACGCCGTTCGACATGACGGTCCGCAACCGGGCGTCGCGCTACCACCTGGTGATGGACGCGATCAACAACGCGCGCCGGCTGCCGACCGGGGCCAGCGAGCTGAAGGCCTGGTGCGAGTCCCAGCTCGAGCGGCACGAGCAGTACATCGTCGAGCACCTCGAGGACATGCCCGAGGTCCGGGACTGGTCGTTGGGGGACTGGGCCGAGAGCTGATGTCTCTCTTAAGAATCTTCTGCGGAGACGTGTCTCACCCTTTCAATCAACGGCCGGATTAAGCGAAGGTGAAGGGAGCACAACACCCGTCGCTCGATGATGAGGAAGGGGACCCTCTATGAACCCGTGGCCGACGACCCGGCAGGGCGCCAAGGATCACTCGGTTACCACCCTGCAGTTCCTGTTGCTCGCACACGGCCAGACCGTGACCGTCGACGGCGTCTTCGGCGCGCAGACCGGTGACGCGGTGCGCGCCTTCCAGTGGGCCAAGAACCTTCCCGACAACGGCGTGGTCTGCCCGGCGACATGGGAGGCGCTGATCGTCGAGGTGCGGCCCGGCGCCCGGGGCAACGCGGTCCGCGGCGTGCAGCAGGAGTTCCCGACCGAGGTCGACGGGGTCTACGGGCCGGAGACCGAGCGGGCGGTGCGTGCCTTCCAGCAGGACGCGGCCATCCTGGTCGACGGGGTCGTCGGCCGGACCACCTGGCAGGCGTTGGTGGGCGGGGTGGAGGCGCCGCTGCAGCAGGCCGCCTGAACCCATCGTCTCGTCGAACGGCCGGCCTTCGAGGCCGGCCGTTTTGTCGCTCTCCGGTACAGCCAGGGTGGCCTGGCTGTACGTGAGGGCTGGGTTGGCGCCCGAATTGTCGCTCTCTCGTTCAGCCCGGGTGGCCCGGCTGTACGCCACGGCTGGGTTGATGCTCGATTTGTCGCCCTCCGGTACAGCCAACCCCACCTGGCTGTACGCCACGGCTGGGTCGGCGCCCGATTTGTCGCTCTCCCGTACAGCCAACACCGCCTGGCTGTACGCCACGGCTGAGTCCGCGCCCGAAATGTCGCCCTCCCGTACAGCCGGGAACGCCGTGGGCCGGCAACCGTCCCGCCACGCACGCGCACCAGGACGGAGATCCAACCAGCCGGATGCGGGCCGAACAGAACAGCGCAACCGCGAAACACCGACGAAAGGGACCGCTCTTGCGCAACGTTCTTCGCCGCTTCGCCCTGGCCGCCGCCCTCATCGCCCCGGCCACCCTCGGCCTCGCCACGATGACCGCCGGCACCGCCCAGGCCGCCACCCCGGCGAAGACCACCGCCACCCAGGCCAGCACCGCCAAGGCCGGCGAGGCCACCCTGCAGAACGAGATCAACCGCCTGATCAACGTCCAGCGCACCTCGCACGGCTGCGCGGCCCTCAAGGTCGACGCCAAGCTGACCACCGCGGCCCGGGGTCACAGCGCGTGGATGGCGCAGACCGGCACCTTCTCCCACACCGGCCGCTCCAACTCCAACTTCGTCGCCCGGTCGAAGGCCGCCGGCTACGCCAAGCCGTCCGCCGAGAACATCGCCTGGGGCTACCGCACCGCCGCGCAGGTCGTCAACGGCTGGATGAAGAGCCCGGGCCACCGCACCAACATCCTCAACTGCAAGTCCAAGACCGTCGGCGTCGGCGCGGTGTTCTCCGCGAACGGCACGCCGTACTACACCCAGGACTTCGGTTACTGAAGGAACTGAAAAGCCAGCGATGCCCCAGCCGATCCCCCTGCGGCTGGGGCATCGCCCTGTTCTACGGCCGGGTACGGCGGGAGGCGAGAGCGACCGCCGGGTCGAAGCCGAACGGCAGCTCCAGCCGGTGGGCGGCCATCAGGTCGCGGTCGGCGAGCAGGTCGGCGGTCGGGCCGTCGGCCACGATCGCGCCGTCGTCGAGGATGACCGCGCGCGGGCACAGCTCCAGCGCGTACGGCAGGTCGTGGGTCACCATCAGCACGGTGACCGGCAGCGACTCGAGGATCTCGGCGAGTTCACGGCGGCACGCCGGGTCGAGGTTCGAGGACGGCTCGTCCAGCACCAGGATCTCCGGCCGCATCGCCAGGACCGTCGCGACCGCGACCCGGCGGCGCTGCCCGAAGGAGAGGTGGTGCGGCACCTTGTCCCGGTGCTCGCTCATGCCGACCGCGGCCAGCGCCTCGTCGACGCGCTGGGCCAGTTCGGCGCCGCGGACGCCCATGTTGGCCGGGCCGAACGCGACGTCCTCGGCGACCGTGGGCATGAAGAGCTGGTCGTCCGGGTCCTGGAAGACGATCCCGACCCGGCGGCGGATCTCGGCGATCGCCTGCCGGTCGCCCGGTGTCACCGGCAGGCCGGAGATCTCCACCCGGCCCGGGCCGCCGTGCAGGATGCCGTTGAGGTGCAGCACCAGGGTGGTCTTGCCGGCGCCGTTCGGGCCGAGCAGGGCGACGCGCTCGCCGTTCCGCAGCGAAAGATCAACCCCGCGGAGCGCTTCGCGCCCGTCAGGGTACGAGAAACGCAGTCCCGTGATCCGCAGAGCGTCCATGTCGATCATGCTAGGGCCAGCCCGGCGACGGCTATCCCGGCGGCCGCCACCGGGAGGGCCGCGCTGACCGCCCACTCCCGCAGCGGCGCCGGGCCGCCGGCGGTCTGCGGCAGCCGGCCGGCGTACCCGCGGGACAGCATCGCGAGGTAGACCCGCTCGCCGCGCTCGTAGGAGCGCAGGAACAGCGCCCCGACGCCGACCGCGAACGCCTTCACCTGCCAGAGGAACCGCGGGTCGTAGCCGCGGGAGAGCCGGGCGATCCGCATCCGGCGGGCGTCGTCGGCGAGCACGTCGATGTACCGCAGCATGAACGTCATGATCTGGGTGAACACCTGCGGGCAGCGCAGCCGGTCCAGGCCGAGGACCAGGTCCCGTGTCGTCGTGGTGGCGGCGAGCAGCAGCGACGCGAGGACGCCGAGGGTGCCCTTCGCGAAGATGTTCCACGCGCCGTAGAGGCCGTCGACCGAGAGCGACAGGCCGTGCCAGTCGATGCGCTCGCCGTGCCCGGCGAACGGCAGCGCCACGGCCAGCAGCACGAACGGCAGCTCGATGGTGGCCCGCTTGGCGAGCCAGAGTGCCGGGACCCGGGCCAGTACCGCGACCAGGGCGATCAGCAGCGCGTAGCCGCCGAACGCCGCGAACTCGGTCCGCGGCGTGATCACCACGACGACGGTGAACAGCACCACCGCGACGATCTTCACCTCGGGGGAGAGGCGGTGCAGCGGGCTGTCCCGGTCGAGGTGGAGGGTGGCGTTCACGAGGACGAGGACTGGCGGCGCCGGAGCACCCAGAACAGCCCGCCGCCGATACCGAAGGTGATCAGCACCCCGAGGACGCCGGAGAGGCCGGTCGACAGGAAGGAGTTGTCGATGCCCTTGATGCCGTAGTCGGCCAGCGGGCTGTCGCCGAGCTGGTGCTCGCCCTCCTGCTGGGCCATGCAGGTGCCGCCGGTGATCTCGCCCTGGGCGTCGAAGGTGCACCCCTCGCGGGCCGCGTAGTCGAGGCCGTCCGGGCTGCCGGAGGCGAAGCTCGAGACCACGCCGGCCAGGAGCAGGGCGACGAGGAGCCCGGCGGCGATGAAGAGCTTCTTGTTCATGCCGTCACCTTTTCCCGGGTACGGAAGTGCCGGAGGGCGTAGACCAGGTCGGGGCGCACCCGGGCCACCGTCATCACGGTGGTCGCGGCGATCAGGCCCTCGCCGATGCCGATCAGCGTGTGCACGCCGGCCATCGTGCCGGCGATCGCGCCGATCGAGAGCTCGGTGGTGCCGCCGAGCGCGTACTCCAGGACGAAGCCCATCGAGGCCACCACGACGCCGACGATGGAGGCGATGAAGGCCGTCGCGCCGAGTCCGCGGACCGTGCGGGGGAGCACCCGCAGCAGCGCGGCGACCAGGACGTACGCGGCCGCGGTGCCGATCAGGGCCATGTTCGTGACGTTCAGCCCGAGGGCGGTGAGCCCGCCGTCGGCGAAGAGCAGGCACTGCACGATCAGCACGGTGGCGACGCAGAGCGCACCGACCCACGGGCCGACCAGGATCACCGCGAGGGTGCCGCCCAGCAGGTGACCGGAGACACCCGGCAGCACCTGGAAGTTGAGCATCTGCACGGCGAAGATGAAGGCGGCGACGAGCCCGGCCATCGGGGCGAGCCGGTCGTCGAGGTCGGTCTTGGCCCGGGCGACGCAGAGCGCCAGGCCTGCGACCGCGATGGCCAGGAAGGCCGCCGAGACGGGACCGTTGATGATCCCGTTGGCGATGTGCATCGCCTGAGTGTCCATGCGGGCAGCATATTGGCCGTCCTCGGTTGTTGCATATCCCTTGCAACTGCCAAAGTGGCGACTTTCACCCCATGATCACGTCGGCGACGTCGCGTCGCGGCGACGGGTGGCCGGGGTGGCCGTACCCGACCCGGACCGCCATCTGCGGGAACCCGGTCCGGCCCAGCGAGCGGCGCAGCTGGTCGCGGGCCGGCGGCACCTCGATCGGCTGGGAGATCAGCGACGCGGCCAGGCCGGCGTCGGTGAGCGTCAGCAGCACGTTCTGCAGCGCCTGGCCGGCCACCACCTGGTCGAGCCGGCGGTCGCCGGGGGTGCCGAGGATGCCGATCAGCGGCTCCGGCTCGTAGTCGCGGCCCGGCCCGCGCCGGCGCTGCGCGAACGCGCGCTGCGGTACCAGGTCCTGCGGCTCGCCGACCGGGGCGCCGACCGCGACCGGCATGCCGTCCGGCGCGTCGTCGGTGCCGGTCCAGGTGATCAGCTCGGCCTGGTAGTGCTCGTCGCGGCGCAGCACCCGGTCGGCGCTGTGCGCGATCTCCGAGAACCCGGTCAGCGCGGTCATCCCGACCAGCAGGTCGAGCCAGGCGTTCTCGGCCCGGGCCGCCTCGATGAGCCGGATCCGCACGTCGGCCGGGACCGGGTCGGGCCAGAACGGGTCGCGGTTGCTGTGCCGGCGCTCGATCGCCGCGTACCGGTCGCGCTCGGCGTAGGTGGGCGGCCGGCGCCGGCCCGGGGTGAGGCGGGCGATCACCTCGGGAGCGTCCGGCGGGAGCAGCCGCACCTCCGCCGGGGTGCCCGCCCAGGCCAGCGCGAGGCGGGCGTTGAAGGTGGCCGCCCCGCAGGCCAGGCGCAGCGCCCAGCCGCTCCGGTCGGCGACCTCCAGCCGCCGCCGGCCGTCGGCGAGCACTTCGATGGCGCCGTCGCGCAGACGGAACGCCCAGGGCTGGGTGTTGTGCATCGAGGGTGCGTAGATCGCCGCGGCGGCTGCTCGCCGCAGGTCCGACTGGTCGTAGCGGGTCATCCTCCTACGGTGGCCCGCCGGACCACCTCCGGTTAAGGGGCGAAAGTCCTAAAGAGGAACGCGCCAGGTGACCAGGGTCCCGCCGCCCTGCGGCCGGGGTCCCGCCTCGAAGGAGCCGCCGAGGTCGTGGGCCCGCTCGCCCATGTTCACGACGCCACCGCGGGCCAGCGCCGGGTCCATCCCGACGCCGTCGTCCTCCACCTGGAGGATCAGCTCGCCGTCCGCGACGCGCACCGACACGCGTACGGCGGTGGCCCCCGCATGCCGGGCCACGTTGGAGAGCGCCTCCCGCAGCACGGCCGTGAGCTCCGGCACCACGTCGTCCGGAATCGCGCTCTCCACCGGCCCGGACGTCTCCAGGCCGGGCCGGAAGCCGAGGGTGGCGGCCGCGTCGTCGACGGTGTCGCGCAGCTCGTTGCGGAAGGTCGCACCGATCGGGGCGCGCAGCTCGAAGATCGACCGGCGGATGTCGCGGATCGTGGCGTCCAGGTCGTCGACGGCCGCGTTGATCCGCTTGGCGACGTCCGGCCGGACCGAGGGGCCGGCCGCGGCCTGGAGCTGCATGCCGGTCGCGAAGAGCCGCTGGATCACCACGTCGTGCAGGTCCCGGGCGATCCGCTCGCGGTCCTCCAGGACGGCGAGCAGCTCGCGCTCCTCCTGGGCACGGGCGCGTTCCAGGGCGAGGGCGGCCTGCCCGGCGAACGTGGAGAGCAGGACCGCGTCCTCCGGGCCGGTCCGGCTGACGATCAGCACGCCCTGGGGCATGTCACGGCCGGCGAGGGGCGCGGCGAGCGCCGGGCCGGCCGGGACCGGTCCGGGCCATTCGGCCGCCGCCCGCAGGTCGTCCAGGAAACCGCCGGGGAAGCTGTCGAGGTCGCCGGCGACGATCTTGCCGGTCAGGCCCGCGCAGGCCGGGTCGGCGCCGTCGGCCGCCTCGATGGTGAACCGCGCGTTCTCCTCGTCGTAGAGCAGGACCAGCACGAGCTCGGCGCCGGCCACCTCCCGGGCCCGGCGGGCGATCAGCCGCAGCGCCTCGGTACGCCGGACCGTCCCGAGCAGAACCCCGGTGATCTCGGAGGCCGCCTCGAGCCACCGCTGCCGCCGCTGGGCGAGCTCGTAGAGCCGGGCGTTGTCGATCGCGACGCCGGCCGCCGCGGCGAGCGCTACCACGATCTCCTCGTCGTCCTCGCTGAACTCGGCGGCGCCCCGCTTCTCGGCGAGGTAGAGGTTGCCGAAGATCCGCTCACGGGTCCGGACCGGGACGCCGAGGAAGCTGTGCATCGGCGGGTGGTGCGGCGGAAATCCGTACGAATCGGGGTGTTGGGTGATGTCCGGAAGCCGCACCGGGTGCGGATCGGTGATCAGGAGGCCGAGCACCCCGCGGCCGTGCGGCAGGTCACCGATCTTCGCGTGGGCCTCGGGCGGGATGCCGTGCGTGACGAAGTCGGACAGGTGATCGCGCTCGGGCGCGAGCACGCCGAGCGCGCCATAACGAGCGTCGGCCAGGGCACACGCCGCCTCGACGATCCGCTGCAGGGTGCTGCGCAGATCGAGGTCGGTGCCGATGCCGACGACCGCGTCGAGCAGGGCACGCAGGCGCTCCCGGCTGGTCACGATGTCGCCGACCCGGTTCTGCATCTCCTGCAGCAACGCGTCGAGGCGGACCCGGGAGAGGGGGCTCAGGCCGAGCGAGGGAGCCGATGCGTCGGACACGCGTCGAGGCTACCGGGACCGGGGTCCGGTGGCGCGGGACCTATGGCCCTAGGTGTCCGGGCCACCCGGGGACTAGAAAGGAGACATGATCCGAGTCTTCCTCCTCGACGACCACGAAGTCGTCCGCCGCGGCCTCGTCGACCTGCTCGAAGCGGGCGGCGGCATCGAGGTGATCGGCGAGTCCGGCTCCGCGCGCGAGGCCGCCGCACGGATCCCGGCGCTGCGCCCCGACGTGGCGGTCCTCGACGCCCGGCTGCCGGACGGCAACGGCATCGACGTCTGCCGGGACGTCCGGGCGATCGACTCGTCGATCAAGGGCCTGATCCTGACGTCGTACGAGGACGACGAGGCGCTCTTCGCCGCGATCATGGCGGGCGCGTCCGGCTACGTGCTGAAGCAGATTCGCGGCACCGACCTGGTCGACGCGGTCCGCCGGGTCGCGGCCGGCCAGTCCCTGCTCGACCCGCAGGTCACCCAGCGGGTCCTGGAGCGGATCCGGAACGGCGTCGAGCAGCCGCGCGAGCTGGCCTCGCTGACCGACCAGGAGCGCCGGATCCTCGAGCACGTGGCCGAGGGGCTGACCAACCGGGAGATCGCGGCGCGGATGTTCCTGGCCGAGAAGACCGTGAAGAACTACGTGTCCAGCCTGCTCGCGAAGCTCGGCCTGGAGCGCCGTACGCAGGCCGCCGTGCTCGCCACGAAACTGCTGGGGGAGCACCCCCACTCGTAAGGTTTCGCCGACCGTGTCCCCGGGGTACTGTCCGGCCGCACATCGGCGACTCTGGGGTTTGTGTATGAGCGCGTTGACCGCCCACTTGGACGTTCCGCTGGACCGTGGCGCACCCGGCGCGGCCCGGCGGGCCGTCGTAGCGGTGCTGGCCGGCTGGGGCTTCCGCGATCCGGACTGGGTCGACGGCGCCGCCGTCGTGGTGAGCGAACTGGTGACCAACGCGGTGCGGCACGGCGGCGGCCTGGTCGCGCTGCAGCTCGAGGCCCACGAGGACAGGGTGGTGGTGTCGGTCGCGGACGGCTCGTCCGTGGTGCCGCGCCGCCGCGACCCGGACGGCGGGGGCGGCCGGGGGATCGCGCTGATCGAGGCGCTCGCGGTCGGCTGGTCGGTGCAGAACTACCGGGGTGGGAAGCGCGTGCTCGTCGAGCTGCACCCGTGCCCCGGCGTGGCCGGGTGGGAGTCGTGAGGATCGTGCGGATCGACGACGGGCCGGTGGTCCGTCTCCAGCTGCGCGGCGAGCTCGACCTGGCCACCGCCGACCAGGTCGAGGAGCAGGTGAACCGCGCCCTCGACGACGGGGCGCGCCGGCTCGTGCTCGACGTGGCCGGCCTGACGTTCTGCGACTCGTCCGGGATCGACATGTTCCTGAACGCGCACGCCGGGGCGGCGGCGCGCGGGGCCGAGCTCCGGGTGTCCCGCCCCCGCGGCATCGTCCGCCGGTCGCTCGACGTGACCGGCGTGCTGCCGCTGCTGACCCGGGGTCAGACCGTGAACCGGTTGGCCGCGTCGCGCAGCCGGTCCGCCAGTTCCTGAACGTCCTCGGCGGTCCGGGCCGCGAGGCCGACCGCCTCCCGGCTCGTCGCGGTGCTGTGCGCCACGCTCGCGATGTTGTTCGCGATGTCGGTGACGCCGGCCGCGGCCTCGCCGACGCCCCGGTTCATCTCCGCGGTGGTGGCGCTCTGCTCCTCGACCGCCGAGGCGATCGTGGTCTGGTAGTCGCTGATCTGCGAGATGATCCGGCTGATCTCGTCGATCGCGGTGACCGCCTGCCCGGTGCCGGTCTGGATCGCCTCGACCCGGCGGGCGATGTCCTCGGTGGCCCGCGCGGTCTCCTGGGCCAGGTCCTTCACCTCGCTCGCCACCACGGCGAAGCCCTTGCCCGCCTCGCCGGCCCGGGCCGCCTCGATGGTGGCGTTCAGGGCGAGCAGGTTGGTCTGCTCGGCGATCGCGGTGATCGTCTTGATGACGTCGCCGATCTGCGCGGACGACTCGCCGAGCCGGTTGATGGTCTCGCTGGTGGTCCGGGCCGCGCCGACCGCGTCCGAGGCGACCTGGGCCGCGTCGGCGGCGTTGCGGGAAATCTCGCCGATCGCCGAGCCCATCTCGGTGGAGCCGGCCGCGACCGTGTTGACGTTGCCGGATACCCCGGCGGCGCTGGAGGCGGCGAGCCCGGCCTGCTGGTCGGCCTCCGCGATGGCCGTGTCGATCTGCGCGCTGACCTGGCGCATCGTCTGCGAGGCCGCGGTCAGCCGGCCGCCGTTCTCGAGGATCTCGACGACCGTGGCGCGGACGCCGGCCACCGCCTCGCCGACGGCCCTGCCCATCTCGGCCACCTCGTCGTTCCCGGAGGTGTCGACGCGCACCGTGAGATCGCCGGCGGCCACCCCGCGCATCGCCGCGACCAGCCGGCCCACCGGGACCACCACGCTGCGGGTCACCGCGATCGAGAAGATCACCGCGGCGGCGATCGCCAGGATCGAGACCACGATCATCACCGTACGAAGGGAGGACGCCTCCGACCGCGCGTCCTGCGCCGCCGCGGCGGCCCGGCCGCTGACCGAGTCGACCAGCGCGTCGGTGTCCTCGACGATCTTGAAGTAGATCTCGTAGCCGTCGCCCAGGATCATGGCGTTGCCCTGCTCGATCTCGCCGGCCTGGTAGAGCGCCATCATCTGGGTGTCGTTCGCGAAGTACCTCTCCCACTGCTCGTTGATCGAGTCGAAGTAGTCCTGCTCGTCGGCGGTCATGGCGGCCGTGTTCGTGTCGCCGAGCAGCTTCTCCAGCACGTCCTTGCTCGCCAGGAACCCGGCCCGGTTCTCGCTGGCGGGATCGACCGCCTTCCGGTTGCCGATCCGGTACACGTCCCAGGCGACCGCGAGCTGCCAGCCGGAGATGTCGGCGTTGAGGAACTTCTGCTCGTCGACCTGCCGCACCAGACCCTGCAGGGTGTGCAGCTCCTCGGTCGCTGCCTGCTGCCGGGTCAGCCCGATCGCGCCGACCCCGACAGCCACGCCGAGCAGCACCAGCACCACTGCGAAGGCGGCGCCGAGCCTGCCGGCCAGCCGGAGACGCCGCAAGATCGCCATAGCCCCACCCTCGCCTCGAACCGGCCGTCGTACTCCGATTCGGCAGGATCGGGGCGGGACTGAGCGACTACGGGCACCGGGGGATCAGCCGGGCAGAACCATCCGGACCGTCGTGCCCCGGTCCACACCGGGCGAGGTGATCGCGAGCGTGCCGTCGTGCGCCCGCATGATCCGGTCGACGATGGCGAGACCCAGGCCGACCCCGGGGACGGCCTGCTCCCGGGCGTGCCGGCCGCGGTAGAAGCGCTCGGTCACGTACGGCAGCTCCTCCTCCGGGATGCCGGCGCCCTCGTCGGAGACCTCCAGGCCGTCCGCGATCACCCGCACCGTGACGGTCGTGCCGGTCACGCTGAACAGGATCGCGTTGCGGATCAGCTGCTCGGCCGCCTGGCTGAGCCGGGTGAAGTCGCCGGACACCCGTACCTGCTCGCCGGCCGCCTCGACGACGATGCGCACGTCGCGCTGCGCCGCCTGCGCCCGGCAGGCGGCCGCGCCCGCCTCGGCGATCGCGATCAGATCGGTGCCGCCGCGCAGCAGCGGCAGCGGCGCCCCGGCCGGCCGGGTGCCCGCCAGCAGGTGGTCGACCATCCGGACCAGGCGCTCGCCGTTGCGCTGGATCGGGTCGATCAGCCGGCGGTACGGCGCGAGCTCCTCGTTCTCGACCAGCAGCTCGAGGTAGCCCTGGATGGTGGTGACCGGGGTGCGCAGCTCGTGCGAGACGGTCGCGACGAAGTCCTCCTCGCGGCTGATCGCCCGGGACAGCTCGTCGCCGATCTCGGTGAGCAGCATCCGGCTGCGGATGGCGGCGAGGTGGCCGGCCGCCTGCCCGGCCATCGTGGTGAGCATGTCCAGCCGGCGGTCGCCGGCCGGGCGCGGGCGGTCGTCGAGCACGCACATGGTGCCGAGCATGTGGCCGTCCTCGTCGACGAGCGGGACGCCGGCGTAGAAGCGGATGTTCGGCGCGCCGACGACGTTGCCCCAGGTCCGGTAGACCGGGTGGTCGAGGGCGTCCTGGACGATCAGCGAGAGCCGGCGGTCCACCACCCGGGCGCAGAACGAGGTGGACAGCGGTCCGCCGCCGTCCGGCATGCCGGTGGCGCCGGCGAACCACTGGCGGTCGGCGTCGACGAGCGTGACGGTGGACATCGAGGTCTCGAAGACCGAGCCGGCGAGGCGGGTGAGCTCGTCGAGAACGATCGGACGCGGGGCGTCGAGCAGCCGGTAGCTGTGCACCGCCGCGAGACGGGCGGCTTCCCCTGGAGCGCTCACGTTTGTCATCCGTTTCCTCGGGTCTCGGTGGCGGCACGTCGCCGGGACGTTGCATCTACTTCGACGCCGGAGGGCAGCGGTCTGAGGAGATCGGGGCGGGAAAATCGCTCAACCGCCGACCGGGGAGGGCGATAAGCCTCACGTAACCACATCACCACCGAGTGAGGGACCAGATGGGGACCGAGCTGTTCCGGTCGGCCGTTGCCGACGAGGGCAAGCCCGTCGTGCTTCTCGTCGACGACGAGGAGACCGTGCTGCAGACGCTCGCTCTGCAACTGGGCCGCGACCACAAGCTGCTCACCGCGTCCGACGGCGTCGAGGCGCTCCAGGTGCTGGCCGAGCACGGCCCGGTCGCGGCCGTGGTCAGCGACATGCGGATGCCGAACATGGACGGCATCGAGCTGATGCGCCGGATCTCCGTCGAGTACCCGGACACCACCCGGGTGCTGCACACCGGGCACGGCGACATCGAGACGGCGATCGCCGCGATCAACTCCGGTGGCGTCTACCGCTACCTGCCGAAGCCCGCCGGCACCGACGAGCTGCGCAGCATCGTCGGCGACGCGGTGGCCCGGCACGGCGAGGCCATGCACGACCGGGAGCTGCTCGACACCACCCTGCGCGCCAGCGTGCAGGCCCTCTTCGGCTGTCTCGAGCTGGCCAGCCCGGTGGCGTTCGCCCGGGCCGGCCGGATCCGCACCCTGGTCGCCGAGCTCTGCCGGCAGCTCCAGCTGGAGGCGCTCTGGGAGATCGAGGTGGCGGCCATGGCGTCCCAGCTCGGCGCCGTGACCGTGCCGCCGGCCGTGCTCAAGAAGCTGGACCGCGGGCAGCAGCTCGGCCCGGACGAGCAGGCCATGGTCAACGCGATGCCGCGGGCCGCGGTCCGGCTGCTGCGCGACATCCCGATGCTGCACGACGTCGTCGCGATCGTGCAGGGGCTGGCCGGCGACCCGGCGCCCGAGGCCGGGCGCTCGGCGCTGGTCGAGGCGGGCATCAACGTGGTCCGCACCGCGATCGACTTCGAGGTCATCGAGTCCCGCTCGTCGAACGACGCGACCGCGATCGGCGCCCTCGAGGAGCGCGGGGACGGCGCGCCGCACGTGCTGGCCGCGCTGCGCAAGGTCAAGGGCGTCCGGGCCCACCAGGAGATCGTGAAGTCCGTCCGGATCATGGAGCTCCAGGTCGGGATGCGCCTGGCCGAGGACGTCGTGGCGGTCAACGGCCTGGTCCTGATCGGCCGCGGCACCGTGGCGACCGAGGTGATGCTGGACCGGCTCAGCAACTTCGCCCGGGTCGTCGACATCGTCGAGCCGGTCCTCGCGGCCGTCCCCGACTACCAGAAGTACCTGGTCCGCGGTCAGCGCTCGTAGCTCTCCGCCACCTCGGTGACCGCCCGCACCACCCCGGCGACCTCGTCCCGGAGGTGCTGCGCGGTGGTCGCCGGGTCGGGGCGGAGGCCGGCCCGGGCCTCGGTCTCGACGACCGCGCAGAGCGCCGAGAGCGCTGTCGCGCCGATGTTCGCCGACGAGCCCTTGAGCGCGTGCGCCCGCTCCCGGAGCGCGGTGGTCGCGCCGTCGCCGAGCAGGTCGATCAGCTCGCCGGCGGCGGCCGGCGCCTTCGCGGCGAACGAGCGCAGCAGCCGGGCCAGCAGGGCGCGCTCGGCCGGGCCCGGATCACCGTCGGCGATGTCGGCCAGGCGTTTGCGGATCGCCGCCACCCGTTCGCCGTGACTCGGTGGCGCGACGATTCCCATGCGACCATGGTGCGCCGCGCCACCGTGCCGTGTGCGCGTTTCAGGCGCCCCATCCCGCCTGAGTGCCGCCGACGCGCTCGCTCGCGGTCTTCTCCCCGTACCCGGAGGCGAGGTAGGCCGCCACCGGATCCCTCGGCAGGCCCCGCGCCTCGCGGCGGTCCGCCAGGACCCCGCGGACATCGGTCTCGTAGGCGTCCATCAGGATCGCGTTGGCGGCCAGCACGTCACCGGCGCGCTGGGCTTCGGCGAGCGCCTCCTGGTCGATGAGCAGCGCCTTCGCCAGGGCCTGCTCGACGTTGAGGACCGAGCGGATCTGGCCGGGGATCTTGTCCTCGATGTTGTGGCACTGGTCCAGCATGAAGTTGATGCCGGACTCCGGCCGGTGCGCGCCGGCCGCCACGATCTCGGACAGGATCCGGAAGAGCTGGAACGGGTCGGCCGCGCCCACGATCAGGTCGTCGTCGGCGTAGAAGCGCGAGTTGAAGTCGAACGCGCCCAGCCGGTTCTGCCGCAGCAGCTGCATCACGATGAACTCGATGTTCGTGCCCGGCGCGTGGTGACCGGTGTCGAGCACGACGGTGGCCTGCTCGCCGAGCGCCAGGCAGTGCAGCAGCGAGGTGCCCCAGTCCGGGATGTCCATGCTGTAGAACGCCGGCTCGAACAGCTTGTACTCGAGCAGCATCCGCTGGTCCGGGTCCATCGCGTCGTAGATCGCCCGGAGCGACTCGGCGAGCCGCTCCTGCCGGCCGCGCAGCGAGTCCTGACCGGGATAGTTCAGGCCGTCCGGCAGCCAGACCTTGAGGTCGGTCGAGCCGGTCGCGCGCATCACGTCGAGGCACTGCAGGTGGTGGTCGACGGCCTTGCGGCGGATCGCCGGGTCCGGGTTGCAGAGCGAGCCGAGGCGGTACTCGTCCTCCTGGAAGAGGTTCGAGTTGATCGCGCCGATCGCGACCCCGTTGTCCTCGGCGTGCCTGCGCAGATCGGCCCAGTCGTCGACCACGTCCCACGGGATGTGCAGGGATACCCGGTTCGCCAGCCCGGTGAGTTTGTTGACCTGCGCGGCGTCCGAGATCTTCTCGTACGGATTCCGCGGCACCCCCCTGGTCGTGAAGACCTTGAACCGGGTGCCCGAGTTGCCGTACGCCCAGCTGGGAACCTCGATGCTGAAGCCGTCGAGTCCGTCGAGGTTCATGATGATGCGCCTCCATACTTGCGATTGGTGAGCCCGTTCAGCAGCGCCGCGAAGACGAGGACCGCGCCGAGGGCGAGGAGCTGGTACTGCGAGCCCTCGTTGCCGACGAAGGCGAGCAGGATGCCGGCGTTGAGCCAGACGATGAGCAGGGTGGCGAGCACGACGCCGGCGACCCGGCCGATGCCACCGGTGATGGCCACGCCGCCGAGGACCGCGATGGTGATCGCGGGCAGCGCCATGCCGTTGCCCGAGACACCCGCGTCGGGGCGGGCCGAGGCGAACTGGGCCACCGTCACGACGGCGACGAGACCCGAGATCAACCCCGCATAGACGTACGCCTTGAAGCGCGTGTCCCGGACCGGGAGGCCGGCCCAGCGCGCGGCCACGTCGTTGGTGCCGATGCCGTAGAGGCGCCGGCCGTACGCGGTCCGCGCCAGCAGCAGCCACACCGCCACGACCGTGGGCAGCAGGAACGTGAAGATGCCGAGCGGCACGTCCGGGATGTACTGGCCGATGATCGGCAGCTCGACCGACTTGCTCAGCGAGAAGAGCTGCTGGATCGGCTCGGTGCTGATCGGCTGCTGGTTGTTGATCACGATGGCGATCGACTTGTAGGCGTAGAACGTCGCGAGCGTCGCGATCAGCGCCGGGAATCCGATGTAGGAGACCAGGAAGCCGTTGACCGCGCCGAGCAGCGCCCCGAACCCGGCGGTCGCGATGATCGCCAGCCAGAGCGGCCAGCCCCACTCGCCGTACGCGAATCCGAAGATCATGCCGGCCAGGCTCACGATGGCGCCGACGCTCAGGTCGATGCCGCCGCGGCCGGAGAGGATCACCAGCATCTCGGCGAGGCCGAGCATCGCGAGGGGGACCGCGTTGATCAGCGCTGCCGACATGTAGTCGAAGTCGTAGGGTGCGGTCAGGTAGCCGCCGGCGTCGTTGATGAAGAAGGTGACGACGACGATGACGATGAGTACGGCGAGCAGTGGGATGCGTTGCGTCAGAAAAAGTCGTACGAAATCGGTTTTTTCGCCTTTATCCTGTTTTTCCAGGGTGGTCGTCGTCATCGGGACCTCCGTGCGCGAGCCCGCAGCAGGTCGGCGCCGACCGCCACGATGATGAAGATGCCGACGAACAGGTCGGACAGCTGCGAGCGCCAGCCGAGCTGGGTCACGCCGGACGACACGGTCTGCACCAGGAGCGCGCCGAGCAGGGTGCCGAGCACCGAGCCCCGGCCGCCCATGATCGACGTTCCGCCGATGACGACGGCCGCGATCACCGCCAGCTCCTTGCCGGAGCCGACCGACTGGTCCAGCGTGGACGTGCCCTGCGCGATCACGAAGCAGGACGCGAGACCGACCAGCACGCCGGTGAGCACGTAGGCGAGGAGCACCCGCCGCTGCACCCGGACACCGGCCAGCCGTGCCGCCTGCGCGTCGCCGCCGATCGCGAAGAAGTGCCGGCCGCCCGCGGTGTGCCGCAGGTACCACCAGGCCGCCGCGGTGATCAGGATGGTCACCAGGAACGCGTGCGGGATGCCGAGCGTGCGCCCGTCCGGTCCGCGCCCGAAGAACGCGAGCGTCGCGGGGATTCCGTTCACCGTGCCCGAGCCGAAGATCTGCAGGCCGAGGAACATGAAGATGTTCGCCGTGCCGAACGTGATGATGATGGCGTGCACCCGGCCGTAGGCGATCAGCACACCGTTGACCAGGCCGAGCGCCGCGCCGGACAGCAGCGAGATCAGCACCGCGACGCCGAGGCTCACCTCCGCCTCGACCAGCACCTTCGCGGTGATCACCGAGCACACCATGATGGCGCCGCCGACCGAGACGTCGATGCCGCCCGTGATGATCACGATGGTCATGCCGACGCCGACCAGGGCGATCGGGGCGGTCGCCACCAGCAGCGGCTGGATCGAGCCGGCCGTGAGGAACGCCGGGGTGCTGACCGCGAGGGCCGCCCAGAGCACCGCGATGACGCCGACCAGGACGATCTCCTGGCCGGTCACCGGGCTCTGCAGGACCCGTTGCCCGGGCTTGACAGCCAGCGTGGTCATTCGCTTCCTCCCGCGGCCGCGGCCAGCAGGTCGACCTGCTTGGCGTCCGGGCCGAACTCCTCGGTCGTGGTGCCGCCGCGCACCACCTGGATGCGGTCCGCGATGCGCAGCGCCTCCGGCAGGTCCGAGGTCACCACGAGCACCGCGGTGCCCTCCTCGGCGAGCTCGGTGATCAGCCGGTGGATCTCCTCCTTGGCGCCCACGTCGACGCCCTGGGTGGGCTCGGCGAGGATCAGCACCTTCGGGCGTTCCACGAGCTGACGGGCCAGCACGACCTTCTGGGCGTTGCCGCCGGACATCGCGCTGATCGGCTGCCGCTCGTGCGGGGTGCGCACGGCCAGCCGCTTGATCATGTCGAGGGCGACGGCCTTCTCCCGGGCGCGGTCGACGAACACGCCGAGCTTGGAGAGGAGCCGGAGGTGGCCGGCCGAGATGTTGAAGGCGATCGACTGGAAGCCGAACATGCCCTCGACCTTGCGGTTCGCCGGCAGCAGGGCGATGCCCAGCTTCTGCGCGTGCTCCGGGCTTCTCGGACTTTCCGGTTTCCCGGCGATCTCCAGGGTGCCGCTCGTGGCACGCTCGATGCCGTAGCAGGAAGCCGCGATCTCCGAGACGCCGGAACCCACCAGGCCGTAGAGGGCGACGATCTCGCCGGCTCTCACCCGTACATTGACGTCTTTGAACTTGTTCTCTCTGGTGAGGCCCTTGAGCTCGAGCACGGCCGGCCCGTCCGGGACCTCCCGGTGCGGGCGGTCGTCGGAGAGCTCCTCACCCACCATCAGGTGGGCGATCTCGCGCACGCTCAGATCCTTGATCGGGTACGTGCCGATGGTGCGCCCGTCGCGCATGACCGTCACCTCGTCGGCGATGCGGAACAGCTCGTCCAGCCGGTGCGAGATGTAGATGACGCTCACGCCGGAGGCGGTCAGCCGCCGGACCACGTCGAAGAGCACCTCGATCTCGGCGTCGGTGAGGATCGCCGACGGCTCGTCGAGGATCAGCACCTTCGCGTCGCCGGAGAGCGCCTTCGCGATCGAGACCTGCTGCTGCTCGGCGATCGAGAGGTCGCCGACCGTGGCGGTCGCGTACTTCGCCGGGAGGCCGAGCAGTTCGAGGAGCTCGACCACCTTCGCGTTCTGCCCGGCCCAGTCGACCCTTCCCCGCTTCTTGATCTCCTTGCCGAGGAAGATGTTCTCCGCGACGGTCAGCTCCGGGAAGAGCTGCGGCTCCTGGTAGACGGTCGCGATGCCGAGGGCGATCGCGTCCGTCGTGGAGCCGATCCTCACCGGGCTCCCGTCCCACTCGATCTCGCCCGTGTCGGACGTCTCCGCCCCGGCGACGATCTTGATCATCGTGGACTTGCCGGCGCCGTTCTCACCGACCAGGGCGTGCACCTGGCCCGCCCGGACGGTGAGGTCGGCGTGCTGAATGGCCCGGACCGCGCCGAACCGCTTGGAGACAGCGGTCAGGCGCAGCCGGGGCTGTTCTTTCTCCTGGGTCATCGGCTCAGTAGTTGAACTGGTCGACGTTCTGGTCGGTGATCTGCAGCGCCGGGCCGAGCAGCAGCATCTTGTCGGCCTCGGTGTAGGCGACCGCGGACAGGTCGCTGGAGACGTTGTTGGTGGCCGCGAACGGCTTGTCCTGCGCGAGCTGCGCGCCGGCCCAGGCGGTCAGGTAGCCCAGGTTCTCCACGTCCCAGAGGATCGCGGCGGTCGACGACTTGTCGGTGAGGTACGGCTTCATCGCCTGCGGCGTGCCGAGGCCCACCGTGAAGACCTTGCCGATCTTGCCGGCGTCCTTGACGGCCTGCGCCACGCCCGGAGCGGAGCTCGTGCACTCGCCGACCAGGCCGGTCAGATCCGGGTGGGCGTTCATCAGGTCGGTCGCCATCTGGGTGGCCTTGGCCTGGTCCTCGCCGGCGTAGACGATGTCCACGATCTCGGCCTCCGGGTACTTCTCCTTGGTGTACGCCTTCTGCACCTCGATCCAGGAGTTCAGGTTCTCGGCGGTCTGGCCGCAGGAGACGATGGCGTACTTGCCCTTGCCGCCCATCGCGGTGAGCAGCGAGTCGGTGAGGCCCTGGCCGATGCCCTCGGCGGTCGCCTGGTTCACGAACACCTCCCGCACGCTGGTCGGCGCGTCGGTGTCGGCGGTCGCCACGTGGATGCCGGCGTCCTTGGCCTGCTGCAGCAGGGGAGCCATGCTGTCGGGGTCGTTCGGCGCCACGATCAGCGCGTCGACCTTCTGCTGGATGTAGGAGCGGACGATGTCGGCCTGCGCGGCCGCGTCCGCCTGGGTCGGACCCTGGTAGAGCCACTCGACGTTGCCGAGCGCGGCGGCGGCCTCCTTGCCGCCCGCGTTCATCGCCTCGAAGTAGGGGACTCCCTGAAGCTTCGGGACGAACGCGACCTTGTATGTCTTGTCTCCGCTCGCCGCGGATCCGGTGCCGGTGTCGCTGTCGTTCTTCTTCGTGCACCCGGTGAGAGCCAGCGCGGCCGTCGCGGTGAGAGCGACGGCGGCAGTGAACCGAGGACGCATGACGCCTCCAGATAAGGACATTCTTGAAACGTTCTAGCGGGGGTGTGACTCACGTTACGATCCTGTTAGCGCTGGGTCAAGAGTTGAGCATGCATGCACTTAACGAGTACGTGGGGAGAGCGCGGTCCCGTTCTCGGTGAGCAGGGTGAGACGTTTCAAAGGAGCGGTACATCTCGGCTCGATCCCGATGGCGTCCCGAATCCGCACCACCTTGTCGCCCGCTGACCTTTGCCGGTGGGGCGATTAGTCGGGATTCGCAGGGGTACGTGAACTGCCTGAAGAACGTGCAGGACGGAGGGGACGATGACCCACATTGATGCACGAACCGAACAGGCTTCCACGGCTGAACTCGTCAGCCGGCTCAGTGAGCAGGTGAGCACCCTGGTGCGGGACGAGCTGGCGCTCGCCCGGATCGAGATGATGGAGAAGGGCAAGAGGGCCGGCAAGGGCGCCGGGCTGCTCGGCGGGGCCGGGGTGATCGCCTCGTACGGGCTGGGCGCCCTGTTCGTCACGGCCGGCGCCGCACTGGCCCTGGTCATGCCGGTATGGGCGGCCGCCCTCATCGTGACGGTGGTGCTCTTCGCGGCGGCCGGGGTGGCCGCCCTCATCGGCAAGAAGGAAGTACAGGGCGCCGTGCCACCCACCCCCGAGGCGGCCATGGCGAGCGGCCGCCGTGACGTCGACACGCTGATGACGGCGGCTCGTCAGGGGAGGCAGTCGTGACGTCGTCCGGCGGTTCCGGGTCCGGCCGGGGCGGTTCGCGGGGGTCCTCCTTCGGCTCGGGCGGGGAGGGTTCGGCGCGGCCGGGCTCTTCCGGCGGGGTTGCGGGCGCTCCCGCGAACGGCTCTTCGGGAGCCTCCTCGGGTTCGCCCACGGGCGCCGCGGCCGGCGCTACCTCACGTCCGATGGATTCGCCGTCGGGAGCCGCCGCGGGTTCTTCCGGGGGTTCCGGGTCTTCTGCGGGCTCGGGCTCCTCGGGCTCGTCCGCGGGCTCGGGTTCGGGCGGTCAGCGCGGGGTGAGCGTCAACGCCACGGCTCGGACTTCGCAGGGCCGCTCGGGGAAGCAGCACGGCTCGAAGCCGGGCGGTCCCAAGCCGGCGCCACCGCCCAGCCACAATCGGACCGGTCCCGGGCCTGCCAAGCCGGCACGCGGGGAGGCGCCACCGGCCGCGGGCCGCAAGCCGAGTCCGGGCGGATCCACCAAGGGCCAGGCTGCGGGCAGCGGTTCGGGCGGGGCGTCCTCCGGCTCGCCACGCCCGTCCTCCGCATCCTCGGCCGCGGCTCCTGCGCCGTCGGGTGCGGCTTCGGGCCCGTCCACGGCGATGGCCGCGCCCTCGTCGGTGGCGAAATCGGGTGAGAGCGCCGGCTCGGCAGCTGAGCCGCATGTGCCGGAGACCGTCGGCGAGGCTCTGGTGGCTTCGCTCCGGGCCGAGGCCGCGCAATCCGGGACGCGCTCCCCGGCGACCGGGTCGGGGGCGGTGCCGCCGGGTGCCGGGAAGCCCGCCCCCGCGGCCAAGCCCGAGAGTGTGGGCGAGGCCGCCAAGGGCGGGGCGATCCCCTCAGGAAGTTCCGCCGGGGTCGCTGATGAGCCGGCCAAGACGGGCACTACCGGGACCGTGCCGATTCCGGGGACCGCGGAGGCGAAGGCTTCAGCGTCCACCGGCGCCGGCTCAGCCGAGGACTCGTCCTCCGGCTCCCGGTCGGAGGATGCGGGTGGTGGCTCCGGCCGTACCGGAGAACTGAAGGCCGAGATCGCACGGACCCGGACCGAAATGGGGGAGACCGCCGCGGCCCTGGCCGCGAAAGCCGACGTTGCGGGGCGGGTGCGGCAGGCGACGACGGAGACCGGTACGCATGTCGCGGAGGCCGCCGCCGAGACCGCGGAACAGGCTCGGGCCGCGATCGGGGCGGTGCCCCGGCGGGTGATCGAGGAGCCTCGGAAGTACGCGGTGCTCGGGGCCGCCGTCGCCGCGGCCGCCATCGGGGTGGTGTTGATCCGGAAGGCTCGCTGAGGCGGAGCTTCGCGGTGTGGGCCCTGGCCGGGTGGTTCGGCCGGGGCCACAGCCGTGCCGCCGCAGGCTAGGTTCCTAGGATGCCTGGTGGCACTTCGAGTCGCGCCTTGGCGGTGGCGTCGGGCTAGGTTCCTAGGACGCCTGAGGGGCTTGTCCGAGCGGCGCCCACGACTCGTTGACCAGCTCCACCAGACGCTCGTGTGTCTCCCGGTCGGCGGCTACCAGCAAACCGCCCGCGCCGGTGTGCAGCGGCTGCCCCTGGACGCCGGTGACCACACAGCCGGCCGCCTCGCAGATCGCCATTCCGGCCGTGAAGTGGACGCTGTCGCGGACCGGGCCGTAGGTGACGTACGCGGCCCGGCGACCCGCCGCCACCCACACCAGCGCCAGCGTCGTCGACAGGACCCGGGGGCGGAACCGGCCGGTGAAGCCGGGGGCGGACAGCAGGAGGGCCGGGTGGCTGCGGAAGGGCGGATCCAGGTTCACGTCGACCAGGGTGGAGTCCGCGGACGGGCGGAGGCGGTGGTCGCGGCCGTCCGACCGTACCCATGAGGCTTTCCCGTCGGTCCAGAAGACCTCGCCGCTGAACGGGTCGGCCGAGGCCGCGGCGCCGGAGGGGGAGAGGGCGACGTTGACGGCTACGAGGGGATTGCGGACGGCGTAGTTGAGGGTTCCGCAGAGCGGGTCGACGAGCCAGCGGCGGGAGGCCGTGGACGGGCCGGTGGCGCCGGATTCCTCGCCGGTGATCGCGTCGGCCGGGCGGTGGGTGCGCAACACCTGGAGGACCGCCTGTTCGGCGGCGATGTCGGCCTCGGTCGCGAAGTCGCCGCCGGACTTGTCGACGCGGGTCAGGTCGGTGCCGTAGTGGTCACCGACGACTGCTGCTCCGGCCTGCGCCGCTGCGATGGCGACCTCATGATCGTTGAGTGGCACGACGGCCACCGTAGGCCCGGCCGTCAAGCGCTGGACGGGCCTGCGGAGAATGGGCACCGCCGGGAAGGGCCCGGACGACCTACTTGCGACACGCGTGGCGGCCACGGCCTACGTTGGGGACGCTCGCGGAAAGGGTATGACGGAACCTATGCCCGATGCGCCGACGATCCTTGCCGGGCGGTACCAGCTCGGTGAGCTGCTGGGCCGCGGCGGGATGGGTGCTGTGCACCTGGCCCGCGACGAGACGCTCCAGCGCGATGTCGCGATCAAGGAGATCGATCAGCCACCGGGCGAGGAGGGCGGCGCCGCGGCACGGCGCACGCTGCGGGAGGCACGCGCGGCGGCCCGGCTCAGCCATCCGGGCGTGGTTCAGGTGTACGACGTGCTGCAGCTGGACGGCCGGACCTGGATCGTCATGGAATACGTGCCGTCCCGCTCGCTCAAACAGGTCATCGCCGACGACGGGCCGCTCGACCCGGCCCGCGCCGCGCGGATCGGGCTGGAGCTGCTCGGCGCGCTGCGGGCCGCGCACCGCAACGGCGTCGAGCACCGCGACGTGAAACCGGCGAACGTGCTGCTCGCCGACGACGGGCGGGTGCTGCTCACCGACTTCGGCATCGCCGCCATGGACGACGACTCGGTGATCAGCCGGTCCGACGTGGTGGTCGGTTCGCCGCACTTCATGGCGCCGGAGCGGGCCCGGTCCGGCAAGAGCGGGCCGGAGGCCGACCTGTGGTCGCTGGGCGCGACCCTGTACGCCGCCGTCGAGGGGCATTCGCCGTACGAGCGGTCGTCGACGATGGCCACGCTGACCGCGCTCGCCACCGAGGAGCCGGAGCCGGCCACCCACGCCGGGCCGCTCGGGCCGGTGCTGGAGGGCCTGCTCCGCAAGGACCCGGCGCGGCGGCTCGGCATCGAGGACGCGGAGCAGCTGATGCGCGCCGCGGCCGAGGGGACGGCCGTCCTGCCCGTACCCCCGCAGGAGGAGCGACCGGCGGCGGCGCCGCACATACCCGCCCAGCGCACCATGTTCGACGTCGCGGGGGAGGCCCGCCGGCGCAACCCCCGGCTGCTGGCGGCGCTCGCCGCGGTGGTGCTCCTCGTCGCCGGCGTGACCGGGTTCGTGCTGACCCGGCCGGACGACCAGACCGGTGCGCAGCAGGAGCCGTCGCCGGCCGGCACCGCCGCGAGCACGCCCGCGGCCCAGCCGCCCGCCGCCGCCACGACGGCCACGCAGGCGCCGAGCAGCGCGGCCCCGTCGTCGGCGGCGCCCTCCTCGCCCGCTCCGTCGTCGCCGGCCCCGTCGTCCGCGGGCGGGCGCCCGGCGATCCCGGCGGGCTGGAAGGACTACAAGGATCCGACCGGCTTCTCGGTCTACGTGCCGGAGGGCTGGGCGAAGTCGCAGCGCGGGACGATGGTCTACTTCCGCGGCGACGGCCGGGTGCTCGGCATCGACCAGACCGACCGGCCGAAGTCGAATCCGGTCAAGGACTGGCAGTCGCAGTCCGAGTACCGGGTGTCGCGCGGGGACTTCCCGAAGTACGACGAGATCAAGATCGAGTCGGTGAAGTACTTCCGCAAGGCCGCCGACTGGGAGTTCACGTTCAACCGGGGCGGCACGCGGGTGCACGTCAACAACCGCGGCACGGTGGTCGCCGACGACAAGGCGTACGGCTTCTACTGGGAGACCAGGGACTCGGAGTGGGACGCGGCCCGCAAGGACCTGCAGCTGGTCTTCGACAGCTTCGTCCCGGAGAGGTAGCCGGCGAAGCGACGGCTCAGAGGTCCAGCAGGTCGTCGACGTCGATCGTGACGGCGAAGGGATCATTCAGGGTCAGGGTGGTCCCGCTCGCCGCCACCGCGTGCTCGACGTATGCGGCGCCTTCCAGCCGGAACAGCCTCAGGGTGAGCGACTCGTAGTCGGGCATGTCCGGCTCGACCAGCAGGTACCACTTGATTCCGGCGGCGGCGTAGAGCTGCTTCTTGAGAAGGCGGTCGGTGGTCGCGTTGCCGGGCGAGATCACCTCGCTGACCAGCAGGACGTCGGCGACCTCGGTCGTGTTCACCACCCGGGGCCCTGTGACCACGATGAGGTCGGGCCGGAGGATCGTGCCCGGCTGCAGGCGGACGTCCAGGTCCAGCCGCACCCGGAGCCCGAGCGCTCGTGCGCCGGGTCGCAGCGCTTCGCGTAGTTGGCCGCTGATGTCTTGATGTGGTCCGTTGGGTGAGGGGCTCATCCAGAGGCTCCCGTCGACGAGTTCGATCTTGCTCCGGGTCTCCCCGAGCGCGAAGAAGTCCTCCTCGGTCCACGGTTCGGGCCGGATCGGCAGCGTTTCCTCAGCCATGGACGAAGTGTCGCATGTACTCATGCCGTCCATGGTCTCACGCCTAGTAGGTGTGAGTCAACGGGGGATCGACGGTCTCGCGGCCCGGGCAGCCCTCGCGAGCTGCGCGGACACCTCGTCGTGGCCGGTGGCGATCAGGCCCACCGTCACCCGGAGGTGGGGGGCCGTGCCGGGGCCTGCGGCGAACGCCGTGCCCGCCGCCGCGCCGATGCCGGCCGCGGCGAGGCTGAGGAGGGCGGCCTGCTCGTCCTCGACCGGCAGCCAGATGTTGAGGCCCTCGCCGGGCGGCAGGACGATGCCGGCCGCGGCCAGGCCGGACGTGACGAGCCGGCGGCGGCGGGCGTACTCGTCGCGGGCCGCGCGGACCGCCGCGACCGAGGCCGGGTCGGTCAGCAGGGCGAGCAGCAGGTGCTGGAGCAGGCGGCTGGTCCAGCCCTGGCCGAGCAGGCGGCGCTCGAGGATCGGGTCGAGGACGGTCGCCGGGCCGCTCACCGCGGCGAGCCGCAGGTCCGGGCCGTGCGACTTGGAGAAGCTGCGCACGTGCACGACCTGGCGTGGCAGGTGCTCCCCGAGCGAGCAGAGCGGCCCGGCGCTGAGGTCACCGGCGGAGTCGTCCTCCACGACGTACACATGCGGGTGTTGCGCGAGCACCGCGGCGAGGGCGGTGGCCCGCGAGGGTGACCACGACGCGCCCGTGGGGTTGAGGGCGCGCGGCTGCAGGAAGACGGCGGCGGGCCGGCGGGCCAGGGCCGCGGCGAGCTGGTCCGGAAGCATGCCGGAGGCGTCCGTGCCGACGCCGATCACCGAGACGCCGAGGACCTCCAGGAGGTCGAGCAGCGGCGGGAAGCAGGGGTTCTCCACCACCGCGAGGTCGCCGAGACGCAGCAGCGCCGACGCCACCTGGTCGACCGCGTCCATGGCCCCGTCGAAGATCGCGAGACGGTCCGGCGGGTAGGGCCAGCGATCCCGCAGCAGCGCTCCCAGCGCGGGCAGCACCGGCTCGTCGAGATACGACGACGGCGCGGGGGAGAGGCCGTGCAGCACCGGGATGGGCGGGAGCAGCGCCGGATCCGGCACGCCGGTTGAAAGATCAAGACCAAAGCCCGGGGTACGCCGGAGCGCCGCGCGGTAGCGGCCGGGACCGCCGGCGCCGGCCGTCGCCACGATCGTCCCTCGCCGGCCGTCCGTCCGGATGGTTCCGGCCCGGCGCAGCAGCTGCCAGGCCGCGTTGACCGTGCTGGGGGAGAGGTGCAGCTCGCCGGCGACGGTGCGGACCGGCGGCAGTTTCGCGCCGGGGGCGAGCGCGCCGTCGCCGACCGCGCGGCTCACCGCCTCGGCGAGGCCGCGGGCGCTGGGGTCGCTGAGTCGTTCCATGACCGCGTCGAGCATTTTTGTGACAGTACATTTCAAGGATTGTTCGGTCCATGGTCGTCACATAATCTCCCCCCATGAATCGCATCTCGCACTGGGTTTCCGGCGCTGTCCACGAAGGCACGTCCGGCCGGGTCGGCCCGGTCTTCAACCCCGCCACGGGCTCGCAGATCGCCGAGGTCGACCTGGCGTCCAAGGAGGAGCTCGACGCCGTCGTCGCGGTGGCCGCGGAGGCCGCCGGGGAGTGGCGCAAGGCCTCGCTGTCGAAGCGCTCGGCGGTTCTGTTCCGCTTCCGGGAGCTGCTCGCCGAGCGGTCCGGCGAACTCGCCGAGATCGTGACCCGCGAGCACGGCAAGGTGCTCGCCGACGCGGCCGGCGAGATCGCCCGGGGCCTGGAGAACGTCGAGTTCGCCACCGGCATCCCGAACCTGATGAAGGGCGGCTTCTCGGAGCAGGCCGCCACCGGCGTCGACGTCTACTCGATCAAGCAGCCGCTCGGCGTGGTCGCCGGTATCACCCCGTTCAACTTCCCGGCGATGGTGCCGCTCTGGATGTGCGCCACCGCGATCGCCGCGGGCAACGCGTTCGTGCTCAAGCCGAGCGAGAAGGACCCGTCGGCCTCGCTCTTCCTGGCCCGGCTCTGGAAGGAGGCCGGCCTGCCGGACGGCGTGTTCAACGTGGTGCACGGCGACAAGGAGGCGGTCGACGCCATCCTGGTGAACCCGCACATCGCCGCGGTGAGCTTCGTCGGCTCGACGCCGATCGCGAAGTACATCTACGAGACCGGCACGGCCCACGGCAAGCGCGTGCAGGCCCTCGGCGGCGCGAAGAACCACATGATCGTCCTCCCGGACGCCGAACTCGACGCGGCGGCGGACGCGGCGATCAGCGCGGGCTACGGCGCGGCCGGCGAGCGGTGCATGGCGATCTCGGTGGTGGTGGCCGTCGGCGACATCGCCGACCCGCTGGTGGAGGCGATCGCGGCGCGCCTTCCCAAGATCAAGATCGGCGACGGTACGGATCCCGGCTCCGAGATGGGCCCGCTGATCAGCGCACAGCACCGGGACAGGGTGGCGGGTTACATCGAGGCCGGTGCCCGGCAGGGCGCCACCGTGGTCGCCGACGGCCGCTCCGACGCGCTTCCGGAGAACGGCTTCTTCCTGGGCGCCACCCTGCTCGACAACGTCAAGCCGGACATGACCGTCTACACCGACGAGATCTTCGGGCCGGTGCTGAGCGTCGTCCGGGTGGACACCTACGCCGAGGCGGTCCGGCTCGTCAACGAGAACGAGTACGGCAACGGCACCGCGATCTTCACGCGGGACGGCGGGGCGGCCCGGCAGTTCCAGTTCGACGTGAACGCCGGCATGGTCGGCGTGAACGTGCCGATCCCGGTCCCGGTCGCCTACTACTCGTTCGGCGGGTGGAAGGCCTCGCTCTTCGGCGACACCCACATGTACGGCCCGGACGGCATCCACTTCTTCACCCGCAGCAAGGTCGTCACGTCCCGCTGGCCCGATCCGGGGACTTCGTCGATCGACCTCGGCTTCCCGCAGACTCGTTGAGGATGGTTTCCATGTCGTCTGAGGCTCAGGTGCGCGCGGATGACCGCGCCCACGTCTTCCACTCCTGGTCCGCGCAGGGCCTGATCGACCCCCTGCCGGTCAAAGGGGCTCTCGGCAGCTACTTCTGGGACTACGATGACCGGAGGTATCTGGACTTCTCGTCCCAGCTCGTCAACATCAACATCGGTCACCAGCACCCGCGGCTCGTCGCGGCGATCCAGGAGCAGGCCGCGAAGCTCTGCACCATCCAGCCGGCCTTCGCCAACGACAAGCGCGGCGAGGCGGCCCGGATGATCGCCGAGGTCGCGCCGGAGGGCCTGAACAAGGTCTTCTTCACCAACGGCGGCGCCGAGGCCAACGAGAACGCCATCCGGATGGCCCGCCTGCACACCGGCCGGCACAAGGTGCTCTCCACGTACCGCAGCTACCACGGCTCGACCGCCACCGCGATCACCGCGACCGGCGACCCGCGACGCTGGCCGAACGAGCCGGTCGCGATCGGGGTCGTGCACTTCTGGGGCCCCTATCCCTATCGGTCGCCGTTCCACGCTTCAAACGAGGTCGAAGAGGCCGAGCGCGCCCTCCAGCACCTGCGCGACACGATCGTCTTCGAGGGCCCATCCACGATCGCGGCGATCCTGCTGGAGACCGTGGTCGGCACGAACGGCATCCTGGTGCCACCGCCCGGCTACCTGGCCGGGGTGCGGGAACTCTGCGACGAGTTCGGCATCGTCTTCATCGCCGACGAGGTGATGGCCGGCTTCGGCCGGTGCGGCGAGTGGTTCGCGATCGACAGGTGGGGCGTCACCCCCGACCTGATCACGTTCGCGAAGGGCGTCAACTCCGGTTACCTGCCGCTCGGCGGCGTGGTCATCGCGGACGCCATCGCCGAGACGTTCCGGGAGCGGCCGTTCCCGGGTGGGCTCACCTACTCCGGTCACCCGCTGGCCACGGCGTCCGCGGTGGCGAGCATGCAGATCTTCAAGGAGGAGGGGATCGTCGAGCACGCCCGGATGCTGGGCGAGGACGTGATCGGCCCGGCGCTTTTGAAGATCGCGGAAAAGCATCCGAGCGTCGGTGACGTACGCGGCCTCGGTGTCTTCTGGGCGGTGGAGCTCATTAAAAATGAGGACAAGACGCCTCTTGTCCCGTTTAATGCCTCCGGAAAAGACGCCGCTCCGATGAACGCGGTAGCCGCCGCGTGCAAGGAGAAGGGGCTCTGGCCCTTCGTCCACTTCAACCGCGTCCACGTGGTGCCGCCGTGCACGATCAGCGTGGACGAACTGAAGGAGGGCCTCGCGATCCTGGACGGGGCGCTGACGGTGGCGGACGGCTACACCACCGCCTGAACCCCGGATTGCGTCGTCTGAACCGGTGTCGATCTTCTGATTCCGTTTCAGGCTTGGAAATTACTTCGGATTCCCTTGCCCCTCAATACATCGGTGTGGAATGGTCCTGGCCAGTCCCGGTGAGACCGCCGGCACACCATGAACCGGAAGGCTCCCTCTTTCGTGAGTATCGTGCTGCGCAACTTCGTCGCCGGGTCCTACACCGACACCGCCGACGGGATCACCTCGCCGGTCGTCGACCCGAGCACCGGGGAGACCTACGCGCAGGCGCCGGTCTCCTCGGCGCGGGACGTCGAGCGGGCGGTGGCCTCGGCGGCCGAGGGGTTCGAGGTGTGGCGGGACAGCACGCCCGCCGAGCGTCAGCGGGCCCTGCTGCGCATCGCCGACGCCCTCGAGGCGCGCGGCGAGGAGATCGTCGCGGCCGAGTGCCGCAACACCGGCAAGCCGGTCGAGGCGACGCGCCAGGAGGAGCTGGCGCCGGTCCTCGACGAGCTCCGGTTCTTCGCCGGCGCGGCGCGGATCCTGGAGGGCAAGGCGGCGGGGGAGTACCTGCGCGACCACACCTCCTTCGTCCGCCGCGAGCCGATCGGCGTGGTCGGCCAGATCGCGCCGTGGAACTACCCGATGGTGATGGCCGTCTGGAAGTTCGCGCCGGCGATCGCGGCCGGCAACGCGGTCGTGCTCAAGCCCTCCGACACCACTCCGGTGTCCACGCTGCTGCTCGCCGAGATCGCCGCCGAGTTCCTGCCGCCGGGCGTGCTCAACGTGGTCTGCGGGGACCGGGACACCGGCCGGTCGCTGGTGTCGCACCCGGTGCCGCAGCTCGTCTCGATCACCGGTTCGACCCGGGCCGGCATGGAGGTGGCCGCGGCGGCCGCGCCGGACCTGAAGCGGGTCCACCTCGAGCTCGGCGGCAAGGCCCCGGTGCTGGTCTTCGACGACGTCGACATCGAGGCCACCGCGGCCGCGATCGCCGGCGCCGGATATTTCAACGCCGGGCAGGACTGCACCGCCGCGACGCGGGTACTCGTGCACGAGCGGATCGCCGCCGACTTCACCGCGGCGCTGGCCGCCGCGGCGAAGCGCACCCGGGTGGGCGCTCCGTCGGACGCCGACGCCTTCTTCGGGCCGGTCAACAACGCGAGCCAGCTGGAGCGGGTGACCGGCTTCCTGGCCCGTACCCCGGACCACGCGGAGGTGGTGGCCGGGGGCAACCGCATCGGCGACCGGGGGTACTTCCTCGAGCCGACCGTCGTGACCGGACTGCAACAGCGGGATGAGATGATCCAGGACGAGATCTTCGGCCCGGTCATCACGGTGCAGAGTTTCACTGACGAGGAGCAGGCGGTCCGCTGGGCCAACGACGTCCGGTTCGGTCTCAGTGCCAGTGTCTGGACGCAGAACCACGGCCGGGCGATGCGGGTCTCCCGTCGGCTCGACTTCGGCGCGGTGTGGATCAACACGCACCTGCCGTTCGTCTCCGAGATGCCTCACGGCGGCTACGGTCACTCCGGTTACGGCAAGGACCTTTCCATGTACGGCTTCGAGGAGTACACCCGGATCAAGCACGTCATGAGCTTCAACGGCTGATCCGGTTCTTCAGACCCGCAGACATAACGCCCCGCTTGAGGTGATAGATGACCACTTCTCCCCCGCACCACGCCACGAGCGCGCCGATCGGCACCGACCGGCCCGCCGGGCACCCGGCGATCGAGTTCGCCGGCGTGCGCAAGGACTACCTGTCGCACGGTGAGGCGGTGCCGGCCGTCAAGAACCTGGACCTGGCGATCGGACAGGGGGAGTTCTTCTCGCTGCTCGGACCCTCGGGATGCGGCAAGACCACCACGATGCGGATGATCGCGGGCTTCGAGGAGCCCACGGCGGGCAAGGTCCTCCTCGACGGCCAGGACGTCACCGGGGTCGCGCCGAACAAGCGTGACGTCAACATGGTCTTCCAGTCGTACGCGCTCTTCCCGCACCTGAACGTGCTCCAGAACGTGGCCTTCGGCCTGGAGCGCAAGAAGGTGTCGAAGACCGAGATCCGGCGCCGGGTCGGCGAGATGCTCGAGATCGTCTCGCTGACCGGCATGGAGAAGCGGCAGCCCAAGGAGATGTCCGGCGGCCAGCAGCAGCGCGTCGCGCTGGCCCGGGCGCTCGTGAACCACCCCCGCGCCCTGCTGCTGGACGAGCCGCTCGGCGCCCTCGACCTGAAACTGCGCCAGCAGATGCAGGTCGAACTCAAGCGCATCCAGCGCGAGGTCGGCATCACCTTCGTCTACGTCACCCACGACCAGGGCGAGGCGCTGACCATGTCGGACCGCATCGCGGTCATGAACGGCGGCCTGATCGAGCAGCTGGGCTCGCCGCGCGCCATCTACGAGCGCCCGGCGTCCCGGTTCGTGGCCGGCTTCATCGGCACCTCCAACCTCGTGGACGGCCAGGTGAGCTGGGTGGAGAACGGCCTCGGGGTGATCGACCTCGGGTCCGGGGAGCGGGTCCTGCTGCCCGTGCCGCCCACCTTCCGGGCCGGCCGCGACGTCGAGGTGTCGGTGCGCCCCGAGAAGATCGATCTGCACCGTACGGCGCCGCACGCGCCGGGGCTCAGCGTCGTCTCGGGCACCGTCTCCGAGGTGGTCTACCACGGGACGTCGACGAACTACACGGTGGCGACCACCGCCGGATCAGACTTCGTGGTGTTCGATCAGAACGCACACGATGCCGAGGACGTCGCCTCGCGCGGCGAGCGCGTCTTCCTCACCTGGGCCCCTCAGCACTCGTACCCGATCGGAGTCTGAAGTTGTTCCCCACCAATAAGCCGGACCCCTCCGTCCTCCGGGGCATGACGCAGCGGCGGTTCGGCCGCCGCGACGCGCTTCGCCTCGGCGGGATGTCGGCGATGGGTGCCTTCCTCGCCGCCTGTGGCGTGGAGGGTCAGGGCAAGCCGCAGGCGAGCGTCGCGCCCGACGCGGTCGCCAAGTTCTGGAGCGGCAAGGTCAAGAACGGCACGCTCGACTTCGCGAACTGGCCGCTCTACATGGACCCGAAGAGGCCGGAGCTCAAGAAGTTCACCGAGAAGACCGGCATCAAGATCAACTCCTACGACGAGGTCATCAACGAGATGGGCCCTTGGTTCGCCAAGGTCCAGCCACAGCTGTCGGCCGGCCAGTCGATCGGCTACGACCTCATGGTGATCACGAACTCGATTCAGTTCGGGCAGTTCCGCGACGCCGGCTTCCTGGCGCCGCTGGACCACTCGAAGCTGCCGAACTACGTGGCGAACGCCGCGAAGTCGTACGCGCAGTCGTCGTACGACATGGGCAACGTCTTCAGCATCCCGTGGGCCTCCGGCATCACCGGCATCGCGTACGACGAGAAGAAGACCGGCCGCCCGATCACCTCGCTCGCCGACCTCTGGGATCCGGCCTTCAAGGGCAAGGTCGGCATGTTCCGCGACCTGCAGGAGCTCGGCAACTTCGGCCTGCTCGCGGCCGGCCTCAAGCCGTCCGAGTCGGGCGAGGCCGAGTGGAAGAAGGCCGCCGCCAAGCTGCGCGAGCAGAAGGACGCCGGCATCGTCCGCCAGTACTACGACCAGACCTACATCGACGCGCTCGGCAAGGGCGAGGTCTGGATCACCCAGGCCTGGTCCGGTGACATCTTCCAGAAGAACGTCTCCGACGGCACGGACTTCAAGTTCGTGGTCCCGTCCGAGGGCGGCACGATCTGGACCGACAACATGACCATCCCGGTCACCGCGGCCAACCCGGTCGACGCGATCACGCTGATGGACTTCTTCTACGAGGTGGACAACGCCGCCACGCTCGCCGAGTACATCAACTACGTGTGCCCGGTGCCCGGCGCGCAGGCCGTCATGAAGCAGCACGCGGCCGAGGCGAAGGGTGAGGACAAGGAGTACCTGACCTCCGTCGCGGAGAGCCCGCTGGTCTTCCCGGCCGAGTCGGACTACGCGAAGCTGCACTACTACGTCGACTTCAACACGGCCGAGGAGCAGCAGGACTTCTCCAAGATCTTCGACCCGATCGTGCTGGGCTGACCCATGGGCCGGGTCAAACGTACGCTCGCGCCCTACCTGCTCGTGCTGCCCGGCGGGTTGTGGCTCCTGATGTTCTTCGCGGTGCCGATGGCGACCATGCTGTCGTTGTCGCTGCAGGAGGGCGACATCGTCAACGGGTACGTCTTCACGGGTCACTGGCAGACCTACGTCGAGGCGATCTCTGATTATCAGACCCAGTTGATCCGCTCGCTGGTGTACGGCGTCATCGCCACGGTCATCCTGATCGTGCTGGCGTTCCCGGCCGCGTACTGGATCGCCTTCTACGGTGGCAAGCGGAAGGCGACCTACCTGTTCCTGCTGCTGTTGCCGTTCTTCGTGTCGTTCGTGCTGCGCACCATCTCGTGGCGGCTGATCCTCACCGACGACGGCTTCCTGCTGCGTCCGCTGAAGGAGGCGGGTCTCCTCCCGGAGAACTTCCACATCCTCGGCACGTCGGCCGCGGTGATCGGCGGCCTGGTGTACAACTTCCTGCCCTTCATGGTGCTGCCGATCTACGTGGCCCTGGAGCGCATCGACCCCCGCGTGGTCGAGGCGGCGCGGGACCTGTACGCCTCGCCGATCACCGCGTTCCGGAAGGTCATCCTTCCGCTCGCGGTGCCCGGCGTCTTCGCCGGCGTGCTGATGACCTTCATCCCGGTCAGCTCCGACTACGTCAACTCGGAGGTGCTCGGCAGCTCGGAGACCACCATGATCGGCCAGGTCATCCAGAGCCAGTACCTGTCGAGCTCCAACTACCCGACCGCCTCGGCGCTGTCCTTCACCCTGATGGCGGTGCTGCTGATCGGCGTCTTCTCGTACGCGAGGGCGCTCGGCACCGAGGACGTCATGAAGGTGGCCGCCCGATGACGACGACGCTCGAGAAGCCGCCCGTCAGGACGGTGAAGGTGCGCAAGAGGTTCGGCGGCGTGCAATTCCTGCACGCGTACACCTGGCTGGTCATCATCTGGCTGGTGCTGCCGATCTTCGTGATGATCCTGTTCGGGTTCAACGACCCGAGCGGCCGGTACAACCAGACCTGGCAGGGTTTCACGCTGAAGTGGTACCGCGAGCTGTTCGCGCTCGACGACCTCACCTCGGCGCTGATCCTCTCGCTGGTGATCGCGGTCGCCGCCTCGATCATCTCGACGGCGCTCGGCACCGGCATCGGCTACGCGCTGGGCCGCTACCAGTTCCGCGGCTCCGGCGGCATGAACCTGATCATGTTCGCCACGATGTCCTCGCCGGAGCTCGTGATGGGCGCGTCGCTGCTGACGCTCTTCGTCTCGCTCGGCATCGGCCTGGGCCCGATGACGATCACGATCGCGCACGTGATGTTCTCGATCTCGTTCGTCGCCACGGTGGTGCGGGCCCGGGTACTCACCCTGGACCGCTCGATCGAGGAGGCCGCCGCCGACCTGGGCGCCAACGCGTGGACGACGTTCTGGAAGGTGACGTTCCCGATCATCCTGCCGGCGGTCTTCTCCGGCTTCATGCTCGCGTTCGCGCTCTCCGTCGACGACTTCGTGGTCACCAACTTCACCGCGGGCACCAGCGTCACGTTCCCGCTGTGGATCTGGGGCGCCACCCGGGTCGGCCTGCCGCCGCAGGTCAACGTGATGGGCACGCTGATCTTCGCGGCCGGCGTCCTGATCGCGGTGATCACCAACATCCGCTCACGACCGAAGAAGACCGCGGCCTGAGTTCCTCCCCGGCCCGGGAGGGGCGCCATCCGGCTTCCTGCCGGGTGGCGCCTGCTGCTTTGTACGGTCTGAGCCGCTGTGCTGCCGAAACAGTACGGAAATAGTGGTCGGAGGTCTTGTGCACGACGGATTCCGTAGGCAGGATCACTGGCAACACTAGTGACCAGTGGCGTGCAGGAGTTCTCACCGTGACCGACAGACCAGCTGATGTGGACGCTCTCTCCGCGACCGCCCGCGACCACCTGTGGATGCACTTCACCCGGCTCTCCGCCTACCGTGACGCCCCCGTCCCGGTGATCACCCGCGGCGACGGCTGCTACGTCTGGGACTCCAGCGGCAAGCGCTACCTCGACGGCCTGTCCGCCCTCTTCGTCGTGCAGACCGGTCACGGCCGGCAGGAGCTCGCCGACGCCGCCGCGAAGCAGGCCGCCGAGCTGGCCTACTTCCCGATCTGGTCGTACGCGCACCCCAAGGCGATCGAGCTGGCCGGCCGGCTCGCCGACCTCACCCCCGGCGACCTGAACCGGGTCTTCTTCACCACCGGCGGCTCGGAGGCCGTGGAGAGCGCCTGGAAGCTGGCCCGGTCCTACTTCAAGCGGGTCGGCAAGCCGCTGAAGACCAAGGTCATCTCGCGGGCGATCGCGTACCACGGCAGCTCGATGGGCGCCCTGTCGATCACCGGCATCCCGCCCTTCAAGCAGGACTTCGAGCCCCTCGTGCCGAGCACCGTGCGGGTGCCGAACACCAACTACTACCGCCGCCCCGACGAGAACATGACGCCGGAGCAGTTCGGGATCTGGGCCGCCGACCGCATCGCCGAGGCGATCGAGTTCGAGGGCCCGGACACCGTCGCGGCCGTCTACCTCGAGCCTGTGCAGAACGCCGGCGGCTGCTTCCCGCCGCCGCCCGGCTACTTCCAGCGGGTCCGGGAGATCTGCGACCGCTACGACGTGCTGCTCGTCTCGGACGAGGTGATCTGCGCGTTCGGCCGGCTCGGCGAGTTCTTCGGCGCCGACAAGTACGGCTACCAGCCCGACATCATCACCGTGGCGAAGGGCCTCACCTCCGGCTACGTGCCGCTGGGCGCCATGATCGCCTCGGACCGGTTGGCCGAGCCGTTCCTGGAGGGCGCCAACTGGTTCGCGCACGGCATCACCTACGGTGGCCACCCGGTCGGCGCCGCGGTGGCGCTCGCGAACATCGACATCATGGAGCGCGAGGGCCTCAACCAGCACGTCACCGCGAACAGCCCGCTGTTCCGGTCGTACCTGGAGAAGCTGCTCGACCTGCCGATCGTCGGCGACGTGCGCGGCGACGGCTACTTCTTCGGCATCGAGCTGGTGAAGGACAAGGCCACCAAGGAGACGTTCGACGCCGACGAGTCCGAGCGGCTGCTGCGCGGATTCCTCTCCCAGGCGCTCTTCGAGGCCGGCCTCTACTGCCGCGCCGACGACCGGGGCGACCCGGTCATCCAGCTGGCCCCGCCGCTGACCGCGACGGAGACCCAGTTCGCCGAGATGGAGCAGATCATCCGCGGCGTGCTGGTCGAGGCCCAGAAGCTGCTCTGACCCCGGCTCAGACCTCCAGCTTCGTCATGACCTTCTCGACGTCGGCCCGGAGCAGGTCCTGCATCTCCTGCTCCGTGGCCGGCCAGCCGGCCGGCTCGGTGACGAACCCCGAGTAGTGGTACGACAGGACCAGGCCGCCGTCCCGGACCACGTATTTGAAGACGCTCAGGTCCTGCGGTGACCATGGTTTGCTGTCGTCGTGCCAGCGGCGCAGATAGGCCGCCTCACCCAGATCATCGAGCTCGGTCACCGTACCCTCGGCGCTCTTGAACTGATCGAACTTGGCGGTGGCGGCAGCGGAATCCGGGAACACCTCGGCGAAGAGCAGCAGCGTGATGCTCCCGCTGGCGTAGGCGAGCTCGCACTGCCCGTTGGCCGGATCGGCCTGCACCTCGGGCGGCTCGGGAATCCGCGCCTGCACCGCGTTCTCGGTGATCAGATCGCAGACGTCGCCCTCGATCCGGTAGTCGGGTGGGTCGTCCGAGCAGCCGGCGAGCAGGGTGGATGCGAGGATCAGCGCTGCCGCGGCACGGCGGGCGGTCGGGAGCATCGCCCGATGGTGGCACATGATCACCACTCTCGTGGTACCGCCGCCCCGTGGTGTGGTGCCGCCGCCTTGCACCCCTCCGGGCCGGAAATCCGGTATAGCGGCGCGGCGGCTCCCGCGCGGGGGCATCCTGAGAACGAGACCGTTTGATGGAGCTGATATGCCCGTTATGCTGATCGCCGAGGACGACGAGGACATCGCACTGGTGCTCACCAGGGTGTTCAAACGTGCCGGGATGACGGTGCTGCGCGCGGTGGACGGGGTGGCCGCGCTGGAACTGCTGGCGGAGAACGAGCCGGACGTGATCGTCACCGACCTCGGCATGCCCCGGATGGACGGCTGGGAACTGATCGCCGCGGTCCGTGCCGACCCGCGGGCCTCCCGGACGCCGATCGCCATCCTCAGCGGCCACCTGCGGCCCGGCGATCCGCGGGCCGGCTCCGCGCAGTGCTGCGCGATCCTGCTCAAGCCGTGCCCGAACGACCAGCTGCTCGCCACGGTCCAGGAATTGCTGGAGATCGGCCCGCACGACCACGACAGCAGCGATTCGCGCTGTCCGGCCGAAATGCCGGTTTCAGTGTAGTTTGAGGACGGGTGTCCCGTCGGGAAGCCCGTGACCACGAGGTGTGGTCCTCAGCGTCTGGCTGCCGCCCATGACCAGGCCGATGCCGGTGAGAAAGCGGGCTGATCATGGTGGTGCTCGACGAATCGGTGCTCGGGAATCCGGTGCGCCTCGCGGCCGTGGAACAGGCGATGCGCACCCTCCCCGGCCGGATCGGGCACCCCGACGACGTCGCCGCGCTCGCCGCCCGCATGCTCGGCACCCCGATGGCCGCGGTCACCCTGGTCGGCGACCACGAGGAGCACATCCTCGGCCTGCACGGCGTGCCCGAGCCGTTCCGCCGCACCCGCCGGGTGCCGATGAGCCACTCGGTCTGCAAGTACGCCGTCTCGGCCGGCCACGTCGTGCTCTGCGCCGACATGGCCGCCGAAACCGAACCCGAGCTGCGCGAGCACCCGCTGGTCCGGGAGTACGGCGTGCGCTCCTTCCTGACCGTGCCGATCCGCAACGACGACGACCGGCCGATCGGCTCGATCACCGTGCTCGACGGCAGGCCGCGGTCCTGGACCGGCGAGCACACCGACATGCTCCTGACCATCGCCGAAACCCTGGTCGTCACGGCCGGCTTCGAGGTGACCGCGCTCGACGACGGCGCGTTCCTCGGCGCGCTGCTGCAGAGCCTCGACGCCGGGGTGATCGCCTGCAACGCGGCCGGCCGGGTGGTCTTCGTGAACAAGGCGATGCGCGAGGTGCGCGGCCTGCCGCCGGACGGCCCGCTGCCGGACGACTACCAGGAGCAGACCGTCGCCGTGCTGTCCGGCCCCGACCAGCGGCCGATGCCCTGGGAGCAGACCCCGCTCATGCGGGCGCTGCACGGCGAGCAGGTGCTCGCCGAGGACGTGCACGCGAAACTCCCCGGGCACCGCAGCCGGGTCTTCGGCACCACGGCCCGCCCCATCGTCGGGGCCGGCGGCAAACTCCTCGGCGCCGTCGCGGTGGCGCACGAGGTGACCGCGCTGCGCCGGGCCGAGCGGTTCCGGGCCTGCCACATCGCCGTCGACTACGTGCTGAAACGCGCCGTCGACGCGCGCGAGGCCGCGCCCGAGGTGCTGCGCGCCGTCACCGGCACGCTGGGCTGGCCGGCCGCCGAACTGTTCCTCATCGACGACGCCACCGGCTCGCTCGAAGCCGTCGGCCACTGGGACTCGTCCGGCTTCGACCCGGACGGGTTCTTCGGGCACACCCCGGTGCCCGGCGAAGGCATCACCGGCCGGGCCTGGCAGACCGGGCGCGCCATCTGGGTGCCGGACATCGCGCTCAGCCGGGACCTGCGCACCGAGCACGAGCGCGAGCGGGTGGAGATCTGCCTGCGGCGCGGTGTGCGGACCGCCCTGGCCGTCCCGGTCCGCGACGGCGGCACCCTGTTCGGCGTGCTCACCTGCTACGCCGGCACCCAGGAATACGAGCCCGACCTGCTCACCGTGCTCCTCGACGGGGTGGCCGCGCAGATCGGCGTGTTCGTCTCCCGGCGCCGGGCCGAGGAACTGGGCCGGCAGCTCGCCCGGGCCCAGAGCGACTTCGTCGACCTGGTCGGCCACGAGCTGCGTACCCCGCTCACCTCCATCACCGCGAACGCCACCATCCTGGCCGAGGAATCCGCCGGCCTCGACGCCGACTGCCGGCAGATGGCCCGGGTGATCGCCCGCAACGCGGCCGCCCTCCAGCGCATCGCCGACACCCTGCTCGACCTGGCCGGCCTCGACTCCGGCCACCTCGTCCTGGACCGGCACGAGACCGACTTCGCCTCCCTGGTGGCCGAAGCCGTCACCGCAGCCCGCCGCGGCGCCGACCGCCTCACCCTGGTCACCGAACTACCCGCCGCCCTGCCCCTGCCCGCCGACGCCGAACGGCTGCGCCAGGTCGTCGACGACCTGCTCTCCAACGCGATCCGGTACAGCCCGCCGGGGGCGCCCGTGCACGTGAAACTGCGCGTCGAAGGGTCGATGGCCGAACTCTGCATCGCCGACCAGGGAATCGGGATGCCGGCCGATGAGCGGGCGCGGGTGTTCGACCGGTTCTTCCGGGGCAGCAACGTGCGGCATCAGGGGATGTCGGGGAGTGGGCTGGGGTTGAGTCTGGCGCGGGCGATCGTGCTGCAGCATGGCGGGACGATCAGGCTGGAGGAGAACCGGCCGTCGGGGACCGTGGTTCGGGTGAGGTTGCCGCTGAGCAGTTGATCGATCGTTTTGGTCGAAGTCGAACCAGTCCAGGGCCCGCCCTTCCCTGGGGGCTCCCCCGCTGGCCAGTGTGCCGGAATCGGGCGATCTCCGGGCACTGCCCTGTGGACAGCCCGCCATTGTGGACGCCGCGAGCCGGCTCCGCGAACATGCTGAGCGCCCACTCCACCGCGATCAGGTCGATGGCGCGCCTCCCGTTCAGCCCACCCGAACCGGCTGCAGCGTGTCCGGGAGCGCCGCGCTGCAGCCCATCGCTGCGCCAGAGCACCCGTCCGGGAGCAACCGGCTGCAGCCGCCCGCCACCAGCTGCAGTCCATCGCTGCGGGGGAGGGGTCCAAAGCATTACGCTGCAGCCGAGTATGCGCCCCGAGCGGCGCTGTCCGTGCAGGCTGCACCAAAGAGCGACATTTCGGGCGTCATCCCGACCCTGTTGTTCAGCTAGCCCGTGGTGGCTGTACCGCAGAGCGACATTTCGGGTGTCATCCCGACCCTGTTGTTCAGCCGGCCCGTGGTGGCTGTACCGCAGAGCGACATTTCGGGTGTCATCCCGACCCTGTTGTTCAGTCGGCCCGTGGTGGCTGTACCGCAGAGCGACATTTCGGGCGCCACCCCGACCTTGACGTTCAGCCCAGTGAGGCCAACCGCACCGCAGAGCGGCCTCCCGAACACCACCGGCCGACCGGCTGCACGGACAAGCGTCCCCAAACCCAGTACTACGCCGCGGACCGCCGATCCCAGGCATCCAGCAGAGCGGTAGCCTTCAGCCCCGCGTTGATGCCGAGCCACCGCGCCGGCTCCGGCTCCCACCGCCGGGACCGATGGTTCACCCAGGGCAGCGCGGTCAGGCCACTCTCCCTGCCACGGATCAGATCGGCCAGCGTCCGCCCGGCGAGGTTCGAGGCCGCCACCCCGTCGCCCACGTAACCTCCGGCCCAGGCGATGCCGTCGCGCAGGCCGGCGGAGGGCATCCAGTCGCGGGGGATGCCGAGCGGGCCGCCCCAGCGGCAGGCGATCGGCGGGTCGATGCCGAAGAGCTCGGTCACGGTGCGGCGCAGCGCGTCGAAGACGGCCGGCACCCGGTCGTAGGAGGGGTGGACCCGGGAGCCGAAGTGGTAGGGCGCGCCCCGGCCGCCGAAGGCGAGCCGATCGTCGGCCGTGCGCTGACCGTAGATCACCATGCGGCGTTCGTCGGTGAACGTCTCGCGGCGGGCCAGCCCGACCCGGTCCCAGAACGACGCGGGAAGCGGCTCGGTGGCGATCATGAGGGAGTAGACCGGGGCGAGGTTGCGGCGGTGGCCGGCGAGCCCGGCCGTGTATCCCTCCAGGGCCCGCACCACGGTCCCGGCGCGGACCGTGCCGTGGTCGGTGACGAGCGCGCCGCGGGTGATCTGCCGGACCCGGGTGCCCTCGTGGATCGTGACGCCGAGACGTTCCACCGCGGAGGCGAGGCCGCGGACCAGTTTGGCGGGGTGCAGCGCCGCGCAGTGTTCGCTGTAGACGCCGCCGAGCACGTCGTCGGCGTTGCACACAGCGCGCGCCGCGGCGGCGTCCAGGAAACCGGGGGAGCCCTGCGCCCGCCGCAGCTGTGCCGGGCTGCGGACCAGCGAGATGACGCCGCCCTTCGCGTAGTCGCAGTCGATGCCTTCGGCGGCCGCGGCCCGGCCCACCTCGTCGACCGCCGCGGCCAGCGCCTCGTGCATGGCGGCGGCCCGGGCGGCGCCGTACCGCCGGGCCAGCTTCGCTTCGGGGACCGGGAACTCGCCGGACGCCCAGCCGCCGTTGCGGCCGGACGCGCCGAACCCGCAGTATTCCGCCTCCAGCACCACGATCTTCAGGGTCGGGTCGGCCTTGGCCAGGTAGTACGCCGTCCAGAGCCCGGTGTAGCCGCCGCCCGCGATCGCCACGTCGGCGTCGCGGTCACCGGGCAGGGCCGGCCGGCGTTCGAGAGAGCCTAGGGAGTCGAGCCAGAACGAGGGTGTCAACGAGTTCCCCAGGCGTAGGTCTGTTTGGCGAGTTTCAGGTACATGAAGGTGTCGGCCTCGGTGACGCCCTTGACCGTACGGATCTTCTCGTTGAGCAGGTCCAGCAGGTGCTCGTCGTCGGTGCAGACCAGTTCGACGAGCAGGTCGTAGCGCCCGGCGCAGATCACCACGTAGTCGACCTCGGGGATGGTCGCGATCTCGTCGGCGATCTGGCGCAGGTCGCCGGTGACCCGCAGGCCGACCATGGCCTGCCGGGCGAAGCCCAGGGTGAGCGGGTCGGTGACCGCCACGATCTGCATGAGGTCGTTGTCGAGGAGCCGCTGCACCCGCTGGCGCACCGCCGCCTCGGAGAGCCCGATCGTCTTGGCCAGCGTCGCGTACGACATCCGGCCGTCACGCTGCAGGTGCTCGATGATCTGCTTGTTGATCTCGTCCAGGGCCGATTCGCTCACGACGCGATTCTTCCCTGTGAGGATTGGCGAGAGCAAAGAGCTGAGCCTTTCGGGGAGAGGTGTGGCGCCCGCCGGGGTGCGGCGGGCGCCACCGGCGACTAGCTCAGTGCGGCGCGAAGGATCTCGATGCCCCGGTTCAGGTCCTCATCGGAGATCACCAATGGCGGCAGGAACCGCAGCACGTTGCCGTAGGTGCCGCAGGTCAGCGTGAGCAGCCCGGCGTCGTGGCACGCCTTGGAGACCGCCGCGGTCCGGACCGGGTCGGGCTCGAGGCCACCCGGCTGCACCAGCTCGATCGCGATCATCGCACCGCGCCCCCGGACCTCGGCGATTCCAGGGTCAAGATCAGCGAGGGTACGAAGGGAAGGCACGAGCACCGACTCGATGTGGCGGGCGGCCGCTGCCAGGTCGAGTTCGCGCATCGTCTCGATCGCGGCGAGCGCGGCCGCGCAGGCCACCGGGTTCCCGCCGTACGTGCCGCCGAGCCCGCCCGCGTGCACCGCGTCCATGAGCTCGGCCCGGCCGGTGACGCCGGCGATCGGCAGGCCGCCGCCCATCCCCTTGGCCGTGGTGATGAGGTCCGGCTCGACGCCCTCGTCCTCGCAGGCGAACCACTGTCCGGTCCGGGCGAACCCGGTCTGGATCTCGTCGGCGACGAAGACCGCGCCGTTGTGCTTCGCCCACGCGGCGATGGCCGGCAGGAAGCCCGCGGCCGGCACCACGAAGCCGCCCTCGCCCTGGATCGGCTCGATCAGCACGGCCGCCACGTTCTCGGCGCCGACCTGCTTCTCGATCACGTCGATGGCCCGGCGGGCCGCCTCGGCGCCGGACAGGCCGCCGTCGCGCAGCGGGTAGGACATCGGCGCCCGGTAGACCTCCGGCGCGAACGGCCCGAACCGGTGCTTGTACGGCATGTTCTTCGCGGTCAGCGCCATGGTCAGGTTGGTCCGGCCGTGGTACGCGTGGTCGAACACCACGACCGCCTGCCGCCCGGTGGCGTGCCGTGCGATCTTCACGGCGTTCTCCACCGCCTCGGCGCCGGAGTTGAACAGCGCGGCCCGCTTCTCGAACGACCCCGGGGTCAGCTCGATCAGCTGCTCGCAGACCGCCACGTAGGACTCGTAGGGCGCGACCATGAAGCAGGTGTGCGTGAACCGCGCGACCTGCTCCTGCACGGCGGCGACCACGCGGGGTGCGGCGTTGCCGACGTTGGTGACGGCGATGCCGCTGGCGAAGTCGATCCACTCCCGCCCGTCGACGTCGGTGAGCGTGCCGCCCGCGGCACGGTCGACGTACGCGGAAATGCTGGAACCGACGCCTCGCGCGACCGATGCCAGACGCCGTTTGTGGAGCTCTTCCGAAGAGGTGGACACGGTTCAGGCCCCCACGTTGTGCATGACGTGCTTGATCCGGGTGTAGTCCTCCAGGCCGTAGACCGACAGGTCCTTGCCGTGCCCGGAGTGCTTGAAGCCGCCGTGCGGCATCTCGGCGACCAGCGGGATGTGGCAGTTCACCCACACGCAGCCGAAGTCGAGGTTCTGGGTCATCCGCATGGCGGTGCCGTGGTCGGACGTCCAGACGCTCGAGGCCAGCGCGTACGGGACGCCGTTGGCGTACTCCAGGGCCTCGGCCTCGGTGCTGAACTTCTGCACGGTGATGACCGGGCCGAACACCTCGTTCTGGATGATCTCGTCGGTCTGCCGCAGCCCGGAGACGACGGTGGGCGACCAGAAGTAGCCGCGGTCGCCGACCCGCGCGCCGCCGGCCTGCAGCACCGCGTGGTCCGGCAGCCGGTCGATGAACCCGGCCACCCGGGCCAGCTGGCCGGCGTTGTTGACCGGCCCGTAGAGCACGTCCTCGTCGTCCGGCAGCCCGGTCTTGATGCCCTTGGCCTGCTCGGCGAGGGCGGCCACGAAGTCGTCGTAGGCGGCCTCGTGCACCAGCACCCGGGTCGCGGCGGTGCAGTCCTGGCCCGCGTTGAAGTAGCCGGCCTCGGCGATCGACGCGGCGGCGGCCGCCACGTCGGCGTCGGCGAAGACCACGACCGGGGCCTTGCCGCCCAGCTCCAGGTGGGTGCGCTTGAGGTCGGCCGCGGCCGACCCGGCCACCTCCATGCCGGCCCGGACCGAACCGGTGATCGACACCATCTGCGGGGTCTTGTGCTCGATCAGCGCGCGGCCGGTGTCGCGGTCGCCGAGGACCACGTTGAAGAGGCCGGCCGGGAAGAACTCGGCGGCGATCTCGGCGAGCCGGACCGTGGTGACCGGGGTGGTGTCGGACGGCTTGAGCACGACCGCGTTGCCGGCCGCGAGCGCCGGGGCGATCTTCCAGACGGCCATCATGAGCGGGTAGTTCCAGGGCGTGACCTGCGCGCAGACGCCGATCGGCTCGCGGCGCACGTAGCTCTCGAAGCCGTTCATGTACTGCCCGGCGGACCGGCCCTCGAGCAGCCGGGCCGCGCCGGCGAAGAAGCGGATCTGGTCGACCGCGGGCGGCAGCTCCTCGCTGGCGGTGAGGCCGAGCGGCTTGCCGGTGTTCTGCGACTCGAGGGCGACCAGCTCCCCGGCGCGGGACTCGACCGCGTCGGCGAACTTGAGCAGCGCCTTCTGCCGGTCACCGGGGGTGGTGGTGCGCCATTCCTGGAACGCGGTGGCGGCGGCCTGCATGGCCCGATCGACGTCGGCGGCGCCGGACACCGGAGCCGACGCGAATACCTCGCCGGTGGCCGGGTCGATCAGATCCTCGTACCGTCCCTCGGCGGGCGCGACGGCCTCGCCGGCGACGAAGTTGTGCAGAACCGTCTTGGCGCTCATCCGGCCTCCAGCTGTGGTATCAGTGCATGCGGCCCCATCTTTTCCGCTGAATCCGTGGCGAACAAGAGGGTTCAGAGATTTTTCCGTACCGGAAACATGGCCGCGTCAGAAGCGGCGGACCGCCAGCACGGCGACGTCGTCGGTCGGCTGCTCGACGCCGGCATCCGCCATGACGGTAGCGCACACGACGGCGGCCGGGGCCGCCCGAACCGTGTCGACCAGCTGCTCGAGGCCGACGTCGATGACCCGCTCGCGCCGTTCGACGAGCCCGTCGGTGAAACAGAAGAGCACCGCGCCGGGTACGAGGGTCAGCGCGGTGCTGCGCCGGGGACGGCCGTACCGCCCCACCCCGAGCGGCGGGTCGATCACGATCGCGGCGAGCCCGGCCGGCCGGCCCGGTTCGGCCAGCACCGGGCGCAGATGCCCGGCCGAGGAGATCAGCACCTGGCCCCGGTCCGGGCTGATCATGGCGTACAGCGCGGTGGTGAGGCTGCCCGCCTCGAAGTGCCGGACCTTGCGGTCCAGCAGGGTGAGGGCCTCCGCCGGGTCGTTGCAGATCAGGGCGTACGCCCGGAGCGCGCTGCGGATCCGGCCCATCACGACGGCCGAGGCGAGCCCGTGCCCCGACACGTCGCCGATCACCACGCCGACCCAGCCGGAGGGGAGGGTGAAGACGTCGTACCAGTCCCCGCCCACCCCGGCCGCGTGGCCCGGCACGTAGCGCGCGTCCAGCTCGATGCCGGGGACGTCGGGCAGCCGGGCCGGCAGCAGGCTGCGCTGCAGGGCCAGCGCGGCCTGCTGATCGAGCTTCGCCGAGCGGATCCCGCCGGCCACCGCGGCCCGGTCGGCGACGAGCTCGAGCAGCGCCACGTCGTCGTCGCCGAACATCCGCCGGCTCAGCGTGCCGATGTGCAGCACGCCGATCAGGTCGTGCCCGGCCAGGATCGGCACGCCGAGCAGCGACCGGATCCCCTTCTCCAGCAGGATCGGGTTCACCACGTCGGCCTCGCTCACCTCGGTGATCCGCACCGGCTTGCGGGTGGCGGCGATCCGGCCGGCGAACCCCCGGCCCACGGCGATCCGGAACCCCTTGCGGACCTCCTCCTCGAGGCCCTTCGCCGCGGTCGCGACGAGCTGCTGGGCGTGCACGTCGAGCAGCAGGATCGCGGCGGTGTCGACGTCGAGCAGATCGCGCACCCGGTCCAGCAGCTCGTCGAGGAGATCCGAGACGTCGAGCCGGGACAGCGTCGCATCGGCGACCGCTTCGAGACGGCGCAGCCGCTCGTCGTCGTTGATGCTTCGGGGCACAGGGAAAGCCTAGTGTTCGCCGGTCGGGCCGGGGGTGCCCACCGGGGTCACGAATCGGCGGGCCGTACCTCCACCGGGGTGATCAGGCGGCGGCCCGCCGGGGCCTCGCGCACCGGGCCGTCCAGGTGCACGGTTCCCTCGCAGGGCAGGTCCGCGGCCGACGACCCGACGAGGACCCGCAGCTCACCGGGCTCGACGATGCGGCGCATCCGGCGGCCGGTGAACGCGGTCCGGTCGGTGTGCACGGAGAACACCACGTCGGCGGCCTCGCCCGCGGCCAGCGGCACCCGCCGGAAGCCGGTCAGCTGTTTCACCGGACGGGTGACCTCGGCGACCGGGTCGGCCAGGTAGAGCTGGACCACCTCGGCGCCGTCCCGCTCGCCGGTGTTGGCGACCCGCACGGTGACCGTGAACGCGCCGTCGGTCGGCACCCGCTCGTCGCTGATCCGCAGATCGCCCACCGTGAAGCGGGTGTAGGAGCGCCCGTGCCCGAACGCGAACAGCGGCGTCGGGTCGAGGTTGCTCACGCCCAGGTGGTCGGCGCCGAGCCGGGGTTGCAGGTAGGTGCCGGGCTGCCCGCCCGGGTGCCGCGGGATCTGCACCGGCAGCCTGCCGCTGGGCTGGACCCGGCCGGAGAGCACGCCGGCGATCGCGGCGCCGCCCTCCTCGCCCGGCATGAACGCCTGCACCAGGCCGGCGGCCCGGCCGGCGACGTCGCCGAGCGCGTACGGCCGGCCGGAGACGACCACGACGACGACCGGCTTCCCGGTCGAGAGAAGCGCTTCGACGAGGTCGGCCTGCACACCCGGCAGGCGCAGGTCCGCGGCGTCGCAGCCCTCGCCCGAGGTGCCGTTGCCGAACAGGCCGGCGAGGTCGCCGACGAAGGCCAGGGTCACGTCGGCCTGCTCGGCCGCCGCCACGGCGGCGGCGAACCCGGACCGGTCGCGGCCGTCGACGGTGCAGCCCGCGGCGTACGAGATCGCGGTCTCCCCGAACTCGGCCCGCAGCGCCTCCAGGGCGCTGGGCATCGCGATGCCCGCGTCGACGCCCGGATAGCGGGGCAGGACGTGGTTGGGGAACGCGTAGCAGCCCAGGAAGGTGCGCGGATCGTCGGCGCACGGTCCGGTCACGGCGATCCGGGCGCCCGGGGCGATCGGCAGCGCGGTGCCCGGGTCGAGCAGCACGATCGAGCGCTCGGCCAGCTCGCGGGCGATCTCCCGGTTGGCGGGGGAGTCCAGGTCGACGCCGGCCGCTCCGGCCACTGTCGCCTCCGGCGTCCACCCCTGATCGAGCAGGCCGAGCTCGGCCTTCTGGGTGAGCAGCCGGCGGGCGGCCCGGTCGACGAGCGCCTCCGGCACCTCGCCCCGGCGGACCCGGGCGACCAGTTCCTCGCCGTACCCGATGGTGTCCGGCAGCTCCACGTCGATCCCGGCGGTCAGCGCGAGCACGCCGGCGCTGCCGGAGTCCGCGGCGACCCGGTGGTTGCCGGCCAGGAACGGCACCGCCCAGTAGTCGGAGACCACCGTGCCGGTGAAGCCCCACTCGTCCCGCAGCACCTCGGTGAGCAGCCATTCGTCGGCGCCGGCCGGCACGCCGTCGACGTCCGAGTAGGAATTCATGACCGATCGCGCGCCGGCTTGGGAGATGGCGGTCTCGAACGGCGGCAGGATCACGTCGATCAGCTCCCGGCGGCCCATCGGCACCGGACCGTGGTTGCGGGCGCCGCGCGAGGCGGAGTACCCGGCGAAGTGCTTGAGCGTGGCGATCACGCCGGCGCTCTGCAGGCCGCGCACGTACGCGGCGCCGACCAGCGACACCAGGTACGGGTCCTCGGCGATCGCCTCCTCGACCCGGCCCCACCGGTAGTCGCGGACCACGTCGAGCACCGGGGACAGGCCCTGGTGGACGCCGAGCGCGGCCATGTCCCGGCCGATCGCGGCGGCCATCCGCTCGATCAGCTCGGGGTCGAAGGTGGCGCCCCACGCGGTGGCCGAGGGATAGACGGTGGCGCCGTGCGCGGTGAACCCGGTGAGGCACTCCTCGTGCACGATCGCCGGGATGCCGAGCCGGTTCGAGGTCATCACGATGCGCTGCTGCCGGACCACCTCGGCCGCGCCCTCGGCGACGGTGAGCGGGTAGCTGCCGTAGACCCGGGTGAGGTGGCCGAGGCCGTGCCGGCTCGCGTCCTCGAGGGCGGCGCCGGCTCCGAACTCGTCCTCCATCGGTGCAACGTTGTGACTGTCTTCCGGTTCCGGCCCGGCGGCGCCGGTGGCACCCTTGTCCTTGCCGATCCAGCGGCTGCCGAGTTGCGCGACCTTCTCTTCCAGCGACATCTCGGCCAGCAGCGCCTCCACGCGCTCGGCGATCGGCAGGCCGGGATCCCGCCAGGGGTGAGTCGGCTGATCTGTTGTCAAGGAATTCCTCCGAAACTTTCAGTGCCCGCCGATCGGCGGCCATTTGCGCTTGCCGGGGGCTCAGGGCGCGGGCGGACGTTGCCAACTCTCGCGCTGTGAGCACTGTTACCGCAAGGGTCTTGACACTTGTGACGGCGAAACCCTACGTTAACGAAACCTCGCGTTAAATTGCGGCAGGGGGCCGAAACTTTCGAAACTTAACCGGTTCGGGAAACCTTCCGGTGTGAAAGATCCGGTCAGCTGCCATCGCCATATATCGCCAGCCGTGCCCCGCCGCGGCTTCTTCGAATACGGAGACCAGCGTGAAACGCAGGAGTTTTCTGACCCTGTCCGCCGGAGCCGCCGCGGGCGCCGCCCTCGCCGCGTGTGGCAGTTCCGGTCCCTCCGACAGCTCCGGTGGCGACACCGCCTCCGGCGAGGCCAGCTACTGGTTCCTCAGCGGCCCTCCCGGTGAGCCGATCCGCCAGGGCGCGGTCGACCGCTTCAACAAGGCGAACTCCGGTGGCCAGATCAAGGTCACCACGTTCCAGAACGACGCCTACAAGGACAAGCTCAAGACCGCCCTCGGCGCCGGCCAGGCGCCCAGCATCATCTGGGGCTGGGGCGGCGGCGGCCTGAAGAGCTACGTGGACAACGACCAGGTCGACGACCTGACCGACTGGTTCGGCCAGAACGCCGCGGTCAAGGACCGGCTCTTCCCGGCCTCCTTCGGCCCGGCCACGATCAACGGCAAGATCTACGCGATGCCGTGCGAGACCGTGCAGCCGATCGTGATGTTCTACAACAAGGAGGTCTTCGACAACCTCAAGCTCACGCCCCCGACCACCTGGGGCGAGGTCATGGAGATCGTACCGAAGATCAACGCCGCGAACATCGCGCCGTTCTCGCTCGGCGGCCAGTCGCGCTGGACCAACATGATGTGGCTGGAGTTCCTCTTCGACCGCATCGGCGGTCCCGAGGTCTTCCAGTCGGTCTTCGACGGCCAGGCCAACGCGTGGAACAACCCGGCGTCGCTCAAGGGCCTCACCGAGATCCAGAACCTGATCAAGGCGAACGGCTTCGTCAAGGGCTTCTCCTCGATCACCGCCGACTCCAACGCCGACCAGGCGCTGCTCTACCGCGGCAAGGCGGCCATGATGCTGCACGGCTCGTGGTCGTACGGCATCATCTCGGCCGAGGGCGGCAGCTTCATCAAGGACGGCAAGCTCGGCTACATGAGCTTCCCGACGGTCGAGGGCGGCACCGGCGACCCGAGCAACACCGTCGGCAACGCCGGCCAGTTCCTCTCGATCTACTCGAAGGCCAGCGACGCGCAGAAGGAGACCGCGAAGAACTTCTTCAAGAGCCTCCTCGACGACACCGAGCAGCAGGGCTGGATCGAAACCGGCGGTGTGCCTATCGTCAAGGGTGCGGACGCCAAGCTCGCCGCCTCGCCGGACAAGGACTTCCTGAACTTCGTCTACCAGGTGTCCAGCAACGCGAAGTACTTCGGGCAGTCCTGGGACCAGGCGCTGAGCCCGACGGCCGCCGAGACGCTCCTCGACAACATCGCCAAGCTGTTCCAGATGCAGATCTCCCCCCAGCAGTTCGCCGACAGCATGAATCAGGTCATCGGCAAATGACGATCGCTCCGCCCGTAGTGCAGACCGCTCCGCCTTCCGCCAACAGCGGCGGGCGGAGCGGTTCCGTCACCTGGATGGCCTGGCCGGCGCTCGTCGCGTTCGTGGCGTTCGGCGTCGTGCCGCTGATCGGCGTGCTGCTGCTGAGCTTCACCTCGTGGAACCGGCTGAGCCAGGACATCCCGTTCACCGGTCTGGACAGCTGGCGTTCCGTGCTCAGCGACCCGGGCCTGCCGCACGCGCTCTGGGTCACCTTCCTGATCATGGCGCTCTCCTGGCTCTTCCAGACCCCGATCTCGCTGCTGCTGGGCGTCTTCATCGCGGCCCAGAAGCGCTACCGGTCGGTGCTGGCCGTGCTCTTCTTCGTCCCGCTGCTGCTGAGCCAGGCCGCCATCTCCATCACGTACAAGGCTCTTCTCGACCCGAACTTCGGGCTCGGCGCCGGCCTCGGCTGGCCGTTCCTGCAGCAGGACTGGCTCGGTGACAGCACCCTCGCGCTCGGCGTCGTGGTCTTCGTGGTGTCCTGGCAGTTCATCCCGTTCCACACGCTGATCTACCAGGGCGGCGTGCGGCAGATCCCGGCCTCGATGTACGAAGCGGCCCAGATCGACGGGGCCGGCCGGGTCCGGCAGTTCTTCAGCATCACGCTGCCGCAGCTCAAGTACACGATCATCACGTCGTCGACGCTCATGGTGGTCGGGTCGCTGACCTTCTTCGACCTGATCTGGGTGCTCACGGCCGGCGGCCCCGGCGACGCCACCCGGGCCCTCGCGGTCGACATGTACCAGCGCGGCTTCAAGGCCGACCTGATGGGCCCGGCCAGCGCGATCGCGGTGATCCTGGTGCTCGTCGGCCTGGCGCTGGCGCTCGGCCTGCGCCGGCTGGGCGGCCGGGACGCCTCGTCGAGTCAGTTGGAAGGTGTCTGATGACGACCATGCTCGACAGCCGGACCACGCCGGCGCCGGCGAAGACGCCGGCGTCGCGACGACGAGGGCATCTGCGGCACTTCAACTTCCTCGGTGGCCTCGCCGGCTGGCTCTGGCTCATCGTCGTGCTGCTCCCGATCTACTGGATCGTGATCACCAGTTTCAAGGTGCAGTCCGACTACTACGCCACCAACCCGCTGGCGCCGCCGACGAGCCCGACCCTGGAGAACTACCGGTTCGTCCTGGAGAACGACTTCGTCCGGTACTTCGTGAACAGCGTCATCGTCACGGTCGGCGCGGTCGGACCGGCCGTGCTGGTGTCGTTCATGGCGGCGTACGCGATCGTCCGCGGCAGCGCGGCGAGCCGGTTCCTGCGCGGGGTGAACGGCCTGTTCCTGATGGGCCTGGCGATCCCGCTCCAGGCGGTGATCATCCCGATCTATCTGATCATCATCAAGCTGCAGATGTACGACACGCTCGGCGCGATCATCCTGCCGTCGCTGGCGTTCGCCATCCCGCTCTCGGTGCTGGTCCTCGGGAACTTCGTCCGCGACGTGCCGAAGGAGCTCTTCGAGTCGATGCGGATGGACGGCGCCACCGAGTGGGGCACGCTGTGGCGCCTCGCGTTCCCGCTCACCCGCCCGGCCCTGGTGACCGTCACCATCTACCAGGGACTGACCGTGTGGAACGGCTTCATCCTGCCGCTGATCCTGACCCAGAGCCCCGAGCAGCGCACCCTGCCGCTCGCGCTGTGGAGCTTCCAGGGTCAGTACAGCGTGAACATCCCGGCCGTGCTCGCCTCGGTCGTGCTGACCACGCTGCCGATCCTGACGCTCTACATCATCGGGCGCCGGCAGCTGCTCAGCGGTCTGACCGCGGGCTTCAGCAAGTGATCGGCCGCCGGCTTCGGCAGCCGGCGGAGCCGGTGATCAGCCGAGGGGTGCGGTGCTCTCCCGCACCATCAGCTTGGTGACCAGCTCCACCCGCGGGGTCTCGATGGTCTCGCCGCGCGACAACCGCAGGACGGTCCGCGCGGCGAGCGCCCCCATCTCGGCGAGCGGCTGCCGGACCGTGGTGAGCGGGGGAGAGGCCCACTGCGACTCGGGCAGGTCGTCGAACCCGACCACGCTGAGCTGATCCGGCACCCGCAGCCCGCGCCGCCGGGCCGCCTCGCACGCGCCGAGCGCCATCAGGTCGCTGGACGCGAAGATCGCGGTCGGCGGGTTCGGTGAGTCCAGCAGCTTGCTCGCGGCCGCGAACCCCGACTCGTGCCGGAAGTCGCCCGTCTCGATCAGCTCCTCCTCGGCCTGCAGCCCGGCCGCCTCCAGCGCGGCCCGGTAGCCGTCCAGCCGGGCCCGGCTGCACAGCAGGTTCTTCGGCCCGGCGATGAACCCGATCCGCCGGTGCCCCAGCGACAGCAGATGGTCGGTGGCGGTGCGCCCGCCGGACCAGTTCGTCGCGCCGATCGTCGGCACGTCCGCGGCCGCGCCGCCGGCCGGGTCGATGATCACCACGGGCACCTTGAGCCGGTGCAGCTCGGCGTGGATCGGCTCGGCCACGTCCGAGGTCACGAAGATGACGCCGTCGGACGCGCGGGCCCGCAGATTCTGCAGCCACTGCCGGGCCGCCGTGGTCCGCCGGTGCACCTGGGAGACGACCGTGCCGACCCCGGCCGCGTGGCTGACGTCCTCCACGCCGCGGATCAGCTCGAGCGCCCACGGGCTGTCCAGGTCGTTGAAGACCAGGTCCACCAGCCGGGCCCGGCCCGAATGCCGAGAGTTGCGGGGCCGGTAATCGTGCTCGCGGAGAAGCCTCTCGATCAGCTCACGCGTCTGGGGCGACACGTCGGAGCGCCCGTTGAGCACGCGGGACACCGTGGGGACCGAGACACCGGCCGCCTCGGCGATGGCCGCGATGGTCACACGTTGCCTGGACAGGGCCATGGGAGCGCTCCTTACGGCCGGGCTGCTCCGGCTGCAACTTCCGGTACCGGCATCGAAATCATGCCATGCCGGGTTCGCGCGCTCCACCTGCCCTCGCGGTGTTCCACCGCGATCTCCCTCGAAAGATCGATACCTGTCAGTCATGGGCCTGTCGCGTGTTGTTAGCATCGCGCCATGCGCGTTGCCGTCGGGTCGACGAACCCGGTCAAAATAGCCTCGGTCCGCGGTGCATGCGGCCAGCTCTGGCCGGACCGCGAATGGTCGTTCGACGCGATCGCCGCGCCGTCCGGGGTGAGCGCGCAGCCGCTCAGCGACGAGGAGGCGCGGACCGGCGCCCGGGCCCGGGCCGTGTACGCGCAGAAGCATCTCGACGCCGACTACGGCGTCGGCATCGAGGGCGGCCTGCAGAAGGTCGAGGGCTACTGGTTCAACGCGGCCTGGGTCGTCGTGGTGGACCGGGCCGGCCTGGAGGGGATGAGCAGCACCACCAGCGTGGCGGTGCCCGACGGCCTGCTGCCGCTGATCGAGGCGGGGCACGAGCTGCGGGACGCCTGCGAGATCCTCTGGGGAGGGTCCCGGACGGCGTACCACGGTGGACTGATCGGTGTGCTCACCGACGGGACCCTCGACCGCACCGGGGTCTACGTGGACGCCGTGGTGGCGGCCCTGACCCGTTTCCGGCACCCGGAGATCTTCGACCGCCGGTCGTAGCACCGCCGGCCGTAGCAATAGGACGGGAGTGTCAGTGCCGGATACCGGCAGGATCGCGATCGAAAACAAGATCGTCAAAGACATCTATCGTAATCATCGGCATTTCCTCCCGGGCATGAACTGCTCGCCACGCGAGCTGCGCGCGCATTTCGCCGGCCGCATTCTCCAGGACGGACTCGACGAGGAGGAGAAACTGCTCATCCTGTCGATCCTGCCGTCCGGATCGGCCGAGATCCTGCTCGAGGTGGCGGACAAGGGGCTGAGCGGCTCGAAGACCTTCCACGCCCGGTACCGGATTCCGGACGGCCTCTCCAAGCGCTTCGTCGTCAAGGTCGGCACCCTGCGGAAGATCGAGCGCGAGGCGTCGGCCGTGCTGCAGTTCGCGGCGCCGCTGCTGGACGGCACGAACAGCCCGGTCTGGCGCCGTGGCGAGACCAAGGCGGTGATCGCGCAGGAGCTGGTCAACCTCAACCGCGGCGCGCAGCTCAGCAGCCTGCGCAACCGGCTGCGGGAACGGCCGGACTCGGCCGAGTCGGTGAGCCGGCTCCTGCGGGACGGCCTGGCGCCCTGGTACGAGGACCCGATCGCGAACGGCCCGGTCCCGATGACGCTGGACGCGCTCTTCAGCCGGCACGTGCGGCGCGGCGGGGCGGTCGTGCATCCGGAGGACTGGGTCCTGCTGAAGGAGTGGACCGAGAACCTCTCCGGCGTCGCGTGGCGGGAGCCGTCCGAGGTGATCGGCGATCTCCTGCGGCGCACGGTCCGGGTCCCGAAATCCATCTCGCACGGCGATCTGCATTCCCAGAACATTCTGGTGGACCCGGCCGGGCGGTGCTGGCCCATCGACTTCGCGTGGTGTACAAACAACAGCAGTCTCGTAGTGGATCTCGTCATGCTGGAATGCTCGCTGAAATTCCTCGCATTCCCGATGCGCGCCGATCTGCAGGAGATGATTCGCCTCGAGCGTGCGCTGACAAATGAATACATCTATTCGGGTTCGCTGCCGCTGATGCCGTACGCCACCGAGCTCCGGAACGTCCTCGGCGGCCTGGTGGAGGTCCGCCGGTTCGCCCGGGACGCCGGGATCTCCTTCGCGGACTACCGGGCGTGCCTGGCGGTCATGACGAGCAGCCTCGCCACCCACGCCAAGCTGAACAGGCCGCTCGTGCTGGCGAGCCTGCAGATACTGATGGGATCAGTATGACGTTCGCCGGTTCCTACGATGAGCTGTACGCCGAACGCGGCCATGCCCCGCTGTGGGGGCCGGGTCCGGGCCGGCTCGTCGGCAGGATCCTCGAGTGGTGCTCCGGCGGGGAGGTCCTCGACGCGGGCTGCGGCGACGGCAAGAACGCGCTCTTCCTGGAACGGCACGGCTTCGCGGTGACCGGCATGGACGTCAGCAGCCAGGCCCTCGACCTCCTGGCCGACCGGTTCGCCGCGGCGGGCCACGTCCCCAAGGGGTCGTACCTGCAGGGCGACGTCGCCCAGTGGGCGCCCGATGGGCCCTTCGACGTCCTGCTCTCGTACGGACTGTTCCATTGTCTGGATCCGGCGGATCGCGTACGGCGTCACCGCGAACTCCAGGCATCCGTGCGGCCCGGGGGCATAATCGTGTTCTGTGCGCTGAGCGACGGCATTCCGATGCCCGACGACCACCGGACTCCCGGCGTCACCCTCGCCGGCCCGGACGAGCTGTCGGCCCTGTGGGACGGTCACGAGATCATGGAGAGCACGGTAGGACAGATCGCCGAGGAGCACCCGCCGCACGTGCCCTTACACCGGCACGAGGTCACCTGGACCGTCGCGCGGGTGTCGCCGTGACGGCCCGTGTGCCGTTCCCGGTGGCGATCGTGGTCACCGGCCCGGCCGGCTCCGGCAAGTCGAAGCTGTCCCGCGCCATCGCCGAACGGGCCAACTGCCCGGCCGTCAACGTCGGCAGCCTGATGGAGCAGGAGCTGCTCAAGCACGGCATGGTGATGAACCACCGCCGCGACATCGGTCCCGCCTTCCTGGAGCGTCTCGGCCAGCATGCCTACGTCGACCTGGTGGTCGACGCCCTCCGCCCCGGCGTGGTCGTGGAGGGCGTACGCCTCGCCGTCGCCCTGAAGGAGGCGGCGGCCCGCCGCCGCCCCCTCTTCCACGTGGCCCGCACCGAACGCCCCGGCTGGCAGGTGGCCCCCTCCGAACCCTTCGCCGCCGACGTCCTCGCCATGCGCGATGCGGCCGACCTCGTGGTCGGCTGGTTGCCCACCTCGGCGGCCCTCGAGCGCGAGGCCACCCGCGTCATCGCCGGCGCCCGCGGCCTGGTCCGGGGCTCCCACCCCGACGTCCCGGCCCGCCGATAGCAGGCCACCTGCCCCCGGCGCCGCAGGCCGGCCGTCTCACCGTCATCGAGGCGGAGCAGGACCGGCGGCTTCGGCCCCGAAGTGACCCCCTCTCCACGCCCGGCCGCTCGGCCCGCCACGCCTGGTCGTGGTCCGGAGTCGGCGTGCGGATGGTCGCTGCGGCGCCGTGACGGGGTCAAGGATGGGCGCGTCTCCTGATGGCCAGGGCGCCCGGCTGTGGGTGGCTGTGACCATCAGTGACCCATGGCTCCCGTCGCCGGGCGTCCCGCAACGCCACCCATCGGCAGGGGCCTCATACGTGTGCTGCTCGATGAAACGGTGATCGGGCCGGCGCACCGCCGGCCCGATCGCGGATGGGGAGAGTTCCATCGTGGCCGCTGTCAGGACTTCGCGGCCTCCACCACGTCGCCGTTGATCGCCGGACCGGATGCGGGGTCCTCGGCTGCGGTCAGCGAGGAGCGGCCCGGACCGGACATGATCTCGATGCGGCGGGGCTTCGCCGCCTCGGCCACCGGGATGGTCAGGGTCAGGACGCCGTCCTGCCAGGTCGCGCTGATCCGGTCGAGGTCGAGGCCGTCGCCCAGGGTGAGCCGGCGCTCGAACGTGCCGGTCAGCCGCTCGCGCCGGACCCACTGGACGTCCGCGTCGGTCCGCGCGGTCCGCTCCGCGCGGATGGTCAGCACGCGGCCGTCGACGTCGACCTGGACCGAGCCGGGGTCGATGCCGGCGAGGTCGCAGTGCAGGACGAAGTGGTCGCCGGAGCGGTAGAGGTCCATCGGCATGGCCGTGCTCGCACCGCCCGAGACGGGGCTGGTCAGCATCTGGCCGGCGAGCCGGTCGAACTCACGGAAAGGATCGAAAGTCAGCACCACGGATCCACCTCCTCGAGACCGCCGCCGGACTGTCCGGCGGCTCGTGGCGCTCGGCCGTCAATCGTCGCCGAGTGTGGTACCAGATCTCTCTGACCTGGCCCGACAAGACATTTTTTAGCACTGCCTCCCGGCGAGTGCCAAGCCTTTCGCGAAAAAATTCAGAGCGCCGTACGGAACCCCGTGTTGCCGGTCGAGGAGTCCGGCGTGTTGGCGGAGCGGGCGGCGTTGCGGTAGCGGTTGCAGTACGAGTCGTGGCACAGGTACGACCCGCCCCGGATCACCTTGGCGGTCCCCTCGGCCGGCCCGCGCGGGTCCTCGGCGGGCGCGACGGCGTAGTAGTCGCGGGCGAACCAGTCGGCGACCCACTCCCAGACGTTGCCGACCGGCTGCCACAGGCCGTACGCGTTCGGCGCGAACGACCGGACCGGCGCCGTCGTGAGGAATCCGTCGGCGGTCGTGTTCTCGTACGGAAATCGACCCTGCCAGATGTTGAGCGCATGGCCCGTATCGGGCAGCTCGTCACCCCACGGATAGCGCAGGGAGGGCAGGCCGCCGCGGGCCGCGCACTCCCACTCCGCCTCGGACGGCAACCGGCGGCCGGCCCAGGCGCAGTAGGCCTCGGCGTCGTTCCAGCTCACGTGCACGACGGGGTGGTCGTCGTGGGCCGTGTCCGAGGGGCCGCCCGGATGCTGCCAGTCGGCCCCGGAGACGCCGAGCCACCACGGGGTGCCCTGCATCTCGCCTACGACCTGTTCGGGATCGGTCAGGGCGAGGTGGAAGACCGCGGACCAGCCGAACTGCTCGGCGTCGGTCCGGTACCCGGTCGCCGCGACGAAGGCGCGGAAGTCGGCGACGGTCACCGCGGTGGCGTCGATCGTGAACGCGGGGACCCGTACCGGATGAACCGGCTGCTCACCGTCGGCCCAGGCGCCGTCGGAGTGCGCGTCGCCCATCGCGAAGGTCTGGGCGGGAACGGGGATCTGCTCGATCCGGTGCGTCCCGGCGCCGCCGATCGTGAGCGGCGCCGGGATGTGGGCGGACGGGCGGTCCGAAGACGGCGTGCAACAATCCATAATCGCTAGGATAAGTAGGATTGATCGTCGAGACCGCTCAGGGTCGGGTCGTGATCGACGTCGCCGACCTGGTACATCGACGTCATCCAGTGGTAGAACCGGTCGTCCCGCTCGACCAGGAGCCGGTACAGGCGTCCCAGCATCCGGTCGCGGACCGGCGCCATCTCCGGATGGCCGTAGACGTTGAGCAGCTCGTCCGGATCCTGGGCGAGGTCGTAGAGTTCGTTCACCGACTCCGGGTTGACCACCAGCTTGTAGCGGTCGTCGCGGAGCATGCGCTGCGGGTACGGGAAGTGGTGCCCGTGGAACTCGCAGACGATGTCCGGCTGCCACTCCGGGCGCTCGCCCCGGACCAGCGGGGCGAGGCTCCGCGAGTCGACCGCCGGGGCGGTGTCGGCGCCGGCCAGGTCGAGGATCGTGGCCGTGCAGTCGAGCAGGCTCACGAACTCGTCGCGGACCTGCGGCGGGGCGCCCGGGATCCGGATGATGCCCGGGGTCCGGTAGATGTCCTCGTACATGGCCGGGCCCTTGTCGTGCAGCCGGTGCGACCCGGTGAACTCGCCGTGGTCGCAGGTGAAGAAGACGGTGGTGCCCGCCTCGTCCACGGCGTCGAGGATCCGGCCGATCTCGTAGTCGATCATCGACACGTAACCCCGGTAGACCGCGATCAGCTTGCGCGTCACCTCGATCGGCATGGTGTCGAACGTCCAGTGCGCGCTGTAGTTGCGCTGCACCGGCGGCTTGCCCTCGAACGTCTCGGCGATCGACTTCGGCAATTCCACGCCGGCCGGGTCGATCAGGTCGAAGTATTCGTCCGGGACGATGTAGGGAAGATGCGGCCCGAAGAAGTGGGTGGCCAGATAGAAGGGCCTGTCCTCGCTCCGGTAACGGCGCAGCAGCTCGATCGTCCGGTCCGCCAGATAGTGCTCGAAGGTCGCCTCGACCGGCTGATTCAATCGGGCGGCGAGCAGATTTCCGGGTCCGCCGTTCGGCAGGGTCCCCCGGATCCGATCATTTATTTCGTACGGGGGAAGGTCGTGCTCCTTGAGATAGGCGAGGTAATCCGGGTGGTCGACAGGGTTGTGCCAGCCCGGGAGATGCGGGCCGTCGAACCCGTAGTCGGCCGGCGACTTCGCGCTGCTGGCGTGCCATTTGCCGAGCAGACCGCAGTTGTATCCGCGCTCCTTCAGCGCGATGCCGAAAGTGAACGCGTCGTCCGGCAGGTCCTCCTGATAACCGACGTTCCGCTCCCGGTTGGCGAGCACCTTGTGCCGGAACGGCGCCTGCCCGGTGAGCAGGCTGGCCCGCGCCGGCGTACAGATCGCGGTGGGCGTGTACCACCTGTCGAAGCGCGTTCCGGTGGCCGCCAGGCGGTCCAGATTCGGGGTGCTCACCCCCGGATTCCCGTAGGCGCCGAGGGTGTCCACCCGGTGCTGATCCGTCATCAGGAAAAGGAAGTTCACGGCAGGCCCAGGTAGTAGGTCGACGGCTCCGGATTGGACGGCAGCTTGCCCGCGCCGACGAAGTAGGAACCCATTCCGGTCAGCCATTTCGCGACCGTTCCGTCGCTGACATAACCGTCGACGGTCTTCGCGTCGAGCATCCGGCTGTTCGCGGCGTCGGCCTTCACCGCGTCGACGGTCTGCTTGTTCATCGCCGCCACGAGCTGCACGGTCTCGTCGGGGTGCGCGGCCCGGTAGTCCATGGCCTCGCGGAGCACCTCCCTGACGGCGGCCGTCCGGTCGGCGGCCACGTCGTTGCCCGCCACGAACGCGGTCGGGAACGCCATCTGGTCGGCGAAGTCGGCGTTCTCGGCGAGCTCCACCAGGTCCGGCGTGCGCTGCTTGATGGTGCCGAGCAGCGGATACCAGATGCCCGCCGCGTCGATCTGCCCGGCCGCGAACGCCGTGACGATGGTGGCCGGTTCCATCGGCACGCGCTCGACGTCGTCGTTCGTGAGCCCGGCCTTCCGCAGCGCCAGGGTCAGGATCATGTCGCCGGACGTGCCCTCCGGGACGCCGATCTTCTTGCCCTTGAGCTGCGCCAGGCCGGTGATCCCCGGCTGCGCGATCACGCGGTCGGCGTTGCCGAGCGAGTTCAGCGAGACGATCTTCGCCTTGCCGGAGGCGGGCAGCCAGACCGCGCCCGGTCCGATGTAGCCGTAGTCGAGGTCGCCGGCGTTCATCGCGGTGATCTGAAGCGGTCCGTTGGTGAAGACCTTGGCGTCGGGCTCGAGGCCGTGTTTCGCCCACAGCTTCTGATCGCCGGCGACGGCCAGCAGGCTCGTGCCGTTGTAGTCGGCGATGTAGCCGAAGCGCACTTTCCGCAGCGATTCCCCGCCTGCCTCGTCGCCGCTTCCGCCGCAGGCGGAAACGGCGAGCAACGATGCCGCGGCGATGGCCGCGAAGACCTTTTTCACGGTACGGGCTCCTGATGGTGAACGGCGCTCCACACGCGATTGCGGAGCGCGGTGAACGCGGGGCTGAGCCGGATCTCGTCGGTCCGGGGGTAGGGCAGGCCGACGTCGACGATCTCGGCGATCCGGCCGGGGTGGGCCGCCATGACGACGACCCGGTTGGCGAGGAAGACGGCTTCGTCGACGTCGTGGGTGATGAAGAGGATCGTGCGTTTCTCCCGGTCCCAGGTGGCGAGAAGCTGTTCCTGCAGCCGGACGCGGGTCATCGCGTCGACGGCGCCGAACGGCTCGTCCATGAGCAGGATCGACGGGTTGACGGCGTAGGCGCGGGCGATCGCGACGCGCTGTCTCATGCCGCCGGACAGGGTCTTCGGCAGGGCGCCGGCGAATTTCCCGAGGCCGACGAGCTCGATGAAATGGTCGGCGATCCGGCGTCGTTCGGCTTTGGGCACGCCTTTGTTGCGCAGGCCGAATTCGACGTTCTCGCGCACGGTCAGCCACGGGAAGAGCGCGTACTGCTGAAAGATCACCCCGCGTTCCGGCCCGGGCCCGGTCACCGGTGCGCCGTTCACCAGCGCGCGGCCGCTGCTCGGCGTCTCGAGACCGGCCAGGATGTTCATGAGGGTCGTCTTCCCGCAGCCCGAGGGCCCGACGACGGTGACGAACTCGTTGCCGGCGAGCTCCAGGGAGACGTCGCCGAGCGCGACGAACTCCCGCCCGTTCAGGGGGAATACTTTCCGGACATGCTCGATGCTGATCATCGGGTCTCCTGCCAACTCGTCAGCCGCTTCTCCGCGAGCAGCAGGATCCGGTCCATCCCCAGCCCGAGCACGCCGATCGTGATCAGTCCTACGAAGATCGTCGGAAGGTCGTAGTAGAGCTGCGCGCTCTGCATCCGGTAGCCGAGCCCCTGCTGGGCGGCGATCAACTCGGCGGCGACGAGCGTGGCCCACGACGAGCCGAGGCCGACGCGCATCCCGACGAGGATGAACGGCGATGACGCGGGGATCACCACCCGGCCGAAAATGATCCGGTCATTGGCTCCGAGGACCCGGGCCGCGTTGATCAGTGTCCGGTCGACGCCGACCACGCCCTGGAGGGTCGCGATCACGCACGACAGGAAGGAGGCCAGGAAGATCACGAAGATCTTCGGCGTCTCCTCGATGCCCATCAGCACGATCGCGAGCGGGATGATCGCCAGCGGCGGGATGGTCCGGAAGAACTGGATCCACGGTTCCACCAGGGCGCGTACCGGGGCATACCAGCCCATCAGGAACCCGACCGGCACGGCCAGCGCCACGCCGAGCAGGAATCCGGCCAGCACGCGCGTGAGGCTCGCCAGCACATCCGCGGCCAGCGTGCCGTCGGCGATCAGCTCGCCCGCGCGGGTCAGCACCGCGGGCGGCGCCGGAATGTCGTGGCCCGCGAGCGAGAAGCCCCACCACAGCCCGATTCCGATCACCACCGAGATCAAATTCAAGATCAATTTGCGTACGGGCGGCCGCCGCCGTGGCTGCGCGCCGGCAGCGACAGCGGCCCCCGCCCTGGTGTCGGCCTCGACCAGGCTCACCGTTCGTCCTCTCGTGGTCCGGTCTCGTGGTAGTCGTCGAGCAGCGGCGACTGCCGGAAGATCGCGGCGATCGCTCCCCGCGCCCCGTCGTCGTCCCCGAGCCGCGCCGCCCGCACGCTGAGTGCCTGGCCGGTGATGCGTTCGGCGTCGATGACCCGGGCCGCGCCGCCGACCAGCTCCGGGACCGCGCGGACGAGAGGGCCGCCGATCACGACGAGTTCCGGGTCGAGGACCAGCGCCGCGGCGGCCAGCACCCGCCCCACCGCGCCGGCGATGCGGTCCATGGCGGCGGCGACCGCGGGCTCGTGCCGGCGGCCGGCCAGGTCGTCGAGGTCCGCGGCGCCGGCCGCGGCCAGGGCCGGCGCCACGGCGGCGACGGTCTCCAGGCATCCCCGCTTGCCGCAGCGGCACAGCGCCCCACCGGGGACCGCGCTGACGTGCCCGAACTCGCCCGCCGCCCCGCCGGCCCCGGCCACCAGCCGGCCGCCGACGACCAGACCGCCGCCGATGCCGTCGGCCAGCCTGATGTAGAGCACGTCCCGCGCATCGGTGGTCCCGGCCTCGGCCAGCGCCGCGAACCGCGTGTTGTTGCCGACCAGCACCGGCGCGGCGAACCGTTCCCGGAAGGCCGCCAGCACCTCGTCCCGGGCCGACCGGCCCCGATCGCGGTCGGCGGTGGCCTGCGGGATGCCGGCCGGGTGCGGGCCGGTCACGCCGACCCCGACGCCCTGCAGGGCGGAGAGGCCGATGTCCTGGTTGCGGCTCAGGCGATCGACGAGGGTCAGGGCCGCGCGGATGCGCGCCGGGAGGGAGATCTTCGTCGGGTACGGGGTGACGCCGCTCGCGATGATCTCGTGGGCCGCGTCGGCGACCACGACGCGTACCCGGGTGTGCCCGAGGTCGACGCCGAGGAACTGGCCGGACCTCGGGTCGAGCGCCAGCAGTTCGGCGGGGCGGCCGCTGCCCGCCCGCCGGTGCGCGTCGGTGGTCGTCACGACGATCGCGCCGCGGCCGAGCAGGTCGCCGGTGATCTCCGAGAGCGTGGTGCGCGACAGGCCGGAGCGGGCCGCGATCTGGGCCCGGCTCAGCGTTCCGTGCTCACGGAGGATCGCCAGGACGCGCTCCTCGTGAGCGCGCCTGACCAGGGCATGGACACCACCAGTGACGGGCACGCCGGAAACCGTAGGCGCCCGCCAATTTTTCCGTCAACGATCCGACAGAATTATCTCTTCTAAACCGCTAGGAAAACTTCCCCGCCGCCGGGAAAGCCGGATTTGCCGGACCAGTATTCAGACCTGGACTCAGACCTGGACTCAGACCAGGACGAGGGAACGCGACCAGGGAGCCGGGGTCCAGCACGCGGCCTGCGGGGAGTCGGGCTCCTCGGCGAACCGGCGGAGGAGGATGCCCTCCCGCAGACCCCACGGGCAGACCCGGGCGGTGTCCTCGCCGAAGGCGCCGAGCAGCTCGTGGGCGATCACCGCGCCGGCCAGGATCTGGTGGGCCCGGTGGGCGGAGACGCCGGGCAGGCGCTCGCGTTTGGCGCTCGGCAGGCGGGAGAGGCGCTCGATCCACTTGCGCAGCGGTTTGCGCTGGACGTAACGGGGGCGGTGCGGGCCGTGGCGCATCGGCGCGGCGCCGGTGAGCCGGGCCAGCTGGTAGAACGTGCGGGACGCTGCCACCACGGTCCGGGGCGCCGGCCAGTGGCCGGGCATGACGCCGTCGCGGATCTCGCTCCTCACGTGACGGCGCAACCGGCGGACCGCGGCGCTGGACGGCGGATCTCCGTCGTACAGAAACTCTCTCGTCATTCGCCCCGCACCCAGCGGAAGCGACAGTGCCAGCTCGGGCAGCTGCCGGACCCCCGACGCGACCTCCAGGGTGCCGCCGCCGATGTCGAGCAGCAGCATCCGCCCGGCCTCGCGGCCCAGCCAGCTGCGGGCGGCCAGGAACGTCAGCTCGGCCTCCTCGACGCCGGAGAGGGCGCCGAGCCGGATGCCGGAACGGTCCTCGATCTCGTCGAGGACGCGCTCCCGGTTCGCGCAGTCGCGGATCGCCGCCGTACCGAAAGCGAAGATCTCCTCGACGCCGGCGCGACGCGCGTGTCCCACCGCTTCCGCGACGGCGTCCGCGACGCGTACCCGGCCCTTCGTCTCGATCGCGCCGTCCGGGTCGATGCAGGTGGCGACGTGTGTCCGGACCTTCCACGAGCGTGCCGGAAAGGGCTTCTTCGCCTCGATCCGGTTGCCGGACTCGCTGACGACCAGGTTGACCGCTTGAGAGCCGACGTCGAGGACACCTATCCGCATCGGCGCCGCCTACCCAAAATCCGCCCGCTCTCACCTCGGCAACATGCGTGACGCCTCACACGGCCGTGGCCGGCGAGGCGCCCGTCAAGTCTAGCCGGAACTCTCAGGTGAACTGCGGAATCACCTCTTCGGCGAACCGGAGCAGGGGCTCGTGGTCGTAGGCGGCGCGCGGGAAGTAGGCGATGACGTAGTCGGCGCCGGCGTCCCGGATCTGCTCGACCTTGCGGGTCAGGCCGGCCGTGGTGTCGCCCGGCTCGACGTTGAGGCTCGTCGACTTGGCGATCCGGTCGTAGTCGCGGCCGAGGGTGTCGCAGTGCTGCCGGAGGACGGCCAGCTTCTGCTTGATGATCTCCGGGTCGCCGTTGCCGAGGTTGCTGCCGTCGGCGTACTGCGCCACCAGCTTCAGCGTCACCTTCTCGCCGCCGCCGCCCAGCCAGAACGACGGGTGGGGCTTGCGGACGCCCTTCGGCTCGTTGATCGGCTTGTCGATGCTGTAGTGCCTGCCCTGGAAGACCGGCTCGTCCTCGGTCCACATCTTGTGCACGATCTGCACCGCCTCGCGGAAGGCGGCCATCCGGGCGGGGACGTCGGCCCACTCGTACCCGTAGGCCTTCCACTCGTGCTCGTACCACCCGGCGCCGAGACCGGCGTAGAGACGGCCGCGGCTGGCGACGTCGACGGTGGAGGCCATCTTCGCGTAGAGCGACGGGTGGCGGTAGCCGTTGCAGCCGACCATCTGCCCGATGTTGACGCGGCTGGTGTCCCGGGCCAGCGTGGCGGTCACGGTCCAGGCCTCGAACGTGGTCTGCATCGAGGGCTCGGGAAACGTGTGGAAGTGGTCGTAGACCCAGATGCTGTCCCACGGGCCGGCGTCGGCCAGCTTCGCCACCTGGGTCATCGCCTCGTACTGCTCGATCGGGTCGGCGATCTCGTCGAGATCGTTCTTCCAGCCCTGCGGAACGAAAACCCCGAAACGCATGCTCATGAGGGGTAACCTACCCGCCGATCATGGATGGGAGCGGCGGCCCACCTGATCTCCAGCATCGATTTCGACCATCGTTCGCCACCCGGCGGTCATCGGTGGCTGCCGGTATCGGAGGGGTAACGGTCTCGCGGGGCGCGTGTGCCTGACAGCGCCGGTGGCGTGAGGCTGTCAGACAGACGTCGACGCGGGGGAGCAGTCGCATGTTCAGAGTCGTCGTGGGCGCGGTGCGGTTCCGGGCGGCGCAGGCGGCCGCGCTGCTGATCCTGACCGCGCTGCCGCGACCGTGGCGGCCGCCGCGCCGTGGTACCCCGCCGCCGCGCAGGCCCGCACCTCGCGGGCCGTCATCAACGCGGTGCCCGAAGGCGATCGCATCCTCACGGTGCATCAAACAGCCGGCCCCTAGGCCCGCGATCTGCCCGCCATCCATGGGCGACCACCGATCCAATCTCGAACGCGCCCCCTACCCGTCACCGATCTTGAACGCGGGACCGCCCACAGCCGCCAATCTTGAACGCGGGACCACCCACCGCCGCCAATCTTGGACGCGGGACCACCCACCGCCACCAATCTTGGACGATTGCCCACCCAGAAAGCGATCTTGGACGACCACCCACCGGAAACGGTGGTCAACCGTCCAAGATCGCGTGAGGGTTCCGCAACCCTGCGACGAGGCTGCCGTCTGCTCCTCGTCACGCCGCGTATTGCTAGCCCGCACTGCCGTCAACTGCTCGGCGTAGAGCATGCTCGCTTCGCCGCCGCCGCCGCCGCCGCCAACTCGCTAACGCCGCCGGCCGCGATCTTGAACGATTCACCGCGCGCCCGCGGCGATCTTGGACGCTCGGCCACCGAAAGCGGTGGGCAATCGTCCAAGATCGGCAGAAAGGGGGCCGATCGTTCAAGATCGGCGGGGCGGACTCGGGGCCTGCGACGGCGCCGCCGACGTGAGTAACGGCGTCACAAGCGATCTTGGACGCTCGGCCACCGAAAGCGGTGGTCAACCGTCCAAGATCGCTGGAGGAGGGGGAGCTGTCGTTCAAGGTTGGCCGGGGGCTCGGGGGCTCGGAGGGCTTGTGGGGACGCTGCCGGCTTGAGCAAGCCGACTACTTATGGGCGCTGTGCTGCTGTCGGTTGTTCGGCTTGGGTTGTGTTCGGGTTGCTGCTTTGGCGATTCGCTCGCCCACCCGGCTAACCGCGATCTTGGACGATTGGACCACCAAAAAAGGCGATCTTGGACGAGAGGCCACCGGGAACGGTGGTCGATCGTCCAAGATCGCCTGCGTGGGAGCCCGCGTGGGAGCCCGCGTGGGAGCCCGCGTGGGAGCCCGCGTGGGAGCCCGCGTGGGAGCCCGCGTGGGAGCCCGCGTGGGAGCCCGAGGTGAGTCAGAGGTCAGGTCAAGGGCTCTTGGTCACGGTCGGCTCCGGGAGGACCGGGGGGCCGCGCACCGAAGAACAGCGCGGCCCCCGCCCACCCTCAGGAACCCTGCGAAGAAGCCGCCGGCTTGAGGAGGGGCATCCGCTCCCACGCACGGTGCTTGGCCAGCGCCGCCGTCAACTGCTCGGCGAACGCCTTGCTCGCATCCCCGTTGGTGAGCACACCGGGCGCCGCCGGGTCGATGCCGGCCGTCCGAAGCAGCTGCTCGCCGTCACCCCAGGAGCCGATCGCCTTCGCGTGCCGGAACGCCTCCTGCAGCAGGACCGTCACCTGCAGGTCGACGAGCTTGCCGGCGCCGTCCGCGACCAGGACCGCGTCGAACTCCACGGACCGGGCGGTCTGGAACGTCCGCTCGACGATCTCCTTGCCGTCCAGGATGCCGCCGATCGGGGCGATCACCCGGAGCACCACGCCCTGCGCCTTGAGCGCCTTGCGCAGCGTGTCGATGCCGGACAGGTCGGCGCCCGGACCGGCGATCACCCCGACGATCCGGCCGGCGACCGGCCAGAGCTTGTCGGTGATCTGGGCGAGCGCGGGGGAGGGCGTGACCTCGGCGGGCGGCTCGCCCTGCGGGGCCGGCAGGCCGAGGCCGGCGGCCACCTTCGCGGTCAGGCCGGCGTCGACCTTCGCGAGGACCGTGAGCATCCGCTCGCGGATCGGCGTCTCGTAGCACTTGCCCAGCTCGAAGGTGAACGCCTCGACCATGTGCTCCTGCTCGATCGGCGTGAGGCTGTGGTAGAAGAGCGCCGCCTGCGAGTAGTGGTCGGCGAACGACGCCGGGTTCTCCCGGATCTTGACGCCCTGCACCGGCTTCGGCAGGTGGACGTACCCGGCCGGGTCGGCCTCCGGCGCCTCCGGGCCGCCCAGGCTGTTCGGCAGGTAGGGCGCGATGCCGCGGTGCACCACGCTCTGGTGCATGCCGTCGCGCAGGTTGTCGTTCACCGGCGCGTGCGACCGGTTGATCGGCAGCTGGGTGAAGTTCGGCCCGCCGAGCCGGCTCAGCTGGGTGTCCAGGTAGGAGAAGAGCCGCGCCTGCAGCAGCGGGTCGTTCGTCACCTCGATGCCGGGGACCAGGTTGCCCATGTGGAAGGCGATCTGCTCGGTCTCGGCGTGGAAGTTGTCGGTGTTGCGGTTCAGCACGAGCTTGCCGATCGGCTGCACCGGCGCGAGCTCCTCCGGGACGATCTTCGTGGGGTCGAGCAGGTCGATGCCCTGGAAGGTCTCGTCACCGGTGTCCGGCATGACCTGCACGCCGAGCTCGTACTCGAAGAACAGGCCCGCGTCGATCGAGTCGGTGAGGTCGCGGCGGTGGAAGTCGGGGTCGACGCCCGCGGCGATCTGCGCCTCCTCCCACGCGAGGGAGTGCACGCCGGCGACCGGCTTCCAGTGGAACTTCACGAGCGCCGTCTCGCCGGCCGCGTTGACCAGGCGGAACGTGTGGACGCCGAAGCCCTCCATGGTCCGGTACGAGCGCGGGATGGCCCGGTCCGACATCGCCCAGAACACGTGGTGGGTGGCCTCGGTGTGCAGCGAGACGAAGTCCCAGAACGTGTCGTGCGCGGTCTGCGCCTGCGGAATCTCCCGGTCCGGGTGCCACTTGGCGGCGTGGATGAGGTCCGGGAACTTGATGCCGTCCTGGATGAAGAAGACCGGCATGTTGTTGCCGACCAGGTCGAAGTTGCCCTCGTCGGTGTAGAACTTGGTCGCGAATCCGCGGGTGTCGCGGACGGTGTCGGCGGAGCCGCGCGAGCCGAGGACCGTCGAGAAGCGGACGAAGACCTCGGTCTGCTTGTTCTTCTCGGCGAGGAACCCGGCCTTCGTGATGGACGCGGCGTTGCCGTAGGCGGTGAACACGCCGTAGGCGCCCGAGCCCCGCGCGTGCACCACGCGCTCCGGGATCCGCTCGTGGTCGAAGTGGGTGATCTTCTCCCGGAGGTGGAAGTCCTCCATCAGCGCCGGACCGCGGGTGCCCGCCTTCAGCGAATGATCGGTGTCGGACAGCCGCAGACCCTGCGCCGTGGTCAGAGCCTCCCCGGTCTGCAGTCCGCGCTCCGGCGCGAGCGACGCCTGCAGCGGCGTGGACTCGGCAGGGTCGAGGGACGCCGGGCTGGGAAGTGTAGGTTCTGGCATCGCTCTCTTCCTTCGGATCTTCGATTTAGGATCGCGACGGCCTCCATACCCACGAAAATCCGGACGGAACGTTGCGTAGGGTCGGTATTTATGGACCCACAGCTCCTCACCGCGTTCGCCGGCAACTGGAGCGGCGGCGGCACCGGCGTCACCGTGATCCTGCCGCCGCCCGGCACGGTCGGCTCCGGCGAGGTCCGCGGCGGGGCGCCCGCCACCCGGGAGTTCGAGCTTCTCCACCCCAGTCGCCTGGTCGACCGGGTGGACGCCGTGGTGCTCTCCGGCGGGTCGGCCTTCGGCCTCTCCGCGGCCGACGGCGTCGTGCAGGTCCTGCGCTCCCGGGAGCAGGGATTCCCGACCCCGTTCGGCCCGGTCCCGATCGTCGTCGGCATGTCGATCTTCGATCCGTCCGTCGGCGGCACGCCACCGGGGGCGGCGGCCGGGCGCGATGCCGCCCTCGCGGCCCTGCGGGGAGATCCCTTCCTGCCGGGTACGTCGGGAGCGGGCGTGGGTGCGACCACCGGCAAATGGCGGGGCGGCCCGGCGCCGGGTGGGCTCGGGGTGGCCCGCGGCCGGTCCGGCGCCGCGTCGGTGGCCGTCGTGGCGGTGGTCAACGCCTGGGGCGACGTGATCGGGGCGGACGGCACGCCGGTGCTCCCGGCCGGCGACGGTGATCCGGTCACCCCTCCCGGCCTCACGAACACCACGATCGCCGTGGTGCTGACCGACGCGAGGCTCACCAAGGCGGACTGCTTCCTGCTGTCCCAGAGCGGTCACGACGGGTTCGCGCGGGCCCTGCACCCGGCCCACTCCCGCTACGACGGCGACGCCGTGGTGGCGCTCGCGACCGGCGACGTGGAGGCCGACCTCGACCTGCTGCGCGCAACGACCACCGAGGTGACCGCGGAGGCGATCCGCGCGGCGGCGGCCCGGTGATCGTTTTTCCTTGGTATGCATGAACGATGTTCGTTGACTTCGCCGCGCCGGTCGCGGCCTCACCGGCCGAGGCGGAGACCGCCGCCGTCTCGGCGGAACAGGTCGGATACGACGGTTTCCTGGCGGCGGAGACGAAGCACGACGTCTTCACGACGCTCGCCCTGGTGGCCCGCGCCACCGCCCGGATCAGCCTTCAGTCGGCCATCGCGGTGGCGTTCGCGCGCAACCCGATGAACGTCGCGGTGCTCGCCAACGACCTCCAGCTGATCAGCGAGGGCCGCTTCCGGCTCGGGCTGGGATCGCAGGTCAAGCCGCACATCGAGCGGCGGTTCGCGATGCCGTGGGGGCAGCCGGCGAAGCGGATGGAGGAGTTCACCGGCGCGATCCGGGCGATCTGGCGGGCCTGGGAGACCGGCGACCGGCTGATGTTCCGCGGCGAGTTCTACAAGCACACCCTCATGACCGACTTCTTCAACCCGGGACCGAACCCGTTCGGGAACCCGCCGCTCGAGCTCGCGGCCGTCGGCGAACGGATGATCACGGTGGCCGGCCGGGCCGCGGACGGGCTGCTCGTGCACCCGCTGACCAGCCCGGCGTACCTGACCGAGCGGATCCTGCCGTGCCTGCGCGAGGCGCGCGGCGGCGACCTCGGCGGCTTCACGCTGCAGATGAGCGCCATGGTGGTGCTCGGCGCGGACCCGGCTCAGCGGGCCCGCGCCGAACAGGCGGTACGCGGGCAGATCGCGTTCTACGCGTCGACGCCGTCCTACCGTCCCGTGCTCGAGCTGCACGGCTGGGGCGATCTCGCCGACCGCCTCGCCATGATGTCGCGGCGGCAGGACTGGACCGCGATGGCCGCCGAGATCACCGACGACGTGCTCGACGCCTTCGCGGTGTCCGGGGACGCCGCGGCCGTCGCCGACGGCCTGCGATCCCGGTTCGGCACGTCGATTGATCGGATTTCGCTATATACGCCGTACGAGGCGGATCGCTACCAGATGGCCGCGGTCAGAGCGGCGTTGTCTCGATCGAGTCCACCCGGTTCGGATAGAACGCCACGTGGTTGACGATCGGCGCCACGGCGTCGAACGGCTCGGCGTACTCCCAGATCGCGTCCACCGACTTCTCGCCCCCGACCGGGATCGAGTAGTAGCCGGCCTCGCCCTTGTAGGGGCAGTAGGTCGTCGTCGACGTGCGTTCCAGCAGCGACCGGTCCACGTCCGTGAGCGGCACGTAGTACGCCGGCGGATAGTTCGCCTCCTGCAGGGTCAGCGCGTTGCGGCTGTCCGCCACCACCTTGCCGGCCACCGTGACGACGACCCGCTCGGTGCTGGGCCGCACGGTGATCGGATGATCCGGACCGGGCTGAAGCCGAGGTTTGTCGGCCATCGAAGTCCCCTCTCGTCGATGTTTCCGAAGCTTATTACCCTGATCTTGTGACGACCCCCGCGATCACCGCAGCGACCGCCCTCGGCATCCCCTTCGAGGTGATCACCCACGGCCCGGTCGCCAGCGTCGAGGAGGCCGCGGCGGCCCAGGGCGTCGAGGTCCGTGACCTGGTCAAGACCCTGGTGGTCCGCCGGGCCGAGGGCGAGTACCTGTTCGTCCTCGTCCCCGGCGACCGTTCGATCTCCTGGCCGAAACTGCGGACCCTGCTCGGTGTGAACCGCCTCTCCATGCCGGACGCCGCGACGGCGAAGGACGCCACCGGGTACGAGCGGGGCACCATCACCCCGTTCGGCGCGGCGAAACCGTGGCCGGTGATCGCCGACGAGCGCACCCGGGGCCGCACCGTCAGCCTCGGTGCCGGAGAGCGGGGCCTGGGCCTTCGCGTCCCGGCCGACGAGGCCGTCGCGGCACTGGGCGGCACGTTCGCCGACGTCACCGAGTGAGCCCGGCACCGAGTGAGCCCGGCACCGAGTGAGCCCGGCACCGAGTGAGTCCCGGCATCGGCTGAGTCACGGCACCGGCTGATCAGGCCTTGAGCAGCGCCGCCACGGCCTCGGACAGCGGCGTCGACGGGCGGCCGATCAGCTTCGCCAGGTCGTCGCTGCCGGTGTCGAGGTGGCCCTCAGTGATCTTGAAGTCGGTGTCGGCGAGCAGGCCCGCGTACGCCTCCGGCAGCCCGAGCCCGGCCAGCACCGCCTGGTACTCGGCGACCGGCAGGTCCTGGTAGGCGACCGGCTTGCCGGACTGCTCCGCCACCTCGGCCGCGAGCTCGGCCATGGTGAACGGCGTGCCGCCCAGCTCGTACACGCCGGCCTCGCCGGACAGCAGCACCGCGGCGGCGGCCTCGGCGTAGTCGGCGCGGGTGGCGGCGGCGATCCGGCCGTCGCCGGCGCTGCCCGCGATCGTGCCGGTGTGCAGGGCGCCGGCGACGCTTCCGGCGTAGTTCTCGATGTACCAGCCGTTGCGCAGCAGGGCGGTCGGGATGCCGGACGCCGCGAGGGCCTGCTCGGTGGCGAGGTGCTCCGGCGCGAGCCCGATCGGGCTGCTGTCCGCCCGCAGGATGCTGGTGTACGCGAGGAATCCGACCCCCGCCGCGACGGCGGCGTCGATGACGGCCCGGTGCTGCGGAACCCGCTGGCCCACCGCGTTCCCCGAGATCAGGAGCAGGCGGTCGACCCCGGCGAAGGCCGCGGCCAGCGTCGGCGGCTCGTCGTAGTCGGCCCGGCGGACCTGCACGCCGAGCGCCGCGAGCGGGGCGGCCTTGGCGGTGTCGCGGACCGCCGCGACGATGTCGCCCGGCGCGGCGCCCCGCGCGATGAGCGCCTCGACGACGAGGCGGCCGAGGTGGCCGGTGGCACCGGTGACGGCGATGGTGGTCATGTGAATCTCCTTAGAAGGTGCTGCGGTCAAAGCATGCACTAACTTTTCGAAAGTGCCAACTCTGAGTTGGTATCGTCTACGTCATGACCGACCCGGATGACGACCTGATCCCCAGCGTCTTCGCCCGCGACTGCCTCTCCCGCGACGTGCTCGGCGACGTGACCGGCCGCTGGGGCGGGCTCGCGCTGGCGGCGCTGCACGAGGGCTCGTTCCGGTTCAACGCGCTGCGCCGCAAGGTCGACGGCGTGAGCGAGAAGATGCTGGCCCAGACGCTGCAGGCGCTGGAGCGGGACGGGCTGGTCCGCCGCGAGGTGCAGGCCACCATCCCGCCGCGGGTGGAATACAGCCTGACCGAGCTGGGCGAGCGGGTCGCCGCGAAGTTCGTCGAGCTGATCGAGCTGGTCGAGGGTGAGATCAAGACCATGCGTGCGGCGCAGCGGGCGTACGACGAGCTGCGATAGGTTGCGGACGTGACTGCGCCGATTCAGACCGACGTCCCTCCCTCCGGCACCGGCTGCGCGGAGTGCCTCGAAACCGGCGGCTGGTGGTTCCACCTGCGCCGATGCGCCTCCTGCGGCCACGTCGGCTGCTGTGACACCTCGCCGTCGCAGCACGCCACCGCGCACTTCCGCAGCACCGGCCACCCGATCATCCAGTCCTTCGAGCCGGGCGAGGACTGGTATTGGGACTACGTGAAGGAGGAGGCCGGCAGCGGCCCCGAGCTGGCGCCGCCGACCAGCCGTCCCGCCGACCAGACCGTTCCTGGCCCCGCCGCGTCGGTTCCGGCGGATTGGCGAAACAAGATCCATCGCTGACGTAGGCTCGTTCCGGGCAAGCAGAGTCGTCCGGAAGCGGAAGATCTGCTTCCGGACTTCCAATCCGCTGAAACTTCAGTCCTCAGATGGATCCGTGCGCGGCCGATGGAACGTGCGTCGGACCACGGACGGAGGGCAGATGCGCGGCTTACAGAACATCGGCACGGCCAAACGGCTCAGTGCCATCGTCGCCACGGGCGCCATCGCGCTCGGTTCGATGGCGACGATCACCCTGCTGGGCCAGGACACCCTGGCGGACCAGGCCGAGGAGATCCGAAGCCTGGAGGCCGGCCTCGCCGCCCTCAACCACCTGAACAACCGGCAGAGCGAGCTCAAGGTCGACGCGTACCGGGCCGCGCTCGGACACGACGTCGCCGGCGACGCGAAGGACGACGTGCAGTCGGCGGTCGAGGCCGCGGACGCCGTGATCGCCTCCGGTCTGCCCGCCGACATCATCACCGAGTTCAACGGCTACCGGCCGGACTTCGAGGACTTCAACACCTTCATCACCGAGTTCGTGGCGGCCGGCGTGGCGAACCCGGCCTCGGTGGTGGACCGTACCGACGAGATCGCCGAGCGCAACGACACGACCGACAACGAGCTCGACGCGCTCACCGAGAAGGTCGAGGCCGACATCGTCGCCGGCAAGGCCGAGATGGAGAGCACCATCTCGTCGGTACGCACCACCGCGATCGTGGTGGCGCTCGCCGCCCTGGCGCTGCTCATCGGCCTGGCCGTCCCGATGGTCCGCTCGATCCTCGGCCCGATCCGCAAGCTCGGCCTCGTCATCGACGCCCTGGACCGCGGCGACCTGACCGTCCGCAGCGGCATCACGAGCCGCGACGAGCTGGGCACCATGGCCGCCGGCCTGGACCGCTCGCTCGACAAGGTGCGCGCCTCGATGGAGACCATCGCGGCCGACGCCGACAAGCTCGCCGCGGCGTCCACCGAGCTCGCCGCCGTCTCCGGCGAGATCGCCGGCGCGGTCGACAACACCGACCGGCAGAGCAGCTCGGCCACGATCGAGGCCGACGAGATCTCCCGCAACGTGCAGACCGTCGCGGCCGGCTCCGAGGAGATGGGCCTGTCGATCCGGGAGATCTCCCGCAACGCGGCCGACGCCGCACAGGTCGCCTCGATCGCCGTCTCCGAGGCCGCCAGCGCCTCCGAGGCCATCCGCAAGCTCGGCGAGTCCTCCGCCGAGATCGGCAACGTCATCAAGCTGATCACCTCGATCGCCGAGCAGACCAACCTGCTCGCGCTGAACGCCACCATCGAGGCCGCGCGCGCCGGCGACGCCGGCAAGGGCTTCGCGGTCGTCGCCTCCGAGGTCAAGGACCTGGCCCAGGAGACCGCCCGCGCGACCGAGGACATCGGCGCCCGGGTCACCGCGATCCAGCAGGACACCGGCGGCGCGGTCGAGGTCATCAACCGCATCTCCGAGGTCATCGCGCAGATCAACGACTTCCAGACCACCATCGCCTCCGCGGTGGAGGAGCAGACCGCCACGACCGGCGAGATGTCCCGGAGCATCGCCGAGGTGGCCGCCGGCTCCAGCCGGATCGCCGCGAACATCAGCGACGTCTCGTCCGCGAGCGCCCTGACGGTGAGCGGTGTGAACCAGACCCGCGAGGCGAGCGAGGAGGTCTCCCGGACCGCCGAGGAGCTGCGCAACCTGGTCGGCGCGTTCAAGTTCTGACGAGAAGCACCCCGAGGGGCCGGTCGCCGACGGCGACCGGCCTTCTCTCATGCCGGGGACGTTTCTGCCGATCAAAGGCTTATGCGTACGGTGGTGGACGACTCCCTCATGTCGCGCCGCCGCACGATCGAGCTCGCCGGCCTGGTCTCGCGCTCCATCGGGATCGCGAGCACGGCCTTCTACGGCAGCGGGCTCAGCCCCTACTCGCCGGCCGGCCTCGACGCCGGGGTGACGCTGGCCTGCTGGCTCGGCGTGGCGGTCATGTCGCTCTCCAACGTCCTCGGTCTCCTCGCCCGCCGCCGGCCCGGTTCCCGCTGGTACCCCTGGCTCAGCGCCACGCAGGTCACCCTCGACACCGCCACGATCACCGGGGTCGTGCTGATCTCGACGCTGCACTACCCGCAGGTGACCACCTGGCCGCTGCTGATGCTGACCGTCACGATCGGCGCGCTCCGGCACCGGCTCGCCGGCGCGCTGCTCGTCTGCCTGCTGACCTCGGCCGCGTTCATGGCGGGCGTCCCGGGGACGACCGACGACGTGTTCGTGGTGGGCATCAACCTGATGATCGCGGTGATCACCGGCACCCAGTCGTCGGCCTTCGCGAAGCAGCTCACCACGCTCCAGGAGACCCGCCGGGAGCTGCAGCACCAGGCCAACCACGATCCGCTGACCGGCCTGCCGAACCGATCCCAGCTGGCCTGCTGGGCGGCCGACCGTACCGGTTCCCCGCTGGCCGTCCTGCTGCTCGACCTCAACGGGTTCAAGAAGGTGAACGACACCTACGGGCACGCGGCCGGCGACGTGCTGCTGCACGAGATCGGCGCCCGGCTCGGCGCGGTGCTCGAGCCGGGCGACCTCGCCGGCCGGCTGGGCGGCGACGAGTTCCTGGTGCTGCTGCCCGACGCGGACAGCGCACGCTCGGCGCGGACGATAGCCCGGATCCGGGACGCCGTCTCCCGGCCGATCGCCATCGGCAACGGCCGCGAGGTCACGGTCGGGGTGAGCGTCGGTTTCGCCCTGCGCGCGGCCGGTTCCGACGTCACCCTCGACACGCTCACCGCCGAGGCGGACGCCGCGATGTACCGCGACAAGCGCAAGCTCGCCGCCTGATCACTCCCAACCGGCCAGGACGCCGGTCACGGTGGTCGTCTCGGGCGCGGTGGGAGCGCTTGCCGGGGTACGAGCGAAGCGGGGCGCCGGCGCGGGCTGGCGCACGCCGTCCACCTCGACGAACGTCCCGCGCGCCACGTTGTGCGGGTGATCCGGCGCCTCGGCCGGGGTCAGCACCGGCGCCACGCAGGCGTCCAGCCTCGCGAACACCGCGGCCCACTCGTCCCGGGTCCGGGTCGCGAACCGCTCGGTGAGGATCCGCCGCAGCTCCGGCCACCGCTCCCGGTCCATCTGGTCCGGCAGGTCCGCGTCACCGAGGTCGAGACCGGTGAGCAGCGCCGCGTAGAACTGCGGCTCGAGCGCGCCGACCGCGAGGAATCCGCCGTCCGACGCCCGGTAGGTGTCGTAGAACGGCGCGCCGCCGTCGAGCAGGTTCCCGCCCCGGCCGCCGCCCCACATCCCGCCCGCCATCATCCCGTGCAGGAACGTCATGAGCAGTGCGGATCCGTCCACCATCGCGGCGTCGACCACCTGGCCCACGCCGGACCGCTCCCGTTCGAGGAGCGCGGCGAGCACCCCGACGGCCAGCAGCATGCCACCGCCGGCGAAGTCGGCGAGCAGGTTGATCGGCGCGTGCGGGTTGGCGCCGGGCCGGCCCAGGGGCTCCAGCGCGCCGGCGAGGGCGAGGTAGTCGATGTCGTGTCCGGCGGCCGCCGCGAGGGGGCCCTGCTGGCCGAAACCGGTCATCCGCCCGTACACAAGCCTGGGGTTGATCTTGAAGAGCTCCTCCGGGCCGAAGCCGAGGCGCTCGGCCACGCCGGGACGGTAGCCCTCGATCAGGACGTCGGCCCTCCCGGCCAGGCGCAGGAGGTCGGTCCGGCCCTCCTCGCTCTTGAGATCCAGCGTGACGATGCTGCGGTTGCGCTGGAGCGGACCGCTCAGTCCGGTGCCGCCGGGGCGGTCGACCAGCACGACGTCGGCGCCCAGGTCGGCCAGCACCATGCAGCCGAACGGGCCGGGAGCGAGGCCGGCCAGCTCCACGACACGGATGCCGTTGAGCGGTCCTTTCCGGTCATAGGACACGCGCGATCAACTCCTTCATGATCTCGTTCGTGCCGCCGTAGATCTTCTGGACCCGGGCGTCCGCATACATCCGGGCGATCGGGTACTCGGTGGTGTAGCCGTAGCCGCCGAAGATCTGCAGGCAGCGGTCGACGATCTCGCACTGGCCCTCGGTGAGGTAGAGCTTCGCCATGGCCGCGGTCGCCACGTCCAGCTCACCACGCGTGTGCCGCTCGATCGCGTCGTCCAGGAAGATCCGGGACACCCGGGTACGCGTCGCGCACTCGGCGAGGACCATCCGGGTGTTCTGGTGGCCCAGCAGTGGCTTGCCGAAGGCGTGCCGCTCCTTCGCGTACGCCGTGGCCAGCGCGACCGCCCGCTGCATGGCAGCGACCGCTCCCACGCCGATGACCAGGCGTTCCTGGGGGAGCTGCTGCATCAGCTGGATGAAGCCCTGGTTCTCCTCGCCGCCGAGGAGGTTCGCCGCCGGCACGCGCATCTCGTCGAAGAACAGCTCGGCCGTGTCGTTGGCGTGCAGGCCGATCTTCTCGAGGCTGCGGCCGCGGGTGAACCCCGGCGTGCCGTCCTTCAGCTCGCAGATCAGCAGCGAGATGCCGTGCGCCTTGGCGGACTGATCGGTCTTCACGGCGAGGACCAATAAGTCCGCCAGATACCCATTGGTGATGAAGGTCTTCGACCCGCTCACCAGATAGTCCTCGCCGGTCCGGACCGCACGGGTCCGTATCGCCTGCACGTCGGAACCGCCGTCCGGCTCGGTCATCCCGATCGCGCCGATCAGCTCGCCGCTCACCAGGCCGGGCAGCCAGCGTTGTTTCTGCTCGTCCGTCCCGTAGTGAGCGAGATATCCCGTGACGATCCCGCTGTGCACCGCCAGGCCCAGGCTACCCTCGCCGGCCAGCGTCTGTTCGTGCAACAGCACCGCCTCGTGGGTGAAATCGCCGCCCCCGCCGCCGTACTGCTCCGGCACCGACAGGCCGAGCAGGCCGAGCTCGCCGGCGCGAAGGTAGTGCTCGCGATCGGGGTGGCCCTGCTTCTCCAGGCGGCCGGCGTGCGGCACGACCTCCTTCAGGAAGAACGTGCGGGCCAGCTCGGCGAGGTCATCGTGTTCCGGCTTGCGCCACGGCTCGGTGTAGCCGTCCAGTCCAGGCGTCGACATCGACCCACTGTCGATCGCTATTGGCGATGTGTCAATAAGTGGCGTATGAATTTCCGGGATTCATCTGGTCTGCTTCTGGATGCTTGATGGATCTTGAGACATTGATCTGTTCGAGGTCTGACTCGCGGCTATCGCGGATCGCGATGAATCGTGTGACGTAGGGTCACGGCGTGAGCATGGAGGCGACCCGCCGCCGGCGGATGGAACCGGACAGCCGCCGGGGGGAGATCCTGACGGTGGCTGTCCGGTTGTTCGGGCAGCGTCCGTATTCTGAGGTTTCTACGACGGATGTGGCGCGTGCGGCTGGGGTGGCGCGTGGGTTGGTGAACCACTATTTCGGGACAAAAAAGGATTTATACCTCGAAGTGGTGCGGGTGATGCTGACAGTGCCCGCCGTGGCCCTGGAGCAGGTCCGCCGGGACGATCCGCTCGAACGGCGCGTCGACACCATCGTCAGCTGGTTTCTCGACGTGGTGTCCCGGCACAGCACCTCCTGGCTGGCCGCCGTCAACGCCGGCGGCATAGCCGGTGATGCCGAAGTTGACGGAGTGATAGCCGAGGCCATCGATGTCGCCGCGGTGGGTGTGCTCGGTGCGGTGGGCCTCGGGGAGTCCCCGTCCGAGGCGTTGCGCGGCATGGCCCGGTCATATGTGGGGCTGGCGGTGTTCACGGGGCGCGAGTGGCTGCAGCGAGGCGTGTTGAGTCGCGAACAGGTCCACGCGCTGTTGAAGACGTCGTTGCTGGCGATGGTGGAAGAGGTGTTCCCCCAGGCGGTGTAGGACCACCCGGTCCGGGACCGTTCGGTCCGATTGCCGGACGGTGAGGTCCGAGCCGGTCGCCGGTTGTGGTGCGCCTGGTTCTTGCCGCGCCGGGTGGGCGGTTTTGGGGCGGGGATGGCCCACTCCGGGCGGTCAGGCTTGATCCCTGCGTGGTCCATCCCCGCCCCAAAACCTTGCCGGCTCAGCCTGGGTGCGGCGGCTCACTCTCCACAGGGGAGGCGCCCCCTCGCGGTGTGGTTGTCCGTTGTGGAGGCGTGCTCGGCGCGCCCGCGTGAGATCTCCATCGTGGGGGTCGGCTCGGGGCGCCCGCGTGACCCTCCGTCGTGGAGATCCGGTTCGGCTGCAGCGTATTGCTGCGACACGCCGTGGGTGACCGCAGCGCGCTGCAGCCGGATGTCGGCCGGCGGTGATCTCGTCTCTTCGGCTGCGCCCCGCCGCCGGCTCGCCCCACATGCCTGGGTCGGGGAGAAGCTCGCCCTGGATGCGCCCCTTTGGTCGGCTTGCTGCCCGGTCGGCTCGCACCCCGATGGATGAATCTGGCCTAGGTTCCTAGGACGCTCACGCTCGCGCTCGACCGCGCAGGCTTGCACGTTGCAGGAGGGTGCGACCTAGGTTCCTAGGATGCTTTAGAGCGGGTTATGTGGGGTGGACAACGGGGAGGGAGGGGCGCAGCGTCGGGGGATGGGTGCGTATGAGGAGGTCTATCGGCGGAGTCTGGCCGACCCGGCGGGATTCTGGCGGGCGGCGGCCGAGGGGATCGACTGGGAGCGGGCGCCGGACAGGATTCTGGACGACAGCGAGGCGCCGATCTTCCGGTGGTTTCCGGACGCGGAGTTGAACACCTGCTGGAACGCGGTCGATCGGCATGTGGCGGAGCGCGGGGATCAGGACGCGCTGATCTATGACAGTCCGGTGACCGGGGTGGTGCGGAAGTACACCTACCGTGAGCTGCGCGATCAGGTGGCGCTGTTCGCCGGGGCGCTGCTGCGGGCCGGGGTGGAGCGGGGGGATCGGGTCGTCGTCTACATGGCGATGGTGCCGGAAGCCGTCGTGGCGATGCTGGCCTGCGCGCGGATCGGGGCGGTGCACTCCGTTGTGTTCGGCGGGTTCGGGGCGAGTGAGCTCGCCAAGCGGATCGACGATGCGCGTCCGAAAGTGATCGTGGCGGCGAGCTGTGGGATCGAGGCCGGCCGGGTCGTGCCCTATCAGCCGATGCTCGACGCGGCCTGCGACGAGGCGACCCACAAGCCGGCTACCCGAATAATCCTCGAACGAGAGCAAATATCCGGAAAAATCGGGCGAAACGACTTGAGCTGGCACGACGCGATCCACCAAGCCGAACCCGCGGACTGCGTCCCCGTCAGCGCCACCGACCCGCTCTACATCCTCTACACGTCGGGGACGACCGGCCGCCCCAAAGGCGTGGTACGCGACAACGGCGGCCACGCGGTGGCGCTGCACTGGTCGATGGCGAACATCTTCACGATTGCACCGGGCGAGGTGTTCTGGGCGGCCTCCGACGTGGGGTGGGTGGTCGGTCACTCGTACATCGTCTATGCGCCTCTTCTGGCGGGCGCCACCACGATCCTGTACGAGGGCAAGCCGGTCGGCACCCCCGATGCCGGCGCGTTCTGGCGGGTGGCCGAGCGGCATCGGGTGTCGGTCATGTTCACGGCGCCGACGGCGATCCGGGCGATCCGGCGGGAGGATCCGGACGGCAGGCTCGCGGCGGGGCGGGATCTCGGCGCGTTGCGGTTGCTGTTCCTGGCGGGGGAGCGGCTCGACACCCCGACCTACGAGTGGGCCGGCGAGCTGTTGGGAATCCCGGTGGTGGACAACTGGTGGCAGACCGAGACGGGCTGGCCGATCGCGGCGAGTCCGCGGGGGATCGAGGCGTTGCCGACCCGGCCGGGGTCGCCGTCGGTGCCGATGCCGGGCTATCGGGTGCGGGTGGTGGACGAGGCCGGCAACGACGTGCCGCCGGGCACCGAGGGCGCGATCGTGCTCGGGTTGCCGCTGCCGCCGGGGTGCCTGCCGACGCTCTGGGGCGACGACGAGCGCTACGTCCGGTCCTATCTGTCGCGTTTCCAGGGCAACTATCTGACCGGAGACGGCGGTTCTCTCGATCAAGACCATTATCTGTACGTGTCCGGCCGCACCGACGACGTGATCAACGTGGCGGGGCACCGGCTGTCCACGGGGTCGATGGAGGAGGCGCTCGCCGCCCATCCGTCGGTCGCCGAGTGCGCCGTCATCGGCGTGGCCGACCCGTTGAAGGGGCAGGTGCCGCGCGGGCTCGTGGTGCTCAGGGCGGGGGCGGCCGCCGACCCGGCGGAGCTGGTGGCGTGGGTGCGGGAGCGGATCGGGGCGGTCGCCTCGCTGCGCCGCATCGACGTGGTGGCGGCGCTGCCGAAGACGCGGTCCGGGAAGATCCTGCGCGGCACCATGCGCGGGATCGCCGGCGGTGAGGACGCGCCGGTGCCGTCGACGATCGAGAACCCGGACGTCCTCGAGGCGCTGAGAACGATCCTGAAGCCGTGAGGGGCGGTGTGCGGCGCCGGCCTTGACCGGGGATCCGGCGCCGCACACCGGGTCAGTGGCCGCCCGGCCCGTACGCGGTCAGGAACCGGTCGCGGAAGGCGTTCATCGGCCAGACCGGCGCGTCGGTGGCCGGCTTGAGGCCGTCGGTCCAGCCCCACGACGAGATCTTGTCGAGTACCGCGGGGTCCTTCGCGACCACGGTGATCGGCACGTCGTGGCTGGCGTTCTCGCCGGAGACCACCTTGGACGGCTGGTGGTCGCCGAGGAAGACCAGGACCAGGTCGTCGTTCCCGTACTTCTGCACCCAGTCGATCAGCGTGGTGAGCGTGTACTGGATCGACTTGCCGTACTCGGCGCGCACCCGGGAGGTGCTTCCCCAGATGTCCGCCTTCTTCGGCGCCTCGGCGGCGATGCCGGAGTAGACCGACCCGTCGCCGACCGCGTTCCAGTCCAGGAAGGTCGGGATCGGCGCCCACGGCGTGTGGCTGGAGACCAGCGGCATCTCCACCATGAGCGGCTGCCGGCCGGCCTTGCCGTACTCGACCTCGGTGAACTTCTTCAGCGTGTACTGGTCGGGCATCGGCGCCCAGCTGAACTTCGGCCCCTGGTAGCCGAGGTTGCGGCTGTCCCAGACCCGGTTGTAGCCGTAGAACTTCCCCTCGGGCCAGGCCCGGGTGGCGCCCGGCATGACGCTCACGGTGTCCCATCGGGCGCGCTTGAACGCGCTCGTGATGGTGAGCCGGTCGCTCGCGGTCAGCGTGCGGTACCGGCTCTGGTTGTTGATCCAGAGCCCGGAGAGCAGCGTGGAGTGGGCCAGCCAGCTGTTGCCGCCGAAGGTGGGTGAGGTGAGCCAGCCGCTGCGGGCCGCGAACCCGGCCTGGGTGAGCTGCGCCGTGCCCTTGTCGAGGACGGCGTCGACGCCGGGCGCGAGCTCGGGGGCCTCGACCGCGTTGCGGCCGTAGCTCTCCACGAATGTGAAGATCACGTCCTTGCCGGCCAGCCCGGTGAGCAGCTGGTCGCCCGGGGTGTCCTGGAACGGGTCGTTCGCGATCTCCTTGCCGAACTCGGCGCTGTTCGCGATGCCGGCCTTCGCCTGCCGGGCGCGGTCGTAGGCGTAGGTGACCGTGCTGCGGGCCGCGATCGGGATCTTCGGGACCACCTGGACGCCGACCAGGAGGGCGGCGAGCCAGGCGGCGGCGATGCCGCCGGCGGTGTACGCCGACACGCGGCGGTGCCGGCCGATCAGGTCGGTGACCCGCAGCACCGCCCAGACGAGCAGGGCGATCACGGCGACGGCTCCCAGCGCACCCCCGACGGCGGCGGCGTAGGCCGAGGCCTGGCCGTAGGAGTCGCGGATGAAGCCGTACGTGTCGTCGAAGAGGATCCAGTCGAGGACCGGGTCGAACGGCCGGTTGAGGATTTCGAACCAGCCCATGTCCAGCGACTTCTCGATGATCAGCCAGCCGAGGGCGGCGCCCGCGATCGCGGCGAGGACGCGCCGGGGCCGGCGGGGCAGCAGGATGAGCAGGCCGATCCCGATCGCCGCCTCGATCGGGATGCGGGCGAAGCCGCCGACGGTGAGCCGCTTGAGCACGTTCGGGTAGACCAGCGCGGCGAAGACGACGATGCAGGCGAGAACGGTCAGGGCCAGCTGGAACCGCGGGTGCGCGACGGTCCGGCGTACGCGTCCCGGCTCTTTCGGCGGCGCGACCGGGGTCTCCTCCTCGGTGGTCTCCTGCGAGGTGTCCTGCGGATCGGCGAGTTCTGTCTGCTGCACGACCAAGGGAACGGACGGCCGGCCGAGATGGTTCATCAGCGGCGCCTAATCGGCCGCTAAACATCACTAAAGCTTGTGCATTTCCTACAGAAGCTACTTGTGCATTTCCTACAGAGGCTATAGGAATGGTGGAGCGCACGACTACACGCGCACGCTGCTCGCCGCCGTGCGCAACTGGAGGTACCGCATGAGTTTGCAGCTGGCCGTGGCCCTGGACTCCCCGTCGTTCGACGCCGGGGACTGGGTGACCTGGGCCCGGCAGGCGGACGACGCCCGCCTCGACTTCCTGACGATCGAGGACTCGTTCGGCCGGCACGGGCCGGACGCGGTGCTCACGGCGGCCCGGATCGCTCCGGTGACCCGGCACGTCGGGCTGATCCCGGTCGCCACCACGACGCACACCGAGCCGTTCCACCTGTCCACGGCGATCGCGTCGCTCGACTACGCGAGCAGGGGGCGGGCCGGCTGGCAGGTGCGGGTGTCGGCGGAGCCGGGGGAGGCGTCGCTGCTCGGGCGCCGAGAGCCGCTGCCGGTGGACGCGCTGTTCGAGGAGGCCGGGGACGCCGTCGAGGTGGTGCGCCGGCTCTGGGACAGCTGGGAGGACGACGCGATCATCAAGGACGTGCCGACCGGCCGGTTCATTGACCGGGAGAAGCTGCACTACATCGCGTTCGACGGGAAGTACTTCTCGGTGAAGGGGCCGTCGATCGTCCCGCGGCCGCCGCAGGGGCAGCCGGTGGTGGCCGCGCTCGCCCACAGCGCCCCGGTATGGGAGTTCGCGGGCCGTTCCGCCGACCTGGTCTTCATCACGCCGTCCGACGCCGACGACGCCGCGAAGATCAAGGCGAGGCTGGACCCGGCACTCAAGGTCTTCGCCGATCTCGTCGTCTTCCTGGATGAGCGGGACACCGACGCGATCCAGCGCCGGGGGTCGGCGACCTCGGACGCGGCCGTGTTCGCGGGAACCGCCGCCCAGCTGGCCGACCTGCTCGGCCGGTGGTCGGGGTCGGGGATCGACGGGGTGCGGTTGCGGCCCGCGGAGATCACCCGCGATCTCCGACACATCACCGAACATCTGGTACCCGAGCTGCGGCAGCGCGGGCTCTTCCGGCCCTCGGCCGCGACCACCCTCCGCGAACGGCTCGGACTGCCGGTCGCGATCAACCGTTACTCCGCCCAGGGGGCCGTCCGTGCCTAGGCAGATCATCCTGGCCGCCCACTTCCCGGGCGTGAACAACACGACCGTCTGGAGCGATCCCCGCGCCGGCAGCCAGATCGCGTTCGACTCCTTCGAGTACCTCGCGAAGACCGCCGAGCGGGGCAGGTTCGACTTCTTCTTCCTGGCCGAAGGGCTGCGGCTGCGCGAGCAGCGCGGGCTCATCCACGACCTGGACGTGGTGGGGCGGCCGGACACGCTGACCGTGCTCACCGCCCTCGCCGCGGTGACCGAGCACCTGGGTCTCGCCGGGACGCTGAACGCTACCTACCACGAGCCCTACGAGCTGGCCCGGCAGCTGGCGACGCTCGACCACCTGTCCGGCGGGCGGGCCGCGTGGAACGTGGTGACCTCGCCGGGGGCGTTCTTCGGCGAGAACTTCCGGCGCGGCGGATTCCTCGCCCATGAGGACCGCTATGTGCGGGCGGCCGAGTTCATCCGGGCGGCGCGGGCGCTGTGGGATACCGATGGTGGCGAATTCGCCATCAGGTCCTCGCAGTTCGACATCTCCGGGCGCTTCGGTGTCCCGCGCAGCCCGCAGGGGCATCCGGTCGTTCTCCAGGCCGGCGATTCGGACGGTGGCCGCGAACTCGCCGCGCAGCACGCCGACGCGATCTTCTCCCGGCATCATCGGCTGGAGGACGCGCGGATCTTCTATCGGGACGTGAAGGATCGGCTGTCTCGTCATGGGCGCGCCGAGGACGACCTGAAAATCATTCCGGGCGTCTCCTACGTGCTCGGCGACAGCGACGCCGACGCCCAGGAGAAGGCGCACCACATCCGCCGCCAGCAGGTGAGCCCGCAGACCGCGATCCTGCTCCTGGAGCAGTTGTGGAACACGGACCTGTCCGGGTACGACGCCGACGGGCCGCTGCCTTCCTTCGAGCCGGTCCTCGACGAGGACGACACGATCATCAAGGGCCGGGCCGGCATGTATCCGGACCGGCTGGCCACCGCGGCCGAGTGGCGGGCGCTCGCCGAGGCCAAGAAGCTCTCGATCCGCGACCTGATCATCGAGGTGACCGGCCGGCAGAACTTCATCGGCACCGCGGACCGGGTCGCCTCCCAGCTGAACGAGTACGTCCAGACCGGCGCCTGCGACGGCTTCATCCTGGTTCCGCACCTGACGCCGACCGGCCTCGACGACTTCGTGGACCAGGTGGTCCCGCTGCTCCAGGAACGGGGCGTCTTCCGGACCGAGTATTCCGACGGCGGCACGCTGCGGCAGAACCTGGGGCTGTCGCCCGTGTCACGCCGACTGAAAGGGCGGTGAGCCACCATGTCCGTACCCCTCTCCATCCTCGATCTGTCGCCGCTCGTCTCCGGCGAGACCTCGCCGCGGCCCGCCCTGCTCCGGACCCTCGACCTGGCCCGGCAGGCCGAGCAGTTCGGCTACCACCGCTACTGGGTGGCCGAGCACCACTTCACGCCCGGTGTCGCGAGCTCGCAGCCGGCGTTGCTGCTCGGCCAGATCGCCGCGGTCACCGACCACATCCGGCTCGGTTCCGGCGCGGTGCAGACCGGCCACCAGACGGCGCTCACCATCGTCGAACAGTTCGGCCTGCTCGACGCGCTGCATCCCGGCCGTCTCGACCTCGGCATCGGCCGGTCCGGCCAGGCCAAGACCGAGGTGTTGCGCGAACAGCGGAAGCACGCCGCACCGCAGGAGGAGCGCGTCGTCGACGGCCTGCTCATCCCGAAGCCGTTCTCCTGGGCGCCGATCTTCGCTTCGAAGCGCACCGCCCTCGCCTCCAGCCTGCTCAGCCAACCCGGCGCCGAGCCGCTCGGCCTCGCCGAGATCCTCGACCAGATCGAGGCCCTGCTGGCCGGCCCGGTCGGTGACGGCGACGGCAACGAGGTGGTGGCGGTGCCCGGCGCCGGCGCCGACCTGCAACTCTGGCTGCTCGGTTCCAGCGGCGGCGAGTCCGCCCGCACGGCCGGCGCGCGAGGCCTCCCCTTCGCCGCGAACTACCACGTCGCCCCGGCGAAGGTCCTCGAGGCCGCCGAGGCGTACCGGGAAAGCTTTGTGCCCTCGCCCTCCCTCAGCGCGCCGCGCCTGATGGTCTCGGCCGACGTCCTGGTCGCGGAGGACGACGAGACGGCGAGGCGCCTGGCGGCGCCGTTCGCCCTGTGGGTGCACAGCATCCGGACCGGGTTCGGCGCGGTGCCGTTCCCCAGCATCGAGGAGGCCCAAGGGTACGAGTGGACCGACGAGTCGAGAGCCCTGGTCAAGGACCGGGTGGACACCCGATTCGTAGGCTCCCCCCGAACAGTCGCCGACAAGCTGCGAACCCTGCAGCGCGTAACCGGAGCCGACGAACTCCTCATCACGACGATCGCCCACGACCACACCGACCGCGTCCGCTCCTACGAACTCCTCGCGAAGGAGTGGCACAGCTGACCCGACGCCCACCGCTGTGACGAATGCCGACCTGATCGCGATGCAGCGCGCCGTTCAGCGCAGCTCGCATGCAAGAGGCTCTGGCGATGGCCCGATCCAGTTCCGGTATAAGTACTGATCGTGGACGTCACCTCATTCGACATGCGCTGGGAGATCGTCGGTTCCGGCTGGGCCAAGCTGACCTGGATCGCTGACGACGACGAGCTGCAAGTGATCACGTCCTACACCGGCCACGGGCTTCAGAGCCTCCTTCGGACCGCAGTCGATCTGCACCTCGGATCCGCGTCGTCGCTCGCCTGGCTGTCCGACGAGCCCCATGCCCATGTCTTCGTCTTCACCGGCGCTGCCGAACATGTCTACGTCCAGATCCTTCGCGTGCCTGACGAGTATGCGGAGGACCCATGGATAGGCGCGAAGCGCCGATGGGCTGCCCGGATTCCGGTCCACGCCTTCCTTACCGCCGCGGCGAATATGGCCCAAGCAGTGCTCGATCAGTACGGCGAGACCGGCTACAAACAGGCGTGGCGAAACATGTCGTTCCCAAGCCAAGAACTGGCCGTGCTACGGAGCAAACGCCCATAGACGCTCCTTGCGCTCAACCGCGCGGCCGACTTCACCATTCTCGCGCCAGGGCCCGAAGCTGGCTCGGCCGTACATCTGTCGTTCGAGCATTTGACGCGGCTGACGTTGCCTTCGACGGGGCCGGAACTGAAGGGCAGGCCGAGTCCGATCCAACCGCCCCACCCGCCACCCTGAAACGGACTGAAGGCTGCCTTCCCCGCTGCGACATCGTTCTTATTCCCCCGGAAGATTGACGGAACCGGATCTCGGCGGTGGCTCGCGGGGTGCCGGGCAAGGATCGTGGCGTGGAGTTGCGCCAGCTCAGCTACGTCGAGGCGGTGGCCCGGTACGGCGGGTTCACCCGTGCCGCCGAGCGTCTGCACGTGGCCCAGTCGGCGGTGTCGGCGCAGATCCGGGCGCTGGAGACGGAGCTGGGGCTGGCGTTGTTCGCGCGCACGACGCGGCGGGTGGCGCTGACGCCGGCCGGTGAGTTGTTCGTGGCGCGGGCGCGGCGGGTGCTGGCCGAACTGGACGGTGCGCGGACCGAGCTCCACGAGATCACGGCGGTGGTGAACGGGAAGGTCGGTATCGGCGCCACGGCGGCGCTGGGCTCGTACGATCTGGCGCACGCCCTGGCGAACTTCCGCGACCGTTTCCCCGGCATCGCGCTGCGGTTGCGCAGCGGCACGGCGACCACGCTGCTCGGCGCGCTCGACGAGGGTGAGCTGGATCTGGTGCTGGGCCCGATCTACGCCGATCTGCCGCCCCGGTTCGACGCGCTGCCCCTGGCCGACGAGCATCTGCTGCTGGCGTTGCCGATCGGGCACGCGCTGGCGCGGACCGGGCGCCTGACGCTGGGCGAGGCCCGCGACGAACCCTTCGTGTCGACGCCGACCGGCACCGGGCTGCGCTGGATCCTGGAGGACGCCTGCCGGTCGGCCGGGTTCGCGCCGCGGGTGGAGTTCGAGACGGCCACCTCCGCCGGGATCCGGGATCTGGTCGCGGCCGGCCTGGGGCTGGGCCTGCTGTCGAAGTCGGCGGCGGAGGCGGCCTGGGGTCCGGCCATCGCGATCCGGAACCTGCATCCCACGCCCGTGCACCCGCCGATCGGGGTGATGCACTCGCGGGACCGCCCGCTGTCGCCGGCCGCCCAGTCCTGCCGCCACCACCTGGTCGAGCTGGCGGGCCGCCAGCCGGACCCGTCGCATCGGGAGGATCCCACCGAGGAACCGTTGTGAGAGCTAGACCCGGATCTCGTGGAGGTGGTTCTCGGCCCACTGGCGCAGCGCCCGCAACGGCACGTTGAGGCTGCGCCCCACCTCGGTCAGCTCGTATTCGACGTGCAGCGGCACGGCCGGGTAGACCGTCCGCGTCAGCAGTCCCGCCTCCTCCATCCGGCGCAGCGTCTGGGTGAGCACTTTCGGACTCACGCCTTCGAGCTGGCGCTGCAGGACGCCGAACCGCTGCGGGCCGTCCTCGAGGGCGCCGACCGCGAGCGTCGTCCACTTGTTGGCGATCAGGTCGAGCAGTCCCCGGCACGGGCAGAGCTGGGCGTAGACGTCGTGGTGGTCGTGCTGACCGGTCTCACAGGCGGTGGGCATCGCCGTGACCTCCTTACTTCCTGATGGATAGTAGTAGCTCTTGCGGGTAACTACCATCCAGCGGATAGCTTGGCCGGCATGCGAGCAATCACCCAGCAGCGGTTCGGCGGCGTCGAGGTCCTCGAGGTCGGCGACGTGCCGCGTCCCCAGCCACTCCCCACCGAGGTCCTGGTCCGCGTGGTCGCGGCCGGCCTCAACCCGGTCGACGCGAAGTCCCGCGAGGGCGGCGGCATGGCCGGCGTCCTCGGCGCGCCGCCGTTCATCCTGGGCTGGGACGTCTCCGGCGTCGTCGAGGAGGTCGGCTTCGGCGTGCACACGCTGCGGCCGGGCGACGAGGTCTACGGCATGCCCTGGTTCCCGCGCCAGGCCGGCGCCTACGCCGAATACGTGACGGCGCCGTCCCGCCAGTTCGCCCGCAAGCCGGTCACTATCGGTCATCCGGCGGCGGCCGCTGTTCCGCTGGCCGCCCTCACGGCGTGGCAGGCGCTCACCGCGGCCACGACCGTCGCTCCCGGACAGCGGGTGCTCATCCACGCGGCGGCCGGCGGCGTCGGGCACTTCGCGGTGCAGTTCGCCCACCACCTCGGCGCCCACGTGATCGGGACCGCCCGGTCCGCGAAGCACGACTGGCTGCGCTCCCTCGGCGCCGACGAGCTGATCGACTACACGGCCGCGCCGTTCGAGTCGGCCACCGGCGGCGTGGATCTGGTCCTCGACCTGGTCGGCGACGAGGACACCGGGCTGCGGTCATTGAAGGCGCTCTCCCCGGGCGGCCTCCTCATCGCGATCCCTTCCGGCGTCGCACCCGCCGTGGCCGAGGCCGCTTCCCACCAGGGCAAACACGCCATCCCGTTCCTGGTCGAGCCGGACGGTCCCGCGCTGACCGAGATCGCCTCGCTGATCGATAACGGTCATGTGCGGGTCGAGGTGGCGGAGCAGTTCCCGCTGGAGAAGGCCGCCGACGCGCATGCGGCGCTGGAGACCGGCCGCACCCGAGGAAAGATCGTCCTGACTCTCTGAAAGAAGAATGCGGATGTCGTAGCGGGCGAGGGAGGGGCCGGTTCTCGGTGGGGACGCCGTCCATCAGGAAGTCCGAGCGGGCCGGCCGGCCGTCGGACAAGCTCGAAGGCCGCCTCGGACCGGATTGCGAGGCCGGATCGTCGCCGGGTGCGGTTCACCGCCGGCGGCGTCACGGTCGCGTTCCTGGTCGACCGCCGCGATCAGCTCGGCCGGACCCGGACCGAGGTCGTGTCGATCGGCGCGTGCTCCTGAAGGCCGGCCCCGCGGGAAGGCGGGGCCGGCGCTCTCAGAGCCGTCGATAGGCGGTGAAATCGGTCGTCCTGCGGAGTTCGAAACCGATCGACTCGTAGAGGCGGATCGCTGTCAGGTTGGCTGCTCCGGTGTGCAGGAAAGGGGTCTCGCCGCGTTCGCGGATGCCGGCCGCCACCGCCCGGATCAGCCGGGTCGCCAGGCCGCGGCCTCGGTGGGCCGGGTCGGTGCAGACCGCGCTGATCTCGGTCCATCCGGACGGGTGGAGGCGTTCCCCGGCCATCGCGATGAGGGCGCCGGCGGGGGAGCGGAGCCCCAGGTAGACGCCGAGCTCCACGGTCCGCGGCAGGTAGGGGCCGGGCCTGGTCCGCGCGATCAGGTCGAGGATCTCCGGGACGTCCGCGGTGCCGAGCCGGACCGCCTCCGGATCGGACGCGGCGGTCAGGGCCACGTCGACGAACTGGACGCCCGGGATGCTCCGGGCGACCTCCCAGCCCGGGTACGCCACCTCGCCCGCGCCGGCGATCGTCACCGCCGTGCCGGGTTCGACCAGGGAGCGCAGGTCCTCCCAGGCCTCCGGGTCGGCCGGGTCGGACAGGGCGTGGAACGGCGCGACGTCGGACCGGTAGCGCGCCGCCTTCCCGTGCCGGACGGCGAACCGCGCGTGTGCCCCGGTGAGCGCCGACCAGGCCGGGTTGTCGAGGACGCCGGCCGCCCGCAGAACCCCCGTCACTTGCCCTCGATCGGCAGGCCCGGCGGGTTCACCTGGGCCTCGGTGACGGCCTCGTCCGTGAGGTTCCACCGCTCCAGGATCTTCGCGTAGTCACCGGAGGCGATCAGCTTGTCGAGGGCCGCCGCGTACGCCTCGACCAGGCCGTTGTCCTTCTTCGTGGTGAGCGCGATCAGGCCCTGCAGGCTCGCGCCGGCGCCCGAGTAGGTGCCGACGATCTCGCTGTCCCCGGTGGTGGCGACGTGGTAGGCCAGCGACGGGTTCGGGCCGAGGTACAGGTCGATCTGGCCGGAGCCGAGCGCCAGGTAGGTGGCCTGGTTCGTCTGGTAGTACTTGATCTCCACCTTGGGCAGCCCTTGACGGGAGACCTCCGCGGCCCACTCGACCAGGATCTTCTCCTGGTTGGTGCCGGAGCCGACCGCGACCTTCTTGCCGGCGATGTCGGCCGGCTTCGTGACGGTCAGGCCCGAGCCGCGCTTGGCGAGCCACCCCAGGTCGTCCTTGCGGTAGCTGACGAAGTCGTACTTGAGCTTGCGCTCCTCGGTGACCGTGATGTTCGAGGCGCCGAGCTGGTACTTGCCCGAGTCGAGGCCGATGAACAGGTTCTCCCAGGAGGTGTTCTCCAGGACCGGTTCGAGGCCGAGGGTGCCGGCGATCGCGACGGCGATGTCCGGCTCGTTGCCGATCAGCGTCTTGTTGTCGGTGGCGGCGAACGCGAGCGGCGGGAATCCGGAGCCGGCCGTGCCGACGCCGATGACCAGTCTGCCGCTCGCCGCGACGTCGGGTGGCAGCAGTGCCGCGGCCGCCTCGTCCTTGGCCGGCACGATCCGGTTCTGTTCCGGGCTGTCGTTGAATGTCACGACGGTCGCGCCCGACGCGTCGCCGGCGGCGGGGACCGCCGCGGCCTCCTCGTCGGGCGCGGCGCAGGCGGCGAGGCTCAAGGTCACTGCGGCAAGGGCCAAGACCCATTTGGTACGCATGAAAGTGTCGCTCCGATTCGTCAGATGAGGACCTTGGACAGGAACGTCCGGGTCCGGTCGTGCTGGGGGTTGTCGAGCACCTGTGCGGGCGGGCCCTGCTCGACGATCCGGCCCTCGTCCATGAAGATCACGGTGTCGGCGGCCTCCCGGGCGAAGCCGATCTCGTGGGTGACGACGATCATCGTGGTGCCGGCGCTCGCCAGGTCGCGGAGGACGTCGAGCACCTCGCCGACCAGCTCCGGGTCGAGCGCCGAGGTCGGCTCGTCGAAGAGGATCAGCTGGGGGTCGAGGGCCAGGGCGCGGGCGATCGCGACCCGCTGCTGCTGGCCGCCGGAGAGCTGCCGTGGGTAGGCGTCGGCCTTGTCCGCCAGTCCCACCCGTTTCAGCAGCTCACGCGCCGTCGCGTACACATCGGCCTTGGGCTTGTGAAGAGCCGAGACGGGGGCCTCGGCGATGTTCTCGAGCGCCGTCAGGTGCGGGAAGAGGTTGAAGTTCTGGAAGACGAAGCCGATGCCGGCCCGCTGCTTGAGGATCTGGCGCTCGCTGAGCTCGTGGAGCCGATCGCCCGACCGGCGGTAGCCGATCAGCTCGCCGCCGACCCGGACCAGGCCGCTGTCGACCTTCTCCAGGTGGTTGATCGAGCGGAGCAGGGTGGACTTGCCGGAGCCGGACGGCCCGAGGATCACGGTGACGGTGCCGGCCCGGGCGGTCAGGTCGACGCCGCGCAGCACGTGCAGCGCGCCGAACGACTTGTGGACGCCGGTCACCTCGACGACGGGGGTGCTCATCTCGTCAACGCCGCCTTGAGCTTCTGGAACGGGGTGGGCGGGAGCGTGCGGACGGCGCCGCGGGCGAAGTGGCGCTCGGTGTAGAACTGCAGGATCGACAGCGCGGCGGTGAGGATCACGTACCAGACCGTGGCGACCATGAGCAGGGGAACGACCCGTCCGCTGCGGCCGTAGATCACCTGTACCTGGTAGAACAGCTCGCCGATCGCCAGGACGTACACGATCGATGTGCTCTTCAGGAGGTTGACCAGCAGGTTCGCGGCGTTCGGCAGGATCGCCCGCATGGCCTGCGGCGCCACGATCCGGAAGAACTGCCGGCGCCGGGGGATGCCGAGCGCGGCGGCCGCCTCGTGCTGTCCCTGGTCCACCGAGAGCAGGCCGGCGCGGATGATCTCGCCGGCGAAGGCGGCCTCGTGCAGGGCCAGGCCGAGCAGCGCGGCGCCGAACGGGCTGACCAGGTCGGCCGTGGCGAACGACCAGCCCGGGCCGAACGGGACGCCGATCTGCAGGCGGTCGTAGAGGTAGCCGAGGTTGGCCCAGAACAGCAGCTGCACCAGCAGGGGCACGCTGCGGAACACCCAGATGTAGGCCCAGCTCACGGTGGCGAGGACCGGGTTCTTCGACAGCCGCATCGCGGCGAGGGGGATGCCGCCGAGGAAGCCGAGGACCGCGCCGGCGACGGTCAGCTGGAGGGTGACCAGCAGCGCGTCCATGACCGACTTCTCCAGGAAGTAGCCGGCGAAGGTGCTCCAGTCCCAGCCCGGGTTGGTGGCCAGGCCGTGCGCGAACTGGGCGAGCAGCACGAGGACCAGCGCCGTGCCGGCCCACCGCCACGGATGACGGGCGGGCACCACGACCAGGGTGGACGGCGGATCCGCGTTCTCGGATCGCGGCGGGGACAGGACGCTCATGCCGAGAAAGGTAGGCAGCGGGCGACCTTACCCACAAGTCCTATCAGGTATATATGTTTAAACGCGTCGTTACGGCTGCCGGCATCCGGGAGTCGCGCGCACGTCCGAGGAGGTGGGGTCGTGCTCAGGCCTTCTTGACCACGACCTTCTTGCCGGAGGCCTTCACCGTGTAGGCGACCGTCTTCTTGGTCCACGGGTTGGTGGCGCTCACCTTCACGCCGCCGGTGACGTCCTTGACGGTGAACTTCACGATCGACGTGCGGTTCCAGGACGTCACGTCGTTGCGGGCCACCTTGCGCAGGGTCGCGACCTTGACGGTTCCACCCTTCGCCTTGGTGCGGGTGGCGGTCGCGGCCGCGCCGGCCAGCGCTTTCACGTCGTCGGCCATGGTCAGGTAGGCGACGCCCTTCGCCAGCGCGGCCACGGGGATCGTCTCGGCGCCGGTCGGCATGGTGACGGTCTGCGGCCCGTACGCGAAGGCCATCTCCACCTCGGCGGCGGTGCCGTCCTCGCCGCCCCCGACGGCCAGGTGCGCGCCGGTGAGCAGGCCGGACGCTCCGACGTGCAGGACCACGCCGGCGCCCTGCTCGTCGGTGGCGGTCAGATCCGCGCTGCCGTCGTCGTGGGTGACCTTGGTGCCGCCACCGTCGATCCCGGCGGTCATCGCGACCGGGCTGGGCGCGTTCTCGGTGAGATATTCACCGAGGTCGAACGCGGCGTCGGCGGTGTAGGCGTACTTCACCGACGCCCGGCCCATCATGGCGAGGGCCCGCTGCTCGTCCTGCTCCTGCACCGGCTCCCAGCGACCCGTGCGGTCCACCGCGAAGTAGTCGGCCGAGCCGAACCCGATCGTGGTGAACCGGTCGGCGTAGCGGCCGCGCACCAGGTCGGCCTGGGTCGCGCCGGAACCCCTGATCACGGTGGCCGAGCCGGGGAAGGTGAACGTGTAGTCCGAGACGGTCTTCCAGCCCTGACTGCCGGCCGCCGTCGAGGCGGCCGCGATGGTGTCGAGCTCGGCGGCCATCTGCGCCGCGGTGAGCTGCGCCGGGGCGCCGGCCGCGGTGAGCTGCGCCCGGGTGCCCGCTGCGGTGAGCTGCGCCGGGGCGCCGGCCGCGGTGAGCTGCGCCCGGGTGCCCGCTGCGGTGAGCTGCGCCGGGGCGGCCGCGTGGGCTGCGCCGGGGGTCGCGAGCAGGCCGGCGGCCGCCGAGGCGGTGGCGAGCAGGACGGCGGGCCGGGTGAGGACGGACATACGGCAACCTTCGGGGCGGCGGGACCGGATGCCGTAGTGATCGGTCCCTCGCGGGCCGGGATGAGGTTCCGCCGCCGACGATCAGTAGTTGCCGCCCCCGCCGCCTCCTCCGCCGAGGCTGTTGCCGTCGTCGTACAGGCTCCAGCGGGTGTCGGCGTTGGGGTCACGATCCCGAGGGCCGCTGCGACGCAGGCCCTTGCCGGCCGCGCGGGCCGCGGCGAGACGCTCCTCGCGGGTCAGCGGCCGGGCCGGGCGGCGCAGGTGACGGAGGATGAGAAGGAACAGGACGACGGTGACGGCCGCGATTCCAGCGGCCCAGAGAAACCACTGCATGCCCTCGACGGTAGGAACCCCGCGCCAGGGGTAAACGAGCGATCATGAGCGACGTGAACCCCGAAGCATTCGCCGAGTTCGCCACCCAGGACGGGCCGGGCTCCGCGGACAGTGACTACTTTTCTCGCGACGAGTCTTCTCGCGGCTCTTCTCGCGACGAGGAACGGGACCCGCGCCCCGAGCAGGAAGCGCACGGCGGCAGCATGGCCCCCAACCTCGTGAACGACACCGGTGACCGCACCGCCGAGGAGTTCCCCGGCGAGCGCGATCTGTAGGAGTCCTACGGCTTGCGGCCGACCGCACCGTATTCGTCGACGGGACGGATCTCGTCGCCGGTGGCGCCCTCGGCCGGGCGCCACTCGGCGCACGGGACCAGGCCCGGCTCGAGCACGTCGAGGCCCTCGAGGAACCGGCTGATCTGGTCGGGGTGGCGCAGGTGGTAGCTGAGCGGGGCGTTCGCGTTCCACACCCCGATCGCCTCCTCGAACGCCGGCCCGTCGATCACGTTGGTGCCGTCGGCGGTCACCAGGTAGCTCCCCGGCGCGAGCTCCGCGAGCAGTGTACGGACGATCTTGACGGCGTCGTCGAGGTCGGGCACGTGACCGAGAATGTTCATCAGGATCAGGCCGACCGGCTGGTCCAGGTCGAGCGTGCCGCGGGCCGCGTCGAGGATCTGCAGCGGCTCGTGCAGGTTGGCGTCGACGTATTCGGTGCGGCCCTCGGCCGTACCGGTGAGCAGCGCCCGGGCGTGCACCAGCACCAGCGGGTCGTTGTCCACGTAGACGATCTTCGAATCGGGCGCGGCGGCCTGCGCGACCTGGTGGGTGTTCTCGGCGGTCGGCATGCCGGTGCCGATGTCGAGGAACTGCCGGAGCCCGGCGTCGGTGGCCAGGTGGGTGACGGCCCGCTTGAGGAAGGCCCGCGACTGGCGGGCCACCACCGCGATGTCCGGGTACAGGTTCGCGAAGTCGTCGCCGACCGCGCGGTCCACCTGGTAGTTGTCCTTGCCGCCGAGCCAGTAGTTCCAGACCCGGGCGGAGTGCGGCACGGTGGTGTCGAGCTTGGCGTCGTTGTCGGTCATCGGGGGGCTCCTGACGTGTGGTGACGCAGAGCATACGCGCGTCCGATGAGGACAGTGGGGTACGGTCGGCCGACCGGGGGAGGACGGATGTCTAGAGTCCGCGAGCGGCAGGCGTCCCGGCTCGGGCCGGCCGCAAGCGTCGCCGCGACCGCCTCCCGGGCCCGGAAAGGGAGGCGGGCGTGACGCGTCCCCCGTCCGCGTCACGCCCGCTCAACGACCCGCCCACCCCCACCGTCCTGGGGTGGCCGGGAGGTCTGTTATCTCAGATCGACCACCAGACGGTGGTGTCCGGCGGCAGCACCACGTTGTCCGGGGTGCCGTCCAGCGAGCCGCTGGTCAGCAGCAGCTCACCGGGTCGGCCCACGGCGACCGGCGCGGCGCCCATGTTGACCGTGCAGCGGAACACCGGGTGGCCCTCCACCTCACGCTCGAAGGCGAGGACGCCCTCCGGCGCCGGCACCCAGCGCAGGTTGTCGATCGGCGCGAGCGCCGGGTTGCCGCGGCGCACCGCGAGGGCGGCGCGGTACAGCTCCAGCGTCGAGCCGGGCACGCCCTCCTGCGCGGCGACGCTGAGCTCCGCCCAGGAATCCGGCTGCGGCAGCCAGCTGCCGCCACCGTCCGGGCCGAATCCGTACGGGGCCTCCGAACCGCTCCACGGGATCGGCACCCGGCACCCGTCACGATATCCGTCCTGGCCGGTCGCGCGGTGGAACGCCGGGTCCTGCCGCACCTCCGGGGGAAGATCGACGACCTCGGGCAGGCCGAGCTCCTCGCCCTGGTAGAGGTAGGCCGAGCCGGGCAGCGCCAGCATCAGCGCGGACGCGGCGCGGGCCCGCTGCAGGCCGGCCACCGGGTCGACGTTCACGGGGCGGCGGCCGGCCACCTCGCCGTCGCCGGTCTGCAGCAGCCGGTTGGTGTGCCGGACGACGTCGTGGTTGGAGAGCGTCCAGGTGGTCGGGGCGCCGACCACACGCATCGCGGCGAGCGAGTCGTCGATCATCTGGCGCTGCTGCGCGACGTCCCACCGGGTGCCGAGGTAGCTGAAGTTGAACGCCTGGTGCAGCTCGTCCTCGCGGACGTAGTCGGCGACCCGGGCCAGGGTCGGCGCCCAGGCCTCGGCCACCGCGATGCGCTCGCCCGGGTACTCGTCCAGGATCTTGCGCCACTCGCGGTAGATCTCGTGCACGCCGTCGCGGTCGAAGCACGGGCTCTCGCCGACGCCCAGCAGGTGCCACTCGGCGTCGCCGCCGACGTCCGGCAGGCCGTCCTCCTTGACCATGCCGTGCGCCACGTCGATCCGGAAGCCGTCGACGCCCAGGTCCAGCCAGAACCGCAGGATGGTCTTGAACTCGTCGCGGACCGCCGGGTGCTCCCAGTTGAAGTCCGGCTGCTCGGGGGCGAACAGGTGGAGATACCACTCGCCGTCCTCGACGCGGGTCCACGCCGAGCCGCCGAAGATCGACGGCCAGTCGTTCGGCGGCAGCTCGCCGTTCTCGCCCTTGCCGGGGCGGAAGTGGTAGCGGTCCCGGAACGGCGAGCCCGGGCCCTCGGCGAGCGCCCGCTTGAACCACTCGTGCTGGTCGGAGGAGTGGTTCGGCACCAGGTCCACGATGATCCGCATGCCGTGCTCGTGCGCGCCGGCGATCAGCTTCTCGGCGTCCGCGACGGTGCCGAAGATCGGGTCGACGGTGCGGTAGTCGGAGACGTCGTAGCCGGCGTCCGCCTGGGGCGAGGCGTAGAAGGGGGAGAGCCAGACCGCGTCGACGCCCAGGTCCCGCAGGTACGGCAGCCGGCTCAGGATGCCGGGCAGGTCGCCGATGCCGTCGCCGTTCGAGTCGGCGAAGCTGCGCGGGTAGATCTGGTAGATGACCGCGTTGCGCCACCAGGATGCGGGCGGCGCCTCCACGGCGGGCGGTGCGATCAGTTGATCAGTCATGACGAGGAACGCTAGCAGGTAACTAACACGTGTTACATAGCCGGACGGCTGCTTTCTTGCAGCAAGTTCTTGCAGAGGTGGCACATGCCCGGAATATCCGGCCTAATGCGGCAGACTCTGCGGCTTCGCGGTCGAGTCCCGGATGATCAGCGAGGTGCCGAGCATCTGGTGCGGGTGCTGGTCCTCGCCCCGGATCGCGGAGATCAGGAAGTCCGCCGCCATCCGGCCCTTGGTCACGATCGGCTGTCGCACGGTGGTGAGCCGGGGACGGAACCAGGCGGACTCCGCGAGGTCGTCGAAGCCGGTCACGGACACCTCGTTCGGGACATCCACCGCAAGTTCTTGCAAAGCATCCACGGCGCCGTAGGCGAGCACGTCGGAAAGGGCGATGATGGCGGTCGGCGGGTCGGCCCGCGCCATCAGGCCGGTCGTGGCGCGGTAGCCGTCGTGGCGGGTCACCGGCACCTCGGCGAGGCGTACGTCGTCGAGGCTCAGACCGAAATCGCCCAGCGCGTCGCCGATCCCGGCGAGGCGCCGCGCCAGCGGCCCGCGGTAGCCTCGCACCGCCGCGTCCGGGCCCGGCTCGATGGACAGCACGGCGAGCCGGCGGTGCCCGAGCTCGAGCAGGTAGCGGGCCACCTCGGCAGCGCCGCCCCGGTCGTCCACCTCGACGCTCGGCGCCCCCTCGTGCCGATCGCTGTCGATCAGCACGAACGGAATCCCGCGCCGATCCAATTCGGCCACCTCGCCGCGATCGACCTCGAGCCCGCAGACGATGAACCCGTCCACCGCGGCGTACGGGATCGCCTTGAGCACCGAGTCCTGCAACGGCGGCGTCAGTAGCAGTGTGTAACCCTCCCGGTCGCACACCTGCCCGGCGCCCATCAGGAACCGCGAGTAGTACGGGTTCTCCAGCACCTGCGCGAGCCGCTGCGGCAACAGCACGCCGATCGAGTTCGTGGTGCCCGCCTGCAGCATCCGTCCCAGCGTGTTCGGCGTGTATCCGAGCCGCTCGGCGGCGTCCAGGATCCGCTGCCGGGTGCCCGCCGAGATCCGCTGCGGATTGTTGAACGCGAACGACACCGCCGAGCGGGACACACCCGCGGCCGCGGCCACATCACTGGACGTGGGCTTCCTCGACCGCATGAGCGCTCCCCGGGGTAGGCAGCCACGATAACGCAGCCCACTGCCGGTCACTCAGGGTGTTTCTCGTCGGACACACGCCACCGACCGTTTCCGGTCACCGTCGCCGTCGTCGTCACCCCCGCCCCCGCGTGTCGACTTGTGGTCCAATCCGCGCCTCAGCTCCCCACGCACGTGGCAGACCGTTGCCGTGTGGGGAGTTGAGGTTCGATCCGCGCCTCAATTCCCCACGCACGTGACAGACCGTTGCCGTGTGGGGAGTTGAGGTTCGATCCGCGCCTCAATTCCCCACGCACGTGACAGACCGTTGCCGTGTGGGGAGTTGAGGTTCGAGCCGCGCCTCTATTCCCCACGTACGTGACAGACCGTTGCCGTGTGGGGAGTTGAGGTTCGAGCCGCGCCAGCTCCCCGCCCAACTCGCAACAGATCTTGGACGATCGCTCACCCGCTCCACGATCTTGGACGCTCCACCACCGAATCAGGTAGCAAAGCGTTCAAGATCCGAACGGGGCGCGACCTTTGACTGGGGGCCGCTGCGGGTGCACTGCGGCATGTCGGCACGGCGCACCCCGCGACGGTCGAGCGGACTGCTCAGGTGGCGGTGACCGGGACCCGCACGACGGCGTCGAAGAGGTAGCCGAGGGTGTTGTGGACCGTGGCGTCGGGCTGGGTGTTGCCGTGCACGTCGGTGGCCCGGGCCAGCAACTCGTGGGCGCCCGCGCCCGGCTTCCAGTCGAGCTCCCAGCGCTGCCAGACGCCGCCGGGCGTGGCGCCGTAGAAGCGGGCCCGGCGCCAGGTCGCGCCGCCGTCGGTGCTGACCTCGACCTTGCGGATCGGGCCGTGGGCGGACCAGGAGCGGCCGGTCAGGACGGTACGGCGGCCGGCCTCGAAGACCGCTCCGGCGTCGAGTTCGAAGGCGCTCTTCACGACCTGGGAGTCGAACGGCTGCCCGGCCGCCGGGTAGGAGTCCCCGAAGAGCCGATAAAATTGGGTGTTCCACGGCGAGAACAGCGGTTCGGACGACACCTCGATGCTCCCCACCCACTTGATCGACGCGATGCCGGCCCAGCCCGGGACGATCACGCGGACCGGATGGCCGTGGTCGGCGGGCAGGTCCTCGCCGTTCATCCCGTAGGCCAGGATGACGTCGTCGAGGGCCTTCTCCAGGGGGAACGGGCGGCGGACCGGGCCGAGGTCGACGCCGCCGGAGACGAAGTTCGCGTCGAGGCCGATCGGCTGCACGTCGACGGCGTGCCGGCTCAGCCCGGCCCGGCGCAGCACTGTCGACAGCCTGACCCCGCGCCACTTCGCCACGCCCACGGCGCCCAGCGTCCAGGCGGTGCCGGAGACCGTCTGGCCCTGCTGCGAGGTGAAGTAGCTGCGGCCGTTGCCGGCGCACTCGACGGCGGCCGGCACCGTGACGCCGGGCAGGCGCTTCAGGTCAGCCAGCGAGAACGACACCGGGCCGCCGCGCAGCCCCGAGCCGAAGACCGACAGGCTCCAGGTGGCGGCGTCGATGATCGGGGTCGTCGTGTGGTTGCGGACGAAGAAGCGGTCGGCCGGGACGTAGTAGCCGACGTCCTTCAGCGACGACCAGCGCGTCTCCGCGTTGGTGCCGAGCGCGCGGAACAATGCGGGCGGCAGCGGCTTGACGATGGGGGAGGCGGCTCGCGCCGATCCGGGGAGGGCAGTGGCGCCGACGCCGGCCGCCGCGGCCAGAACCAGCAGGTCACGCCGGGAGAAGCCACGCGCCCGGCCGGCCGTGAAATCCCGCAGCCGACGCTCGTCGTATTCACGTTCGTTCATGGCAGTACCCTATCTAGCAGATAGGGTTAATGGATACACTTCCCGGCGTACGGGGAATGCGGCGCAACGATCGACGGCCCGGACCGGAAGTCCGGGCCGTCGATCCGCGAAGATCAGCTGTCGGCGGGCGACGTGCTCTTGCTCCGGTTCACCGCTTCCCAGTCGGTCTTCTCCTGCGGGGAGGGGGAGTCGCCGGAAGCGGGGGCGGAGACCTGCGGGCGGCTCGGCCACCAGAACCTGTCCCCGGTCAGCGTGGCCAGGGCGGGCACCAGCACGGTCCGGACCAGCAGGGTGTCCAGCAGGACGCCGATGCCGACGATGATGCCGATCTGGGTGAGCGTCACCACCGGGAGGACGCCGAGCACCGCGAAGACCGCCGCGAGCAGGATGCCCGCGCTGGTGATCACGGCGCCGGTCACGGCGAGGGCGTGCACCATGCCGTCCCGGGTGCCGCGCGCCGGCGTCTCCTCCTTGGCCCGGGTGACCAGGAAGATGTTGTAGTCGACGCCGAGCGCCACCAGGAACAGGAACGCGAAGAGCGGGACCGAGTTGTCCAGCGCCGGGTAGTCGAAGACGTTCTCGAACAGCCAGGACCCGGCGCCCAGCGAGGCCAGGAAGCTGACCACCACGGTCGCCATCAGCAGCACCGGCGCGACCAGGGCCCGCAGCAGCAGGACCAGCACCAGGAACACCACGCCCAGGATGACCGGGACGATCGTCACGAGGTCGTGCCGGGCGGCGTCGCGGGTGTCGAGCGCGGTCGCGACGGTGCCGCCGACGAGCGCTTCGCCGTCGAGGCGGTCGCGCATCTCGCGGATCGTGTCGAAGGCCTCGGCGGTGTCCGGCGCGGCCTCCATGGTGGCGCTGATCGCGGCGAGGCCGGCGTTCTGCTCGGCGATCCGGGCCTGCACCACGCCCGGGGTCTCCGAGACGGTCTTGAGCACCTGCTCGGCCTTGGCCGGCTCGGTGAGCACGGTGGCCGGGCCGGCCGCGCCGGCCGGGAAGTACTTGCTGAGCGTCTCGAGGCCCTGCACCGACTCGGCCTCGACCCGGAACTGCTCGGTCTGCGACAGGCCCACCTTCGTGCCGAGCGCGCCGAGCGAGAGGACGCCGAGGACGACGACGGAGAACGCGGTCACCGCGACCGGGCGCTTCACGACCATCCGGCCGACCTTGCCCCAGAAGCCACGCTCGTCCTCGGCGCCGGCCTGGCCGTACCGCGGGATGAACGGCCAGAACAGGCCGCGGCCGCAGATCACCAGCGCGGCCGGCAGCACGACCAGGGCGAACAGCGCCGCGATCGCCACGCCGACGGCGGCGGTCACGCCGAGGGCCGCGTTGCTCTTGAGGCTGGCGAGCAGGAGGGTGAGCAGGGCCAGGAACACGGTGCCGGAGCTGGCCAGGATCGCCGGCCCGGCGCCGCGCAGCGCCCGGCGCATCGCCTCGAAGCGGTCCTCGTGCCTGTGCAGCTCCTCGCGGTACCGGGAGATCAGCAGCAGCGCGTAGTTGGTGCCGGCGCCGAACACCAGGACCGTGACGATGCCGGTGGTCGAGCCGTTGATCGCGAGGTCGGTGTGCTGCGAGAAGAGCGCGATGGCCTTCGCCGCGAGCTGGTCGGCGAACCCGACCACGAAGAGCGGGACGATCCAGAGGATCGGGCTGCGGTACGTCACCAGCAGCAGGATCGTCACGACCACGACGGTCACGATCAGCAGGCGGGTGTTCGCGCCGCTGAAGCTGTCCGACAGGTCGGCGCTGAATCCGGCGCCGCCGGTCACCTGGGCGGTCACGCCCTCCGGCGCCGCGGCCCGGAGCTTGTCGCGCAGCTCCTGCACCTGGCCGATGGTCCGGTCGGCGTCGCCGGTGGCGGCCAGCGGCACCGAGATGATCGCGGCCTTGCGGTCCTCGGACGGGATCGGCTGCCCGAACTCGGCGAAGGCGGACAGGTCGGCCTCGGTGAGTGTGTCGCCGCCCTTCGCGATCACGAGGAGGGCCGGGTTGGTGCGGCCGGACGGCAGCTCCTTCTGCAGCTGCGCGACCTTGGTCGACTCAGCCGAAGAGGGCAGCGACGAGGTGGGGTCGTTGTCGGTGGTCGTCGAACCGGCGAAGGCGAAGACCGCGCCGCCGATGACGAGGGCCAGCAACAGCGTTGCCCATGCCCTTCTCATGAAACCTCCAAGACTGAGAATCTTTACAATCGAGATTGTTCACGACCGGAGGGGAATCTGCAACACTTACCCCCGTGGAGGTAACGGAGACCGCCGAACGCCAGCGGTTACGCAGGGCGCTTGTCGACCTGCTGAACACGTACAGCAGCGAGGCGCAACACATCGGGCACGCTTTTGCCAACCGCAATCACCTGCATGCCACGGACATGCACGCTCTACTCGCCGTCATGCATGCCGAACGGCACGGGAATCCGCTGACCCCGGGCAGGCTGGGGGAGGCGATCGGCCTGTCCTCGGGTGCGACGACGGCGCTGATCGACCGGCTGGAGAAGGGCGGGCACCTGCGGCGCAGCCGGGAGAGCTCCGACCGGCGGGTGGTGCACCTGCGCTACGGCGACGCCGGGATGTCGCTGGCGATGGCGTTCTTCACACCGCTGCGACCGCACACCGACGCCGTGATGGAGCAGTTCAGTGTGGACGAGCTGCTGGCCGTCGAGAAGTTCCTGAGTGGGATGACGGCCGCGCTCGTCGAATACCGGGATGAGCTGAGGGGACGCTAGCGGGCCAGGGCGGCGTACCGGCCGCCCATGTCCACCAGGGACTCGTGCGTCCCCGACTCCAGGATGCGGCCGTGGTCGATCACGGCGATCTGGTCGGCGTCGCGGACGGTGGACAGCCGGTGCGCGATCGTCACGGTGGTGCGACCCGCCGACAGCGCGTCGAAGGCCTGCTGCACGGCCCGTTCGGTCTCGGTGTCGAGCGCGCTCGTCGCCTCGTCCAGGACCAGGATCCGCGGGTCGCGCAGCAGGGTGCGGGCGATCGCCATCCGCTGCTTCTCGCCGCCGGAGAACCGGTGGCCGCGCGAGCCGACCATGGTGTCGTAGCCGTCCGGCAGCGCCGCGATCAGGTCGTGGATCCGCGCCGCCGTGGCCGCCGCGACGATCTCCTCGTCGGTGGCGTCCGGCTTCGCGTAGCGCAGGTTCTCCCGGATCGTGGTGTGCAGCAGGTAGGTCTCCTGGCTCACCACGCCGACGATCTCGGCGAGCTGCGTGAGCGACATCGTGGAGATGTCGACACCGTCGATCGTGACGCGCCCGGAGGTCGGGTCGTGGAGACGGGCGATCAGCGACGCGATGGTGCTCTTCCCCGATCCGGTCTCGCCGACCAGGGCGAGCGACGAACCCGGGGGCACGTCGACGTTGACGCCCGCCAGGGCGGCGGTGGCGCTGCCGTCGTACACGAAGGTCACGTCCTCGAAGCGCAGGTGGCCCCGCACGTGCTCGAGCCGCACCGGCGTCGCAGGCTCCTCGACCTCGACCGGCAGGTCGAGATATTCGAAGATGCGCTGGAAGAGCGCGAGCGAGGAGGTGAGCGTCACGCCGACGTCGAGCAGGCTCATGAGCGGCCGGAAGAGGCCGGCCTGCAATCCGGTGAAGGCGACGAGCGTGCCGATGCTCATGGTGCTGAACGGCAGCCCGGCGGCGAGGTAGATGACGGCCGGGATGGCGGCGAAGACGATGTTCATGGACGCCATCCGCCAGCGTCCGGCCAGCTCGGACCGGAGTTCGAGGTCGATGAGCTTGCCCGAGGACGCGGCGAACCGCTCGGTCACGAGAGCCGTGGCGCCCATCGTCTTGCTCAGCTGGATGCCGCTGATCGACAGGCCCTCGTCGATGATGACGTTCAGCTCCGCCAGCTCGCGCTGCCGCTGGGCGGTGATGGCCTGCCGCATCCGCGCGACGCGCCGGGTCCAGTAGATCGCCGGCGGCAGCGCCACCAGCGAGACCAGGGTCAGCTGCCAGGAGAGGGCGGCCATCGCGACCAGGGTGGCGACGACGGTGGTGACGTTCGAGGCGATCGAGCCGGCGGTCGAGGTGACCACCTGCTGCATGCCGCCGATGTCGTTGGTGATGCGGGACTGCACCTCGCCGGTGCGGGTACGGGTGAAGAACCCGACCGACTGGCGCTGCAGATGGGTGAAGACGTCGGTGCGCAGCCGGTGCATGACCCGCTGGCCGACCGACGTCGAGATCCAGGTCTGCACGACGCCGAGCCCGGACGTCGCGGCCGCCACGGCGACCATGCCGGCGACGAGCCAGCTCAGCAGGGTGAGGTCACCGTCCGGCAGGGCGACGTCGATGACCTCGCGGAGCAGGAACGGTGACGCCATCGAGATCACGGAGGAGATCACGATGACCGCGACGACGACGGCGAGCTGCCGCCGATGTCCGATGAAGAGCGCGCCGATGCGGCGCAGGGAGACGGCGCGTGCCTGCGCCTTCTCCGCGGGGGTCACGGTCCGTGCCGGCCCCCGTCCCGGGCGTTCTGCCAAGTCGTACTCCCTCGTTTTTTGCTGAGGTTACCTCAACATGAGGGTACAACCGTAATCGCTGTTATGTTGTTCCCGTGCAACCCGACTCCCTGTCCGAGGCGTTCTGGGCCGTCGCCCGCGAGCTGCGGCACCGCACCCGGGCCGCGCTCGAGCCGTGGAACGTCACGCCGTCCCAGTCCCGGGCCATCGGCGTGCTGTCCCGGCACGGCGAGATGCGGCTCAGCGCGCTCGCCGAGCACCTGCGGATCGCGCCGCGCTCGGCCACCGAGGTGGTCGACGACCTGCAGCGGCGCGGCCTCGCCGAACGCCGGCCCGACCCGGCCGACCGGCGGGCGACCCTGGTGGCGCTGACCGCGGACGGGTCGTCGGCCGCCGCGGCGATCCAGGAGGCGCGGGCCGCCGAGGGGGAGCGGCTGTTCGCGGTCCTGTCGCCGGGCGACCGCGCCGCGCTGGGCCGGATCCTGCGCGACCTGCTATGACACCCGGGCCCTAGGGCAGCCGGGGCCGGGCCAGGCGCGCCACCAGCGCGAACACGCCGGCGGTGCAGAGCAGCGTCAGGTAGAGCCCGTCCGGCACCGCGACGAGCCCGGTGATGTCGAGCGCCCCGACGCCGAGGAACGCCGAGAAGAACCAGACGAACGACACCCGCATGACGTACGCGAAGGCGTCCCGCGCCTTCTGCGACCCCACCGGCGCCGGGGCCGGCCGGACCCGCATCCGCTCGGCGAACTCGTCGGCGGCCAGCGCCAGCGACGGGGCGTCCACGACGTCCTTCATGGCCCGCTCGAACCGCCCGATCGCCGACCGCGCACCGGCGTGCTGCGGGTCCAGGGTCAGGGCCCGCCCGGCCGCCTCCCGCGCGGTGAGCGGACGGCCGGCCGCGAACAGCGCCAGCGCGTACGTGACGTGCAGGTCGGCGTCGTAGCCGGCCAGCTCCACGGCGACCTGCAGGCCGGCCACGGCGTCGCCGACCCGGCCGTCCGCGAGCTGCGCCTCGCCGAGCCGGTTGTGCAGCCGCGGGTTGCCCGGGTCCTGCCGGCACGCCGTCGCCGCCGTCTCGATCGCCTCGGCGTGGTCGCCAGCGGCGGTGCAGGCCCGGCTGATCCAGTACAGCGACTCGGCGCCGTCCGGGTCCTGCTGCCAGGCGGCCCACGCGGCGTGCATGGCGCCGCGGGCGTCGCCCAGCTCGAGGCGGGCCCGGGACATCCGGTGCCAGGCCGGCACGTCCTCCGGCCGGCGCCCGACGTGGGGCGCGAGCAGGTCGACGACGTCACCGGCCCGGCCGCGGGCCAGGAGGTCGTCGGCCTCGTCCAGGATGGGTCGTCCGGCGGGCGGGTCGAGAAGCGGCTGCTGCGTCACGCCCCTCTGATTCGGCCGTCAGGGTGGCGGCTTGCGGATCACCCTCGGTGCGCTCCGGTTGCGCCGGTCTCCCACCCCTGCACCGCGTGCACCCGTGCCGACTTCGGGTAGCCCGCCGCCGACGGCTCGCCGATCTCGAAGAGGTCGATCAGCAGGAACAGCGGGTACGACGGCGCCTGCGCGATCTCCCGGACCACCTCGCCCTCGCACCCGATCGTCGTGAAGCCGGGACCCCACACCGCGGTCCAGGTGTGCGGCCGGGAGGCGTCCAGCGGAACCGTCACCGCTGCCATGTCGGTCCGCAGCCGCTCGTCGGAGTGCGCCTTCACCCCGCAGCGGGCCACGGTCGAGGACGCACCGACCGCCGAGGCGTCGATCTCGAACAGGCAGATCTCCCCCGCGTCGCCCTCCGCGAGGTGCTCGGTCCCGACCAGCCAGGCGGCCAGCATGCAGTTCTCGTCGACGCTGGCGCTGACCGTCACGTCGACCCGGCCGGCCGAGGGCGCCCACAGCACGGTCGTGGGCGACGGGGTACGCACCGACAGACCGTCCGGCCGGTGCCGATGCGTACCCGGATGGTTTCCGCTCTGGATGTTGGAGACGCGCAGCGGAGCGTCCTCCGGGCGCCAGTCGAGCTGGTCGGCGTCGATCCGCAGGCGAAGACCGCCGGCGCCCACGTCGTAGCGGGCCCGCGACCGCTCCGGAGTGGTCCAGTGCGGTAGGTAGTGATCGATCCAGCGGGCCGGATCGAGCGAGCGGAAGTCGTCGGCGAAGTCGGGGGCGCGATCGGGCGCGGGTGGCAGGCGCACTACTGCTGGAACCGCTCGAAGTGGACGACCTCGTCGAGCGGCCGGCGCTTCGGCTCGGACCAGCGGCCCTTCGCCGGGTAGCCGAGCGGGATCAGCGCCATGGTGAGCGCGTCGTCGGGCAGGCCGAGCAGCGTCCGCACGTCCTCCTCGTGGCCGATGTGCAGGGTGGTCAGCGTGGCGCCGATGCCGTAGGCGCGGGCCGCGAGGATGAGGTGCTGCACCGCGCCGTAGATGGACGAGCCGAGCCGCGGGTTGGCCGACTTCGCGGCGCCGAGCAGCACCGGGAAGATCCAGACCGGCGCCTCCTCGAGGTGGTTGGCCAGGTGGTCGGCGGCGAGGAAGCTGGCCTTGCTCATCGGCCCGCCGGCCGGCGCGTTCAGGATCTGCTCGCGCCGCGAGCCGTAGTGGCGCTCCCAGCCCTCCCGGTACCACTCGGCGATCTGCCGCTTCGTCTCCGGCTCCCGGACGACGATCCACGTCCAGAACTGCCCGTTGCCGGCCGAGGGTCCGCGGATCGCCGCGTCCAGGATCGCGCGGATCACGTCGTCGGCGATCGGCTGGTCGGACAGGTATCGGCGGGCCGGCGTGGAGTGCAGCGCCTCGAGCAGCGGAAGATCCTCAGGGTTCATGCCGTGCAGCCTACGATCTCGTGCGGCGCACCACGCGGGTGCCGTGCACCACCCGGACCGCCGCGATCCCGGTGAGCCAGGCCAGGCCGGCCGCGTAGAACGGCGGCCAGTGGAACGGCTCCAGCGTGTAGATCACGACGAGCGCCAGCGGCACCCAGGCGAGCCGCAGCGGCCACCACGGCAGCCACGGGATCGCCAGGAAGAGCACGGCGGCGATCACGGCGGGTATGCCGTGTTCGATGCATTCGTACACCAGGATCGCGGCCACGAAGAGGCCGGCGACTGCCCAGCCGACCCGTGGCACGTCCACCGCTCCGACGATAACCACATCGGCGAACAGCGCAGGTCACGTGGGCGATTCGCCCGCGTATCGACCACTCGGACGGTATCGCAGCGGCCGAGCCGCGTACTCCTCCAGTGCGTGCGCGAGCCATCCGGCGGTCCGCGCCACCGCGAAGATCGCTTCCCCGGCGTCCGCCGGCATGTCGTGCCGCAGCGTGAGTGCCGCGAGCGCCAGGTCCACATTGGGCAGAACCCCCGACCGGGTACGCATGACCGCCCCGAGTTGTTCCGCCACCCGCCGGGCCGGCCCGTCCACCAGCGCGAGCAGTGTGGTGGCGCGCGGGTCACCGTCCGGGTAGAGCGGGTGCCCGAAGCCCGGGACCGTCCCGCTGGTGCCGGCCGCCCGCAGCCGCTCGGAGACGATGGCGACCGGGTCGGGCCCGCTCATCGCCTCGGCGAGCAGCGTATGGGCGAGGGAGCTGGCCGCGCCGTGCAGCGGGCCGTCGAGGGCGGCGAGCCCGGCGCTGACCACGGCGTACGGATGGGCCCGGGTCGAGGCGGCGACCCGGGCGGCCAGGGTGGACGCCGCCAGGTCGTGGTCGGCCAGCAGCACCAGCGCCGCGTCGAGCGCCCGGATCCCCTCGGGGGTCGGCGGCTGTGGGCTGAGCCGGTGCCAGAGAGCCGCGGCCAGCGAGTCCCCCTCCGTCGCCGGGGAGCGCTGCGGCAGCGCGTGCACCATCGTGGACAGCAGCTGCCGGCCGGTCGCCACCACGGCCGCCGATGTCGTGTCGAAGCGCAGCGGGTCGGCGGCCGCCACCGCCGCCACCGTCACCCGGAGCCGGTCGGCGAGCCGGGCCGTCGCGGGCAGCGGCCGCGTCACCCGGGTCGCCAGGTCGACCAGCTCCGGGTCGACCGGGAACGCCTCGTGGCCGGGCTCGCCGGTCCAGAGCAGGGTGGCGACGGACTCGAAGGACTCCGTCCCGGCCAGCCCGGTGACGTCGCGCCCCCGGTAGAAGAGGGCGCCGTCCCTGATCAGCGTGATGCCCGTCCGGATGGCCGGCGTCGTGGTCCTCCGCCGGCCCGCCACGAACGCGTCGACGTCGGCCCGGTCGAACAGGCTCCCCTTCCCGTCCGCGTTGCGGCGGCTGCGCAGCAGGCCCCGGCTCACATATGCGTACACCGTCGCCGCCTTGACACCCAGCCGCTCAGCGACCTCATCCGTGGTCAGGAGAGAACCCATACGGGGATCCTCCCATGTTGACTGGATCAATATTGACCGCACGGCGTGCTGGTTCCGGCGGCCGGCTGGGTGGCAGCCGGCTCCGAAGGCGCCCGAGCGGAGGGCCCCGTTGCGAATGACGACTATCCCTGTGGTCTCCTTCTCGCGGCCCGCGATGAATTGTCAGTGTCGGATTCCGGTCGGACAACAACCGCATGCGAAAAGGCCAGATGACCGCGTTAATGGACGCCTGCCAATGGATCCGGCGCGGCCGTCGATCGCGGCCCAAGGTCTCAACGTCCGCGGTCGCGGCGCCCGCCGGCTCCGCGATCGCGGTCGGGTTGACCGCCTCCAGCGGTTCCGCGATCGAGGTTCGGGTGACCGCCTCCAGCGGCTCCGCGATCGCGGTTCGGATGACCGCCTCCAGCGGCTCCGCGATCTCCACCCCTGATTGACGAGCCTCTTCAGTGCTGTCATCACCTGCGCATTCATCCCGCTCAGCCGCGTCCGCATCGCTGGGCGCTGACTCGACGGATGCCTCGGAACCCCCGCCTCCCTCCCGCAGCCTCCGCAGTCGCCGAGCGTGACGCTGCGCCAGACCCCACGCGCGATGTCGCTCGTGGTCGCGCCGGAACTCCTCGGCCGCCTCCGCATGGTTTCGCCGCAGCGTCCGATCCCGCAGGTGCTTCGTGGGAAAGAGGGAAAGCTGCCGCATGCGCCATTCTTGCTCGGCCGGAATTCGATCGGCGAGGCCGGCCACGACTAATTCAGAATGCGCAACCACGGGCGGAACGCCTCGATGGGTGGAGGCCCACCTGACCTTCGCGCCGGGCTGTGCGGATCCTCTCATGTTGATGGGATCAACATTGACAGCAAGTCATGTTGATTTCAGATTGAAGTCATGTTGACTGTGAATCCAGGGCTTGCCGGTGTCGTCGCGTTCGACACCGAGATCGCGGAACCGGATCGGGACGGCGGGTCGCTGCGCTATCGCGGCGTGGACATCCGGTCGCTCGCCGGTCACGTCTCCTACGGCGACGTCTGGGGGCTGCTCGTCGACGGCGACGTGGAGCGGGGACTCCCGGACGCCGAGCCGGCCGTGCTGCCGGTGCGGACCGGGGACGTGCGGGTGGACGTCCAGGCGGCCGCCGCGATGCTGGCGCCGCGCCTCGGCGCCGGACAACTGATCGACATCGCGGCCGGACGGGCCCGGGACGATCTGGCGCGGACGTCGGCGACGCTCCTCTCGTACGTCTCCCAGGCCGCCCGCGGCAGTGAGCGGACCGCCGTGCCGCAGCACCTCGTGGATGCCGGCCGGACCGCCACCGAGCAGTTCATGATCCGCTGGCGGGGCGAGCCCGACCCGCGGCACGTGGCGGCCGTCGACCGCTACTGGATCTGCGCGGCCGAGCACGGCATGAACGCGTCCACGTTCACGGCGCGGGTGGTCGCCAGCACCGGCGCCGACGCCCCGGCGTGCCTGTCCGCCGCGGTCGCCGCGCTCTCCGGGCCGCTGCACGGCGGCGCGCCCTCCCGGGCCCTCGGGATGATCGAGGCGGTCGAGGGCGGGGTCGACGCGCGGAAGTACGTGAAGCGGGTCCTCGACGGCGGGCAACGGCTGATGGGATTCGGTCACGCGATCTACCGGGCCGAGGACCCGCGCGCCCGGATCCTGCGGGACGCGGCCCGGGAGCTGGGCGCGCCGCGCTACGAGGTGGCCCGGGAGCTCGAGCGGGCCGCCCTCGCCGAGCTGCGGGAGCGCAAGCCGGACCGGGTCCTGGAGACCAACGTCGAGTTCTGGGCCGCGGTGATCCTCGACTTCGCCGAGGTGCCGGCCGACCTGTTCACGGCGATGTTCACCTGCGCCCGGACGGCGGGCTGGAGCGCGCACATCCTGGAACAGAAGGCGCTCGGGAAGATCATCCGGCCGTCCGCCGACTACGTGGGGCCAGGGGAGCGGGACGCCGCGTCGGTCCGGGGCTGGTCGGAGGCCGTCCGCCGTAGCGGAAAGTCCGATTTGTCGGTTTAAGACGCGCCGGGGATTTCCCACATTGTGTCCGACTTGGCATGTTTGCCCGCATCCGGAAGGGTCCCGGCGCGGTTATCGGGTCGAATCCCTGCACGGAACACGCGGAAGGCACTCGATGGCTGTCACCCCGCGGGCACCCGACGACCCGCACACCCACCTGGACGACGCCACCCAGGTGTTCCCCGGCGCGACCCCGATCTCCTCGGACGCCACCCAGGTGTTCCCCGGCGCGACCCCGATCTCCTCCGACGCGACCCGGGTGTTCCCGCCGGCGAGACCGGCGCCGGACGCCCTGGACTCCACGCTCGTCATGCCGCGCCGGGAGCGGCCGGCCTGGCGCGCCGACGAGCCGGCCGAGGAGGCCCGGCAGCTTCGGCAGGCGCGCCGGCTGCGGCATCGGAAGCTGGCGAGCATGGCGTTCGCCGCGACCGGGCTGATCGTGGTGACGTCCGGGGCGTGGGCGCTGCTCGGCTCCGAACCGGGGGACCCGACGTTCGCCGGGGCGATTCCCACGGTCCCGGTCGCCGAGGCGCCGGTCAGTTCGGGGCCGGCCGCCGTGGCGCCGCTCACGCCGCTCGATGCGGACGCCTCCGAACCCGGGTACGAGACGTGGACGGAAACGGTCACGCCCACGGCCGGGCGCACCTCCAGCACGCCCCGGGTGAAGCGCAGCGCGCAGGCCGCGGCGCCGTCGCCGGCGGGCGTCGCGGCCGAGACTCCGGCCGCCACGCCGGGGCGCCGGGCACGGAAGGCCACGCCGGACGCCGGCAGGACGGCGGCCGCCGCTTCGGTGAGCATCGCGAGCCCGCGGAACGGGGAGTCCGTCGAGGAGAACGTCACCGTCAGCGGCGAGGCGGAGGTCCCGGACGGTCACCAGGTGTATCTGCTGACCGGTACCGATCAGGCGACGACCTCGTGCGCTGGGGAGGGCCATTTCGTCTGCGGCCCGGTCACCCTCGACGACGGCGAGGAGACGGTGCCGCTGGCCGTCGTGGTGGCGCCCGAGGGCGACGCCGGCGACGCGGTGGCCCGGGACGAGATCACCGTGCAGCGCCCCGCGGAGTAGCGCGGCGCGAGAAGGAGGGACGACCCGGGCGGCATCCCCTCCCTCGCCGCCCGGGCCTCGTCAGACCCCGGCCTTTGCCAGCAGCGGTCTCACCAGCCGGGCGAACTCGTCGGGCCTCTCGATCTGCGGCATGTGCCCGGTGTCGGCGAACAGGTGGGACTGCGCGTGCGGGAACGCGGCCCGCGCCGCCGCCAGGTGGGCGCACGGGAGGATCACGTCCCGGTCGCCCCAGAGGATCATCGTGGGCTTGGCGTGCGCGGCGACCCGGCGGAGGAGATCGGTGCGCCACGGGGCCGCCACGCCGCGGAAGCCGCCGAGGGCCTTCGCGATCTCCAGGTAGACCGGTGCGAAATCGGGCTGGCGGGCGATCCGGATCGCCATCTCGATGCGTTCCGGCGTGACCAGCGCGCGGTCGGCGAACAATTGCCGTTCCACCCGCGGGGCGGTACGCGCGTCGATGCGTTTGAGCATTTGCCGGCCGATTCCGGGAACGGCGAGCATGCGCAGCGCGACCGTCACCTCCCGGCCGAACCCGGCGCTGTTCACCAGCGTCAGGGTGGACACCCGATCCGGCTCGCCGGCCAGCATGGTCATCGCCACGGCGCCGCCGAGGGAATTGCCCATCATGTGCACGGGACGCGTCTCGCCGAGCGCGTCCAGCGAAGCCCGGACCCCGTCCGCGAGCACGGGCAGGGTGGTGGTCTCCGGGGAGCGCTGGGACAACCCGAATCCGGGCATGTCGAGGCTGATGACCCGGTATTCGTCGTCGAACCGGGAATGCTGCGGCGACCAGTCCTCGAGGCTCCGGCCGATACCGTGCAGCAGGACCACCGGCGGCGCTTCCACCGGGCCCGATTCGTGGACGCGGATGCGGGTCCCCCGTACGTCCATGAACCTCATCGATTGACCACCCGCTCAGCGGAAGCGGGACGCGCAGCGGAAGCCGTGGTCAGGGCACGCACGATGCGGGCGTGACCGACCGGCAGGAGCCGGGCCAGCAGGTCGGGGACCTTGGCGCTCGTCGAGATCAGCAGCCGTGCCTTCCGGGTGGCGACGGCGCGCAGGATCTGTTCGGCGGCCTTTTCCGGCGGATAGCTGAGCAGCGCCGCGAACAGTTTCCGATTCGGCTCGATCTCCGACTCCGGAACGTCGACGCCGACGAGCGCGCTCTCCGCGATCCGGGTGCGAATACCGCCCGGATGCACTGTCGTGACGCCGATCCCGTTCTCCGCGAGCTCGCTCCGCAACGATTCGCTGAGGCCGCGCAACGCGAATTTGCTGGCCGCGTAGGCGGACTGCCCGGGCGGCGCGATCAGCCCGAACAGGGACGAGACGTTGACCAGATGCGAACCGTTCGACAGGGACGGCAACAACGCGTGGGTGAGCAGCATCGGCGCGCGGAAGTTCACGTTCATGACGGTCTCGAACTGCGCCACGGAGATCTGGTCGAAGCGGCCGCCCAGCGCGATTCCGGCGTTGTTGACGAGCAGGCCGAGTGCCGGGTGCTCGGACCGGATCCGCTCCGCCACATCGTCGACAGCCGATCGATCGGCCAGGTCGGCGACGATGGTCTGCACGGTTATGCCCGGATGGGATGTCCGGATCCGGTCAGCGACCGCCGTGAGCCGCGCGGCGTCCACGTCGACCAGGACGAGGTTGCTGCCGCGCGCGGACAGGCCGTAGGCGAGGTGCTCGCCGATGCCACTGGCGGCGCCGGTGAGGACGGCGGTGCGGCCGGCGAAACGATAGGGAGTCATGAGGCCACCTTGTGGGGAACGGACGCACGGGTGAAGGTCATGTCGCGGGTGACGTCGGCGCGCGGGGTGGTGAGCACGTCCCGCAGGTAGTTCTGCCGGATGATCCACGGGTCCCGGTCGCCCTGCCTCGGGAACCTGTCGAGGGCGCGCCGCACGTATCCCGAGGACAGGTCGATGAGGGGCCGGCCGCTGCGGACCGGGGCGGTCGGGGCGGCGATGGCGTAGCCCCGCCGGTCCATGTGGTCGAGCAGCCGCAGCACGTAGCGGTGGGACAGGTCGGCGCGCAGCGTCCACGACGCGTTGGTGTAGCCGAGGCAGTAGGCGAAGTTCGGCACCCGGCTCAGCATCAGCCCCCGGTAGGCGGCGTGCTGTCCGACGTCGATCGGGTCGCCGTCGACCGTCAGCGCGATGCCGCCGACCGGGAGCAGGGACAGGCCGGTCGCCGAGACCACGATGTCGGCGTCGAGGACGGTGCCCGACCGCAGGCGGACGCCGGTCGGCGTGAACGTCTCGATGTGGTCGGTCACCACCGAGGCGCGCCCGGAAGCGATCACCTGGAACAGGTCGCCGTCCGGGATCACGCAGAGCCGCTGGTCCCAGGGGTCGTAGCGCGGCTTGAAGTGCTCGTCGACGTACCCGGGGTCGCCCAGATGGCGCACCGCGACCTTGCGCAGGGCCTCGCGCACCAGCTTCGGCCGCCGCCGCGCGAGCTGGTAGAAACCCTGCGTGAGCAGGATGTTCTTGGCGCGGGCGACGCGATTCGCCGCCTGCGGCGGCAGGATCCGGCGGGCCAGGTCGGCGATCACGTCGCGGTCCGGGAGCGGTGTCACGTACGTGGGGGAGCGCTGCAGCATCGTCACGTGTGCCGCGTCGGCGGCCAGGGCCGGCACCAGGGTCACCGCGGTGGCGCCGCTGCCGATCACGACGACGCGCTTGCCGGCATAGGAGAGGTCCCCGGGCCAGAACTGCGGGTGGACGACCGTGCCCCGATACGACGAGATGCCGGGGAAGTCCGGCTGGTAACCCTCGGTGTAGCTGTAGTACCCCGAGCAGCTGTAGAGAAAATCGCAGGTCAGAACGCCGCCGTCGGCGATCCGGACGGTCCACCGCGCTTCGGGGGTCGACCAGTCGGCGCGCACGACGCGGTGATTGAAACGGATATTGGGGGAGATATCTGATTCGGCCGCCGTCTCCTCGATGTACCGCCGGATCGCCGCCCCCGACGCCAGGGCCTCGCGCTCCCGCCACGGCCGGAACGGGTAGCTTAGCGTGAACATGTCCGAGTCGGATCGCACGCCGGGGTAGCGGAACAGGTCCCAGGTCCCGCCGACGGCGTCGCGCGCCTCGAGGATGGCCCAGGTGTCGCCGGGCCGCTGCCGCTGGAGGCGCCAGGCCGCGCCGATCCCGGACAGGCCGGCCCCGACGATCAGCACGTCGAAGTGCTCAGTCATGGCCGGCTCCGGACCACGGCGGGGTTCCGGTACCCGAGAGCCGCACCCCGCCCCAGGGATCCGGCTCGCTCAGCTTGACCGGTGTCTCGCGCTCGTCGACCACGAGGACCGCCGTACGCAGTCCGCCGCTCACCCTCCGCAGCAACGCCTCGTCGGGTCCGGTGCGGCCGGCCCACCGGAACCTTCCCTCGATCGGCTCGAAGCGGGCCGACATCCGTATCGACACCGCGATGTCCTCGTCCTCGGTGCGCAGGCGGGCGGGACCGCGGTACTGCTCATCGCTCATGAGTCCTCCGTGGGAGCGGTGAAGGCGGAGAGCCCGCCCGGGATGTCGGCGGCCCGGGAGATCCCGGCGATGCCGCCCCAGAGGAACGTCGTCAGGTATTCGCCGAGCGCCTCCCGGCTGATCGGCTGCTGCTGCCGGAGCCACCAGTCGCCGACCGCCTGCACGTAGCCGACCACGCCGTACGCCCAGGGCAGCGCCGCGCCGGAGTCGAGCCCGCGGGCCCGCAGCCGATCGCCGAAAATCCGGGCGAGCCCGCTGGCCACCGTGTCCATGACGTCGGCGACCACGTCCCGGTGCCGGGCGACGTCCGGCTGGTGCACGACGAACCGGTACAGGTTCAGGTCGGCCTCGATCTGCGCGAGGTAGACGTCGATGACCGCGGCGATGACGGCCCGTTCCTCGCGGACGTTCGCGACGGCCGGGACCATCGCCTCCACGATGATCCCGCCGGCCTCCTGGCCGACCGCGAGCCACAGCTCGGACTTGTCGGCGAAGTAGCGGTAGAGCACCGGCTTGCTGACGCCGGCGTGCGCGGCGATCGCCTCCATGCCGACGTCCGGGCCGTGCAGCCGGATCGCTTCGATGGCCGCCGCGGTGAGCTCGGCCCGGCGCTGTTCCCGGTGGTGGTCCCAGCGACCACGCCGGCCATCGCCGCGCTTCGATGGGGGATTGACGGGTGGTGTGGCCGAGTTCATAGTACAAGAAGTATCTGTTACCGCCGGTAACGTCAAGGGGGCGCCACCATGACCGATCGCGACCGCACCGCCACCCGCCTGCTCCGGTCCTCGGCGGAGCACTCCTACGACCCCGAAGTGGAGATCGACTGGGAGGCGCCGTTCGTACCCGGCAAATTCTTCGTGCCGCCGCACCGGTCCAGCCTCTACGGCACCGCGCTCTGGGACCGCCTCACCGAGGAGCAGCGCATCGAGCTCACCAAGCACGAGGTGGCGAGCATCGCCGGGCTCGGCGTCTGGTTCGAGACGATCCTCATGCAACTGCTCATCCGCGACTACTTCAAGCAGGACCCGACGGCCGCGCACGCGCAGTACGCGCTCACCGAGATCGGCGACGAGTGCCGGCACTCGGTCATGTTCGGCCGCATGATCGCCCGGCTCGGGACGCCGATCTACCAGCCGGTCGGCTTCAACCACTGGCTCGGCAAGTGGATCGCCCACACCGGCAGCGGCCCGCGGATGTTCGCCGCCATCCTGATCGCCGAGGAGATCCTGGACACCCTGCAGCGCGAGGCGATGGCCGACGAGAACGTGCAGCCGCTGGTACGGATGGTGTCCCGCATCCACGTGGTCGAGGAGGCGCGGCACGTCCGCTACGCCCGCGAGGAACTGGCCCGGCAGATCCGCCGGGCCGGCCGCGGCCGGATCGTCTTCGACAAGCTGGTGATCGGCCGGGCCGCGTTCCTGACCGGCCGCCGGCTCGTGGACCCGCGCGTCTACCGGGCCGTCGGCATCTCCCCCGAGGAGGGGCGGCGGGCCGCCTGGCAGAACCCGTACCACCGCGAGACCATGCGCTGGGCGGGCGAGCGCGTGGTCACGTACCTCAAAGACCTTGATCTGATCGGAGGCCCCGGTGCGGCCCTCTGGCGCGCATCGGGCCTGCTGGCGGCCTGACGACCCGGTTGTGAGCGACGTCGCCCAAGTCCGGACGGACGGCCCCTGGGCGGGCGGATCTTTCGCGTGTGAGATGGCTGCGACGGATTCGCACCGGGGAGACTGCTGTGATCGACGAGGCGCTGGTGGCCTACAACGCCGGCCGGGTGGACGGGGCCGCCGGCCTCCGCGATCCGCAGGTCGCCGAGGACCCGGAGTTCGGCGCCGACTACCGGATCGGCATGCTCGACGGCCGGATCGCCGCCTTCCACCTGCGCGCCGAGATCCGCCGCGTCCTCGGCGAGGACTAGCTTCCGTCTCAGATCAAGACCGTGGGGTACGGCGCGGAGCCGGTCACCCGGCGGAGCCTTCGCCGCCCCGCGCACCGTTCTTACCGAAAGTCGTGAACATGTCATTTCCTCACGTGATCTTGTAAAACCACCGAGGAGAACAATACTCGCGCCGCGGTGCACTCGTGGGTGTATTCACTCGCGCGTTTCACGGTGCCGGCCAATCCACCCGTACGTCGAACTCGAACCGGGTCGGCGGGGTCGGCGTGTCGGCTTTCCAGGTGACCACCCACTCGTCGTTCGCACGATCCCGCACGGGGCCGCTCAGCGTGCCGCGCCGATCACGCTCCTGGACGAGGACCGTCCGCGCCTTTCCGTCCACCCGGAACGTCACCGAGAATTCGCCGATCGGGAAATTGCGCACGTCGTACCGAAATACGTCGATGTCGTCCGCGCGCAACGGATTCCACAATCCCGCCGGCGAATAGTCCAACGTCCATTCCACGGTTTCGCCGGCCGGTATCTCCGGCACGAAATTGACGGTGCCGCGCCCGGTGATGTCCTCGGCCATCCAGGTCGCTTCCCGGCGCCGCCCAGCGGTCCGCGCCTCGCTCACCCCGATCCGCGGCGTCGCCGAGAACTTGCCGGTGTCCAGCCCGGCGTACGGCGAGATCAGCGTGAGCTCACGCTGCCGCAGGGGGCGATCGACCCGCGTGGTCCGCCGCTCCCGCACCCGGTCACCGTCCTCGCCGCTGCCCACCCACACCGTCAGCGCGAGATCCTCGCTGTACCCCTCGATGCTCGACAGCGGCCGGTCCGGCCACTCGCCCGGCGGCAGCTCCCGCGCCGGCGCGGTCCGCGTGGCCGGCCGCCGATCCGGGATCACCGCCGGTTTCGGGGACACCTCCTCGAAGCGACGCAGACGTACGAGTACGACCACGCCCGCCACCGCGATCACCACGAGCAGCGGCGCGGCCCGGAGTGGCTTCAGTGTGGCGATCAGAATGACGGCGATGTTCGCGTACGCGATCACCGCGCCGGCGATGAGGAAACCGGCCGACCCGCGCCGTCGTGTGGTGTGATCGATGCTCATCAGTTTCCCTCCGGATCGAGCAGCAGCATCAGCTTGATCGCGGCCTCGGCGGGCGGGCGCGCGGCCAGGAAGGCGTTGAGGTCGTCGATGGTGAACCGGTAGGTGCGTACCCCGTCATGGGGTTGATCTGCCGGATCGAAGGCGATGCCCTCCGGTGGGGACGGGCAGTCCAGGACGCCCAGGGCCGACGGCAACCGGAGGACGAAGGTGACCGACCGCACCGGCGTGCGTGACGTGCCGTTCTCCTCGCGCCGGATCAGTGGCGGCGCCCAGACGAACCGCTGGCCCTTCGCCTCGCGCAACGGGTCCCAGTGCCCGGGCGAGCGGTAGTGGGCCGTCCAGTCGACCCGGTGCCACGGCGGCGCGAACAGGATCAGCGCCCGGGGGATCGGCCGGTCCCGCACCTGGATCACCTTCGCCCGCTGCGGGTCGCTCGGATCCTCCGGCGTGCGGTTGATCCGCAGCTCGATGTCGTCCCAGCTCAGGCTGTGGTGCGGGCTGTGGGTGAGCGCCTCGAACTGCGACCAGTACACGACCGGGCCGCGCAGCGGGGTGGTCCGGCGGTGCTCCTCGATCAGGTCGTCCTCGGCCTGCTCGCCGATGTCGAAGATGATCGTGCGGCGTTCCTGGTACGGCCGGTACGCGCCGAGCGTCGAGTCGAGGACGCTCCGGATCGTGGTCAGCTCCTTGTTACGCACGGCCAGCTCCGCGCCGGTGTCGCCGGAGCGTCGCGCGCCCCGGTGGTACCCCTCGTCGTAGACGGCCGGCAGCAGCGCCCCGGTGCCGATCAATCCGGCGATCACCAGGCCGGCCGGGGTGACCTGCTCGGCGCCGAGCACCTCGAGGCCGTTCGCCACCGTGCTCACGGTCGCCAGGCCGTAGAGGCCGACCCGGCGCCACAGCCGGAACCGCTCGTCCGTCATCGAGCCGGTCCCCGGCGACCGGACACGCTAGCCACTGTCGCATCGCTTCGCCTCCCGGCTCTCGGAAAACCGGCCCGACGCGAATCAACTTCGATTTCTTCCATCAGTATGAAGTTTAGGGAAGGGGGCGGCCAGCGATCCAAGCGGCGAATCACTCGCGAGCTAAGTCGTACGGGTGGGAAGGATGTCATTCTGGTGGTGAACGCTCTGGTCAGGGAGCCGTCAGCGAAATAGGCGAGATCAATTCACCTGCTATTTTGGCACATTCGGTTAGTCCTTTTGTTCGACCCCGGATTAATGCAATCGGCGGACGGTTTCCGGTCAGAAGGGCACGACCCGGCCGGCCTCGATCCCACAGCTCGCCGCCACGATCACTTTCGGACGCGCATCCCGATCGGTGGGGGTGACCCGGCAGTGGTGCGGGGTGGCGTCGCTCTGGGCGTGGGTGGTGCATCGCGCGAAGCGGGCGCTCACAACGGTGATCAACGGGCAAGTGAGTCGCCGTTATCATCGTGGAAACATGACTTTGCCGGTTCCGAAATCAGGCCTTAGGACTCTTGCACCAGGCTTGAGACGGGGGACTGGATGACCGAGGGCGCACTGGCGGGCTTCACCGTGGCGGTGACAGCGGAACGACGCCGCAGCGAGATGGCGGCACTGCTGGAGCGGCGGGGCGCGCGAGTGGTGAGCGCGCCGGCCATCACGATCATTCCGCTGATCGACGACGAGGCGCTGCGGGCGGCCACCGAGGCGTGCATCGGGCTGGAGCCGCACCTCGTGGTGGCGACCACCGGCTTCGGCTTCCGCGGCTGGCTGGAGGCGGCCGAGGGCTGGGGTCTCGCCGAGACGCTGCGGGCCTCGCTGCGCAACGCGAAGATCATCGCCCGCGGTCCGAAGCCGTGCGGCGCGATCCGCGCGGCCGGGCTCACCGAGGACTGGGCGGCCAAGACCGAGGCGTCCGAGGAGGTCCTCGAACGCCTGCTCAGCGACGGGGTGGCCGGCCGGCGGATCGTGGTGCAGGAGCACGGCGAGCCGCAGACCGAGTTCGTCAGCGCGTTGCGGGCGGCCGGCGCGGCCGTCGTCGAGGTGCCGGTCTACCGCTGGGCGATGCCCCCGGACGTCGCCCCGGTGCGCCGGCTCGCCGAGCAGGTCGCGGCCGGCCAGATCGACGCCGTGACGTTCACCAGCGCCCCGGCCGTCAAGGCGTTCCTGACGATCTCCGAGGACGCCGGCGCCGACGTGGTCGCCGCGTTCGGATGCTCCACCCTGGCCGCGTGCGTCGGCCCGGTGACGGCCGCGCCGCTGATCGAGCGGGGCATCCCGGTCGTCACGCCGGAGCGCTACCGGCTCGGCGCCCTGATCAAGACGGTCACCGACGAGCTGCCCCGGCGCGCGGTCCGGCTCCGGGTCGCCGGCTCCACCCTCGAGGTACGCGGCCACGCCGTCCTCATCGACGACGACTTCCACGCCCTGGCCCCGGCGGCCATGGCGATCCTCACCTCGCTGGCCCGCCGGCCCGGCGTCGTGGTGTCGAAGGAACAGCTCGCCGAGGCGTTGCCGCGGGGCAACGACGGGCACGCCGTGGACGTGGCGGTGGCCCGTCTGCGTGCCGCCCTCGGATCGGGCAAGCACATCGAGACGGTCATCAAGCGCGGCTACCGCCTGCGGGTGGACGAAGCGGCCTGACCGGCAACCCCTAGGAGCAGACCCATGAACCCCACGCTCATCGCGGTCGCGCACGGCACCCGCTCGCCCGCCGGACGCCGGCAGATCGAGCAGCTGGCCCGGACCGTCGCGCGCCGCCGGCCCGGCCTCGACGTGCGGCTGTGTTACGTCGACGTCCAGGAGCCCAAGGTCTCGGTGATCACTGAAGAAGCGACCGACGCCGTGGTGGTCCCGCTGCTGCTCTCCTGCGGCTATCACGTGCGGGTGGACATCGCCGAGGCCGTCTCCGGAACCGGGTTCCCGGTGACCGGCCCGCTCGGCCCGGACCCGATCCTGCTGGACAGCATGGTCCGCAATCTCCCGGACGACGCCGACGCGATCGTGCTCGCGGCGGCCGGCTCGTCGGATCCCCTGTGGCGCGCCGACGTCGAGGGCGTGGCCTCCCGGCTCGGTGCGGAGATCGGCTACACGTCGGGGGCCGGACCCCTGGTCAAGGACGTGGTGGCGGGACTCCGTGAGCGGGGCGCGCGGAGGATCGCGATCGCCGCCTACCTGCTCGCCGAGGGGCTCTTCTACCGCTCCCTGCTGAACGCGGGCGCCGATGCGGTGACGCCGCCGCTCTGTCACGACGACGCCGTGGCCGATCTGGTATTGCGACGGTTCGATGCCGCGCGTCTCACATTGGCCGGCAGCCCGTTGTAGGGATTTCCTGACAACAGCGTCACCGCTAAGCGTCGGAAGGGTTAACGGGCGGCCGCGAGGCTACTACCCGTGACGGCGACCCAGACGCATTGCCCCTACTGCGCACTGCAGTGCGGGATGACGCTGACCCCGAGGATTCCGGGGGTTCAGCTGGAGCCGGCCGAGTTCCCGACGAATCGGGGCGGCCTGTGCGCCAAGGGATTCACCGCGGCGGACCTGCTCGACCACCCGGATCGGCTGCTGACGCCGCTGGTCCGCAAGGAGCCGGGCAACCGGGACAGTCCGCTGCGGGAGGCCTCCTGGGACGAGGCCTACGCGTTGATCACCGCCAAGATCCAGGAAAACCAGCACGGGTACGGGCGGGACAGCGTCGGCGCCTTCGGGGGCGGGGGACTGACCAACGAGAAGGCGTATGCGCTCGGCAAGTTCGTCCGGGTCGCGCTGCGCTCCTCGTCGATCGACTACAACGGCCGGTTCTGCATGTCGTCGGCGGCGACGGCGGCGAACCGGTCGCTGGGGATCGACCGCGGGCTGCCGTTCCCGCTCGCCGACGTGGCCGAGGCCCGGACCGTGCTGCTGGTCGGCGCGAACCCGGCCGACGCGATGCCGCCGTCCATGCAGTACCTGGACGCGGGGCGGGCGGCCGGCGCGAAGCACATCGTGGTGGATCCGCGCCGGACCAGCACGGCCAACGGCGCCCACCTGCACCTGCAGCCGCTGCCCGGCACCGACCTGGCGCTGGCGAACGGGATGCTGCACATCGCCCTGCGCTCCGGCTGGGTCGACGAGGACTTCATCAGAGACCGCACCGAGGGTTTCGCGGCGGTCAAGGCGGCGAGCAACGCCTACTGGCCGGAGCGCGTCGAGCGGATGACCGGCGTCCCGGAGAGCAGGTTGCGGGAGACGGTGCGCCTGCTCGCCACCGAGCAGCCGTCCATGATCCTCACGGCTCGCGGCGCCGAGCAGCACAGCAACGGCACCGACACGGCGCAGGCCTGGCTCAACCTGGCGCTCGCGCTCGGCCTGGTCGGCAAGCCCTTCTCGGGCTACGGGACGATCACCGGGCAGGGCAACGGGCAGGGCGGCCGGGAGCACGGCCAGAAGGCGGACCAGCTGCCCGGGTACCGCCGGCTCGACGACCCGGCCGCTCGCGCGCACGTCGCCGGCGTGTGGGGCATCGACCCGGACGAACTGCCGGTGCCCGGCGTCTCCGCGTACGAAATGCTCGATCGCCTCGGCACCGAGGGCGGCGTCCGGGTCCTCTGGGTCCTGGCCAGCAACATCGCGGTCAGCGCCCCGCACAGCACCCATGTGATCGACCGGCTCCGGTCCCTCGACTTCCTGGTCGTCTCGGACATCTTCCTCTCCGAGACGGCGGCCCTCGCCGACGTCGTCCTCCCCGCCGCCCAGTGGGCCGAGGAGGAGGGGACGATGACCAACCTGGAGGGCCGGGTGATCCGCCGCAGGATGGCCCTCCCGCCACCTCCGCTGGTCCGCACCGATCTGCGGGTCATCGCCGACCTCGCCGAGCGGCTGGGACGCGGCCGGTACTTCTCGGCCGATCCGCGGACCGTCTTCGCCGAGCTCCGCCGGGCCAGCGCGGGCGGGATCGCCGACTACAGCGGCATCACCTGGGAGCGGATCGAGGCCGAGCAGGGGGTCTTCTGGCCCTGCCCGGCGGAGGACCACCCCGGGACGCCCCGGCTCTTCGCCGAGAGCTTCCCCCGGCCGAACGGCCGGGCCAGGTTCGTGCGGGTCGATCACCGCGATCCCGCCGAGCTTCCGGACGGGACATTTCCGTACGTGCTGACGACCGGCCGCAACATGCAGCAGTACCAGAGCGGCACCCAGACGAGGCGGGTGAAGGCGCTCACCGTGGCGCTGCCGGAACCCCGCGCCGAGATCCACCCCGACCTGGCCCGCCGGCACGGCATCGCCGACGGCGACCTGGTCGAACTCCGCAGCCGCCGGGGCGCCGCGACGTTGCGCGCCCGGCTCAGCGACGGCATCCGCCCGGACACGGTCTTCGCGCCGTTCCACTGGCCGGGCGCCAACGCGCTGACCAACCCGGCACTCGACCCCCACTCCAAGATGCCCGCTTTCAAGGTGTGCGCGGTGACCATCGCGCTCGCCGACACACCGGAAGGGACCACGACTCGATGACCCAGCGCCTTGTTGTCATCGGCAACGGCATGGCGGGAGCCCGCACGGTCGAGGAGATCCTCGCTCGTGACGGCGACTTCACCGTGACGATGTTCGGAGACGAGCCGTACGGCAACTACAACCGGATCATGCTCTCCAACCTGCTCGCCGGGGTGGAGACCGAGGACGGGATCTTCCTGAACGACCTCTCCTGGTACCGGGAGAACGGCATCACGCTGCACGCCGGCACTCGCATTTCCAGGATCGACAAAGCGGCCAAGGTGGTCTACGCCGAGGACGGCAGCCGGACCCCCTACGACAAGCTGATCATCGCGACCGGCAGCTACTCGTGGACGCCGCCGATGAAGAACGTGCACAACCCGAAGCGCGGCTACCACCAGGGCGTCTTCGCGTTCCGCACGCTCGACGACACCCGCGCGATGATCCGGTACGCGCGGGACCACGAACGGGCCGTGGTGATCGGGGGCGGCCTGCTCGGCCTGGAGGCGGCCCGCGGCCTGCAGAACCACCTGAGCCACGTGACCCTGCTGCACGCCATGGGTCACCTCATGGAGCGGCAGCTCGACCCGAAGGCCGGCCAGATGCTGCAGTCCAGCGTCGAGGGCAAGCTCGGCATCGAGGTGGTCACCAACGCGATGACCACCGAGATCCTCGGCAAGGACCGGGTCACCGGCGTGAAGCTCGCCGACGGCCGGGTCATCGACTGCGACGTCGTGGTGATCGCCGCCGGCATCCGGCCGAACACCCAGGTCGCCGCGGACAGCGACCTGCCGGTGGAGCGCGGCATCGTGGTCGACGACCAGATGCGGGTCGAGGGGGAGCGCGACATCTACTCGGTCGGCGAGTGCGCCCAGCACCGCGGCAGCCTCTACGGCCTGGTCGCGCCGCTCTGGGACCAGGCCAAGGTGCTCGCCGACCACATCACCGGCACGACCGACGTGGCGTACACCGGCTCGAAGCTGCACACCAAGCTGAAGGTCGCCGGCATCGACGTCGCCTCGATGGGCCTGATCGCCCCGGAGCACGACACCGACGAGGTGATCGTCTACAACGAGCCGAAGAAGGGCGTCTACAAGCAGCTGATCATCCGCGACGACGTGCTGGTCGGCGCGGTGCTGGTCGGCGACAACAGCAAGGCGGCGTCGCTGATCCAGGCCTTCGACCGGGGGATGGCCCTGCCCGAGGAGCGCGCCGAGCTGCTCTTCGACATCGGCGGCCCGGCCGGCGAGGTGTCGCCGGCCGAGATGCCCGACGACGCACAGGTCTGCAACTGCAACGGCGTCAGCAAGGGCGCCATCTGCGGGGTGGTGAACCAGGGCTGCAAGACGGTCAGCGGGGTCATGGACAAGACCCGGGCCGGCAAGGGCTGCGGCACCTGCAAGCCGCTCGTCCAGCGGATCGTCGAGTGGGCGGCCGGCGGCGAGGTCGAGGAGGACCCGGCGGCGTCCTGGTACGTCCCCGGCGTGCCGATGCCGAAGCCCGAGCTGATGGCCGCGATCCGCAAGTACGAGCTGAAGAGCGTCTCCAGCGTGTTCGACAAGCTGGTGCCCGGCGGGCAGCACGACGCGAAGAGCAAGATGGGCCTCGCGTCGCTGCTCAAGATGATGTGGGCCGACGAGTACGAGGACGAGCGCGACGCCCGGTTCATCAACGACCGGGTGCACGCCAACATCCAGCGGGACGGCACCTTCTCGGTGGTGCCGCAGATGAAGGGCGGCGTCACCACCCCGGCCCAGTTGCGCAAGATCGCTGAGGTTGCGGAGAAGTACGACGTACCCATGGTGAAGCTGACGGGTGGGCAGCGCATCGACCTGCTCGGTGTTCCGAAGGAACAGCTCCCGGCCATGTGGGCGGACCTGGACATGCCGTCCGGCTACGCCTACGCGAAGAGCTTCCGCACCGTGAAGACGTGTGTCGGCTCGGACTTCTGCCGGTTCGGCGTCGGCGACTCGACGGCGCTGGGCATCGCGCTCGAGGAGCGCTACCAGGGTCTCGAGGGCCCCGGCAAGATGAAGCTCGCGGTCACCGGCTGCCCGCGTAACTGCGCCGAGGCGTACGTCAAGGATCTCGGGGTCGTCGCGATCGACGGCGGTAGGTGGGAGATCTATGTGGGCGGCGCTGCCGGCGCCCACATCCGCAAGGGCGATCTGCTCACCACGGTCGGCTCGGCCGAGGAGGTCATCCGCCTGACCGGCCGCTTCCTCCAGTACTACCGGGAGAACGCCAACTGGCTGGAGCGGACCTACGCCTTCGTGCCGCGGATCGGCATCGACCGGATCCGGGAGATCGTGGTCGACGACGCCGAGGGCATCGCCGCTGCGCTCGACGAGGCCGTCGACGAGGCCGTGCAGGCCTACAAGGACCCCTGGAAGGAGCGGGCCGAGCCGGCCACGCCCGGCCAGTTCCGCACTTCCCTTCCCCTGACCGTTCTCCCCCAGGTTCCGGTGCGCTCATGAAAACTGCTGTGGTTCTCGGTTCGCTGCACGACATCCCGCTCGGCGAAGGGCGCTCCTACGCCGTCGACGGACAGATGATCGCGGTCTTCCGCCTTCGCGACGGCTCCCTCCGTGCGGTCGACGCGGTCTGCCCCCACCAGGGCGGCCCGCTGGCGGACGGGCAGATCGACAACAAGGTCGTCGTCTGCCCGCTGCACCTCTTCGCCTGGGACCTCGCCACCGGGTGTTCCCAGTCCGGCCAGCCCCCTCTCACCGTCTACCCGGTCCGGGCCGACGGCGACCAGATCATCTTGGGAGAATGACGTGACCGCTGTACTCGAACGGCCGGCTGCGAGATCGATCAACGGCCACTGGATCGACGACTGGCGCCCCGAGGACCGCGAGTTCTGGGACAACGGCGGCGCGGCGATCGCCAAGCGCAACCTGATCATCTCGATCTTCTCCGAGCACATCGGCTTCTCGGTGTGGACGCTCTGGTCCGTCCTGGTGCTGTTCCTCGGACCGGCCTACGGCATCGACCCGGCACAGAAGTTCCTGCTCACCGCGGTTCCGGCGCTGTTCGGCGCGGCCCTGCGCATCCCGTACACGTTCGCGGTGGCGAAGTTCGGCGGCCGCAACTGGACCATCATCAGCGCGTCCCTGCTGCTCATCCCGTCGGTGTCGGCGGCCTTCCTGATCGAGCCGGGCGTCTCCTTCGAGACCCTGGTGATCCTGGCCGCGCTCGCCGGCGTCGGCGGCGGCAACTTCGCCTCGTCGATGGCGAACATCAACGCCTTCTACCCCGACCGGCTCAAGGGCTGGGCGCTCGGCATCAACGCGGGCGGCGGCAACCTCGGCGTGGCGGTGGTGCAGCTGGTCGGGCTCTTCGTGCTCGCGGTCTTCGGCTCGGGCAGCCCCGGCATCGTGGCCGGCATCTACATCCCGTTCATCGTGATCGCGGCGGTCGCCTCGGCGCTCTGGATGGACAACCTCACCCAGGCCCGCAACGAGAAGCGGGGCATGCGCGACGCCGCCCGCGAGGGCCACACCTGGATCATGTCGCTGCTCTACATCGGCACGTTCGGCTCGTTCATCGGCTTCGGGTTCGCCTTCGGCCAGGTGCTGCAGGTGCAGTTCGCCGAGCAGTTCGACACCCCGATCAAGGCGGCCTACCTGACCTTCCTCGGCCCGCTGCTCGGCTCGCTGATCCGCCCGCTCGGCGGCGCCCTGGCCGACCGGCTCGGCGGGGCCCGGGTGACGTTCGTGAACTTCATCGCGATGGCGGCCGGGGCGTCGATCGTCCTGGTGGCGGCGCAGCAGCGGTCCCTGCCGCTCTACATCTGCGGCTTCATCGTGCTGTTCGTCCTGAGCGGGCTCGGCAACGGCTCCACCTACAAGATGATCCCGGCGATCTTCCGGCAGAAGTACGCCGGCGACGAGCACCAGGCCCGCCGCATCTCGGGCGCGGTCATCGGCATCGCCGGCGCGATCGGCGCGGTCGGCGGGGTGCTGGTCAACCTGGCCTTCCGCCAGTCGTTCCTGACCTACAAGGACGCCGACGCCGCGTACATGGCCTTCATCGCCTTCTACGCCCTCTGCGTGCTGGTCACCTGGGCGGTCTACCTCCGCCCGGCGGCCCGCGCGAAGATCGCCGTCTAACTGCAAGATCACCCGTTCGAGGCTGTGTGTCAGCTGAAAATGGATCGGCTTGACGATATTGTCGCTCTTGTCCGAAAAAGCCCTTTCTTGTGGAAAGGTGATCCATGAACAAGTTGACACGCACGTTCGTCATGACGGGCGTGGCGGTGGCCGCGGGTGTGACCATGGCTGCCGGCCCGGCGGCCGCATCCTCGGCCTCCCCGTCCACCCCGTCCGCCGACAACGCGAAGACCACGGCGAAGCAGGACGCGCGCCCGCGCCGTGAGCGGATCTACGGCGTCTACCGCAGCCCGCGGACCTGCGAGCGTGTCGGTCGGGCCGGCGTCTGGCAGGACCGCTGGGAGAACTACCGGTGCTTCCGGACCGGCGGCTTCCGCAGCGGCTGGGCGCTGAAGGTCTACTACGGCTGGGGCGGCGGCCCGGGCGGTTTCCCGGGTGGCCACCACGGTCACGGCCCGGGCGGTCACGACTTCCACGACGGCCCCGGCGACTGGAAGAAGGGTCGCTGACAAGCAGTCCTCAGCGAATGCCGACAGGCACGAAGGCCGCCCCTTTCCCGGGGCGGCCTTCGCCCGTTCCGGCTCCGTTTCGCGGCCCCATTCCGCATTCCCGCTCGTTCGCCCCTTCCCGCTCGCCCGTTGTCCCTTCACACACCCTCTTCCCCTTGTCGCAGCGCCCCGGCGCCCTGCGTCGCGCGCTTTCCGCACCTCGTGTCGCGTCGTGTCCTGCGTCGCGTCGTGTCCTGTGTCGTGCCGCGCCCTGCGTCCCGCGCCCCGCGCCTTTCGCGCCCATCGCGCCGCCGGGGGGTCGCTTTGTCGTTTGCGTGGGGAGTTGGGGCGCGGATCGGACCCCAACTCGACACGCGCTCGTCGGGCCCTGTGGCTCGCCCCCTCCGCGTTCGCCCGGACGCCTGGCCCGTCTTTATTCAACCTAGGTTCCTAGGACGCTCTGCCTCGTCGACGATCGTGCGGGAATCGTCGAGGGTGAACTGGCAGGCGCGTACGTCGGTGCCCGGCGTCATCATCCCGCCCGTGGCCATCACCTTGACGAGATCGGCGCCGCGTTCGGCCCGGTCCCGGACGGCCCGCCGCAGCGCCTTCACCCCGCACACCGCCGCGGTCGCGCGGGTGGAAGCGGTCGACCACGGCCGAATCCCGATCGCCGAGGTCGCGGACCGTCGTCACGCCGGCGGCCAGTTCGCGGCGCAGGCTGTCGTCGATCACGGCGTCGAGCTCGGTGGCCGACAGCGACGACATCCGGTCGAGGGCTTCGGGGAGCCGTCGGCGCAGATCACTTCCGGACACGGGATGCGCTGCTCGATGCGGTCGTGGAGCGGTTCGCGGAGCGCGAGCGGCGCAACTGGGAGGCGATCGCGGTCCGGAGCGCGCCGCGCACCCCGGCCGAGCTGGCCCTTGTCATGACGCTTTTCGCCCACGAGGCGACGACGACGCACCGGACCCTCACGCTGGCGCGGTACGCCATCCTCGTCGAGCCCGGAATTCATCCCTCGCTGTGTGCCACCCTGCTGGCGACTGGGGCCCGGGCCGGCGAGTGGTTCGTCTCCTGGCTGCGGCCGGCCGGCTCGGACGACCCGGAACGGCACGCGCCGATCCTGATGAACCACTGGACCGGCGTGGTGCTGCACGAGCTGGCCGTACCCGACCCCGCCTTCGACCCGAGCACCCAGCTGAAAGCGATGGTCACCGCGGTTCTAGGAGAAACAGTGAGCACCTGACCCCGGGAGAAGGCGGCACATGGACGTCTGGGACGAGATCACCGCACTGCGGCTCGCGATCGCCGGCCTGCTCGACGACCTGACGGCCGAGGAGTGGGCGAAGCCCTCGCTCTGTGCCGGGTGGACGGTCCGCGACGTGGCCGCCCACCTGACCCTGCAACAGCTCGGCCTGCGCGACCTCTGGGCCGCGGCGGCCGCCACACAGCGACGTCTGACGATGCGGATGCCGCCGCCGCTGCCTCCGGCACGGGCCATGCGGGGACTACGGTTGGTGGCTACCGACGTCGATCGGCGGCACGGTGAGGGCCCCGGGATCAGGGGGCCGATCGGGGCGCCGCTGCTCGCCTGTTGCGGCCGGGCCGTGTGGTTGTCGCAGCTCAGCGGGGACGGAGTTGAGGTTTTCCGGCAGCGAGCGGCGCTATGAACGTACCCATGAAGGCTCTTGATCTCGAACGGACAGGGATGACACAGCGTAGGCAGAAGCTGCGGTCATAGCTTGGCGCAGCGGTTCGTCCGGGCCGCCGGGGGAGCCGGTCGCCGACACCTCCGTGTGCTTTTCAGGAGGCGCCATGGCCGAGACCAAGCCCGCGGCCGGTCGTGACCGATACTTCGATCTGCTGCGCGTGCTGGCGATCGTCCGGGTGTCGGTCTTCCATATGTTCCCCTACGCCCTGCTCGAATTGATCTTCCCCTCGATGGGCGTCATGTTCGCCCTGGCGGGCTCGCTCATGGCGAACTCGCTTCAGCGATCACCTTCGGTCATGTCGGTGATCAGCAGCCGCCTGCGGCGCCTGCTGCCTGCCTATTGGGTCCTGGCGGGCGTGCTGGTTCCGGCGATGTTCCTGTACGGGTGGGAGCAGCGCCCGCCGCTCTGGCACCTCGTCGCCTGGGTCGTGCCGTTCGTCGACCCGCCGTCGAGCAGCTTCGGCATCCAGGCCACCGAGGTGCTCTGGTATCTGGTCACCTACCTGTGGCTGGTGGCGCTGTCGCCGATCATGCTGGGGATCTACCGCCGGGCCCGGCTCGTCGCGATCGTGGCGCCGGTGGCCGTGCTGCCGGCCCTGAGCATCCGCCCGATCTGGCCGGCCAACGAGAACTACCGGGAGGTGGCGACGAACATCCTGATGTACGCCACCTGCTGGATGCTCGGCTTCGCGCACCGCGACGGCACGCTCCGCAGGATCCCCGGTCTGCTCGTGACGGTGCTGGGCGCGGCCTCGGTCGTCGCCGGTCTCGCCTGGAGTTTGCAGCACCCGGACGCCGGCGGGATCAAGGAGATCCCGGTCGCCTACGCCGTCTACAACGCCGGGTTCGTGCTGGTGCTGCTGCGCTGGTCGCCGAGCATGACGTGGCTGCGGAGGCGGCGGTTCGCGGACGGCTGGGTCACGCTGATCAACGCCCGCGCCGTGACGATCTACCTGTGGAACAACGTGGCGATCGCCCTCTGCTTCCCGGTCGGTGACGCGCTCGAGGTGTGGCGGCTCGGCCGGTTCTTCGAGGTCGGCTATGTCGTGGTGGCGCTCGCGCTGCTGGCGAACGCTGTGCTGTTCCTCGGCTGGGTGGAGGATCTGGCGGCCCGCAAGAGGGTGCGGTTTCTGCCGTGGCCGGCGATCACCGAGGAGACGGCGTCCCCGCAGCCCGGCCCGGCGGCGCCGCCGATGTCGCGGGAACCGGTTCCGGCGGGGCGCTGACCGTCCAGCAGTGCCGGATGCCGTGCTTCTTCAGTGCCTTCCCGGCACGGACCATGGATCGGCGGCTTCCCGTCGCGATCGGGTAGCCGCCGGTCCGGTCCGCGTAGAGGGCGAGCAGGACCGCCCGGGCCGGGTCGATGCCGGGGAACGCCTGCCAGAGCGCCGTGACGGTGGAGTCGAGGGTGTGGTCGCGGTCGCCGCCGAGGATCAGCGCCCACGTCCCGGAGGCATCCGTCCGGTGCGGCGGCGGCGGGCGGAGATCCTGCTGGAGGAGCGGCCACAGTTCGTCGACCAGCGCCGGGATGTCGATGACGGCCCGGAAGTCCATGCCCCTCGGCCGCTGCCGGACCTCGGCCGCCGCGGTGACGCCGCCGAGCAGGTAGGCCATCTGTCGGGCGAGCTCGGACCGGCTCTCCGCGGCGTGCACGACGTTCGCGAACACCCCGATCGCGTACCGGCCGCGCAGCTCGCGCTTGGCCAGGCGGCACTTCTCGTACGCGTCCTCGCCGCTCACCACGACCACCTCGGACGGGCCGGAGGTGAGGTAGCGGTCGAGGAAGGCGCGGGCCAGGACGTGGCCGTCGTCGGAGTATTCCGGCCACAGCACCCGCACGCCCGCCGGTGTCAGCGTCACCGTCCGCCGTTCCTCGATCGTCAGCCCCAGCCCGGCGATCACCCGCTCGGCCTCGCCGGTCAGCGCCTGGCGCAGGCAGTCGGGCTTGAGGAGAAGGAAACTGCTGGTGATCGTCGGCTCCTCGATGCGCGGGTCCTTCCATGGTACGAACAAGCCGGTGAGGCGCGAACCTGCCGCCACCCCGAGTGGGTTAGGCTCACCTAACTCGAAGGAACAGGGTTGAAGATGGCGCAGCCGGAATCGCTGGCGGAGTTGCTCAACGGGCGGCGGGCGGCGGTCGACGCGTCGCTGCCGCCGATCGGGTTCGTGGCCGGCTATCTGATCGGGGACGGCTCGATCTGGGCCGGGGTCGGCGCCGCGGTGGCGTTCGCCCTGGCGCTGTCGGTGTGGCGGATGCGCCGTGGTGACAAGCCCCGCGCCGTCGTGATCGGCCTGCTCGGCGTCTGCGTGGCCGGGCTGATCGCGCTCGGCACCGGCCGGGCCGAGAACTTCTTCCTGCTCCAGCTCCTCAGCAACGCCGCCTCCGCCCTCCTCTGGATCGTCAGCATCGTGGTGCGGTGGCCGCTGCTCGGCCTCGTCGTCGGCACCGTGCTCAAGCAGCGCACCCGCTGGCGGCGCGACCCGGCGCTGGTGCGGGCCTACTCGCGCGGCAGCTGGGTGTGGGTCGGCCAGTACGTGGTCCGGGTCGCCGTCTTCGTCCCGCTCTACGAGGCGGGCCGGGTGGCCGAGCTCGGCATCGCCCGGGTCCTGCTGAGCTGGCCGCTCGTGGCCGCCTGCCTCGCCGTGAGCTGGTGGGTGATCCGCCGCAGCCTGCCCGAGGGGCACCCCGGTCTGCGCCACCCGCGGGTCGAGGAGCTCCGGGCGGGCGTCTGACCCCTGCCGCCGTGATGGTCCGCTGACCCTGTGTCGACGTTGCGACGGTCCTGTACCGTGCCCGCAGCGCATCAGAGATCATCACTGCCGGGTAGCCGCCCGGCCCGGCGGAAGAGGCACCGTGAGAAGACAACGTGCGGGAGCGGTGACAGCGGCGGCCGTGCTGCTGCTCGCCGGCTGCACCTCCGAGCAGGAGACGGCCCAGACGCCCGGCCTCGAGGAGCGCGGCACCGTCCTGACCACGGTCAAGGCCGAGCGGCAGGATCTCACCAACAAGATCAGCCTGGCCGGCAAGGTCGCCATCGACCCGGTCTTCGGCGTGGTCGCGCCGATCGGCGGCGAGGTGCGGTACGTACAGCGCAAGCCGTCGGCGAAGCCGGCCGAGGAGGCGCTCTGGGTCGCCACGGTGTGGAAGAACGGCCAGCCGCGCGAGGTCGTCATCCCGAAGGGCTCGATCATGGCGGGCCGGCTCATGGAGGACCGCTCGACGGTCGCGAAGGGCATGCCGATCGTCTCGGCCCGGCACTCCGGGTACGGCATCGTCGCGAACATCGACAGCGCGCAGGCGTACCGGATCTCCGGCGCCGTGTCGAGCGTGACCGGTCAGATCAAGAACGGTCCCGGCCCGTTCAAGTGCAAGCCGAAGGGCACGATCGCGGCCCTGCCGGCCGGCACCATCCCGGAGCCGCCGCCGACGACGGCGCCGACAACAAGCCCTTCGGGAGCCCCGGTTCAGCCCGAGCAGCCCGTCGATGTTCCCGAAGGCTCCGAGGCCACCGGTCTCCAGCTCGTCTGCACCCCGCCGCCGACGGTCACCCTGATCAACGGCGCCGAGGTGACCCTCGAGGTGGTGACCGGCAAGGCCGAGGACGTCATGGTGCTGCCGGTCGAGGCGGTCGCCGGCACCCAGGGCAAGGGCAAGGTCGACGTCGTCGACGAGAACCAGAACCGGAAGACCGTCGACGTGACCCTGGGCCTCACCGACGGCAAGGTCATCGAGATCAAGAAGGGTCTCACCGGCGAGGAGACGATCGCGATCCCGGGCCCGAACCTGCCGACCGCCGAGGCGCAGCCGGGGCAGCCCGGATGAACCAGCCGCTTATCTCCCTGGAAGGCGTCAGCAAGGTCCTCAAGGGCCAGGAGCAGCCGCGCACGATCCTCGACGGCGTCGACCTGACCGTGCACGCGGGGGAGAGCGCCGCGATCGTCGGCCGGTCCGGCTCCGGCAAGAGCACCCTGCTGTCCATTCTCGGCCTCTTCGACCGGCCGGACGCCGGCCGCTACCTGCTGGCCGGCGAGGACATCAGCCGGCTGCCCGAGCGGAAGGCCGCGAAGCTGCGCAGCTCGCACTTCGGGTTCGTCTTCCAGCGCTTCTTCCTGCTCAAGCATCTGACGGCCGCGCAGAACGTGGCGATGGCCCTGGTCAACGGGCAGGGCTGGCTGCCCCGGCGGCAGCGCCGGCTGCGCGTGCTGGAGGCGCTCGACCAGGTCGGCATCGCGCATCTCGCGAAGAACCGGCCGGCCAAGATGTCCGGCGGCGAGCAGCAGCGGGTCGCGATCGCCCGCGCGCTGGTCCGGGACCCGCGGGTGCTGCTGGCCGACGAGCCGACCGGCGCGCTCGACACCGAGACCGGCGCCGCCGTGATCGACGCCCTGTCGGCGGCCACCCACCGCGGCTGCGCGCTGATCCTGGTCACCCACGACCGCGACCACGCCGCCCGGATGGGCCGCACGCTGAGCCTCGTCGACGGGGTGCTCGCATGATGCGCTTCTCCGGCCGGTTCCGGTCCTCGCTGATCATCGGCATCCAGGGCATCCGGGCCCGCAAGCTCCGCACCCTGCTCTCGATGATCAGCCTGTTCCTGGGCGTGCTCGCCGTCGTGACGGTCCAGGCCGGCGCGAGCATCGCCGAGCGCGCGCTGATGTCCGACGTCGAGCTGCAGTCCGGTTTCGACGGCACCGTGGTGATCGACGTGATGCCGCACGAGAAGTCGCCGGCCATCGTCGCCGACACGATGAAGGGCCGCGACGACGCCGTGAGCCTCGTCTACACCCAGGCGATCATCGGCGAGCCCGGCGTCAGCCCGATCAACCCGGGCGCCTCGCCGTTCGACCAGGCCGGCAGCTGGGGCACCACCGAGGTCTGCGACGACGCCGGCAACTGCGTGCCCGGGCCGCCCACCGGCGAGGCCATCGAGGTGATGCTCACGGCGGTGAGCGGCGACCTGCTGTCGTTCCGCCCGCTGCGCCCGGTCTCCGGCGACTGGCTGAAGGCCGGCACGGTCCCCGCGATGGCCCCGAAGATCGTCATCAACGAGGAGGCCGCGAAGGGCTTCCGCGACCACCGGGTGCCCGCCGAGATGCGCGTCCGTGGCGCGAAGGCGAACCTGACCCCTCAGATCGTCGGCGTGGTCCACGACGGCGACTTCCAGCCGCGCGCCTACGTCCGCCAGGACGAGCTGACCAACTGGCTGCCGGCGAGCAGCCTGATGGACCCGAACTACGGACAGGGCATCACGGTCATGACGGTCCAGGGCAGCCCGGTCGAGCAGGTGCTCACCACCCGCCTGAAGGGGGCCGGCGCCGAGTCCTACGTCAACGTCGTCGAGAACCGCAAGCAGATGGAGAAGCAGCTCATGCTGATGAGGCTGGTCTTCCTCTCGATGGCCGGCCTGGTCCTGCTGATCGGCGTGGCCGGCATCCTCAACGTCGGTCTCGCCACGGTCGGCGAGCGCGTCGAGGAGTTCGCCCTGCGCCGCGCGGTCGGCACGCCCCGTGCCCTGCTCGCCGGCATCGTGCTGGCCGAGACGATGCTGACCGGCCTGCTGACGGCGGCCGCCGCGATCGGCGCCGGGGTGGCCGGCCTCAAGATCGTGTCGATGTTCCTCGGCGATTCGGAGCCGCTGCTCGCCAACGTCCAGTTCCCCTGGGACGCGGGCGTGGCCGGCATCATCGCGGGCCTGATAGCCGGCATCCTCGGCGGCTTCATCCCGGCCATCCGCGCGGCCGGCATCCCGATCGCGACGGTCATGAGGGCATAGATCAATTTCAAGTGCCGGTCGCAGCGGGGCGGGTGGTGCAGACCGCCGCTCACGCCGAGGGCCCGGCGCGGGTCGCTTCGCTCCCGCGCCGGGCGGCCTGCGTGAGTGGTTGCGCCCCTCTTCTCTCAGTCCACGATCCGACAGCGAGTGGCATCGTCACTTGTCTATCTCGCCGGCGTGGACACCCTTTACCTTTTCGGCGTGGACACCCTTTACGCGCGGGCCGGGGGAGCGCCGGCCGTCACCGCCGCGGTCGAAGCCCTCTACCGGGTCGTGCTGACCGACGACCGCCTGTCCCCGTACTTCGCCGGCGTCGACATCCCCCGGCTCAAGGACCACATGACCGCCCTGCTGACCCAGGTCCTCGGCGGCCCGTCCGCCTACACCGGCCGCGATCTCCGCCTGGCCCACGCCCGGCTCGCGATCACCCCGCCGCACTACGACCTGGTGGGCGCCTACCTGATCGGCGTCCTGGCCGGCCTCGGCGCCGACGACGAACTGCTGGCCGCGGTCCGGGGTGTCCTCGCCGGAACGGAGGCGGACATCGTCGCCGGTTCGATCGCACCATGAACGGGTAGTGACACTTCGCCGCCGCGAACCGCTGAGTGGGTAGAGCCGTCGAAGAGGGAGCGACCGTTGACCGCACAGACCTCGCAGGTCCCTGCCGCCGCCCGCCGCGCCCTGTCCGGCCTGCTCTGGCTGGCGCTCGCCGTGATCGTGGTGATCGCCGCGCTGAACACCTGGGCGGCGTTCCGCTCCGGTGACCCGGTCATGGCGCTGGCGGCGGTGGTCGCCGGTGTCGCCCCGGTTCTGCTCGCGGTCCTCGTACACAAGAATGATTGACGTTATGGTGCACCGGTGAAGCGCACCGCCCTGATCACCGGAGCATCCTCGGGAATCGGCCTGGCCACCGCAGCCGCCCTGGCGGGCCGCGGCTACCGGGTCCTCGGCACGAGCCGCAACCCCGACGCGGTCGCCCACCCGGCCGACGGCGTCGAATACATCGCCCTCGACCTCACCGACGACGCCTCGATCGAAGGTCTCGCGGACGTGCTGGCCGGAGTGGACGTGCTGGTCAACAACGCGGGGGAGAGCCAGTCGGGCCCGCTCGAGGAGTTGCCGGCCGACGCGCTGCGCAGGCTCTTCCAGGTGAACGTCCTGGGCCCGGTGCGCCTGGCCCAGCTGGCCCTGCCCGGCATGCGCGAGCGCGGTTACGGCCGGGTCGTCATGGTCGGCTCGATGCTGGCCTCGTTCCCGCTGGCCTACCGCTCCTCCTACGTGGCCTCGAAGGCAGCGATCAAGGGTTTCAGCAACGGCGCCCGCCACGAATACTCCCCGTACGGTGTCTGGCTCACCACCGTGGAACCCGGCTCCATCAACACCGGCATCAGCGAGCGCCGCACCAAATACATTGCCCCCGGATCCCCGCACCGCCCCGAGTTCGACAGGATGCTGGCGGCGCTCGACCACAACGAGAGCCGGGGCATCTCCGCCGCCCAGGTGGCCGAGACAATCGTCAAGGCGATCGAGTCACCGAGGCCGAAACAGCTCTACGCGGTGGGCAGCAACGCCCCGGCGGTCTTCGCCCTGCGCCGCCTGCTACCGGCAAGCCTGGTCGCCAAAGCCACCCACCGAAAGCACAACCTCTCCCGCTGACCCGGCAGCCGTGTTCCGGTGCGCCTTCCAGCGGCCCGCCGTGTTCCGGGGCGCCTTCTCGCCGCCCGCCGTGTCCCGGTGCGCCCTCTCCCCGGTCGCCCTGTTCCGGCGCACCCTCTTGCCGGCCACCCAGTTCCGGTGCGCCTTCTCGCCGGCCACCCAGTTCCGGGGCGCCTTCTCTCCGGTCGCCGAGTTCCGGTGCGCCGAAGCCTCCAACGCTGCCGCCGCCGGAGCCACCGGCCGACTTCCGTGGCACCCCTCCACCCGAAGCCGCCATGACCTACGATCGCCAACCATGCCCATCGATCCAACGGCCGAGGCTCCCAGTCCCCAGGATGCGCTCGCACCCCCGAACCCGGCCGCAGATCACCTCAGTACCCCACGCAGCCCGCACAGCCCTTCCCCGGCAGGCCCACACGTCGCCTACCCGGGCCCGCACATCGCTTCCCCAGGCCCGCACGTCGGCTCTCCGGGCCCGCACATCGCTTCCTCGGGCTCGCACATCGCCTCCCCGGGTCCGCAAACGCCGAAGCCCCACCGCGAACGCGACCTGACCAGCTGGCTGATGACCCCGATCGCCACCATAGTGATCGCCCCACCGCTGACGATGATCCTCGCCGTAGTCATGCTCACCGGCGACCAACCACCCGCCATGTGCCACGACGTAGCAACCGCCAACGGCTGCGAAGAGATCACCCTAGGCATGATCGGCGAACATGTAGCCATCTTCCTGGCCCTCTGGCTGACCCTCTGGGCCCTGCCCTGGTGGCGTTCCCTGCGCAAATGGCGAACAGCGATAGCCGTCCTGTCAGCCCTGATCCTCCTGGCAGTCCCCGTGAGAATGTCCGGCGACGACAACCCGTCCGACGACCAGCAGCCCACGACCACCATCAACAACCCGAACTGACCCCAGCACCCGCCCACCAGCGCCCGCCCACCGGCACCCGCCCGGCAGCGCCCGCCCACCGGCACCCGCCCGGCAGCGCCCGCCCACCGGCACCCGCCCGGCCGCGCCCGCCCACCGGCACCCGCCCGGCCGCGCCCGCCCACCAGCACCCGCCCGGCCGCGCCCGCCCACCAGCACCCGCCCGGCAGTGCTCGCCCACCAGCGCTCGCCCGGCAGCGCCCGCCGAGAGACCGTCTAGAGAACCGCCCGGAACTCAGGCCAAGTCCCCCAGAACCGCTCCACCTCTTCGATGATCGGCTGAAGCGTGGACACGATCTCCCGCGGCACCGGCGTACCGTCGTCCCACCGCGGCGCCGATGGCAGGTAGTACAGCCCACCACGAACCCCCGGCTCCACACCGAGCGTGATCACGTGACCGTCGACCTCGAACTGGCGAGCAAACCGTCCGTGGCTTCGCAAGATCGCGCCGGAGTGATGTTGTGCCTCCTGGCGGTGCAGTTCCCGGACCGTCATGATGTCCTCCTCCGTAGGCCGGTGTGATCCCGGCAACAGTGGATACGCCCGGACCAGGTAGCTCGTTCATCACTCAGCGTAATTCTTCCGAAGTGGACCTTCGGTCGTCCCCGATAACACCTCCTCAATCCAAAAGTTTGACGCTTCAACCTTTATCCGTTTACTTTCGTTGACGTGGCAACAACTGACGCCCCCGTGGTGGCACGCGACGGCTCCACCGACCGCACCGCACCGCTCGTAGTCCTCCTCCACGGCCGAGGCTCCCACGAGCAGGAGATCCTGAGCCTGACAGCGCACCTCCCCACGGGTTCTGCCTACGCCGCAGTCCGCGCCCCGATTGCCGAGGGCGGCGGCTACGCCTGGTTCGCGAACCGCGGCATCGGCCGCCCGATATCCTCCTCCCTCCGCGAAGGCCTCGACTGGTTCCGCGCATGGCTCGAGCTCGAAGCCCCTGCCGGCAGACCCGTGGTGCTGATCGGCTTCTCCGGCGGAGCCGCCTTCGCCGGAGGCCTACTGTTGGACGACCCGGCCCGCTTCGCAGGAGCCGCCATCCTCTACGGCACCCTGCCCTTCGAAGCAGGCGTCCCCGTAACAGCCGGCCATCTCTCAGCCGTCCCCGTCTTCGTAGCCCAGGGCGACCAGGACACCGTCATCCCCAAAGATCTCCAAGACCGCACCTGGACCTACCTCCACCACGACTCCGAAGCCACCGTCACCAGCCACCGCGACCCCGGCGGCCACACCTTGACCCTCCCCGTAATCGAATCCCTATCCATCTGGCTCCAGTCCCTGCCCCTCCAACCGCACCCGTCCGACGGCAGCGCCCGCCCTCGCCCGCGCATCTCTTGACTCAACCCGGCATACTCGCCCGCGTGCGTAAGCAGATCTTGCTCGTCGCGTCCACCACCGCGGTCGTGGCCATCGCCGCCCTCGGCGTGACCCAACCCTGGCGTGGCGCACCCGGCGACACGATCCCCGGCGGCCTCGAACTGCCCTGGATGTGGCAGGCCACCGTGGCGATGGACGCGCCCGGCCGAGCCGCCGTGCTGGTAGGCGGCGACACCCTCGGCTTCAACGGCTCCGACATCTACGACGCCGAGGGCAAGCTCGCGGTGGTGGGCCGCAACGGCGAGTACCGCACCCTGCTCTACGGCGGCGTCGACTCGATCGCCGCGGGCGAGGACGTGCTGCTCTCCCCGGACGGCCGCCGCGTGGCCGGCCCCTCCGACGACGACAGCAGCCTCGTGGTCACCGACCTGGACACCGGCGCGGAGAAGCACTATGACCCCGAGGGGAACTGGTCCGGTGCAGTGGCCTGGGCCCCCGACGGCCGTTCCGTGCTGGCGTCCCGCTACGACGACACACTGGCACTGCTCGACCTCGAGTCGGGCAAGGCGCAGACGATCGGCGACCGCGTCTTCTCCTCACCGGTGCGTACCGCCTCTCGCGCCGCCTTCGCTCCAGACGGCCGCCACTTGGCTGTCACGTCAGGCGAATCGCTGCAGCTCGTCGACCGCACCGGCAAAACCGTATGGACCTCCCCTCTGGGCGACCGCACCTATCTCGCCGGCACGGGCGCCTTCTCTCCGGACGGCAGACTCATAGCTCTCGCGAATCTGTCGGGCTGCCTCGACGACTGCGACGAGCAGGACCTCGCCGCCCGAACCTGGACCGTCACCTATCTGAACGCCACAACCGGAAAGCCGGCCGAAGGACCTGCTCTATCCGCCGTGACCGGAAGCGCCATCCGCGCTCTGGGATGGAGCCAAGGCCGTGACCTCGTCATCCTTCGCTACGAGCCGGAGAAGGGCGCCCACCGCGACGCGAAGGGCGACGCCTCATTCCAGGCCTGGAACGACACCGGCTGGTACGAGACCGGCCACATCACCCTCCAAGCCCTGACGCCGGACGGCCAGACGAGAACCCTCCTCGACCCACCCGACGGTGTCCTGACCATGGACGTCTCCGCAGACCTCCTCCAGCAGGGAGCCTTCGGCGGTCCGACTCCCTACGCCGCCCCCTTCCCGGCCCGCTCCATCATCGGCTGGGCCCTGTCCCCGCTGATCTGCATAATCCCGGTCCTCCTAGGCCTTTACTTCACCTTCCGCCCGCGCCGCCGCCCGCGAGTTCCGAACCCCGAACCGCAGCCGCTCTCCGCCTCCGAGCCCTGACCCACAGCCGCGCCAGCCCTGGTTCGCCGGTCCACCGGGGCGACGCGCAGGAGATCCTTTCCCGCTTGCAGTCCGGACAGAAGGCCGGTCGATCAAGGAAGGTCGCCGTCCGAAACCGGGACCCCGGTGTGAGGCGGTTGGCACCATAATGCGGCGATGAGTTCAATCATCACCTTCTTCGTGGCGGCCGACGACGACTCCGCCGCCGCGCTGTCCGAGGGCGGACCCGGGGACGACCTGCCGTCGGCGACATACGGCAACTTCGACGTCTGGACCACGCTCGCCGAGTGGGAGAGCCTCGCCACCGACCGGTCTCTCATGGAGATCGAGGAGGCCGGCGGCGCCGACATGGTCAGTGGCGCCGACGAACCCGTGGTCCTGGCCTTTCCCGCGTCCCTGACCCGGGCCCTCTCGGTCGCCGACCGGCCGGCCCTGCAGCGGCTCGGCGAACAGTGGATCGAACTCCGCGCCGAGGAGGACGAGGAGATCGAGGAAGAACTGGCGGCCGACCTCCTGACCGAGATCGCCGACCTTGCCCGGACCGCGGTCGCGGCCGAGAGCTCCCTTTACGTCTGGGTCTGCTGACCCGCCTCCAGCCCCGCCGCCGATCCGGAGACGACCCGCACCGGATAGCCCCACCGCTGCAGCACCTGCACCACCTTGCCGGCCCCGACCGGGTTGGCCGAGTGCACGTAGATCACCCCGAGGTCGAACGGGATCCCCTCGAACGCTGCACGTTCCAGGACCTCCACCACCGGCCAGATCGTGTCCTCGCCGCCGAGGTCGTGATCGAGCCAGAGCTCGTCCACCCGCCGGTCCCTCAGGTCTTCGAGTACCCGTACCCCGGCGGCGCTCGTCCGTGCCACCAGAGCAATCCGCCCGTCGGTGAACGAGCGCAGGTCGTCGACGAGCACGATCGTGCGGGAGGGTTGCATCCGCTGATACTCCCACCAGGGAGCTGCGGTGGCCGAAAGCTATCAGGTTGTACTGCATCGCTGCTCCTCTTGACAGTTCACAATCGACCTCCGGGGGCACCACGGCCGCCGGGACGTCGAAGGCGGCGAACGCGACCGCGCTGCAGACTCTCGCGGTCCCCTGGCTGCCGACGCGCTGGATCTGCTCGGGCGGCGCCTACTACCAGGGGCTGCCGTCCGGTGGCCTGATCGAGACGCTCAGCGGCAGTGGAAATCGAGCCGAGCCGGTTAACTGCCCGCCGGCCGGGCATCCCAGCTGACATGACGGATGAAATCAACGAGTTCGCGGTGATCACCGGAGCCTCCAGCGGTATCGGATATGAGCTGGCCCGGCAGTTCGCCGAGCATGGGTACGACCTGCTGGTCACCGCCGAGGATGAAGCGATCGAGCAGGCGGCAGCCGACCTGCGGCGGGACGGCCGGAATCAGGTGACCGCGGTCCGGGCGGATCTGGCCACGTACGAGGGTGTCGAGCAGGTCTACGCCGCGATCCTCGAGTCCGGCCGTCAGGTGGACGCGATCGCCCTCAACGCCGGCCGTGGCATCGGCGGCGACTTCACCCGCCAGACCGACCTCGCCGACGAGCTCAACATCATCGACGTGAACGTGACCTCCACGGTGCACCTGGCGAAGCGGGTGCTGCCGGACATGGTCGCCAGGGGCGGCGGTCAGGTGCTCTTCACCTCGTCGATCGCCTCCGAGATGCCCGGCACGTACCAGGCCGTCTACAACGCCTCGAAGTCGTTCGTGCAGTCGTTCGCCGAAGCGCTGCGGGCCGAGCTGAACGACACCGGCGTCACGGTGACGTCCCTCATGCCCGGCCCGACCGACACCAACTTCTTCCACCGGGCCGAGATGGACGACACGAAGGTCGGCGCGAGCGAGAAGGACGACCCGGCGCTCGTGGCGAAGCAGGGCTTCGAGGCGATGCGCAAGGACAAGGAGAAGGTGGTGGCCGGCTCCTGGAAGACGAAGGCGCAGGGGGTCGGGGCGAAGGTGATGCCCGACCGCCTCAAGGCTGAGATGCACCGCAAGATGGCCGAGCCCGGTTCGGCCCAGAAGTAGGCCGAACCCACCCCAGAAGGTGGGCAAAGACGCAGAAGCCGTCATGAAACGAAACGCCTGACATAGGTGTATGTCGATGTGTTGCCCGGGTGGGCGGAGGCCGGAAGGCTGAGCTACGGCCGATCCGCCCACCCACGGGGGTGCACCGACATGCTTCGCAGAATCCGGGGAGCGGTAGCTCTCCTGCTCGCCGTGCCGCTGGTCGTCACTCCCACCGACGCGTGGGCCTCCGCCCCGAACATGGTCATCACCTGGGCCGTGCACTCGGAGACCGCGGCTTACGATGTCGCGCGCCAGGCGCCGTACATCAACGGCCGGACGTTCGCGATGGTCCAGGGTGCCGTTTACGACGCGGCGAATGCGGTGTCCGGCACGCCGTACGAGCCGTACCTGATCGCGCCGCAGGTCCGCCGCGGCGCCTCCCTCGACGCCGCCGTCGCGACGGCGGCCCATCGTGTTCTGCTCAGCCTCTTCCCCGCCCAGTCCGCGACACTCGACGCCTGGTACGCCGACTCGCTCGCCACGGTCCGGAACGGGCGCGCGAAGCGGGACGGCATCGCGGCCGGTGAGGCCGCGGCCGGCGCGATGATCAGAGCCCGGACCGGGGACGGCGCCGATGCTCAGGCCGCCTGGGTCGTGGGCACCGAGCCGGGGCAGTGGAGACCCACCCCGCCGGCGTTCGCCCAGGACGGCGCGCAGGTCGACGCCATCCGGCCGTTCGTCATCCCTCGTGGCGACATGTTCAGGACCGCGGGGCCGCCCGCGTTGACCAGTGCCGCGTACGCCCGCGACCTGAACGAGGTGAAGGCGCTCGGCGGAGCCGCGAGCACGGTCCGCACGCAGGACCAGACCGAGTCGGCGATCTGGTGGCACGACCGTCGCCAGACCGAGTGGGAGATCAAACGGCAGATCGCCCAGACCCAGCGGCTCACTCCGCTGCAGACCGCCCGGATGTACGCGATGGCCGACATCGCCCGGGCCGACTCGACGATCGCCTGTTTCACGCAGAAGCGGCAGTGGAACTTCTGGCGGCCGGTCACCGCGGTGCAGCTCGCCGACACCGACGGCAACCCGGCCACCAGCGGCGATCCGGCCTGGACGCCGTTGCTGATCACGCCGCCCTTCCCGGACCACACGTCCGGGCACTCGTGCTCGACGGCGGCCATCATGACGGCGCTGCGGCAGTTCTTCGGGCGGGACGACATCCCGTTCAGCGCATATAGCGCCGACTCGGGGACGGTCCGGCACTTCGACGGCTTCTCCGAGGCGGTCGCCGAGGTGACCGAGGCGCGGATCTGGGGCGGCGTGCACTTCCGCACGGCAGACGTCCAGGGCGTGCGGCTCGGGAACCAGGTGGCGAGATATGTCCTGGCCGAGGAGTTCGGAAAGCGCTGAGGTCGGCATGGGCACCAGGATGGCCGGGCGGGCATGACACCGGCGTGACAAGAGCTGTAATGCCGGTGTTAGGTCCGGGCGCGTAGAACGGACGGCATGAGCAATCGAAGCAGCGTTCGTCTCACGCCGTCGGTGGTCCGGGCGGGGAATTCTCACGCAGCCAGGTCGGTCGGCCGGCCGTGCAGGTCATGCGGTCTGGCGAGACACCAGGGTCGGCTCGAAGATGACCGAGGTGACCCTGGTTGACGGGTCGTCGATCCGGGTCAGCAGCAGCCGGGCCGCTTCCGCTGCCATGTCCTCGAGGGGGTGACGGACCGTGGTGAGAGCCGGCCGTGCGGCCAGCGCGGCGCTCGAGTCGTCGAAGCCGACCACCGCCACGTCTTCGGGCACGCGCCGCCCGGCGTCCCGCAGGACCAGCAACGCGCCGAGGGCCATCAGGTCGTTGGCGACGAAGACGGCGTCCAGGTCGGGGCGGGCGTCGAGCAGCGTACGCATGGCTGTCGCGCCGCTCTCCTGGGTGAAGTTGCCGCTGGCCGAGGGCAGCCACGCGTGCCCATGCCGTGCCATCGCCCGGCGGAAACCGGAGATGCGATCGACGCTGGCCGGCACGTCGGGCGGCCCGGAGATCATGGCGGGCCGGTTGCAGCCGCGTGCGGCTCGAGGTCCGGTGACTTGCGGTCTCGTGGCTTGAAGTCCGGCGGCCTGCCGACCTGCGGCTCGAGGTCCTGTGGCGTGGTGGCCGTTGCCTCCTGACCTGGCCGTGAGTTGGTCGGCGGGTGGAGCGCCGACGACGGCGTCCTCGATGGTCAGGTCATCGTCGGCGGAACGAGGTGCGGTGGTCGCGCCGGCTGCAGTCGCCGGGCTGACCGCGGCGCCCGCGCCGACCTCGGCGGCCGGGCTGGCTGCCGCCGGGCTGACCGTGGCGGCCGGGCTGACCGTGGCGGCCGGGCTGGCCGCGGTGACAGGGCTGGCCGCGGTGATGGGGCGGGCGGAGGCCAGGCGGTCGGCGGCCAGTTCGGCGCCGGCTGAGTTGTCGAGGTCCACATAGCTGATCGGGACCGGTTCGGAGGGGCGGCCGATCAGTACGGCAGGGATGCCGGCTTCGGCGAGCATTCCGGGAAGGGGGTCGTGTGCGGGAAGCGAGAGGACCACGGCGCCGTCGGCCTGGCCGTTGCGCAGGTCGCCGACGAGGCGTTTGTGGCCGTCGGAGCCCACCATCTGGAGGGCCAGCTGGATGCCGGCGGGGCGCAGGACGCTCATGAGGCCGCCGACGACACGGCCGAAGTACGGGTCGGAGAAGAAGCGGCTCATGAACGGGTCGTCGTCGTGGGTCTCGGAGTCGGAGACGACCAGGGCCACGGTTCCGGTGCGGCGGGTGACCAGCGAGCGGGCCAGTCTGTTGGGTACGTATCCGGTCTGCTCCACGGCGCTCCACACCTGTTCGTGCAGCTGTGGGTCGACGTTGCGGATGCCGTTGACGACGCGGGATACGGTCGCGCGCGAGACACCCGCCACGCGTGCCACGTCTTCGAGCGTGGGCAGCCGGTGGCTCTGCATGCCCGAAGTTATAGCACGGGGAGAGCGCTTTCCGTCGCCCCGCACGAGCCGGTCCGGACGTGGGCCTCGAGCTGCTGTCGGGAGCTCGCCGGCTGATTCGAACGCCGCTCTCGCAACAGCGTGGATGGGTTGTCCGGGCCGGCAGGCAACGGGTCCGGGCCAGCAGGCAACGGGTGTCCGGGCCAGCAGGCAACGGATGTCCGGGCCAGATGTGGAGGGGGTGGCCCCGAGAGTTGAGGGCTGCCGGGGTCGCGAGGGCCGTGACGGCTCTGCGCCGATTCCGCCGGTGGTGACGGCGACGGCGGGGCCCTGAGAGCTGCGCTGGCTGCGGGGTTCCGGAACCTCGTAGGGATTGACGAGGTGCTATGGGTGGCTGATGCTTGGAAAGCGCTCTCCAAGTCTCCGATCCGTCCCTCATGTTTAGGAGACAACTGTGCGAAAACGATTGGTGGCGTCGGTTGGCGCCTTGGTGCTCGTCGGCGGGCTGTTGGTTGGGGGGAATCAGTCCGCTCTGGCAGCTGACACCCTGCTCTCTCAGGGGCGGCCGGCGCTTGCGTCGTCGCTGGAGAATGGGGAGTCGCCTGCTATCGCTGCGTTCGACGGGCGGGCCGACACCCGGTGGGGCAGTCAGTGGGCCGATCCTCAGTGGCTACGGGTGGATCTCGGGGCTCCGGCCTCGATCAACCGGGTCGTGCTGGATTGGGAGGCGGCCTATGCGAAGGCCTTCCAGATCCAGACGTCGCCGGACGGGAATGCTTGGACCACGATCTACAGCACCAGCACGGCGACCGGGGGGAAGCAGACCCTCGCGGTGGCCGGGTCGGGGCGGTACGTCCGGATGTACGGCACTCAGCGGGGGACCGGGTACGGCTACTCGCTGTACGAGTTCCAGGTGTACGGGACGTCGACCGCTACGCCGCCGCCGACCAGCGGGCCGGGGTACGTCTATGCGAACCCGCCGGTCACCGGGGTGGTGCCGTCGACCGCGATCCCGCCGGCGCAGAACCCGCCGGTGACGCATCGTGAGTTCCAGGCCAACTGCTCGGTGAGCAGGACGAACCTGAACGACGACCCGATCGTGTTCCCGAATCTGCCGGGGGCGTCGCACTCGCACACGTTCATGGGCAACCGGACCACGAACGCGAACTCGACGCTGCAGAGCCTGCAGGCCGGCGGCACGTCGTGCATCACGCCCGGGGACAAGACCGGGTACTGGATGCCGACGCTGCTCAACGGCGATCAGGCGGTGCAGCCGGACGGCCCGCAGGTCATCTACTACAAGTCCGGAGTGATCGACTACCGGAGTGTGCGGCCGTTCCCGCCCGGGCTGCGCTATGTGGTGGGCAGCCCGACCGCGACGCTCGACGAGTTCCGCTACGCGCCCGGCGCGGTCGAGGGCTTCGAGTGCGGGAACAGCTCGTTCAACTGGGACATCCCGGCGAACTGCCCGGCCGGGACCCAGCTCAACGTCCGCTACCAGGCGCCGAGCTGCTGGAACGGCGTCCACCTCGATACGCCCGACCACAAGAGCCACATGTCGTACCCGGTCAACGGAGTGTGCCCGGTGTCGCACCCGGTCGCCGTGCCGATGATCGAGTTCAAGATGGCGTGGCCGGTCAGCGGGAACATGTCGGCGGTCCGGTTCTCCAGTGGGCGGGGGTACTCGTTCCACTACGACGTCTACAACGTCTGGGACCCGCCCACGCTGGCCGCCCTGGTCCGCCACTGCATCAACGGCGGTCTGCAGTGCAACCCGCGTGGATTCGATCTGTACAAGCCGGAGCGTGGGGCCGCGCTGAACGAGAACTATGAATTGCCGTGAATGAGTGAGGAGGCCCGGGGCGACGGTCCCGGGCCTCCTCGATAACACTTTTCAGGAAAGAGAATCCAAAGCGAATTCGGCGGTCGCTTTCCGGGTGCCGGCGAGGGCGACGATCTCCGGCGGGCTGTCCGTTTTCAACAGTGAATCGATCAGGTTCGCGGACTGCTCGAAGTGCGCCGCGAGGTGGGTGCGGAGGAGGGCGTCGAACGCCGGGCCGGTCGTCGCGGCCGCCGCGGTGACCTGTTCCGGCGTCACCATCCCGGGCATCGGCATGCCCTTGTGCGGGTTCTCCGCGGGCAGCCCCGCCGCGTCGTGGAGGCGACGCAGTTCGGTCAAGCCCTCATGGGTACGCGTCCCGAGCTGCGTGGACAAATCGCCCAGGGCGGCGTCGGCGCCGTGCGCGGGGACCAGGTCGAGCAGGGGGAGGAGCTGCTCATCCATCGCGATGCTGATCTCCACCCACGCCGTGTCGGTCGTCGAGAAGGCCGGAGGGAAGACCGAGGAGGCGCCCGACGGAGGGTGGACCGAGGAGGCGCCCGGCGGGGGGAGGACCGAGGAGGCCCCCGACGGAGGGAGGACCGAGGAGGCGCCCGACGGAGAGGAGACCGAGGAGGCCGCGGAGGGCAGAACGAGCGAGGAGGCGGCCCGGGGAGCGGTGGGCGAGGACGCCGCCGGCGCCGTGAAAAGCGGGGGAGAGGGGAGTGGCCCGGGGATGGGGGCGGAAGAGGGCGGTCCGGAACAGGCTGTCAGGGCGGCCAACGCCACCACGAGAAATGACCGGCGATTCACTGACACCCGCGCAGTCTCCGACCAGCGATCCGGCGATGTCAATCACGGGCGACGGTTCCGGAACCGGCGATGTCAATCACGGGCGACGGTTCCGGAACCGGCGATGTCAATCACGAGGGGTGGTTCCGGAACCGGCAGCGGCGACGTTTTCTATTGACGTCCGGCAACATGGGCGAAACAATCGCCGCACTTGGAGAGCGCTTTCCGTCCCCTTCCCGAATCGGTGCCAGAATGAACAGAGATCATGAGTAAGCGGCTGTCCGTCCTCGTCGCGCTGGTCGCCACGCTGCTCGGATTCGCCGCGGTCACGCCGGCCCGGGCCGCCGAGGTTCTGCTGTCCCAGGGCAGGCCCGCCACGGCGTCGTCGCAGGAGGGTGACGCCTGGCAGGCCGCCAACGCCGTCGACGGCAACACCGGAACCCGCTGGTCGAGCCAGTTCTCCGACGCGCAGTGGATAAGGGTCGACCTCGGCTCCGTCACCGCGATCGACCGAGTCGTGCTGAGCTGGGAAGGCGCGTTCGGCCGGGCGTACGAAATCCAAGGCTCGACCGACGGCAGCGCCTGGACCACCCTCAAGACCGTGACCAGCGGTGCCGGAGGCACCGAGACTCACGCGGTGACCGCCCAAACCCGATATGTCCGGCTCAACCTGACGCAGCGGGGGACCGGCTACGGCTACTCGCTGTGGGAGTTCCAGGTGTTCGGCGAGACGGCGCCCCCGCAGAACGACGGTTTCACCACCATCTGGAGCGACACCTTCGACGGCCCGGCCGGCACCAGCCCGAGCAGCGCGAACTGGCTGATGCGGACCGGGACGCAATACCCGGGCGGCGCCGCGAACTGGGGGACCGGCTCGGTCGAGACCGCCAGCGACTCGACAGCGAACGTCTCCCTCGACGGCGCCGGCCGGCTCACCATCAGGGCGATCCGCGACGGCGGCGGCAGGTGGACCTCGGGCCGGATCGAGACCCAGCGCAGCGACTTCAGCCCGCAGCGCGGTGAGCAGCTGAAGTTCACCGCCGTGCTGAAGCAGCCGGACGTCGCGAACGGCCTCGGGTACTGGCCGGGATTCCGGGCGACCGGCGCGGCCTACCGCGGGAACTTCACGAACTGGCCGTCGGTCGGCGAGACCGACATCATGACCGACGTGAACGGGCGCGGGGAACTCGCCCAGACGCTGCACTGCGGCACCGCGCCCGACGGGGTGTGCGCCGAGTACAACGGGCGCTCCTCCGGGTTCGCGACCTGCGACGGCTGCAAGACCGGCTACCACGAGTACACGCAGATCATCGACCGGACGAAGACCGACGAGGAGATCCGCTTCTACCTCGACGGCCGGCAGACCTGGGTGGTCCGCGAGTCGCAGGTCGGCGTGGCGGCCTGGCAGGCGGCCGTGCACCACGGCTTCTACCTGCGGTTCGACCTGGCGATCGGCGGCTCGCTGCCGAACGCGATCAACAACGGCCGGACGACGCCGACCGGCGCGACCACCTCGGGCGGGGTGCTGAGCGTCGACTCGGTGACGGTGGCGAGAGCGACCGGCAGCACAGCAACGATCATGACCGATCCGCCGGTCCCGGCCGGGCCGAGCGTCGTCAAGGTGACGGGTACGCAGGGGAACTGGCAACTCACCGTCAACGGCGCGCCGTGGCTGGTCAAGGGCATGACCTACGGCCCGCCGCAGGGCGCCGCCGACGGGTACATGCGCGATCTCGCGAACATGGGCGTCAACACGATCCGCATCTGGGGTCCGGACGCCGCGACGCCGGCGCTGCTCGACACGGCGGCCCGCCACGGGATCAAGGTGATCGTCGGGCTGTGGTTGAACCACGGCGCGGACTACGTGAACGACACCTCATATAAAAACAGTATAAAGGCCGATATTCTGAAGACGGTCAACGATCTCAAGAGCCGGCAAGGCGTCCTCCTCTGGGACGTCGGCAACGAGGTCATCCTCGAGATGCAGAACTACGGGCTGACCGCCGAGGTCGTCGAGGCCCGCCGCATCGCCTACGCCAAGTTCGTCAACGAGATCGCCGTGGCCATCCACGCGGCCGACCCGAACCACCCGGTGACCTCGACCGACGCCTACACCCACGCCTGGACGTACTACCGTCCGCACGCCCCGGCGCTCGACCTGCTCGCGGTCAACTCCTACGGCGCGATCGACACGGTGAAGCGGGATTGGGTCGCCGGCGGCTACACGAAGCCCTACATCCTCACCGAGGGCGGTCCGGCGGGGGAGTGGGAGGTTCCGAACGACGCGAACGGGGTGCCGACCGAACCGTCCGACCTGGAGAAGAAATCCGGATACATCCGGTCCTGGAACGCGATCACCGGCCACCCGGGTGTCGCACTCGGCGCGACACTCTTCCACTACGGTCTGGAGAACGACTTCGGCGGCGTCTGGCTCAACACCACGACGGGCGGGTGGCGGCGGCTCGGCTACCACGCGGTCCGATCGCTCTATACCGGGCAAAGCGCCCCGAACACCTCTCCGGAGATCACCGCGATGTCCGTCAGCAACCAGACGAGCGTGCCCGCCGGAGGAACCTTCACTGTCAACGTGACCGCGAGTGATCCTCAAGGTGATCTCCTCCGCTATCACCTGATGGCCAGTGACAAGCACATCACCGGCAATCGCGGGCTCTCGCATCTGTCCTTCGAAAGGACAGGGTCAACAGCCTTCACCGTACGGGCGCCCGAAGCGCTCGGCGTCTGGAAGGTCTACGTCTACGCGTACGACGGGCACGGCAACGTCGGCATCGAGCAGCGCTCGATCCGGGTCGTCCCGCCGGCCGTCCCCGGCGCCGACCTGTCCCGGGGCAGGCCGGTCACCGCGTCGAGCCATCAGCCGACCGGCACGAACGGGCCGCAGTTGCCGGCCTACGCGGTCGACGGCGACTACGGCACGCGGTGGGCCAGCGAATGGGTGGACTCGGCGTGGCTCCAGGTCGACCTCGGCTCGGTGCAGACGTTCAACCGGGTCCGGCTCGCGTGGGAGGCGGCGTACGCCACGGCCTACATGATCCAGGTATCCGACGACGGGGTGAATTTCCGGACGATTCACACCGCTGCGGGTGCTGACGGCGGCTTCGACGAGCTCACCGTCAACGGCTCCGGGCGCTATGTCCGCGTCAACGGCACGGCACGCGCCACCGGCTACGGCTACTCGCTGTGGGAGTTCGGGGTCTACCGAGCCTGAAAGTCGTCGATGGGCGCCCGCAGGTTCCGGAACCTGCGGGCGCCTTTCCCGTGAGACCCGCCGATGAGCTGCGTCGATGCCGTGAGAAAGCGCTTCCCCGATGTTTCCGGTGCATTGACAGCCTTTTACGTCCGGTTCACAGTGTCGTCCAAGAGAGCGCTTTCACAGCGTCCCCGCCCTCGAGGAGTCCCCGCCATGAAACGTCGCCTGTTATCCGCCGCCGCGCTCGGCGGCCTGCTCACCGCGTTCCTGGCTGTCCCAGCCGCGGCCGCGGAAGTCCTCGTCTCGCAGAACAAGCCGGTCACCGCCTCGTCCAGCGAGTGGGCCGGCACCCCCGCCTCGTCCGGCGTCGACGGCGACAACGGCACCCGGTGGTCCAGCGCGTTCGCCGCGACGCAGTGGTTCCAGGTCGACCTCGGCGCGCCGACGGCGGTGAGCCGGGTCGCGATCAACTGGGAGGCGGCGTACGCGAAGGCCTTCCAGATCCAGTTCTCCGGCAACGGCAGCACGTGGACGACCGCCTACTCCACGACGACGGGCGCCGGTGGGCAGCAGAGCATCCCGGTGACCGGCACGGCGCGCTATGTCCGGATGAACCTCACCCAGCGCGCGCTCGAGGCCTACGGCTACTCCTTCTGGGAGTTCCAGGTCTTCGCCGGCGAGGTGGCGAACCCGGCGAGCGGGCTGCTGTCCTACGCCAAACCCGCACGCGCGTCGACCGAGCAGAACGACCCGCAGTGCAACCCCTGCACGGCCGACAAGGCGTTCGACAACGACCCGGCCAGCCGCTGGGCCACCAACCCGACCGGCGGCTGGACCGACCCCGGCTGGATCCAGGTCGACCTCGGCGCCACCGCCCAGATCGGCCAGGTGGTGCTGCAGTGGGACCCGGCGTACGCCCGCTCCTACCAGATCCAGGTGTCGGCGGACGCCGCGAACTGGACCACCATCTACTCGACGACCACCGGTGACGGTCTCAAGGACGTCATCAACGCCACCGGGACCGGCCGCTACGTCCGGATGTACGGCACGGCACGGGCCACGGCGTACGGCTACTCGCTCTGGGAGTTCAGCGTCTACGGCACCGGCGGCAGCCCGACCCCGCCGCCCGCGAAGCCGGCCGATCCGGTCTTCCCGGCGACCCGGCTGGTCTTCGCCGACGAGTTCAACGGCGCGGCCGGCAGCAAGCCGGACACCGCGAAGTGGACCTACGACCCCGGGTTCCCGCAGAACGGCGAGGTCCAGTACTACACGCCGGACAGCCGGAACGCCTCGATGAACGGCACCGGCGCCCTGGTGATCGAGGCGCGCAAGGAAGCGTCGAACGGCCGCGACTACACCTCCCACCGGATGAACACGAGCAACAAGTTCTCGGTCCAGTACGGGCGGATCGAGGCCCGGGTCAAGGTGCCGAAGGGCAACGGCCTCTGGCCCGCGTTCTGGCTGATGGGCGACGACTTCCTGCAGGGCCGGCCGTGGCCGTACAACGGCGAGATCGACATCATGGAGGTCCTCGGCCGCAACACGAGTGAGGCGTACTCGACGCTGCACGCGCCGGCCTACAACGGCGCCGGCGGTTACGGCCAGAAGTACGCGACCGTCGACCTCTCCCAGGACTTCCACGTCTGGGCCGCCGAGTGGGACAGCAAGGGGATCCGGTTCTTCCTCGACGGCAGCCCGGTCTTCACCGCGAACAAGGACACCGTCGAGAACACCCGCGGCCCGTGGATCTTCGACCACAAGTTCTACCTGATCCTCAACCTGGCGGTCGGCGGCGACTTCCCCGGCCCGATCGACGCCACCACCCCGTTCCCGTCCCGGATGCTCGTCGACTACGTGAGGGTCTACCAATGAAGCGATTGATGGCCGTCGTTCTCGGCCTTTTCGTGATCGCGGTGCCGGGCGAGGCCAGTGCCGCCGATCCGCTGCTCTCCCAGGGCAAACCGGCGACCGCCTCCTCCACCGAGTCGGCGGCCTTCCCCGCCTCCAACGCCGTCGACGGCGACGCCGGCACTCGCTGGTCGAGTGCCTTCAGCGATCCCCAGTGGCTGCAGGTCGATCTCGGCGCGAGCGCGTCGATCAGCTCGGTGGTGATCGACTGGGAGGCCGCTTACGCTCGTACCTTTGCGGTCAAGGCCTCCGCCGACGGTCAGAGCTGGACCACCCTGCACTCCACCGCCGCCGGAGGCGGGGGCAAGCAGACCATCAGCGTCAACGGCTCCGGACGCTTCGTGCGCCTGGAGAGCGCAGCGCGGGCGACGCAGTGGGGGATTTCGGTCAAAGAGCTTCAGGTGTACGGGACCACAGCCGCGCCGCCGAACATCGTCCGTGTCGCGGAGTTCCTGGCGGACTGCCCGTTCAGTCATCGGCTGCCGGACGACCCGATCATCTTCCCGAACCTGCCGGGCGCGTCGCACATGCACAGCTTCTTCGGCAGCACCGTGACGAACGCCCACTCGACGGTCGACACGCTGCTCAACGCGAACAGCAACTGCAACCCGTCGATCGACAAGTCGTCCTACTGGATTCCGACGCTGTACCGGGACGACGTGCCGGTCGAACCGGTGACCGGCATCTTCTACTACCTCGGCGAGGGGGTCCGGGACGACCTGATCGCGCAGACCCAGCCGTTCCCGCTCGGCCTGCGGATCGTGGCCGGCAACGCGAAGGCGACCGGGCCGGCCGACAACACGATCTCCCGATGGTCGTGCCTGCACGCCGGGCACGTCGGGTCGTCGCCGGACTTCGTGAACTGCCCGGCCGGTTCGATGCTGGAGTCGTACCTCGACTTCCCGCACTGCTGGGACGGCCGCTCCCTGGACTCGGCCGATCACAAGAGCCACATGGCGTACCCGGTGAACAACGCCTGCCCGGCCAGCCACCCGGTCGTGGTGCCGAAGCTGCGGCAGGTCATGCGCTACCCGGTCACCGGCGACCCGGGCCGGCTGCGGCTCGCGTCCGGCGCCGGATACACGATGCACGGCGACTTCTTCAACGCCTGGCCGGTGGCGGAGCTGGCGCGCCGGGTGAACGACTGCATCCGCCCGATCATCAAGTGCGGGGTGGACGGCCGGCCGTGAGCCCATTTTGATCGCGGCCCCCACCCGCGGGGGCCGCGTTATCATCCGTATCGGTGCAAAGCGGTCTATTACGTCTGCTCGGAACCGGGCCGCGCGAGGCGGCCCGGCAGGCCGCCGTGCTGCTCACCGTGGCCGGCCTGCTGGCGCTGCTCGGCATCCTCAACGACCGCACCCACGCCGACCGGCTCATCGCCGTCGCGCTCTGCGACGCCGGTACGGCGCTCGCCGGGTTCCTGCTGCCCTGGAACCGGATGGGCCGGTTCTCGCCGGCCTGGCTCGGGCTCGCCGCCTTCGCCGTCCTCGGCCTCTCCACCTGGTCGTTCGGCGGGGTCTCGACCGGGACCGGGCCGTTCCTGGTGCTGCTCTACTCGTGGGCCGGCCTGCACTTCCCCCGCTGGATCCTGATGCTCTACCTGGCGCCGGCCACCGTCGCCTTCATGCTCCCGCTGATCCTGACCGGCCAGCCGCAGGCGGTCGTCGGCAGCGCGGTGATCCTCATGCCGGTCGCGCTCACGGTGGCGCTGCTCATCGAGGCGCAGGCCCGGCACCTGCGCGACGACCGGGAACGGCTGGCCCGGATCGAGGAGTGGCGGGCCGGGATGGTCAGCACGCTGGCGCACGACGTCCGGGCGCCGCTCAGCACGGTCCGCGGCGTCCTGGAGGAGCTGCAGGACTCGCCCGGGTTCACCGCGCACGACCAGCGGATGGTCGCCGCGGCCCTGCGGCAGACCGCCCGGATCGCCCGGCTCGCCGACGGGCTGCTCGACCTGCACCGCATCGACAGCTCCGGGCACCTCAAGCTCGACCGCGAGGAGTACCCGGCCGGCACGCTGGTGAAGGACGCGCTGCAGTACGTGCGGGCCGACGCCGACATCCGTACCGAGATCCCGCCCGGCCTGACGATCCGCGTCGACAAGCAGCGCTTCGAGCAGATCCTGCTCAACCTCATGACGAACGCGCTGCGGTACGGCGCGCCGCCCATCGTCGTGCGGGTCGCCCGGGACGGCGCGTACGACCGCCTCGAGGTGCGCGACCACGGCCCGGGCATCCCGGACGAGCTGCGGACGCGGCTGTTCGGTCAGTTCGCGGCCGGCGGCAAGCAGGGCGTCGGCCTCGGGCTCTGGATCGTCCGACAGCTGGCCGAGGCGCACGGTGGCCGGGCCGTCGCCGAGGCGCGCGACCCCGGGGTGGCGATGGTGGTCACCTTCCCGTTGAATCAGACTCCATGATCTCCCGACCGCGGCAGCCGACCATGGACCAGGTCGCCGCGGCGGCCGGCGTCTCCCGGGCCACGGTGTCCCGGGTGATCAACAACGCGGCGTCGGTGGCGCCCGCCATCCGCGAGGCGGTGCAGCGGGCGATCGCCCAGACCGGGTACGTGCCGAACGTCGCCGCCCGCAGCCTGGTCACCCGCCGATCCGACTCGGTCGCCCTGGTGATCAGCGAGCCGGACCGCCCGGACGACCACTCCTTCCTCAACCGGATCTTCACGGACCCGTACTTCGGCCGGGTCACGGCCGGCGCCACCGGCGCGCTCCGCCCGCACGACGTGCACCTGGTCGTCGTGCCGACCGACGCGTCCGACCACCACCAGGTGGTCCGCTACCTGCGGCAGGGACACGTCGACGGGGTTCTGCTGATCAGCAGCAACGAGCACGACCCGCTGCCGGCGCAGGTGCACGCGCTGGGCATCCCGGCCGTGCTGTCGTCCCGGCCGTCCGGGCCGCTGCCGGTCAGCTACGTCGACGTGGATCAGCGGGCCGGGGCCGCGCTGGCCGCCGGGCACCTGCTGGCGCGGGGTTGCCGGCGGATCGCGACGATCAACGGGCCGCTGGACATCCCGGCCGGTTCGGAGCGGCTCGACGGCTTCCGCGGCTTCCTCGGCGATCGCGGCTTCCCGGACGTGCCGGCGGTGACCGGGGACTTCACCCGGGCCGGCGGCGAGGCGGCGGCCCGGGCGCTGCTCGCCGCCGATCCTGCCCTGGACGGCCTCTTCGTGGCCAGCGATCTCATGGCCGAGGGCGCGCTGCGGGCGGTTCAGGACCACGGCCGCCGGGTCCCGGACGACATCGCCGTGGTCGGCTTCGACGATTCGAGCGCGGCGCTGGAGTGCCGGCCGCCCCTCACCACGGTCCGCCAGCCGGTCGAGGAGATGGCCGCCGAGATGGCCGAGCTGCTGCTGGCCCACATCGCGAGCCCGGGCCGGTCCCCGCGCTCGGTCGTCTTCCAGCCGACCCTGGTCCTCCGCGAATCAGCCTGACACGACCGCGCGGATCGCGGCGGCCACCTCGGCGACCCGGTGGGACGGCAGACCGGCCAGGTTGATGCGGCCGGTCGGCAGGCCGTAGATCGCGTGCTCGTCGCGCAGCCGCTCCATCGCCTCCGGCGGCAGCGGGAGGGTCAGGAACATGCCGCGCTGCTCGGCCAGGCGGGCGAATCCGGGCAGGTCGGCCAGCCGCAGCGCCAGCCCGCCGCGCAGCCGGCCCAGGCGGTTGCGCATCGACTCCAGCTCGTCGCGCCAGCAGGCCCGCAGCGACGGGTCGGTCAGGATCTCCTCGACGATCGCGGCGCCGTGCGCGGGCGGCTGCGAATAGCTGACCCGGGCCGCGTTCTCCAGCAGGATGCGGTCACGGCCGGGACTGGTTCCGATCACCAGGGCGGCGCCGACCCGCTCGTTGTAGAGGCCCCACGCCTTCGAGCCGCTGACCGCCACGTACGCCTCCGGCACCACGCGGAGCAGCCGGCGCATGCCGTCGAGATCCTCGTCGAGGCCGTCGCCGAGGCCGAAGTACGCCTGGTCGACGAAGGGGACGACGCCCCGGCGGAACAGCACCTCGGCGAGCTCGTCCCACTCGGCCGGCGGCATCCGGTAGCCCGTCGGGTTGTGACAGCAGCCCTGGATCATCAGCACGTCGCCGGGCCGGGCCACCGAGGCGGCCGCGAGGGTGTCCGCGACCGGATGCGTGGCTACGCGCAGGCCGGCCGCGGCGAGGACACCGGGGTGGTTCACGTAGGCGGGCACGCCGAGGTGCACGGTCCGGTCCGGGCCGGTCGCCGCGATCAGCTCGGCGAGCAGGCGCAACGCGCCCGTCCCGGCCACCGTCTGGACCGCCGTGGTGCGGGCCAACACGGAGTCGTCGGCCAGGAGCAGTTCGGCGATTGCGGCGGCGAAGCGCCGGTTGCCCGACGGTCCGACGTACGCCTTGGTGCTCGAACGTTGCGCCAAGCGCAACTCCGCCGCACGGACCGCGCGCATCACCGGGCTGGCGCCGCTGTCGTCGCGGTAGACCCCGACGATCAGGTCGAGCCGCCCGGGCCTCGTGTCACGCTCGCACGCCGCCGTGAGCTCCCACAGCGGATCGGCGGTGAGCAGCATTCTCGGATCTTCCTTCCAGCAGGGGGAACAGGGTTACGCCGCCCACGATCAACACGAGGCTGACCAGCGTGGGCGTGGTGATCGGCTCGCCCAGCAGGGGCACCGCGACGATCGTGGTGAGGACCGGCGCGAGCGCGCCGAGACAGGCCGCCAGCCGGGAGCCGAGCCTCTTGATCGCGATCGAGTAGCAGACCGCCGCGACCACGCCGACGCCGACGCCCTGCACGAGGAGGTAGGTGAGCGCGTCGCCGTTGAGGCTCAGGTTCGACGGGACGAGTCCGGAAATGATCAGTGAACCGGTGATCGCCGCGGACGGCACGCAGAGCACGAGCGCGGCGCCGATCGGATCGAGCCGGGTGGTCCGCAGCGCGAGGGTGTAGACGCTCCAGATCAGCCCCGCCAGCAGCAGCACGACGATTCCGCCGCCGGTGCTCCAGGACAGCGAGGCCGCGACGCCGAGGAGGATCAGGCCGAGTGCGGCGGCTTGCGCGCGCCGGATCCGCCGGCCCCGGATCGTGTACGAGAGGCCGGCCACGAAGAGCGGCACCACGCCCGGGATCACGAGCCCGACCAGGGCCGCACTGGTGAGCGAGCCGCCGAGCGCGGAGACCGTGAAGTAGGGCAGGCCGGCGCCCGCGCAGAGCGCCACGATCACCGCCGGCCGCTCGCCGGACAACGATCGTAGTGTCCGCGGGATCCACGGCGACAACAGCACTACGGGCGTAGTGAAGCGGAGGAGCGCGGCGTCCATGACGGTGAGCGAGGAGGCGCCGATGCCGCGGATGCTGAGCGCGAAGCCGGCCCAGACCAGCACGGTGGCCGCCATGGCGGCGAGCCCGGTTCTGTTTCCTCTCACGGGAGTCACGTTATGCTTCTCGGTGCGGCATACGATTGCTAATTCGTGCTGCATCGGCCGTTCCTTTGGCAGAATCTGCCAATGCGCGATCTCGATGACATCGACCGGCGGATCCTGCTCGCACTACAGCGCGACGGTCGGCTCAGCAACCAGGACCTAGCCGACCGGGTCGGCCTCTCACCGTCGCCGTGTCTGCGAAGGGTCAGGCTCCTCGAGGAGGCCGGGGTGATCGCCGGCTATCGCGCGGTGATCGACCAGGAGGCGGTGGGCCTCCCGATCACGGCGTTCGTGAGGATCACGCTGCAGACGCACGAGCACCATCTCGTCGAAGAGGTGGAGCGGCGGCTGCGGGAGGTGCCGGAGGTCGTCGAGGCCTATCTGCTCGCCGGCGACCAGGACTACCTGCTGAAGGTCACCGTGGCGTCGTTCGCCTCGTACGAGGACTTCGTGCGTCATCGGCTGCGCACCATCCCGACGCTCGCGTCCATCCAGACGACGTTCGCCTTCGGCGTCACCAAGACGGTGTCGCCGCTGCCGGTCGGGTCCTCATAGGATCCCCTCCCGTAGCCTTCGACGGGTGGGACCCCGGATCGCCGCCCGGGCCGGCCGCGCGTTCCTCCGCCGGGCCGTCGGCTACCTCGCGTGCGAGGTCTTCTCCCGGTACATGGCGGCGTCGGCCTCGCGCAGCAGGTGGTCCGGGTCGGTGGCGCCGTCGGCCGAGACGGCGACGCCGATGCTGACGCCCACGGTGACCTCCCGGCCGTCGATCAGGAACGGCTCGGCGAGGGTGGTCCGGATCGCCTTGCGGACGGTCTCGTGGCCGTCCGTGCCGCCGATCCCGCCGATCAGCACCACGAACTCGTCGCCGCCGAGCCGGGCCACCGTGTCGGTGCGGCGGAGCAGCCTGGTGAGCCGGCCCGCCACCTTGATCAGGAGCTGGTCGCCGGCCGCGTGCCCGAGCGTGTCGTTGACCGCCTTGAAGCCGTCCAGATCCAGCAGCAGCACCGCGAACCGGTAGTCGGGGTCGCGGGTCGCGCGCAGCCCGGCCTGGGTGAGCCGGTCCTCCAGCAGCAGCCGGTTCGGCAGGCCGGTCAGATGATCGCGGAGGGCCGCCGTGCGCAGGCGTTCCTCCTGCTCCCGCAGCGCCGCCATGGTGACCTGGTAGTCGAGCGCCTTGGCGAGCAGTGAACCGGAGTGGTTCATCATCTCCCGGCCGGGCGGGGTGGTCGACTGGATGCGGCCGACCGCGGCGAGCATGCCCCAGTCGCGGGCGCGGCTGCGGATCGGCGCGATCAGCACGATGTCGCCGGCCGGGCCGTCGGCGGTGTCGAACAGCTCCGGGGGAGGGAAGGCGTCCACCGGCAGGCGTGCGTCGGCGCTGACGGACGTCCGGTAGGCGCCTACGAGCGCAAGCGTGTCCGATACGCGGTGGTCCGCCGGTGGCGCCTCGCCGGAGGATGGGGGCGTGTCGCCGGAGGTCTCATCGCCGGAGGCCTCGTCGCCGGAGGCCTCGTCGCCGGAGGACGGGGCGGGTGGAGCCCAGAGACCGAGGCATCCGGCCACCGCCGGGGTCAGGCCGAGCCACTCCAGTGACCGTGGGTCGGCCGCCGCGGCGCCGAGCAGGGCGATCCCCAGCTCGTACTGGATGTTCAGCGTGCTCTGGAGGTACTGCACCTCGCCGAAGAGCGCTCGCGTGTGCTGCTCGGAGACCGGGAACCCCTGGCTCGGGCATCCGCACGACTCCCGCGGCACGAAAACCGTGCCGACCCTGTCGACCTGATCGGAGACGAACCGATGAAGACGCTCGTAGACCACGGCGCCCACGCGATCCAGCGGCTGGCGTACCGTCGACAGGGCCGGCCTCATGTATGCGGCGTCCGCGATGTCGTCGAATCCGACGACGGCCAGATCCCCGGGGAGAGACAGTCCCGAGGCGGTCAGCCGGTTGATCAGTCCGATCGCGTTCCGGTCGGTGCCCACCACGATCGCGGTCACCGGCATCCCGGCCACGATCAGCTCATCGGCGACCAGCTCACCGCCGCTCTCGTGGTTGTCCCCGCTCTCGTAGTGCACCGGCTCCAGCCCGTGCGCGAGCATCGCCTCCCGATAGCCCTCGTGGCGCTCGCGGAGGTCGTAATGGGCCAGGTACCCGGCGAAGGCGATCCGCTCGTGGCCGTGGCCGATCAGGTGGGCGACGGCGTCCCGGACTCCTGATCGGTTGTCGGCGAGCACCGCGGAACCGCATCCGTCCTGAGCGACATGGACCACCGGCAGCCCGGCATCCCGCGCCTTCCCGGCGTAGGCGGGCGCGACGGCGCCGGGCAGCACGGCCAGGCCGGACAGGTGCGCCCACGCGAGCGGGCGGTCGAACTCGGGCAGGCCGCTGCGGTCGGCGCTGTGCGATCCGGGGTCGAGCGTCTGCACCGCCATGACCCGGTCACCGCCGGCCACCGCGGCGTCGTTGATGCCGGCGATGATCGCGCCGTAGTAGTCACCACCGACGAAGGGGGAGAGGATTCCGAAGGTGCGGCCTGTCACTCCGTCATGATCTCGCGAAATGATCGGTTTCAGGCGCCATGTGCCAACCATTCCAGCGCGACGACCGCGGCACCGAGGGCGAACTCGGCGAACAGCACGATCATTTTCTGCCAGACCGGCAGCCTCACCCGGCGCACCGCGGCCCAGCCGATGGCGACCAGCCAGGCGACGAGCGCGATGGTCGAGCGCCTCAGCGCCTGCTCGGTCGTCCACACCTCGGCGTAGGCGAGCGCGAGGAAGACGAACGGCAGCACGAGGGCGCCGAGCGCGCCCGTCACCACGCCGATCATGTGCCGGAGTTGAGGGCGGGTGGGCATCACCTGGTGCACGGCGATGTGCGACACGACGTCCGCCACGAGGACGGCCAGCAGCGTGCCGCCCACCGCGATGATCAGCGTGGAGCCGGCCCGCGCGGCGCTGGTGTGGTGCTCGCGGAGTGCCAGCACCACGGCCAGCGCCGCGAAGGTGATGTAGACCCGCTCCTTGAGCCGATCGGCCCGAGCCTCAGCCCCGCCGTCGTGCGAGCCCGTCCCGCCGTCGTGCGAGGCCGTCCCGCCGCCGCCGCGCGAGGCCCGGCCGCCGCCGCGCGAGGCCCGGCCGCCGCTGCGCGAGGCCCGGCCGCCGCCGCGCGAGGTTGGTCTGCCGTTGCTCGGCGGCTCTTCCGGGGTGGCTGGACCTTGGCGCGCGGCGGGGGTGGCATCGGGGTCGGTCACTCCATGAGGTTAGGCAGGAGCTTGTCGAGGCGGACCGGGAGGTCTCGGACCCGGATGCCGGTGGCGTGCCAGATGGCGTTCACGATGGCGGCGGGGGAGCCTACGATGCCGATCTCGCCGATGCCCTTGCTGCCCATCGGGTTGATCTGGTCGTCGTGTTCGTCGAGCCAGGCGGCGTCGATGTCCTCCACGTCGGCGTGGGCGGGGATGTGGTACTCGGCCAGGTCGTGGTTGACCCATTCGGCGAAGGCGGGGTCGAGGACGCCCTCCTCGTGCAGGGCCATGCCCATTCCCATGATCATGCCGCCCAGGAACTGGCTGCGGGCGGTGCGCGCGTTGAGGATGCGGCCGGCCGCGAACATGCCGAACATGCGGGAAACCCGGACCTCGCCGGTGACGGCGTCGACGCGTACCTCGGCGAAGTGTGCTCCGAAAGCGTGCCGGCCCTCCGTCTCCTGCTGCTGGATCAACTCGGTGGTGTCGAAGGTCGCCTCGTCGCCGCCGGAAGCGAGCAGCTCACGACAGGCGCCGGTGACCGCCCAGCCCCAGGAGGCGCTGCCGGAGGAGCCGCCGGCCACGGACGCCTTCGGCAGCGAGCTGTCGCCGATCCGGATGTCGATGGCCGAGACCGGCACGCCGAGCGCGTCCGCCGCGATCTGGGCGAGGATGGTGCGCGCGCCCGTGCCGAGGTCGGCCGCGCCGATCGCCACCTCGAAGCGGCCCGCGTCGCCCCCGGTGGCCGCAGCACCCGAGACAGTCCCGCCGCCCCCATTCGCTGCGCCGCCCCCATTCGCTGCGCTGCCGGCGGAAGGTGCGCTGCCGGCGGAAGGTGCGCTGCCGGCGGAAGGTGCGCCGCCCGCGGATGCTGCGCCGCCTGCGGTAGGGACGCCCGCTGCGGTGACTGCGCTGCCTTCGGTCGATGTGCCCGCGGCGGAAGGTGCGCCGTCCGCGGTGAGTGCGCCCGCCGTGGTTGTCGCGCCCGGTGTGGTCGGGGTGTCGGTGTTCGCGGGCAGTTTGCGGACTCGGGCCACCGAGGGCTGGGCCATGGTCGGATATGTCGCGCCGGCCACTCCGGTCCCGATCCACCAGTCGCCCTCGCGGCGGCGGCGCGGGCGGGGGTCGCGGTCCTCCCAGCCGAAGCGGCGGGCGCCCTGGCGCAGGCATTCGACGTAGTGCCTGCTGGTGAACGGCGTGCCGTCCTCCGGTTCGGCGTCGGGCTCGTTGCGGATGCGCAACTCGATGGGGTCCATGCCGAGTTTCTCGGCGAGCTCGTCCATGGCGCATTCCAGGGCGAACATGCCGGGCGCCTCGCCGGGTGCGCGCATCCAGCGGGGTGTCGGCATGTCGAGCCGGAGCAGGCGGTGGGTGGTGTGCCGGTTCGGGGCGGCGTACATGTGCCGGGTCGAGACGGCGGTCTGCTCGGCGAACTCGAACAGCCGGCTGGTCTGCGACGTCGCCTGGTGGTCGATCGCGGTCAGGATGCCGTCGCGGGAGGCGCCGAGCCGGATCCGCTGGATCGTCGGGGTACGGTGGCCGACCATCGTGAACATCTGCTGGCGGGGCAGCGCGACCTTGACCGGTCGGCCGACGACCTTGGCGCCCATGGCCGCGAGGACCGCGTTCGGCCGGGCCGTGCCCTTCGAGCCGAAACCGCCGCCGACGTGCTCGGTGACCACGCGGACCTGATCGGGTTGCAGGGAGAAGACCTCGGCGAGTGTCGCGGCGACCCCGGACGGGTGCTGGTTGGAGTCGAAAGCGGTCAGCGCGTCGCCGTCCCAGCGGGCGATCGTGGCGTGCGGCTCCATCGGGTTGTTGTGCAGGGCCGGGGTCTCGTAGACGACGTCGACGGCGACCTCCGCATCCCTCAGCGCCGTCTCCACATCACCGGCCGACGTCGTCGCCGGGAAGGCGGGGTTGACCTGCTCAGGGGTGTAGAGCTCCGGATGATCCGCCCGCAGCACCGCGTCGTGGCCGAGCTCCTCGATGTCGAGCTGCACGGTCTGCGCCGCCCGCCGCGCCTGCTCGAGGGTGGCGGCGACGACGAGCGCGACCGGCTGGCCCCGGTAGGCGATCCGGTCCGACTGCAGCACCGCCAGCTCCGGGTCGTCGGTCTCCGCGATCCGCGGCGCGTTGCCGTGCCAGAGGACCGCGAGCACCGTGTCGGCCGGATCCGCGATGACCGATCTCAACCGCCCGTGCGGCACCGGCGACGTCACGATCCAGCCGTAGGCGACGTCGTCCTGCGGGTATTCGGCGGCGTACTTGGCGGCACCGCTCACCTTGAGCGGACCTTCGAGGCGCGCGAGCGGCGCGCCGATGGCAGACGTCATGACAGGTGCTCCAGGACCCAGGCGGTCAGGTTGCGCATCAGACCGATTTTGTACGTGTTGTCGCGCAGTCCCCGGGCGGCCGCGAGTTCGGCGTCCGCCGCGGCGAGCCAGGACTCCCGCCCGGCCGGCGCTCCGCGGAGCCGTTCCTCGGCGAGCCGGGCGCGCCACGGTTTGTGGGCGACGCCGCCCCAGGCCAGCCGCACGTCCCGGACCACGCCGTCCTCGACGCTCAGGGCGGCCGCGACCGAGCCGACCGCGAACGCGTACGACGCCCGGTCCCGGACCTTGCGGTAGAACGAGTGGGCCGCCACGCCGAGGACCGGCAGATCCACCGAGGTGATCAGTTCGCCGTGGTCGAGGACGGTGTCGCGGTCCGGCTCGTCGCCGGGCAGGCGGTGCAGGTCGGTGACCGGGATGCTGCGCTCGCCGGCCGGCCCGCTGGTGTTCACGACGGCGTCCAGCGCGACGAGCGCGACGGCCATGTCGGACGGGTGGGTGGCGACGCAGTGCTCGGAGGCGCCGAGGATGGCGAGGTTGCGGTGGTCGCCCTCGCGGGCCGGGCAGCCGGATCCGGGCGTGTGCTTGTTGCACGGCTTCGTGGCGTCCATGAAGTACCGGCATCGGGTGCGCTGCAGCAGGTTGCCGCCGGTGGTGGCCATGTTGCGCAGCTGGCCGGACGCCCCGGCGAGCAGCGCGCCGGACAGCACCGGGTAGCGCTCCCGCACGCGCGGGTCGGCGGCCAGGTCGCTGTTGCGTACGCCGGCGCCGATCCGCAGCCCGCCGTCCGGCAGGTCGGTGATCGCGTCGAGGCCGAGGCGGTTCACGTCGACCAGTACGTCGGGGGTGGCGACGCCGAGCTTCATCAGGTCGACCAGGTTGGTGCCGCCGCCGAGGAACATCGCGCCCGGCTCCAGGCCGTCGTCGAGCCCGGTGGCGCCCCGGTATTCGAAGGTTTTCATCGAGGTGTCTCCTGAGCCTGGGCGGCGGCCTGCCGGATGGCCGGGACCATGTTCGGGTAGGCGCCGCAGCGGCACAGGTTGCCGCTCATCCGCTCGCGGATCTCGGTGTCGCTCAGCAGGTCGTGGTCGTGCGGTTCGGTCACGGCGCTGGGCCGCCCCTGGGCGACCTCGTCGAGCATGCCGGCCGCCGAGCAGATCTGGCCGGGCGTGCAGTAGCCGCACTGGAACCCGTCGTGGTCGAGGAAGCCCTGCTGGACCGGGTGGCCGGCCAGCCCCTCGACCGTGGTGATCTCGGTGTCCTGGTGGGCGATCGCGAGCAGCAGGCAGCTGTTGACCCGGCGCCCGGCGAGCAGCACCGTGCAGGCGCCGCACTGGCCGTGATCACAACCCTTCTTGGCGCCGGTCAGGCCGAGATGCTCGCGTAGAGCGTCGAGGACAGTGGTCCGGGGATCGAGGTCGAGCTCGTGCTTCGCCCCGTTGACGATCAGCCGCATGGATCGCCACGTACCCCGGACCGCCCCCGTCAACCGTGCGCGACGATTACGGTGTCCAGGAAGGATCGCGACCGATGAAGCCGAGCAGCCGGTCCTGCACCCCGGCGTCGTCCGGCACCGCGACCCGTGGCCCGTACTGCCCCGACGACCGGATGATCTCCTCCATCGGCTCCATCCCGCCCAGCAGCCCGCCGGCGAACTCCGGGTCGAGCCGATCGTCCTGACCGGTCGCCCGCGCCAGATCCCAGGTGTGCATGAAGACGTCGGATGTGTAGAACCGGTCAATGGCCTGATCGAGCGGCACGTCGCCGATGTGCGGATTCCGCAGCGTCCGCGACGGCGTCCCCGGATCGTCGAGGACGGCCTGCACCGCGGCGGCATGCTGCTGCCACGCGCCGGCCGGGTCGTCGCCGGCGTCCGGCACCGCCGGCAATCGCACATCGGACCCGCCCGCGAGGAATCCGGGCAGCCATTCGACCAGGTGGCGCACCACATCACGAGCCCGCCATCCATCGACGGGCGTGGGTGCGTCCCAATCCTTCACCCCGAGCACCCGGGCACTGAACTCGCCTGCCACCTGCCGGTGGCGTTCGGCGGGCGTCAGATCAGAAAGCGACATCGTGGGCATCCTTTCAGCGTCGGCGCGGCCTCTCTGCCACCCTAGCCCTTTCAACTGTACGGTTGAAAGCACCGTGGCATCGAGACCCCGCCGCGCCACGGATGCGCTATCCGCCGGCCGGGGTCTGCCAGCCGACGTTGAGCCGGGGCGGCCGCGGCGGCTTCTGCTCGACCCGGTGCAGCAGCGAGTCCACCTTCCGGTCCAGCGTGGTCAGATACCGGGTGAGCCGCGGATCGGCGGCGTACCGGCTGCGGTGGTCGTGCAGCGTGTCCACGAGCTCGCGGAGCAGCTGGGCCGCCGCCGGATCGGACTTCTCGAACGCGGTCAGCGCCTCGTCGATCTGCTCCCGGGCCTCCCCGAACGCGCCGGTCAGCAGCGCGTCCAGGCGGCGCTCGGTCAATCCCCGCAACGCCGACAGCGGGCCGGGCGGGCTCGGCTTCCAGGTTTGCAGGAGTTCGGCGGGGTGCGTGGCCTGGTCACGGTCGACCGTCTTGCGGTGCGGGACGCAGAGCAGCAGCAGATTGTCGTACGCATCAAGGTCCTCGGAATCCATCCCGGGCGCATGGCGTGGCCCGTCCGGATCGGCCCCGCGGATGCGGACCGGCTCGACGTTGACCTCCGGCTCGTTGCCGAGGAAGACCATGACCGGAGTGCGGCAGCCCGGGAAGTCGCAGCTGCCCTGGGAGAGCGCCACGAGAGCGGCGCGGGTGGCCGGTGACAGCGGATGTGTCTCGTCCATGGCGTGTCTCCATGGGTGGATGTGCCATTTTCGTGGCGAGGGCGGACAAGTGGGTTCAGGCCGCCCCGATCGGGAAATCGTTCGCTCCCCGGCCTGAATCGAGGTTGAGATGGCATTGCACACGATGGTCTGTGAAGCCGAGAACGCCACCGAGGTGCTGTTCGCCTGCACGGACGCCGCATGTGGCCGCCGGGTCGTCGTGGGCAAGGCCCGCCCCCGGCTCACCGTGATCGACCAGGGCGATTTCGGCGCCCGGCACGTCGGTTCGCTGGGCGGCATCACCGTCGAAGCGGTCGACGTGGCCTGATTCGGTTCCTCACGACCTCACAGAGACCCGGCTCTTGCCGGAACCGGGCTCGGCAGGGCCGGCCGGCTCACCCGGACGCCGTTGTCCGGCGGACCGGCCGGCCGGGCTCTCACCGCGGGTCTTCGACCTTGATGATCGGACCGTCGTGGTAGCCCATCATGTCGTAGCCGACCTCACCGAGCTCCGAGTTGAGGAACGCGGTGACGACGAGCTTGTAGACGCCGGCCTGCGTGGTGTTGCCGGGGTCGCCCTCGGGCAGCTTGAAGGCCGGAACCTCGAGCCTGGCGGAGTACGTCTCGCTCTGGGCGAACGTCGGGCCGCCGATCGGCACCCGGACCTCACCGAGGGACACCTCGTCGCCGGGACCCTGGGACTCCGCGAACGCGGTGACGACCCATTCCTTCGTCTGTACCGACAGGGCCGTGAGCCAGAGGGGGACGAGGTTGCCGAACACACGCCAGCTGACGTCGATGTCGAACGGCTTGCTCCGGTTGACGACGAGGTTGGACGAACCGATGGCGGGTCGCTCGGTGACGGCGACGATGCCCAGGAACTCGCCCTCGATGGCGGGGTCGGTCGGTCCTCTGGGCGGGATGTTGGGATCGAAGCGATCGGTCATGGCGATGCTCCTTTGCATCTCCTTCAATCCGGTGATCGCACGATGTGCTTGGCGCCCAGCGCGTCGGGCGGTGTACCGGGGGTTCGCCTCGAACGTATTCCCGGCGGCGACAGGCCGTCAGCCGGATCAGCGACACCGCCGTCCGCCGGGCCCGGTTCGACAAGGTGACCGCCGTGATCGGCGACCACCAGCCGGCCGAGGCGGCGCCCGCGCTGGCGCAGACGGTCGGCATCGTCGTCCGCTGATGGCTCAACGGTTCAAAGGAGCGGTGCTCATCACAAAAATCACGGTTCGCCGCTTAAGATCCAGTTCGTACCGGTAGCGTCCTGCGGCTGTGTCCGACGACCGCATCCTCACCGTCTCCGGCCGGCGCCTGGGCTTCATCCTCGGCGCCGTCGTCGTGGTGCTGGTCGCCGTCAACGTGGCCAACAAGTTCGGCCCGCCCGGCACCGGCCTCGTGGCCGGCCCGCTGGTGGCGCTCGGCCTCCTGCTGCTCGGCCGCCGGGCCGGCCTGACCTGGCACGACCTGGGCCTCTCGCCGCGCACGCTGACCCGCGGCTCCAAGTATGCCGCGGGCGCCGTGCTGGCCGTCGCCGTCGTCTACGGCATCGCCGCGGCCGTGCCGGCGACCCGGCCGGCGTTCCAGGACGGCCGGTACGACCTGCACCCCAGCGCCGTCCTGGAGACCGCCTTCCTGGTGATCCCGCTCGGCACCGTGCTGCTCGAGGAGGTGGCGTTCCGCGGCGTGCTGCACGGCCTGGTGAACCGGCACCGCGGCGCGGTCTGGGCCAGCGTCGTGTCGTCGGTGCTCTTCGGGATGTGGCACATCCTGCCCTCGCTGGGCCTGGCCGACGCCAACCAGGCGATCGGCGCGGCCGTGGGCGGCGGCACCACCGGCCGTGTCCTGGCCGTGGCCGGCGCGGTCGCCTTCACGGCGCTGGCCGGCCTGCTCCTCTGCGAACTCCGGCGGCGCAGCGGCAGCCTGCTCGCGGCGGCGGCGCTGCACTGGGCCACGAACGGCATGGGCCTGCTGGTCGGCGCCGCGCTCGCCACCGTCCACTTCGCTTGACCCTCGATTCCCGGGACAGAGCCTTTCATTCGTACGATGGCCAGCTCTTGATCTTGAAGAGAGGGCCGGCGAACGGTGGCGTGGGGAAGGACGGGGACCGAGGTCCACGCCGATTTCTGGCGCTAGTATTCGCTGGTCGTGGTGGTGTGCGGCGGGATCAGGTCGAGGAAGGCCTGGACCGCGCGGCTCGCGGGGAGCGCGGACGAGCGGGCGACGGCGAGGGTCCACGGTGTGGCGGGCGGGTCCAGGGCGACCGGGACGACGGCTGCTCCGGCCTCGGCCCGCAGCGGCGGCACCAGCGCGACGCCGAGGCCCGCGGCCACATAGTCCGGCACCGTCGTGAGGTCGGTGACCTCGACGACGATCGAGCGGGTCAGGCCGGCGCGGCGGAAGTCGTTGTCGGAGCGGACGCGGTTGCAGTAACCGGCCGGCAGGTCGATGAACGGCTCGCCGGCCAGGGCGCCCGGATCGACCGCCGTCTCCGCCGCCAGGGGATGACTCTCGGACACGAGCAGCCGGGGCTGGAACGTGGCGATCGGCGTGAGGTGGACGCCGGCCACCGCCGCCGTGTCGACGCCCACGAACGCCACGTCGAGCTGGTGGTTCCGCAGCTTCTCCAGCAGGCCCTCGCTGCCCTCGGCCGCGACGGTCATGGTCATTCGTACCCCGGGGTGGCGCTCGCGGAAGTCGCCGACCAGCCCCGGCAGATCGACGGCCGTCAGGCCGGAGAGCGTGCCGACGCGCAGGCTCCCGCGCAGCCCGAGACCCGCGCCCTCGACGGCGGCGCGCGCCGTGTCCAGGGAGTCCAGCGCCTTCTTCGCCTCGGGCAGCAGCGCCCGGCCGGCGTCGGTGAGGGCCACCCGCGTGGTGCTGCGGTCGAACAGCGGCGTGCCGAGATCGCGCTCGAGGGCGCGGATGCTCGCCGAGACGGTGGACTGCACGGCGTGGGTGCGGCGGGCGGCACGGGTGAAGTTGAGCTCCTCGGCGACCGCCACGAAGAACTCCAGCTGACGTTGCTCCACGCCGCCCACCCTATCGCTCTCGGCGATCGGAGCTATGAAGAGCGTTCGTTGGACACGATGAGACCGGCGCGGCAGGCTCTTCCTCGTGAAGATTCTGCTGACCGGCGCGACCGGTTACATCGGGTCAACTGTCCGCACCGCTCTGATCGAGAGCGGTCACGAGGTGACGTCGTTGGTGCGTTCCGCCGCCGCCTCCCTCCCCTCCGCGGTGATCGGCGATCTGCGGGACACCTCCCTGGTGCGCGACCTCGCCGGCAAGCATGACGGTGTGATCCAGCTGGCGGCGCCCGAACCGGCGGTGGAGGCCGCGGTCGCCGACGCGGTGCTGGCGGCGCGTCCGGAAGTGTTCATCCGGACCGGCGGCGTCTGGGTGCACGGGCCGGGCGACGCGATCACCGAGGAGACGCCGCGGAACGCTCCGGCGCTGGTGGCCTGGCGCGAGGAGGTCGACGTGCGGGCGCTCGCGGCGCCCGGCATCCGGTCGGTGCTGATCGAGCCGGGGATCGTCTTCGGTCATGGCAGGGGCATCCCGGGCCTGGTCGTGGAGGCCGCGCGGCAGGGGCACCTCATCGGGGACGGCACCCAGCACTGGACCACCGTGCACGTCGACGACCTGGCCGCGCTGTACGTGCTCGCGCTGGAGAAGGCCGAGCCCGGATCGGTGTTCCTCGGGGTGAGCGGCGACAACCCGACCGCCGGGGAGCTGGGGGAGGCGGCCGCGCGGCGGCTCGGGGCGGGAGGGCGCCCGGCTCCCGAGGACCCGGCCGCGACGGTGGCCCGGCTCGGCTACTTCGGCGCGGCGCTGCTGCTGAGCCAGCGGGCGTCCGGGGCGAAGGCCCGCCGGGTGCTGGGCTGGAAGCCGGTGCGGCCGTCGTTGATCGAGGAGATCGCCGCGGGCGGTTACGACCCGGCCTGAGTTTGTTTCGGAAAAGGTTGAGTTCGGTGACCCCGAGATTGCAGGATGTCGATGGGAGCGCTCCCGAATCCCCGATCCCCACCCTGCAAGGAGTCCCACGTGCTCAGTCGAAGAGCAAGAAAACGCCTGGTCGCGGCGCTGGGCGGCCTGGCCCTGGCGATCACCGGAGGGGCGAGCGCGCCCTCCGGCGCCCAGGCCGCCGCACCGGCGTCGGACTGGCTGCACGTCTCCGGCAACCAGATCGTCGACGCCGCCGGTAACCCGGTCTGGCTGACCGGCACGAACTGGTTCGGCTTCAACGCGTCCGAGCGCGTCTTCCACGGACTCTGGTCGGCGAACATCACCGAGATCACCCGGTCGATGGCGCAGCGCGGCATCAACCTCGTCCGGGTGCCGATCTCCACGCAGCTGCTGCTGGAGTGGAAGGCCGGCACGTTCGGCACGGTCAACGTCAACACGTACGCCAACCCCGAGCTGACCGGCAAGAACAGCCTGCAGATCTTCGACTACTGGCTGGCGCTCTGCGAGCAGTACGGCATCAAGGTCATGCTCGACGTGCACAGCGCCGAGGCCGACAACTCCGGTCACATCCACCCGGTCTGGTACAAGGGCTCGATCACGCCGGAGCTGTACTACCAGGCCTGGGAGTGGGTCACGGCCCGCTACAAGACCAACGACACGGTCGTCGCGATGGACCTCAAGAACGAGCCGCACGGCACGCCCGGCACCACGCCGCGGGCCAAGTGGGACGACTCGACCGACGTCGACAACTGGAAGTACACGGCCGAGACCGCGGCCAAGCGCATCCTCGCGATCAACCCCGAGGTGCTGGTGCTGGTCGAGGGCCAGGAGGTCTATCCGCGCGAGGGCGAGACCTGGAACTCCCCGAACACCGACCCCGACCTGTCGCCGAACTACTACTACAACTGGTGGGGCGGCAACCTGCGCGGCGTCGAGGACCACCCGATCAACCTGGGCGCCAACCAGGACCAGCTCGTCTACTCGCCGCACGACTACGGGCCGCTCGTCTTCAACCAGCCGTGGTTCGACAAGCCGTTCGACAAGACCACGCTGACCAACGACGTGTGGCGGCCGAACTGGCTCTACATCCACGAGAACAAGACCGCGCCGCTGCTGATCGGCGAGTGGGGCGGGCGGCTCGGCCAGGACGAGCGCCAGGACAAGTGGATGACCGCGCTGCGCGACCTGATCGTGGAGCACCGCCTGCACCAGACGTTCTGGGTGCTCAACCCGAACTCGGGCGACACCGGAGGCCTGCTGCTCGACGACTGGAAGACCTGGGACGAGCAGAAGTACGCGCTGCTCAAGCCGGCGCTGTGGCAGCAGGGCGGCAAGTTCGTGAGCCTCGACCACCAGGTGCCGCTCGGTGGCGTCGGCAGCACCACGGGCATCAGCCTCAGTGCCGCGTACGGCGAGTCGGACACCGCCGCGCCGACCGTTCCCGGCCAGCCGGCCGCGAGCGGCATCACGTCGTCAGCGGCGACCCTGACCTGGGCGGCGTCCACCGACAACGTGGGCGTGACCGCGTACGACGTGCTCCGCAACGGGACCGTGATCGCCACCGTCTCCGGGACCACCTACACGGCGACCGGGCTGGCGGCGTCGACGGCGTACACCTTCAGCGTCCGTGCCCGGGACGCCGCCGGGAACGTGTCGGCGGCCTCGGCCGGGCGCAGCGTCACCACGACGGCGGGCGGCGGCGACGGCGGGGACCAGGGGTGCACGGCCACCTACAAGACGACGAGCTCGTGGACCGGCGGGTTCCAGGCCGAGGTCGCCGTCAAGAACACCGGCACGACGGCGGGCAAGGGCTGGGTCGTGAACTGGACCTACCCGAGCGGGACCACGGTGGCCTCGCTCTGGAACGGCGTGCAGACGACGCCGCCGGTGACCGTCCGCAACGCCGACCACAACGGTGCTCTGGCGGCCGGGGCGTCGGCGACGTTCGGTTTGGTCGGCTCGGGGCCGGCGTCGACGCCGGCGGTGAGCTGCACCCTGTCCTGACCGGTTGGGCTGCACGGGAGTGCGGCAAATCGGGCGTGAAAAGAGCCCTGCCGTACAGCCGGTCGAGCGTGGCTGTACGGCAGGGCGACAATTCGGGCGTGGAGGGAGCCCTGTGGTTCAGCCGGTCGAGCGTGGCTGTACGGCAGGGCGACAATTCGGGCGTGGAGAGAGCCTTACGGTTCAGCCAGCCGAACGTGGCTGTACGGCAGGGCGACAATTCGGGCGCCGGAACAGCCCTGCGGTACAGCCGGCCATCGGGCCCGGCGCGGTCACTCCCTGCTGAATCGCTCCAGGGCGCCCAGCACCAGGTCCAGCCCGAGCTCGAAGGCCCGGTCGGCGCGTGGACGCCCCCGCCCGGCGGCCTCGATGGCGGCGACGAGGAGTGGCGTGCGGGCGCCGGCCGGGTCCCACACCTGATCCGGGGCGGCGATGTCCAGGGCCGAGCCGATCACGAAGCTGTCCAGCACGGTAATCACGTCGAGGAGTTGCCCGGTCGGCACTCCGGCGCCGCTCAGGACGGCCGCGATGTCGTCGTACATGTTCATCACGTCGGGTGACGACACCGTGTACGCCGTGAGCATCGGGATGAGCCTCGGGTGCCGGGCGAACGCGTCCCGGTAGCGGCGCAGCAGGTGGCGCAGCGTCACGTTCCAGGGTCCCGCCGGCGGCACGTCCGGCTGCTCTGCGAAGATCAACGCCCGCATGGCCTCGATGATCTCGGTCTTGCCGGCGACGTGGTTGTAGATCGAGGAGGGGCGGACGCCGAGCGCGGCCGCTACCTCACCGAGCGTGAACTCGCCGCGGGCGTCGACGAGGGCGAGGGCGGCGGTGGCGATCTTCTCCACGGAGAGTTTCGGGGTGGCGGGGCGACCCATCGCGCCTTCCTGGGGGATCGGCAGTGGGGGAGAACACCATGCTAAACGAACGCCGTTCGTTTAGAGTGCGAAGTGAAGGCGATGGAGGGATATCTATGACCGACTACGACGTCATCGTGGTCGGCGCCGGAGTGACCGGGCTGACCGCCGCGGTGAGGCTGCACGAGGCGGGCCGCAAGGTGCTCGTGCTCGAGGCCCGCGACCGCGTCGGCGGGCGACTGCTGACCGACATGGTCGACGGAGTCCGCCTCGAGGTCGGAGGTCAGTGGGTCTCGCCGGACCAGACCGCGCTGCTCGGCATGCTCGGGGAGCTCGGGCTGGACACCTACGCACGGCATCGCGACGGCGAATCCGTCTATATCGGGCGCGACGGCATCCGCCGTACCTTTGAGGGTGAAGCTTTTCCGGTTTCCGACGGGACGACCGCGGAGATGGAGCGGCTCACGAAGGAGCTCGACCGGCTGGCGGCGGAGATGGACCCGCTCAGCCCGTGGGAGCATCCCGATGCCGCCCGCCTCGACCGGATGTCGTTCGCGGCCTGGCTCGCCGAGGAGACCGACGACGCCGAGGCGCGGGACAACATCGGCCTCTACATCGGGCCGGCGATGCTGACCAAGCCGACGCACGCGTTCTCGGCGCTGTCGGCGGTGCTGATGGCGGCGAGCGCGGGTGGGTTCAGCCACCTGGTCGACGCCGACTTCATCCTGGACCGGCGGGTGGTCGGCGGCCTCCAGCAGGTTCCGCTGCGGCTTGCCGCCAGAATTCCGGATTCACTGCATCTGTCGACCCCGGTGACCCACGTCGCGTGGGAGTCCACCGGAGTGACGGTCAACGACACCTGGCGGGCGCGGCGCCTCGTCATGGCCGTTCCGCCGACCCTCGTGAACCGGGTGCAGTACAGCCCCAACCTGCCGCCGGTGCACGCTCAAATGCGTCAACACCAGTCGTTCGGCCTGGTCATCAAGCTGCACATCACCTACGAGACCCCGTTCTGGCGGGATAAAGGCCTTTCGGGTACGGCGTTCAGCCCGTATTCGCTCGTCCACGAGGCCTACGACAACAGCAACGAGGACCTGCCCGGCGAGACCCGCGGCACGCTCGTCGGATTCGTCTCGGACGAGAAGGCGGACGCGCTGCTCGGCCTGAGCGCGAGCGCCCGGCGCGACAGGGTCCTCGCGGCGCTCGCGAACTACTACGGGACCGAGGCGCTCACCCCGGTGTCGTACTACGAGAGCCCGTGGATGGCCGACGAGTGGACGGCCGGCGCGTACGCGACCAGCTTCGACATCGGCTCGCTGACCCGGTACGGCAAGCACCTGCGGCAGGACGTCGGCCCGATCTCGTTCGCGAGCAGCGACATCGCCGGGCTCGGATTCCAGCACGTCGACGGCGCGATCCGGATGGGCGAGGCGATCGCGGCCCGCCTGGCGGAAAGCTGACCGGGCCCGCCGTCACGGGCGCGGCCCGCCTGACGGAAAGCTGACCGGGCCCGCCGTCACGGGCGCCGCAACGCCGCCCACACCACCTTGCCACCCTCGGCCGGCGCGCATCCCCACCGGTGCGACAGCTCGGCGACGAGCAGGAGGCCCCGGGCCGTGGTCACCTCCTCGAGATCCCCCTCGCGGAGGTGCGGCAGCACGGCCGAGCCGTCCCGCACCGCGATGATCATGAAGCGGTGGCCGAGGGTGAACCGCAGATCGGTCATCGTGGCGGCGTGCTTCACCGCGTTCGACACCAGCTCGCTCGCGACGATGCTGGCGGTCGGGGCGAGCCCGCGCAGCCCCCACCGGGCGCAGGCCTCCACGGCCAGGTAGCGGGCCCGGCGCGCGGCGCCCATCGCCGGCAGCAGCACCTCGCCGAGCGTGTGGGTGTGGTCCCGGGGCTCGGCGTCGAGCGCGTCGTCGACCGAGGAGAAGATCGGCGTCCGGCCGTGCTGATTCGCGAGCGTCTGCGCCATCCGCCAATCCGGGACGGCCAGCAGCAGGGGCGTGTGCGGCCAGAACGCCGCCTGACGCGCGACCACGAGCAGCACCGACAGCGCGGCGTTCGTGGCGGCGACGATGCCGCCGAGGTCCACGACGACCGCGTCGGGCTGCTCGACCAGGCATTTCGTCAGGGCGGCGCGGATCCTCGGCGCCGTCGACGAGTCGAGCTCGCCGATGACGCGGACGAGGAGGCGCGTGCCGACCCGCTCGACTTCGCAGCGAAGTTCGGGCACCGGAGCATTGTCACCCCTGGAACGGGCGTATGTCGTTCCCGGTCGATGCGGTGGCGGTCCGAAATGTGACTGGTGCCGGTGCGCCCGCCGCGCGACCCGCTCGCCGGCGGCGGATCAGGGGGACCGCCCAGACCAGGGCGAGCGCCGCGGTGAGCAGGGCCGTGCGGGGGTCCGGTTCGGCGTGCCCGAGGAGCGCGGCGAGCCAGATGGCGAGAACGATCGTCCGGGGTGTCATGACGATGGCCTACCCGCGGCGGCGGCCCGTCCGGGCCGTGCGGCGGCCCGGCCGGGTCATCCGGCAACGCCACCGGCCCGCCCGGGTCATCCGGCAACGCCACCGGCCCGGCCGGGTCATCCGGCAACGCCACCGGCCCGGCCGGGTCATCCGGGAATGCGATGCCGGGGGAGCGTCACCTCCATCGACAGGCCGGTCGGGCGCAGCCGGCGCGCGCGGATCGTGCCGCCGAGGCCGGCCAGCCGCTGCCGTACCACCCACAGCCCGAGGCCGTGATCGTCCGGCGGCGGGGTGCGGCGGCGCAGTGCGGCCCGCAGCGCCGGCGTCGGGCGGCCCCGGTCGCGGACCGCGATCCGGAGCCGGCCGCCTCGTACCCTCGCGTGCAGCCGGACCGGCCCGGGTGCGTGCCGCAGCGCGTTGCCGACCAGGTTGAACAGGATCTGCCGGGTGTGGTGCGGATGCACCGGCCAGCGCCGCGCCCACCGGCCGGTGCTGACGGCGAGCCCGCCGGCCGGCGCGATCGCGGCGACCGCCGGCAGGATCTCGCCGAGCGGCACCGGCGCAGCCGGCCGCAGTGAAGAATCCGGCCGCAGTGAAGAATCCGGCCGCAGTGAAGAATCCGGCCGCGGTGAAGAATCCGGCCGCGGCGAAGCGACCGGGCCGCCGGCCAGCTTCCAGGCGGTCGCCGCGGCGTCGCCGAGGACGGCCTCGGCGTGCGCCACGTGCGCGGCCGCGAGCCGGGCCAGCTCGGCGCGGTGCGGCTCCGGCGGCGCCGTCTCCAGGGCCTGCAACAGCCCGACCAGGGTCGCCATCGGCGGGCGCAGCTCGTGGCACAGGCTCCGGGCCAGCAGCAGGCCGGGATCGTCCGGGACGGGTCGCCGGATCATCCGCATTCCTTCCTCGATCGGGGGCAAAGCATCGACATGCGTGCCGGGATCCGTGTGGTGATCATTGACGACCACGACCTTTTCGTACGGGGACTCGAGCTGTTGCTGCCCCACGTGAGCGGGGGCCGGGCGACCGTGGTGGGCACGACCGGCGACGCCGCGTACGCGGCGAGCGTGGTCCGGCACGCCGTCCCGGACGTGGTGCTCGTCAACCTGCACATGCCGCCGCCCGGCGGGCTGCACGCCGTCGACGCGGTCCGCCGGGCGGCGCCGCGGGCGACGGTGCTGGCGATGTCCGGCGACGACGACCCGGCGGTCGCGATCGGCGCGCTCCGGGCCGGCGCCGCCGGTTTCCTGCCCAAGAGCAGCGACGCCGCGAGCCTGCTGCCGCCGCTGATCGCCGCCGTCGAGGGCTGGTCGGTGATGCCGCCCGCGCTGCTCGCGGCCCTGGCCGGGCCGGACGGCGGGCAGTCGCCGCCGCCGGTCACGCAGTCGCTCGGCGACGCCGAGCGGGAGCTGCTCGTGTTGATCGCGTCGGGTGCCTCGACGACCGTGATGGCGGCGCGGATGCACGTCTCGGAGCGGACCGCCAAACGGCTGACGGCGGCGCTGCTCCGGAAGCTGCGGGTCGCCAGCCGGGCCGAGGCCGCGATGCTGGCCGGCGCCGCCGGGATGCTGAGGGAGGTCACGGACGCCCGCATGCCCCGTTCCGGGCCGCTCAATCAGCGGCCCTGAATACCGCAGTCAGCCCTGGATACCCCGATCAGCTCAGGGTCCGAACCAGCAGGAACACGTTCAGCGCGACGATCAGGGCGGCGGCGGCCGAGGCGGCCACCGTCGTGATCGGATGGTTGACCTGGTCGCCGAGCACGTCCCGGCGCCGGGTCAGCCAGATCAGCGGGACGAGGGCGAACGGCACCCCGAACGAGAGCACGACCTGGGACCACACCAGCGCCGTGGTCGGATCCGCGCCGAGCAGCAGCACCACCATCGCGGGCGCCATGGTGACCAGCCGGCGGACCGCGAGCGGGATGGTGCGCCCGATGAACCCCTGCATCACGACCTGCCCGGCGTAGGTGCCGACACCGGACGACGCCAGGCCGGAGGCGAGCAGCGCTATCGCGAAGGCGAGCGCCGCGTGACCGTCCAGAACGGACCCGAGGCCGGCGTGGATGCCCTCCAGGGTGTCCGTGCCGCCGATGCCGGAGCCGGCGAAGAGCTGGGCCGCGATCACCAGCATCGCCAGGTTGACCAGGCCGGCCGCGCCGAGCGCGATCAGGGTGTCGGCGCGCTGGCAGCGCAGCGCCTCCCGGCGCCGGCCCGGATCGGCGGCCGCCACGGCGCGGGTCTTGGTCAGTGCCGAGTGCAGGTAGATCACGTGCGGCATCACGGTGGCGCCGAGGATGCCGGTGGCGAGCAGCAGGCTCTCGGCGCCGTCGAAGGACGGGACCATCCCGGCGGCGAACGCGGCCGGCTCGCCGCCCGAGCGCAGCGCGGTGTAGAGGAACCCCAGCAGGATCACGCCGAGCATCCCGCCGATCACCGTCTCGAAGCGGCGGGCGCCGCGCCGGTGCACCTCCAGCAGCGCGAACGCGACCATGCAGGTGATCAGGCCGCCGACCGGCAGGGGGACGCCGAAGAGGAGGTACAGGGCGAGGGCGCCGCCGATGATCTCGGCGAGGTCGGTGGCCATCGCGACGAGCTCGGCCTGCACCCACAGGCCGCGGCTCACCGGGCGGGGCAGGTGCTCGCGGCACAGTTCGGCCAGGTCCCGCCCGGTGACCAGGCCCAGCTTCGCGGACAGCGACTGGATGAGCATGGCCATCAGGTTCGCCGCCACGATGACCCACACCAGCAGGTAGCCGAAGCTCGCCCCGCCGGTGAAGTTGGTCGCGAAGTTGCCGGGGTCGGCGTACGCGATCGCGGCCACGAACGCCGGGCCGAACCAGGGCGCCACCCGGGCGACCCGCCGCTTGATCGGTACTGCCAGGTCGAGAACCACCATGCGCCCGGCTTGCCCGGGACGGCGGGCCCGCACGGGCCACGGATGACCCCACCGGGCACCGTGAGCGGGTAGCCCGGAGTGCGACGCCACACGACACCGGGAGGAGCCCCTCATGTTCAAGCACGTCGACCACCTGCAGTTCCAGGCCAAGCCGGAGAAGCCGGACGCGTTCTTCGCCGCGAAGCTCCAGGAGCTGGTGGGCGGGCAGTTCGGTGAGATGACCGTGATGATGCAGTACCTCTGGCAGGGCTGGTCGTGCCGCGTGCCGGGCAAGTACAAGGACATGATCATGGACATCGCGACCGAGGAGATCGGCCACGTCGAGATGCTCACGACCATGCTGGCCCGGCTGCTCGAGGGCGGCCCGGCCGAGGCCACCGAGAAGGCCGCCGCCGCGAACCCGGTGCTCGCCGCGGTCCTCGGCGGGCAGAACCCGCAGCACGCCGTGGTCACCGGCGGCGGCGCGATGCCGACGAACAGCCAGGGCGTGCCGTGGAACGCCGGATACATCGTCGCGAGCGGCAACCTGCTCGCCGACTTCCGGTCCAATGTGGCCGCCGAGGCGCAGAGCCGGCTGCAGACCAGCCGGATCTACAACATGACCGACGACCGCGGGGTCAAGGACATGCTCCAGTTCAACCTTGCCCGCGACACGTACCACCAGCAGCAGTGGCTGCTCGGCATCGAGCAGCTGATCGAGGACGGCTTCACCGAGAACGGGATCGAGGACTCGAACGCCGAGTTCGAGCACCCGGAGGCCAACCACACCTTCTACAGCTTCGACCCGGCCAGCCGGGCGGGCGAGGGCCGGTGGGCGCGCGGCCCGGCGCTGAACGGCAAGGACGAGATCGTCTACGTGCCGGACGCCCAGCCGCTCACCGACGACCGGCCGCTCGGCCCGGCCCCGGACCCGAAGCTGTTCGTCACCTACGACGGCTCGATGGGTAGGGGCAAGCCGGGCACCGGCGCCGGCGCCCACGCCCAGGGCGTCGCCAACGTGGTCAACAAGATCAAGGGCGCCCTCGACTGAGAACGGCCGGATGCGGGCCCGGGCGGAGAGCCGCCCGGGCCCGCGGGCGCGCTGCACCGGGCTCGCCGCGGCTGGACTCGTGGACCGGGGACCGGCTCCGATGAGTGGACCCGGGACTGGCTCCGATGACCTGTCGACGCACGGCCGGCCGAGGGGCAAGCTGGAGGGCATGCCGGAGACGTTCGTCATCGTGGGCGCCAGCCTTGCCGGGACCCGGGCCGCCGAGACCCTGCGGGGGGAGGGCTTCGAGGGCCGGGTCGTTCTGATCGGGGAGGACGAGCGCCTTCCGTACGAGCGACCGCCGCTCTCCAAGGGCCTCCTCCTCGACCAGGCCGATCCCTTCCTGCACGACGAGAGCTGGTATGCCGATCAGCGCATCGAGGTGCGGCTCGGGGAGCGGGTCGAGGACCTGGACGTCGCGGCGAGGACGGTGCACGGCGTCGGCTACGACCGGCTGCTGCTCGCCACCGGCTCGCGCCCGCGCCGGCTGCCCGGATCGGATCACTGCCTCTACCTGCGGACCTACGACGACGCGCTGCGGCTCAAGGACGTCCTGGCGGCGGGCGGCCGGCTGACCGTCGTCGGCTCGGGGTGGATCGGGCTGGAGGTCGCCGCGGCGGCCCGGCAGAGGGACGTGGCGGTCACCGTGATCACGCCGGAGACGGTTCCGCTGCAGAACGTGCTCGGTACCAAGGTCGGGGCGGTCTTCGCCGATCTGCACCGGGCGCACGGCGTCGGCTTCCGGTTCGGCAGCGGCGTCGCGGCGATCGACGGCACCGCGGTGCGGCTCACCGACGGCTCCACGGTGGACGGTGACCACGTGCTGGTGGCGATCGGCGCGCAGCCGAACGTCGAGCTCGCCGAGCGGGCCGGCCTCGCCGTGGACGGCGGCGTGCTCGTCGACGCGCACCACCGGACCAGCGATCCGGCGGTCTTCGCGGCCGGCGACATCGCGAGCGTGGACCATCCGCTCTACCGGACCCGCATCCGCGTCGAGCACTGGGGCAACGCCCTCGACTCCGGGCCGGCCGCGGCCCGCTCGATGCTCGGCGGCGGGTCGCCGTGGACGAAGGTGCCCTACTTCTTCACCGATCAGTACGACCTGGGCATGGAGTACGCCGGCACCCTCGAACCGGGCGCCGAGCTGATCGTCCGCGGCGACCTGGCGAAGCGCGAGTGCATCGTGTTCTGGGTGCTCGACGGCCGGGTCACGGCCGGCATGAACATCAACGTCTGGGACGTCACCGACCAGATCCAGGAACTGATCACGGCCGGCTTCGGCGGGCACCGCGTGGATGTCGCGAGGCTGGCCGACCCCGCGGTGCCGCTGCCCGAGCTGCTCTGAACCCGCTGCTTCAGGACCCGTTGCCGGCGGCCGCCTCGCCGGGCGGGCGGTAGAGCGCGATCGCCAGTTCGGCGGCCGGGGCGTCGGCGGTGGCCCGGGACGCGAACTCCCGGGTGAGCGCGTCGAGGCGGCTCGCGAACTCGTAGAACGTCGCGTCGTCCAGCGGTATCCGCCGCACCTCGACGAGCCGCGGCCCGGCCTGCGACCGGTTGACCTGCTCCGGAACGACCGGATCCGCGAGGTCCGACGAAACCCGCTGCGCCGGCGCAACCGTGGCCAGGGAAGAAACGGCGGCCGGAGGAGAGACAGCGGCCGGGGGAGAAGCGACGGCAGGGGGAGAGACAGCGGCCGGGGGAGAGACGACGGCAGAGGGAGAGGCAGCGGCCGGGGCGTCGGCCAAGGAAGGGGCGTCGGCCGAGCCCGAGGCGCCCTCCGCCTGCTGCGGGGCGGGCGCGTGGGCCGCCTCCACCGTCCACAGCGGAACCGGGAAGCGGCCGGTGCCGGTCCAGGTCAGGCCGGGCAGCGGCGCCGGCATCGGCAGCGGCGGCTGGGCGGCCGCGGCCGTGCTCACGTAGCGGGGCACGGCAACGCCGCGTTCGATCCGGGAGGCGCCGATCCGGACGAGGCCGGCCTGTTCGAGCATGGCGAGGTGGTATTTGACGACGCCGCCGGGCAGCCCGAGCCGCGCGGACAGCCCCGCCACCGTGGCGGGCCCGGCATGCAGCAGCCCCAGAATCCGATCACGAACGTCGTCAGTCATGGCAGACATTGTCGACCTTGATCCACCCGTACAGAAGCCGCCGGTCCGTCCGTCTCAAAAGTGTGGGCCGTCCCGATCGGGGACGGCCCACAGAGGGGTGGACGATCAGCGGCCGGGGGTCTGATCGACCGGCGGGGCGCCGTCGATCGCGTCGGCTGCCACGGCCGCCGCCTTGAGCTCGGCCGGCAGGTCGAGGCTGTCCCGGAGGGTGACCTGCTTCATCGCGAGGGCGGCCACGATGCCGACCACGCCGATGACGGCGGACAGCAGGAAGATGTGCCCGGTCGCGTCGCCGTAGGCGGCCCGCACGATGTGCTGGATCGCCTCCGGGAGCGCGGCCAGGTTCAGGCTGCTCGATCCGCCGGACGAGCCGGCCGGGACGCCCGCGGCCGCCAGGTCGTGGGTGATCTGGTCGGTGACCCGGCGGGCCAGGACGGCGCCGAGGACCGAGACGCCGATGGTGCCGCCGAGTGAGCGGAAGAACGCGACGGTGGCGCTGGCCGAGCCGATGTCCTTGAGGGCGACGGTGTTCTGGACGGCGAGGACCAGGTTCTGCATCGACGATCCGACGCCGGTGCCGACCAGGAACATGCCGACGCCGACGAACCAGAGGGCGGTCTCGTGGTCGATCGTGCTGAGCAGGCCGAAGCCGATGACGAGCAGGACCGCGCCGGCCACGATGTACGGCTTGATCCGGCCGGACTTCGTGATCATGCGGCCGCTGACGATCGAGGAGAGCAGGACGCCGGCCATCATCGGGATGGTGAGCAGGCCGGCCTCGGTCGGGCTGTAGCCGCGGCCGATCTGGAAGTACTGGCCGAGGAAGACGGCGCCGCCGAACATCGCCATGCCGACCGCGAGGCTGGCGAGGATCGCGAGGGCGGTGTTGCGCTCCCGGACGATCGGCAGCGGGACGATCGGCTCGGCGGCCCGGGACTCCACCCACACGGCGAGGGCGAGCAGGGCCAGGGTGCCGCCGACCATGGCGTACGTCTGCCAGGACAGCCAGGCGAAGGTGTCGTCGACGAACGAGATCCAGATGAGCAGCAGGCTCACGCCGGCGGCGATCAGCGTGGCGCCCAGGTAGTCGATCTTCACGTTGTCGCGGCGGACGGTCGGCAGCTTCAGGGTGAACTGGAGCAGCACCAGCGCGACGATGGCGACCGGGACGCCGACGAAGAAGCACCAGCGCCAGCCGAGCCACGAGGTGTCCACGATGAGGCCGCCGAGCAGCGGGCCGCCGACCGTGGCGAGGGCCATCACGCCGCCGAGGTAGCCGTTGTACCGGCCGCGCTCGCGGGGCGGGATCATCGCGGCGATCGCGACCTGGACGAGCGCCTGCAGGCCGCCGACGCCGATGCCCTGGAAGGCGCGGGCCGCGATCAGCTCACCGGCGTTCTGCGCCAGGCCGGCCACCACCGAGCCGGCGATGAAGATCACGATCGAGATCTGGATGAGCAGCTTCTTGTTGAACAGGTCGGCGAGCTTGCCCCAGATCGGGGTGGTCGCGGTCGCCGTGAGCAGGGTGGCGGTGACCACCCAGGTGTACTGGGTCTGCGAGCCGTTCAGCGACCCGATGATCTTCGGCAGGGCGGTGGAGACCACCGTGCTGCTGAGCATCGCGACGAAGAGCACCAGCAGCAGGCCGCTGAGCGCCTCCAGGGTCTGCCGGTGATTCATCGGCCCGGCTTGCGCCGGGGCCGTGGGGGTTGGGGTTGCGCTCACAGCGCCGCCTCCGTCTTTTCCTTGAGTACGGTGTCGATGGCCTGGGCGAATCGGCCGAGGCTGAGGTTGAACGCGGCGACCTCGGCCGGGCTCCAGTCGGCGAGCGCGCGGTCGAGGACCCGCTCGTACCAGTCCACGGTCTCGGCCAGCGCGCCACGGCCCCGGGCGGTGACGACCAGGACCGTCGCCCGCCCGTCGTGCGGGTCCGGCTCGCGGGCCACGAGCCCGTGCGCCACGAGCGCGGCGACGGCCCGGCTCACCGTGGACGGGTCGAGCCCGGACTGGATCGCCAGCTCGCGGGCGTGACAGCCGGCCGGTAGCCGGGAGATCTCGCCGAGCAGGACGAACAGGCCCGCGGGTATCGCGGTGCGTTCGGCCGAGCGGTGCTGTTTGAGCAGCCGGGTCACCTTGAGCAGGTCGTGCAGACGGGTGCCGATCTCGGGCACGGCGCCGTCCATGGCTTCGCCTCCTGGAGCACTTGTTGGTTGCCGCAGACAAGTATCCGCAAAACTTGCACAGCGAGCAACTTTGCACACAGCGAAATTCGGCGGGTACGCGGAGCCACGGTGCTCACGGCGTACGGAAGAGGGGTCTTCGAATTCTCAAGTGGCTGATCCGGTGACCGACTCAGATCTCGACAACCCCCCTCGGATCCCCGTGAAGGAACGCCCGTGCACGTCCCCCGAAGAATGGCCGTGGGCATGACAGCCGCGATGCTCATAGCCGGCCTGAGCGGCTGTGGCACCCTCCAAGAGATCACCAGCAGCAGCAGGCCGCTGCTGGGTGACACGAAGGCCGACCCGTCGCCCGCCGCGACCGTGGCCGCCGGCGCGACGAAGAAGGCCGAGCGGAAGAGCGGCCCGCTCGACACCGGCACCGTCACGCACAAGCTGAAGCAGGGCGGCTTCACGGTGCAGATGACCTACTGGACCTCGGACAACGCGAAGCTCTACACCGCGGACTCGGTCAAGACGATCAACGTGGCCGCGCACATCGAGGACGCCGACAGCAAACACCGGATGAGGGTGAGCACGTTCCAGGTCACCCAGGACGACGGCACCGAGCGCGCCGTGGTCACGAAGGACAGCGGTGACTTCGACGTCACCCCGCCCTACCCCTACAACACCGTGGTGACCCTGCCGCCCGCGACCGCCGGCGCCACCTCGCTCACCCTGACGATCCAGATCGACCTGCTGGTGGAGACGTCGCCGAAGTCGGGCGCCTACTACCGCTCCACCGCGCTCGACACCCTCACCCTGCCGCTGCTCAAGGATGGTGCCACCGGATGAGCGAGACCAGTCCCGGCCTGCGGAGGGCCACCGACCGCCAGATCCTGACACCGCGCAGCGCCAAGGCCGGTCCGCTGGCGCTGCCGCCGGCGCTTCCGCAGCTCAAGGCGCTGGAGAGCGTCGAGACGCTCTCCGGTGAGATCGCCAGCGCGGCGGCGAGCGCCCGCAACGCCACGATCAGCTGCATCATCCCCTGCTACAACGAGCAGGAGACGATCGCCGACGTCCTCAACAGCATCCTGGCGCAGACCCGGCTGCCGGACGTCGTCCACGTCATCATCAACAACACCGACGACGACACCCCGGAGATCGCCCGCCGGTTCGAGGGCCAGCACACCCGCACCGTCAAGGGCGAGGAGTTCGAGACCACGGTCTACGTCCACGACATGGGCGTGAACCCGGACAAGAAGGTGGGCGCGCTCAACTACGGCTACTTCCTGTCCCGGGGCTACGACTTCATCCTCGGCGTCGACGGCGACACCACCCTGGAACGGGACGTCGTCGAGCGGCTCGAGCTGGAGATGACCGACGACCCGCGGATCGGCGGGCTCAGCGCGATCTACAGCATCGACAAGAACCGCTACAAGGGCCTGATGGCGCGGTTCCTGATCGCCGGCCAGCGGGCGCAGTTCGCCGCGTTCAACATGGACAACCTGCTGCGCGGCCGGAACATGGCCGTGCTCGGCGGCCAGTGCAGCCTCTTCCGGATGCGCGCGCTGGAGCAGGTGATGGTCGCCCACCACCAGCAGGCGCCCTGGGTGCGCGACTCCGAGGTCGAGGACAGCAAGCTCTCGCTGCAGATCAAGGACGCCGGATACAGCACGAAGATCAGTTCAACGGCCCGGGCGTACGTGGGTCCGATGACGAACCTGCGCGCCCTGCACGGCCAGCAGGTGAAGTGGAACTTCGGCGCGATCGACCTGTTCTGGCCGGGTCAGCGCGGTGACAACAAGGGCCAGCCGCTGCACCCGAACCTGCGGCTGCGCTGGTACGAGAACATCGCGATGATCTTCAACCTGATGAGCCGGCTCGGCTTCCTGCTGCTGCTGGTCGCCGCGCTCTCGATCGACGCGTTCGTCTTCAACCCGATCTGGCTCATCCCGCCGGCCGTCGCGATGCTGCTGAACCTGCGGCTCGCCCTCGCCATGAAGGACAAGAGCGCCTCCGACATCCTCTACGCGTTCCTGGCCTTCCCGGCCGAGCTCTACATGTGGATCCGGATGGGCCACTTCCTGTCGGCCTGGACCCAGTTCTTCGCCCAGACCGAGAACGACAACTGGGCGGCGCAGGCCAACGCGGAGAAGGGCAAGGGCTCGGCGTACATCATGCCGCTCGTGGTCCTGGTCGCCGTGATGGGCGGCGCGATCTACGCCTGGACGCAGCAGAGCGTGCAGATCCAGTCGGCGATCCTGTCGCTGGGCTGGCCGATCCTGTACATCGCGACGATCGCGCAGACCGTCTTCATGCTCCGCAAGCTGTTCCGCCGCCACCGCGGCTTCACCGTCTGACCTGCCCCGACACGCAGGGCCTAGCCGATCGGCTAGGCCCTGCATCGTTATGATCGCCGCCGTGAGCCTCGACTGGATGTACTCCGCGATCTCGTGGATCCTGCTGCGCTGGCACGGGCTGTGGGAGGCCGCGGGCGTCCCGGACGGTCTCGTCCTCGGCACCAACTGGACGTGGGTCCTCGCGATCGTCTTCCTGGTGGTGACGCTGCGGGCGATCCTCTTCCCGGTCTTCGTGAAGCAGATCAAGTCGCAGCGGGCCATGCAGGCGCTGGCGCCGAAGATGCGCGAGCTCCAGGAGAAGCACAAGGCCGACCCGCAGAAGCTCCAGGCCGAGATGATCGAGCTCTACCGCACGGAGAAGGCGAACCCGCTGATGGGATGCCTTCCGATGCTCGTGCAGATTCCGGTCTTCCTCGGTCTCTTCCACGTCTTGAATCGGCTCAGTCCGGACAATCAAGGCACCACCCGGTACGGGTGGACGACCGCCCAGTTCACCGAGGCCACGCACGCGTCGCTCTTCGACGCCCCGATCGCCGCCACGTTCGGGTCGCCGGCCTCGGAGCTCGCGGCGTTCGGCGCGAGCGGCGGGACCGTGAAGGTCGTGGCCGGCGTGCTCGTGCTGGTCATGATGCTGACGACCTACCTCACCAGCCGGCAGATGATCCTGAAGACCGGGTGGGCCGAGGACCCGCAGCAGAAGATGATCCAGCGGCTGATGCTCTACGGCATCCCGTTCTCGCTGCTCATCTCGGGCGCGCTGTTCCCGATCGGCGTGGTCGTCTACTGGGTGACGAACAACCTGGTCACCCTCGGGCAGCAGCAGTGGGTGCTGCGCAGGTTCCCGCCGGCCCCGATGGCGACCGCTACCGCGCCGGCTCCTTCGGAGACGTCTCCTTCTGGAAATCAATAGCATCGGGAGCGCCGCCGAACTCGTCGGCCATCTCGCCCGCCACGTCGCCCGGCCGCCCGTGACCGTCGCCCGCCGCCAGCCGCGCGTCGGCGGCCGCGAGCGCGTGGTGGCCGGTGGTGAGCACCGCGACGCCGGCCAGGACCACGGCCGCGCCGACCACGAACGGGACGTGCATGCTCCCGTGCTCGACCATCCTGCCCGCGGCGTACGGCGCCAGCCCGCCGCCGATGAACCGGACGAACCCGTAGGCGGCCGACGCGACCGGCCGCTCGACCGGCGAGACCAGCATGACGGCCTGGGTGGTGAGCGTGTTGTTGATGCCGGCCACCACCCCGGACGCGATGACGCAGCCGATGACCACCCCGCGGACGTCGGTGAAGAGCCCGATCAGCAGGAGCAGCACGGCGAAGACGGACAGCGCGCCGTACAGCGAGGGGGCCGTGCCGAACCGGCGCTGCAGCCACGGCGCCCCGGTGATCGAGAAGAACGCGAGCAGCAGGCCCCAGGCGAAGAAGACGAAGCCGAGCTGGATCTCGTTCAGCTCCATCGGGTACGGCGCGTAGCCGAGCATCGTGAAGAAGCCCCAGTTGTAGAGCAGCGCCGTGACGCCCATGGTGAGCAGGCTGCGGTGGCGCAGCGCCTTGATCGGGGCGAGCAGCGGGGTGGGCCGGGCCGGCTTCGGCACCGGCTCGACGAACACCACCGTCGCGAGCAGCGCGATCGCCATCAGCACCGAGACGCCGAAGAACGGGCCGCGCCAGCTGACGTCGCCGAGCAGGCCGCCGATCAGCGGGCCGGCCGCGATGCCGAGGCCGAGCGCCGCCTCGTAGAGCACGATCGCCCCGGCGAACCCGCCGGTCGCCGACGCCACGATGACGGCCAGGGAGGTCGCGATGAACAGGGCGTTGCCGAGACCCCAGCCGGCCCGGAACCCGACGATCCCGTTGATCGAGCCGGACAGGCCGGCGAGCGCGGCGAAGACCACGATGAGCGCGAGGCCGGTGATCAGGGTCGGCTTCGCGCCGATCCGGCTGGCGACCCAGCCGGTGAAGAGCATCGCCACCGCGGTGACCAGCAGATAGCTGGTGAAGAGCAGACTGACCTGGCTGGGCGTGGCGTCCAGTTTCGCGGAGAGGGCCGGGAGGATCGGATCGACGAGACCGATGCCCATGAAGCTGACGACGCAGGCGAACGCGACCGCGTACACGGCACGTGGTTGTTTGAAGAGCATAGGGAAACGCTAGATGCATAATGAGGTTATGGAAAACCCGGCGGGTACGAGTCGTGGGTCACAGTTGCTTCCCGTCCTGGGGCAGCTGGTCCGCTTCCTGCGGCAGATCGACAGCCCGGACAACCCGAGCCCGGTCTCCCTCGCCGTGCTGCGCCGCCTCGACCGGGACGGCCCGGCCCGGGTCACCGACCTCGCCCGCCTGGAACGCGCCTCCCAGCCCGGCATGACCCAGCTGGTCGGCCGGATGGAGAAGGCCGGACTGGTGCGGCGCGCCCCCGACCCGGCGGACGGGCGCGGCGTCCTCGTCGAGGTCACCGGGGAGGGCCGCGACGTGATCACCCGGACGCACGCCCGGTACGAGGCGACCCTCGACGAGCTCTTCGACACCCTCGACGAGACCGACCGCGCCGCGATCGTCGCGGCGCTGCCCGCCCTCGAGCGGCTGGCCCGGGCCGCCACCGACCGTCAGGCGTAGGACCTGGTCCCATTGGGCTGTCATCGATGTGGGGAAGGGTTTAGGGTGGTCGCGCCGGGGGTCGGGCTCTGGCGGTCACACCTCTGCTCGGATCCTCCTCGAGGGTCGAGTGGCCAGCGGGAGCAGATAAATGGCGATTTTTGACGAATTGGCGGGCACGCTGAGCGGGACGGCGAGGGATCAGCCGCCGCTCGTGCTGCTGCACGGCCTCACCTTCGACCGCCGGCAGTGGGCGCCGATGCTGGCCGCGCTGCCCGGCCGGCGGGTGCTCGCGCTCGACCTGCCGGGCCACGGGCAGTCGCCGAGCCAGCGCTCCTACCGGCTGTCCGACGTCGCCGAGCTGGTCAACGGCGCCGTGCACGCCGCCGGCCTGGAGGATCCGGTCGTCGTCGGCCACTCGATCGGCGCGCTGATCGCCACGACGTACGCGGCCCGCTTCCCGGCGCGCGCCGTCGTCAACATCGACCAGCCGCTGCTGCCCGGCAAGATCGGCGCCGTGATCCGGGGCGCCGAGGCGACCCTGCGCGGCCCCGGCTGGCGCGCCGTCTGGGACGAGATGGTGAGCGGCATGGGCGTCGACGCGCTGCCCACCGCCGCCTGGTCGCTGGTCGAGCGCACCTCACGGCCGCGCGCCGACCTGCTCCTCGGCTACTGGGAGGAGATCCTGCGCTGCACCGACGCCGAGATCGAGGAGCAGCGCCGCAAGGACCTGACGGTCCTCGCGGACAAGCAGACCGGCTATCGCTGGGTGGCTTCGGTGCGGCCTTCGCTTTCGTACGAGGGATGGCTCCGCTCCTCGCTGCCCGGCCTCGAGGTGACGGTGCTGGAGGGCGGGCACTTCCCGCACCTGGCCCACCCGCGCGAGGTCGCCGCCCTGCTCTGAGGAGCCAGGACCTAGGGCAGGACGACGCAGCGGCGGCAGCGCGCCTCGTACGAATAGGTGCCGTCGTCCGGAAGCGCCGTGGACGGGGCCAGCTCGCGGATGAAGGGCTTGCCGTGCTCGAGGACCTGGGTGTGGGTGGCGTCCAGGGCCCGGCAGACGTCGCAGACCGCCCGCCGATGGATGACCTTCTCCGGCGCGAGCTCGAACAGGGCCCGCACCGGCGCGAAGAGCTGGCCCCGGTGGTCCAGGTCGATGCCGGCCACGACCACCTTGACGCCGGAGCGGACCGCCACGCCGAGTTCCGCGATGTCGTCGACCGTGAACATGTGGATCTCGTCGACGCCGATCACCTCGACGTCGCCGCCGGCCGCGCCGGCCAGCGAGTGGACCTTGACGGTCTGCAGGCTGCCGCCGGAGCGGGAGGTGACGGTGGTGTCCCGGCCGTGCCGCGCCGACTGGTAGATGCGGTGCGGGATGCCGGCGTGCTGCAACGGCGACAGCAGGCTGATCATCTCCAGCGACTTGCCGCCCTTCATCGGGCCGACGATCACGGTGAGGTCCATGCCGAAGAAGGTGCCACCAGTGTTCACCGGTTCGCCATCCACCCACCCGGCGGCGTTGCCTGCGTCATCTGGTAGCGATGCTTCGAGACGCGGCGGACCCGGGTGGCCCGGCGCTCCCGGAAAGCCCTCAGCGCCGCGGGCACGTCGCCATCCCGGGCCAGCCGCGACGCCAGCGCCAGGGCGTCCTCCAGTGCGGCGCTGTGCGGGCCGGCGTGCGCCGCGTCCCCGATCAGCACCCGGCCGGGCCCGGCCGCGCCGCCGCCGGGGATCTCGTGGAGCGGCGCGAAGTGCGGATCGTCGGCCGCGTCCAGCAGTTCCCCGGCCACCTCGCCGAACCCGCCGAACAGGAATCGCCAGTCGCCGGGCGGCTCCTCCGGCGCCCGGCTGCCGATCACGGCGACGCAGTGGACGTCGCCGTCGCCGAGCGGCAGCGTCTGGAAGCTGCGGCCCCGGCTGCCGAGCCGTGTCGTCCAGGTGCCGGCGGGGACGGCGTCCGAGCGTACGACGAACCGCCAGGAGACCTGCCCGAGGAACCGGGGTTTGATCGACGCGGGCCGGGCCGCCGAGTCGATGCCGTCCGTGCCGACGATCAGGTCGTGATGATCGTTGTCGTTGTCGTTGTCGTTGTCGTTGTCGTTGTCGTTGTCGTTGTCGTTGTCGCTGTCGCTGTCGCTGTCGCTGTCGCTGTCGCTGTCGCTGTCGCTGTCGCTTTTGCGGTCGCCGTCGCCCACGGCATCGAGCAGGATCTCGTGCAGGGCGTTGCTGCGGACGGCGCGGCAGTCGCCGTCGGTGCCCCAGAGGTCGGAAGCGGTCAGCAGGGTGCCGCCGGCGTCCCGGATCTCCCGCCGCAGGACCGGCGCGGCCTCCTTCTCGAGCGCGGTGCCGAGGCCGAGGTCGTTGAGCGCGCGGACGACGTCGCCGGGCAGGTAGAGGCCGGTGCCGCCGGTTCGCGGGGCGGGGGAGCGCTCGACGATGTCCGCGTCGATGCCGGTGCGGGTGAGCGCGTGCTTGAGCGCGAGGCCGACGATGCCGGCGCCGACGATCAGGATGCGGGGGTTCACGGGCGTCTCTCCCTGTGCCGGGCGGTGTCGATCAGTATCACATACTCCATCGACCGGCTGGGTAGGCATTATCGGCGCAGCAGGGCGCGAACCTCAGGCCGGGTAGGCACTATCGGCGCAGCAGGGCGCGGACCTCCGGCTCGGTGGGCATGGCGTCGGCGCAGGCGAGACGGGATGCCACCAGCGCGCCCGCGGCGTTGCCGAACCGCAGCGTGGTCGCCAGGTCCCAGCCGGACAGCAGGCCGTGACAGAGCGCCCCGCCGAACGCGTCGCCCGCGCCCAGGCCGTTGACCACCTCGATCGGCACGGGCGGCACCCGGACGAACTCACCGGTGGACCGGCGGGAGGCCGTGACGCCGTCCGGGCCCTGCTTCACCACGGCGAGGTCGACCCCGGCGGCGTGCAGGGCGGCGACCGCGTCGGCCGGGTCGCGGGTGCCCACCGCGGTGAAGCACTCGTCGAGGTTGCCCACGGCGATGGTGCAGTGCGGCAGCGCCCGGTCGTAGTACCGGCGGGCCTCGTCCCGGGACGGCCAGAACATCGGGCGGTAGTCCAGGTCGAAGACGGTCATGCCCGCCCTGTCGCGGGCCTCGAGCGCGCGTAGCGTCGCGGTCCGGGACGGGTCCTGCGACAGTCCCGTGCCGGTCATCCAGAAGACCCGCGCCGCGCGGATCGCGCCGAGGTCGAGATCGCCGGCGTGGATCTCCAGGTCGGGGGCCTTCGGATAGCGGTAGAAGAGCAGCGGGAAGTCGTCCGGCGGGAAGATCTCGCAGAACGTGATCGGGGTGGGCAGCCCCGGGACCGGCGTGACGAAGCGGTCCGAGACGCCGAAGCCGCGCAGCGCCCGATGCAGGAACTCGCCGAACGGGTCGGCGCCGGTGCGCGTGATGATGGCGCTGCGCCGGCCGTACCGGGCGGCCGCCACCGCGACGTTGGCCGGGCTGCCGCCCAGGAACTTCGCGAACGTGCTGACCTCGGCCAGCGGCACCCCGATCTGTTCCGGATAGAGGTCGACGCCGATGCGCCCGATCGTCAGCACCTCGTCAGCGGCCATCCCTCATTATCCTCGGCTCATGATGATCGTGCCGATGGCCGACGCGCACGCGGAGCAGGTGCTGGAGATCTATCGGCTCGGGATCGAGGGCGGCGACGCCACGTTCGAGACGGCGGTTCCGGATTGGGCCGCGTTCTCGGCGTCCCGCCTGCCCGGCCACCGGTTCGTGGCCGTCGGCGCGGACGGCGAGGTGCTCGGCTGGGCCGCCGTGAGCCGGGTGTCGGAGCGCCGCGTGTACGAGGGGGTGGTCGAGCACTCGGTCTACGTCCACCCCTCCGCCGCCGGCCGCGGGATCGGGAAGGCGCTGCTCCGGGCGTTGATCGCGTCCACCGAGGCGGCCGGCGTCTGGACGGTGCAGTCGGGGGTGTTCCCGGAGAACGCGGCGAGCCTCGCCCTGCACGCGGCCTGCGGGTTCCGGGTGGTCGGTACGCGGTCGCGGGTCGCCCGGCACCACGGCCTCTGGCGCGACGTCGTGCTGCTGGAGCGCCGCAGCCCGATCGTGGACTGAGATTCTGTCGTACCCCGGGTCTAGGTTCTCCAGCATGGCGATTCCCGACCGGGTGCCGATCGCGCACGAGCCCGGCTACCACACCGACACCATCGGCACCTTCGACGGCGGCCAGTTCTTCGGGTCGGTGACGGCCACCCTCGAGCCCGGCGCGGGCGACGACGACTGGCCGCGCCACAAACGCTGGTGGGCCGTGCTGCACCGGTTCGACGACGCCGGCGCGCACACCGGGTCGGAGATCTGGTTCGCCGGCACCAGCGAGGACGAGCACGGCTCGATCAAGAAGGCCGAGGAGCGTCTCGGCGGCTGGCTCGACGCGCTCGCCGGCCGGGCCTACGGTGACATCGCCGTCGGGCTGTTCCGGGTCGAGGTCGAGGGGCACGTGTTCGGCCTGGTGGACTGGAGCGAGGAATACGACGGCGCCGACCACGCCGAGCTCCTGCCGAACGAGCTGGGGTTCGACCCGCCGTGGGACGGCCTCTACGACACCTGACGACACGGCGAGGCCCGGCCGGCGGCCGGGCCTCGATCGCGGAGCACTAGTCCTTGCTCAGGTCCTCCTTGTAGGTCGCCCCGCCGTCCGACTCCTTGCGCAGCGGCCGCGCGCCACCCTCGGGCGGTCCGGCGAGGGACTGCTCACCGGCGGCCAGGTGCGGGAACTTCTCGTCGAACGCGGGACGCTCGGAGCGGATCCGCGGCATGTGGTTGAAGTTGCGCAGGGGCGGCGGCGTGGTGGTCGCCCACTCGAGCGAGTTGCCGTGGCCCCACGGGTCGTTGGCGGTGACGACGACGCCGACCTTGTACGACTTCCACACGTTGTAGACGAACGGCAGCGTCGCGATGCCCAGCACGAACGAGCCGATCGACGAGAACGTGTTGAGGAAGGTGAACCCGTCGGACGGGAGGTAGTCGGCGTACCGCCGGGGCATGCCCTCGGTGCCGAGCCAGTGCTGCACCAGGAACGTCGCGTGGAACCCGATCATGGTGAGCCAGAAGTGCACCTTGGCGAGGCGCTCGTCGAGGTAACGGCCGAACATCTTCGGGAACCAGAAGTAGATGCCGGAGAAGACGGCGAACACGATGGTGCCGAACAGCACGTAGTGGAAGTGCGCGATCACGAAGTACGAGTCGGAGACGTGGAAGTCGATCGGCGGGGCGGCGAGCAGCACGCCGGACAGGCCGCCGAACAGGAAGGTGACCATGAAGCCGACCGCCCACAGCATCGGTGACTCGAAGCTGATCTGGCCGCGCCACATCGTGCCGATCCACACGAAGAACTTCATGCCGGTCGGCACCGCGATCATGAAGCTCAGGAAGCTGAAGAACGGCAGCAGCACCTGGCCGGTCGCGAACATGTGGTGCGCCCACACCGACATCGACAGCGCGCCGATCAGCAGGGTCGCGGCGACGAGGCCCTTGTAACCGAAGACCGGCTTGCGGCTGAAGACCGGGATGACCTCGGTGATGATGCCGAAGAACGGCAGCGCGATGACGTACACCTCGGGATGGCCGAAGAACCAGAACAGATGCTGCCAGAGCATCGGCCCCCCGGTCGCCACGTCGAATACGTGGGCTCCGAGGACGCGGTCGGCGGCGAGGGCGAAGAGCGCGGCCGCCAGGAACGGGAAGATCAGGATGACCAGGAGGCTGGTGACCAGCATGTTCCAGGTCAGGATCGGCATCCGGAACATGGTCATGCCGGGCGCGCGCAGGGTGATGATCGTGGTGATCAGGTTGACCGCGCCGAGGATGGAGCCGAGACCACCGATCGCGAGGCCGACCACCCAGGCGTTGCCGCCGATGCCGGGGGAGTGCAGCGAGTCGCTGAGCGGTGTGTACGCGAACCAGCCGAAGTCGGCGGCGCCACCCGGCATGATGAAGCCGCTCATCGCGGTCAGCGTGCCGAACAGGTAGAGCCAGTACGCGAACGCGTTCAGCCGCGGGAACGCGACGTCCGGCGCGCCGATCTGGATCGGGACGACGTAGTTGGCGAACGCGAACACGATCGGCGTCGCGAAGAACAGCAGCATCGCCGTGCCGTGCATGGTGAACAGCTGGTTGAACTGCTCCGGCGAGAGGATCTGCATGCCCGGACGGGCCAGTTCGGCACGCATGAGCAGAGCCATGAGCCCGCCGACCATGTAGAACACGATCGACGTGATCATGTACATGATCCCGATCTGCTTCGCGTCGGTCGTACGCAGGATCCGGGTCAGCGCCGAACCCTTCACCTGCCGGCGCAGCGAGTGGGGCCGGGTGACGGTCGGCCTGGGGGCGACGGTGGTCATGCAAGCTCCTCAGCTTGGCAAATTCTGTAGCTCACCCCCTGTTATAGGCTCATGGCGCGGTATTTCGTGCCGGATCGCCACATCCCCTACATGGACGTGGCGGCGGTGATAGGACCTAGAACCATGCTGGAGGAGAAGGACCGGCGCGCCCTCGAGGACATCGAGCAGCGGCTGGCCGCCGGCGACCCGGCCTTTGTGCGACGGATGAGCGAACCGCCCCGCCGCCCGTTCCCGTTCCTGACCGTGCTCTGCGTCGCCGTGTTCCTGGTGATGCCGTTCATCGGGCTGTTCCTCGGGCCGACGGCGGCCCTCATCGTCGCCGACCTGGCCGCCGTCACGGTCGTCGTGGTCCTGGTCCTACGGCACCGCAGGGACAAACTCTGAGATCGGCAGCACCGTGGCCTGCGCCGGGAACACGAGCGGGTCACTGTCGAGGCAGCCGTCCGCCAGCACCGTGAGCCGATGATCCAGATCGGCCGCCTGCCGGCGAAAGCGGACACCCGGCGCTTGGTCACCACGATGTCGCCCTTCTGCGGACCAACCTCCTCGTGTACGTCGTGAGCTAGTGGGGGATGTCCCGGCCGGCCAGGCCGCCGAACATCGGGTTGTCCGGGCTGACCTCCGCACAGCCACACCGGCACCGGCCGTTCCTAGGAATGGGCGTGCGATCGGCGTTCCTGGGCACGCCACCGCTTTCCTGGGAACGGGTGCGCTGTGGGCGTTCCTGGGCAGGGGCCCGGTGCGACGTCGGCGCGGGCGGTGGGCGGGTCAGGTGCGGTAGGCGGATACCGTCGCCTGGAGGTCGGCTGCCGTGCGGGCCAGTTCGGCGGCTGTCCGCTGGGTCTCGGAGGCGCCGGCTGTCACCTGCTGGGCGGCCTGCGCCACGCCCGCGATGGTGCCGGCGATCGCGGTCGAGCCCTCGGCGGCCTGGCCCACGCTGCGGGCGATCTCGGCCGTCGTGGCGGTCTGCTCCTCGACGGCCGCGGCGATCGTCGTGGCGTAGTCGTTGATCGTGGCGATGACCTGGGCGATCTGCTGGATGGCGTGGACCGCGCCGTCCGTCTCGGCCTGGATCGACGCCACCTGGGCGGTGATCTCGCTGGTCGCGCGGGCGGTCTCCTGGGCCAGATCCTTCACCTCGGACGCCACCACGGCGAAGCCCTTGCCCGCGGCGCCGGCCCGGGCCGCCTCGATCGTGGCGTTCAGGGCGAGCAGGTTCGTCTGCTCGGCGATCGAGGTGATCAGCGCGACGACCGTGCTGATCTGCGCGGACGCCTCGCCGAGCCGGGACACGCTGGTGTTCGTGCTCTCCGCGGTGCGGGCGGCCTCGGCGGCGACGCCGGCCGCCTCGTTCGCGCTGTTCGCGATCTCCCGGATCGACACGCCCATCTCGTCGGCGCCGGCGGAGACCGCCTGTACGCCTTCGGAGACCCGGCCGGCCGACGCGGAGACCGTGCTGACCTGCGCGGACGTCTCCTCGGCGGAGACCGAGAGCTCGGACGAGACGGAGGACAGCTCCTCGGAGGCGGAGGCGAGCACGTCGGCGCTGCTGTGCACCTTGCCGACCATCCCGGCCATCGCGGCGGCCGTGTGGTTCAGCGCCTCGGCCATCTGCCCGACCTCGTCGGCGCTGTCCACCTCGGCGCGCGACGTCAGGTCCCCGTCGCGGATGCGGTTCAGGACGGCCACGCAGCGCGACAGCGGACGTACGATCATGCGGCTCGTCACGACGGCGAGCGTGACGCCGACGAGAGCGCTCAGGCTCAGCATGATCGCCACGCGCCACTTGGTCGACTGGTAGAGGTCCTCGGCGCTCTCCTCCTGTGCGGCGGTGCCCTCGACGGTCAGCTCGGCCAGCGACGTGAGCTGGCCGCGCACCTCGGTCATGAGCGGCGCGACCTGCTCGGTGCGCACCCGGTCGATCCGGGCGGGGGTGCCGGTCCCGGCGAGGGGCAGCAGGGTGTCGCTGACCACGCTGAGGTACTGCGACCAGGAGTTGCGGAAGGCGGCGAGGGCGTCGCCGGCGTCGGCCTCGATCGGGTGCGCCTGGAACTCGTCCGCGTATTTCTCGACGTCCTCCTTCGCCGTGTCGAAGGCCGTCGCCGCGGTGGCCCGGGTGCCGGCGTCGCCCGCCAGCAGGTCGTCGGAGACCGCGAGCCAGGTCCGGTTCACCGCGGACCGCAGGTTGCCGATCGTCTCCAGTTCGAGGCTGTGCTGGTAGCCGGCCTTCACCTGGTCGTTGGTCTCGCCGAGGCTGGTCATGGCGAACAGGCCGTCGGCCACCCCGAGGGCCGCGACCACGAGCACCGCGAACATGATCTTCGTGCTCACGCTGCGATCGGTCAGCCAGCGAAAACGTCCGGTCACTATGTCACAGTGGCACCGGTGACCCGGTCCGATCAGCCCAACGCGGTTTAAACCTGCTCAGCGAGCACGTTTGCCACCTCGGCACGCATCGGATCGGGGTTCGACCAGCTCCAGTTCGGGTGCGCCCGGTTCGTCAGCAGGGCCAGCACCAGCCGGTGGCCGGGATGGACCAGCAGGGACGTGCCGGTGAAGCCGGTGTGCCCGAACGTCGACGCCGACGACAGCCGGCCCATGAACCAGGGCTGGCGCAGCGTGACGCCGAGCCCGTGGTCGGAGGGGCGCTTCGGGCGGTCCGGGTCGATCGCGGGCAGCCCCGCGTTCTGGTTGGTGAGCATCTCGGCGACCGTGGACGCGGCCAGCACCCGCTTGCCGTTGTAGATCCCGCCGTTCAGCAGCAGCTGGCCGATCACGGCGACCTCGTGCGCGGTGCCGAAGATCCCGGCGCTGCCGATGACGCCGCCGAGCTTGGCGGCCACGTCGTCGTGCACCACTCCGCGCAGCAGGCCGCGGGAGGTCCGGGCGTCGGTGGCGACGAGACGCTTCGCCTGCTCGGCCTTGGGAAGCCAGGTCAGCGGGTTGAAGCCGGTGGTGGCGAGGCCGAGCGGGCCGGTGATGCCGTTCCTCAGCGCGACGTCGAGCCTCGTGCCGGTCGCCTTCTTCACCAGTTCGGCGGCGACCATGAGCCCGGTGCTGGAGTAGCGGAACGTGCTCCCCGGCACGGCGCCCGCGACCATCGGGGTGCCGAGCACGTTCTTCACGTCCGCCCCGACCGGCAGCCCACTCGTGTGCGTCAGCAGCATGCGTACGGTGATCCGGCTCTTGCCCTTGCCGGTGAAAGCGGGAAGGTAGCGGGTCACCGGCGCGTCCAGATCGATCGTGCCCTTCTCCACCTGCTGGAGCAGCAGGATCGCCGTGTAGACCTTGGTGAGCGAGGCGAGGTCGAAGATCGAATCCGTGCGCATGCCCACGCGCCGGGCGGCCGGAAGCTCGACCGGGCCGGACCGGTAGCGGAGGGCGTGGCCGACCGCGACCTTGGCGGCGACCCGGCCGTCCCGCAGGACCACGGCCACGGCGCCGGCATAGGTGGGATGCTTCGGGCGCGGCGTGAGGTGCTTGGTCAGCACCGCTGTCAATGGCGCAGGGTCAAAAGACGATTTTTCGGAAATGTCCGAAACGTCCTTGGTCGGCTGCGAGCGTGGCGGCTGTGAGCGTGCCGACTGCGCTTCGGCGCAACCGGCCAGCGCGGACACGGCGGCCACACCCAGGACACTCCGGCGAGTCATCGGCACGGTGACCGATAGTGCCATGCCGCGACGGGAAATGGGGAGGCGCGACGTCGTACCCCGGATGCAGAATCCCCCGCATGGCGCGCGAGACCCTCCCGGACCGGCCCGAAGCACGCTGGCTCCTGCTCGGCGTCCTGGTCTCCGCGGTGGGGCGCGGCCTCACGCTGCCGTTCCTGTTCATCTACCTGACCGAGGTGCGCGGCTTCAGCGACGCGGCGGCCGGCTTCGCGATCGGCTGGTTCGGCGCGGTCCTGCTGGTCTGCTCACCGCTCGGCGGCACCCTGATGGACCGGTTCGGCACCCGCCGGATCATGCTTCCGGGCTACCTCCTGCAGACCCTCGGCAGCGTGACCCTGGCCCTGGCCCACCACCCGGCCGCCGTGGTCGCGGCGCTCGCCGTGATGGCCGCGGGCGGCGCGCCGACCTGGCCCGGCGGCGCCACCCTGCTCGCCTCGCTGACCGGTGAGCACGAGCGGCAGCGCGCGTTCGGCCTCCAGTTCGCGCTGCTCAACCTCGGGATCGGGGTGGGCGGCCTGATCGCCGGCGCGGTCGTCGACATCACCCGCCCGGCCACGTTCCAGGCGGTCTACCTCATCGACGCGGTGACCTTCCTGGTGCCGGCCGTGATCCTGCTGTCCCTGCGCGGGGTCGGGCACGCGCCGCCGCCGCACGCCGGCGAGGGGCCGCGCGGCGGCTACCTGACCGTGCTCCGCAACCGGCCGTTCCGCCGCCTGCTGCTCTTCGCGCTCTTCCTGAGCACGTGCGGCTATGCCCAGATCGAGGTCGGCTTCGCCGCCTTTTCGGTACGGGTCGCCGAAGTGTCCCCGCGCGTCGTGGCGTGGGCCCTCGCCGCGAACACGGTGACGATCGTGGCGGCGCAGCTCTTCGTGGTGCGACGCATCGAGGGACGCAGCCGAACCACGGCGCTGGCGCTGGTCGGCGTGGTCTTCGCGACGTCCTGGGTGATCCTCGGCGCCGGCGGCCTGGCCGGTGGCGGCTCGCTGGTCGCGGCGCTCTGCGTGATCCTCTGCGCGAGCGTGTTCGCCTGCGGGGAGACGCTGCTGCAGCCGGTCATGCCGGCCGTCACGAACGTGCTGGCCACCGACGAGCTGCGGGCCCGCTACAACGCGGCGACCACGATGCTGATGGGCATCAGCTCGGTGATCGGCCCGGTCACGGCCGGCCCGCTGATCGGTGCCGGGCAGGGCACGGTCTGGGTGGTCGCCATGGTGGCCGGCTGCCTGGTGGCGTCGGCGCTGGCGCTGTCCCTGAAGGGCCTGCTCACCGCCGCCGAGGACGGCCGCCCGGCCCGGTCAGACGCTGTTGGCGCTCATCCATCCGTATAGGACCGCGCCGACGATCAGCAGCAGCAGGAATCCGAACCGGAACAGCGCCCAGAACGCCTCGCTCGACTTCTTGCGCGCGCTGGAGACGTCGGTGTCCTTGGCCTTCTTGAACCCGGCCTTGGCACTTCTTCTGCCGTCGATCAGGCGGGCCAGCCGCATCCCGATGAAGAGGGCGATGGCCGCGCCGAGGATGAATCCGCCCATTCACGCCTCCCGCAGACTGCGAGCACCAGCGTTGCGCCCGCGGTCCACGGCTGTCAATGATCCATAAGGGGCACTGTCGCCTACTGGACATACGATGCGCCCCGTGCGCCTGCTCCTCTCCCTGATCTGCGGCCTGACGGCGGCCGCCCTGTCCGCGACGGCCGGCTCCTGGATCGGCTGGCGTTTCCACGGCGGCCTGCCGTCCGATGCGGAGCTGCGCGCGATCGTGGCGCCGCTCGGCGGACACCGTCGCCGACCTGGGCCCGCTCACCGCCCACCTGCGGGCGACGGGCTGGCGGGTCGGCGGCGACCACACCGCGGCGAAGGGCGGCTGGCGGCTGACCGCCACGACCGGCGCCGACCCGGAGTGGGAGGAGGCCGCGCACGTCCGGGTGGAACGCGCCGCGCCGGCCATCTCGATCGTGCTGGCCGTGCTCCTCGGCGTGGCCGGGGCCGTCGCCGGCGCGCTGTTGGGCCGGCGCCCTGATGATCGCCGTCTTCTTCATCGACTGGCGACTGCCCGGCCGGCCTCCCCGATCGCCTGATCCAGGATCTCCAGGCCGAGGCTCAGCTCGTCGACGGTGGAGGTGAGGGCCGGCGCGATGCGGAAGACGCCGCCCATCCCGGGCAGCTGCACCACGTTCATGTGCAACCCCAGCTCGAGGCAGCGCCGGGTCACCGCGGCGCCGAGCTCGTCGGCCGGCCGTCTGGTCTCGCGGTCGAGCACGAGCTCCAGGCCGACCAGCAGGCCGCGGCCGCGCACGTCGCCGACGACCGGATGCCTGCCGGCGATTTCGATCAAGCCCTTGCGGAGGTACGTCCCCAGCTCGGTCGCCTGGTCATCGAGGCGATCGGCGGCCAGCACGTCGAGGACGGTGTTGCCGACCGCGGCCACGAGCGGGTCGGACACGTGCGTCGTGAAGAACAGGAAGCCGCGCTCGTGGGCGATCTGCTCGATCTCCGGGCTGGTCACCACGGCGGCGAGCGGCAGGCCGGCCCCGAGGGTCTTGGAGAGCGTCAGGATGTCCGGCAGCACGCCGTCGCGCTGGAACGCGTACCAGTCGCCGGTCCGGCACAGCCCGGTCTGCGCCTCGTCGAGGATGAGCAGCCCGCCGCGCGCGTGCACCCGCTCGCGCAGGGCGGCGAGATAGCCGGGCGGCAGGTCGATCACCCCGCCGGAGCTGAGGATCGGCTCGACGATGCAGGCCGCGAGGCTGCCGACCGACTGCGCGTCGAACAGCTCGAACGAGAAGTCCAGCTGCCGGCGCCAGTCGAGCTCGCCGTCCGGGGTGGTGAAGTCCGGCCGGTACGCGTTCGGCGTGGGGATGGCGAAGTTGCCGGGCGCCGCAGGCCCGTACCCTTGGCGCCCGGAACTGTAGGTGGCGCCCGCCGCCGCCTGGGTCATCCCGTGCCAGGAGCGCCCGAACGCGATGACCTCGTGGTTGCCGGTGACCAGCTTCGCCATCCGGAGGGCCGCCTCGTTCGACTCGGCGCCGGTGGTGAGCAGCAGCACCTTCTCGAGGGGCTCGGGCAGCGACGCGGCGAGGCGCCGGGCCAGGTCGACGACCGGCCGGCTGAGCATGCCGCTGAAGAGGTGGTCGAGGGTGGCCGCCTGCCGCTGGACGGTGGCGACGACGGCCGGGTGCGAGTGCCCGAGGATGGCGCTCATCTGCCCGGACGTGAAGTCGAGCAGCCGCCTGCCCCCGGCGGTCCAGACGAAGCTGCCCTCCGCCCGTTCGATGATCTCGGGGACGAACCGTCCCGCCCCGATGTAGCGGACCAGGTGACGCTCGGCGTCGGACCAGAAGCCATCTGTCATGGATCGACGCTAGGATCCGGCCGCTGAGCACGTCCATCTCACATTTCCGCCGTTGCTGTTAAGCACAGCCGTACAGTCCGGGCATGACCCTGAACCCGTGGCGGCTGCGCCTGCTCGCGGACCTGGCGACGTACGGGACGGTCCGCGCCGTGGCCCAGCGCGGCAACCTGAGCCCGTCCGCGGTCTCCCAGCAGCTCGCGACGCTGGAGCGGGAGACCCGTACGGCCCTGCTGGAACGCACCGGCCGCCGGGTCCGGCTCACCGCCGCCGGCGTGCTGCTGGCCGGCCGGGCCCGGGAGATCCTGGCGGCCATGGACGCCGCCGAGGCGGAGCTCCGCGGGCTCGCCGACGAGCCGGCCGGCACGGTCACTGTCGCGGCGTTCCAGAGCGCCGTCCACGCCCTCGCCGAGCCGGCCGTCGCCTGGCTGGCCGCCCGCCACCCGGACGTCACGGTGGTCCTGCTCGAGCTCGAGCCGCACGAGAGCATGCCGGCCCTGCGCCGCGGCGACGTGGACCTGATCATCACGACGGCCGACTTCGCCGGCGCCGAGCTGGACGCGTCGATCGACCTGGTACCGCTGACCTCGGACGCGATCGTGCTGGTCCTGCCGCCCGGCCACCCGCTCACGGCGCACGAGTCGATCGCCCTGGAGGCCTGCGCCGACCAGCGCTGGACGTTCGACGTGGCCGGCTCCTACATGTCCACACTCGCCACCCGCCTGTGCCGGGAGGCGGGCTTCGAGCCGATCGTGATCTGCCGTTTCAACAACTACATGCTGGCGCTCCAGCACGCCGAGAACGGCCGCTCGATGACGATGCTCCCGAAGCTGGCCGTCGATCCCCGCTACCGGGTGGTCGCCCGTCCGCTGGACCCGCCGCTCAGCCGCCGCATCACGGCCGCGGTCCGCCGCCCCTCCGCGCCCCGCCCCGAGGTGACGGCGGTGCTCTCCGCCCTGCGTGTTGAGTTCAGGCCCGATGCGCACCGCAACTCAACACGCGACGACGGGGCCGCGGCTGCGTGTTGAGTTGGGGTCCGATGCGTGCCGCAACTCAACACGCGACGACGGGACTGTGGCTGTGTGTTGAGTTGGGGTCCGGTTTGCGCCGCAACTCAACACGCAGCAGGGGCGGGTCAGCGGGCCGAGAGCAGGTGACTCACCGTGGGCGGGGCCGACGCCAGGGATTGCGCCCGCTCCTCGGCCTCCCGGTCGGAACCGGTGAGGCGGCCCTCGTGCTGCCGCAGGTGCTCGTCCCAGCTCGGCACCACGTAGGCCTCCACGAAACAGGCCGGGTCGGCGCCGTCGCGGAACAGGCCCCACCGCACGGCGCCGGTGCGCAGGCGGCTCCGCCGTACCCTCTCCATGGCCGCGACGAAGGCCGCGGCACGGGAGTCGTCGACCGGGTAGCGGGCGATTATCAGAACCGGTCCGGAGGCGTCCGACGGGTCGACGGTGAGGTGCGGCTCGGGCCAGAAGACGGCGGGCTCGCGGTTCATGCCGCTGGTGTCCAGCAGCGGCCACCAGCGCAGCGTCACCGCGCCGCCGAGCATGAGGGCCGCCGCGATCAGGTGGGTGACGGCGAGGCCGAGCAGGTCGGAGAGCACACCCCAGGCGAGCGCGCCGGCGGCCTGCGAGCCGGCGAAGACGATCTGGTAGACGGCCAGGCCGCGGGCCCGCACCCAGTTCGGCAGGAACAGCTGCATGGCCGCGTTCACGCTGGACAGCACCATCACCCAGGCGATGCCGGCGGGCAGCAGCACGACCACCACGGCGTACTCCGACGGCACGGTGACCAGCAGGGCCAGGATCAGCGCGAACAGCACGCTCGCGATCAGGAGCAGGCGGTTCAGCGTCCAGCGGGACCGCATCCGGGGGAGCAGCAGCGCACCGCAGACCGCGCCGATCCCGACCGCAGCGAGCAGCACGCCGTACCCTCCGGAGCCGAGACCGAGCCGCCGGGACGCCACCAGCGGCAGCAGCGCCCAGAGGGCGCTGCCCGGCACCAGGAACAGCCCGGCCCGCAGCAGGATCCGGCGCACCACCGGCGAATGGCGCACGTAGCGGCTGCCGGAGCGGACCGCGTCGGCGAACGGCTCCGGGTTCGCCGACGCCGACGACTTCGCCCGCCAGCGCCACAGGACCAGCGCGAACACGGCGTACGACAGCGTGTTGAACCCGAACACGACGCCGGTGCCGGCCTGCGCGATGAGCAGACCGGCCACGGCCGGGCCGACCGCGCGGGCCAGGTTCATGCTGATCGCGCCGAGCGCCGACGCGGACGCCAGCTGCGGGCGGGGTACCAGTTCGGGGATGACCGACTGCCAGGCCGGCCCGGTGACCGCCTGACCGGCGCCGAGCACGAACGTCAGGGTCAGCAGCAGGGCCGGCGGCATGTGGCCGGTCACGGTCAGGGCGGTGAGCAGCACGCCCACACCGGTGAGGAAGACCTGCACGGCCAGCAGCAGCCGGCGCCGGTCGAACGTGTCGGCGAGCGCCCCGGCCGGCAGCGCCAGCAGCACGATCGGCAGCGTGCTGGCGGTCTGCACCACGGCGACCAGGGTGTCGGTCCCGGACTCCTCGACGAGCAGCCACTGCGCGCCGACCGTCTGCATCCAGGTACCGATGTTGCTGGCCAGCAGCGCGAGCCACAGGCTCCGGAACGCCGCGACACGGAGCGGGGCCCACGCGGAATCGGTCACGCGACATGCCTACCCGCGATGGGCCACGCTAAAGATGTCAAGACGCGGGCGACGGCTCCGACCAACGGGCGAGAAACGACGGAGAAAGACCAACGGCGAGAAACGACGGAGACAGAGGAGTGGTCATGAAGTTCCTGATCTCGTTGCACATCAACCCGGCCGTGCTGGAGTCCCTCACCGAGGAGGAGCAGGCCGCCATCGGCGCGGGCCACCAGGCCCTGCTCGCCGAGACGAAGGAGTCCGGCGAGCTGCTCTCGACGATGGCCCTGACCGACCCGTCGCAGGCCGCGGTCGTCTCGGTCAGCGACGGCCGGACGGTGGCGACCGACGGCCCGTTCGCCGAGGCGAAGGAGTTCCTCGGCGGGTTCTACCTGTTCGACGTGGAGAGCCGGGAACGGGCGATCGAGCTGGCCGCGCGGATCCCGGACGCCGCGATCGACGGGCTCGGCGTCGAGGTGCGCCAGGTGATGTTCGCCGACGGCCCGCTGACCGGGCCGCTCGAGGCGTGACGGCGGTGCCTCCGATCGAGGACCTGTGGCGGGAGGTCGCGCCGCAGGTCCTCGGCGCGCTGGTGCGCCGGTACGGGCAGTTCGACGGCGCCGAGGACGCGGTGCAGGAGGCCGTGCTCGCGGCGACCGCGCAGTGGCCGTCCGAGGGCGTGCCGGCCAACCCGCGGGCCTGGCTCATGACGGTCGCCTCCCGCCGGCTCATCGACCAGATGCGCAGCGACCACGCCCGCCGGGAACGCGAGGAGGCGGCGTCCCGGGTCGCGGCGCCGGACGTTCCGGACACCGACGACACCCTGGAGCTGCTCTTCCTCTGCTGCCACCCGGCGCTGACCCCGCCCTCGCAGATGGCCCTCACCCTGCGCGCGGCCGGCGGCCTGACCACCGCCGAGATCGCCCGGGCGTTCCTGGTGCCCGAGGCGACCATGGCGGCCCGGATCAGCCGGGCCAAGCAGAAGATCAGGCCGGGTACGTTCCTCGTCGACGTCACCCGGCTGCCGGTGGTGCTGCACGTCCTCTACCTGATCTTCAACGAGGGCTACACCGCCGTGGACCGGGTCGACCTGGCGCGCGAGGCGATCCGGCTGACCCGGCTCGTGCACGCACAGCTGCCGGAGGACGGTGAGGTCACCGGCCTGCTGGCGCTCATGCTGCTCACCCACGCCCGGCGGCCGGCCCGGGTCACGGCCGGGGGCGACCTGGTCCCGCTGGACGAGCAGGACCGGGCACGCTGGGATCGTACGATGATCGCCGAAGGCATGGAGCTCGCCAAGCTCTCGGCCGGCGCCGCCGCACTCGGCCCCTATCAGCTGCAGGCCGCGATAGCGGCCACCCACGCGAGCGACGGCGCCACCGACTGGCGGCAGATCCACGGGCTCTACCTGATCCTGGAACGGGTGGCGCCGAACCCGATGGTCCGGCTCAACCGCGCCGTGGCGCTCGCCGAGCTCGACGGACCGGCCGCCGGACTCGGCCTGCTCGCCACCCTCGACGACGACCCGCGGATGGCCGGGCATCACCGGCTGCTCTCGGTGCGGGCGCACCTGCTGGAGAGGGCGGGGGAGACGGCGGAGGCCGCGGCGCTGTACCGGCAGGCGGCGAAGGGGACCGCGAACGCGGCCGAGCGGCGCTACCTGGAGTCCCGTTTCAGGCGCCTCGTCCCGGGAACCAACCGGGAGGGAGACGGAGGAGGTAGCCATGCCGGCACGTGAGGACATGCCCAGCACGATCGCGCGGTCGCCGAAGAAGGCCCAGGACACGTACGTGAAGACGCACGACTCGGCGGTCGAGCAGTACGGCGAGGGCGAGCGCGCCCACCGCACCGCGTTCTCCGCGGTCAAGCACTCGTTCGAGAAGGTCGGCGACCACTGGGAGCCGAAGGCGGAGAAGGGCCCGAGCGACGCGAAGGCCGCCGGCGGCCGCGGCACGAAGGCGGAGACCGCGGGCGGCGTCGACGCCAACGCCAGCAAGGCCCACCTCATGGACGTCGCGAAGCGGCTCGACATCACCGGCCGCTCCCGGATGACGAAGCCGGAGCTCGTCGACGCGATCCAGAAGGCGAACGACCGCAGCACACGGAAAGCCCGCGAGAAGTAGCGGGGATGCGAGCGCGCCGCCGCCGGCCCGGGTATGTTTCCCCGGGCATCTCATGGAAGGCGCGCATGACGGACCACGGCACGGCGGGCGGCGAGGACGGGCAGCGTCTCGCCGCTCTGTCGTACACCGGGCTCGGCGCCACGCCCGACCCGATGTTCGACAGGTTCGCCGCGATGGTCCGCACCGTCCTGGACGTCCCGGTGGCGCTGGTCTCGCTCGTGGACGCGGAACGGCAGTTCTTCCCGGGCGCGTACGGGCTCGGCGACCCGTGGGCGCAGGCCCGGCAGACGCCGCTCAGCCACTCGTTCTGCAAGCACGTGGTCGCCGCCGGCGAGCCGCTGATCGTCACCGACGCCCGGACCGACCCGCGGGTCCGGGGCAACCTCGCGATCGAGGACCTCGGCGTCGTCGGTTACGCCGGGATGCCGGTGCACGACGCGGACGGCCGGGTGCTCGGCTCGCTCTGCGCGATCGACCACGAGCCGCGGGTCTGGACCGGCCAGGAGCTGTCCATCCTGGCCGACCTGGCCGCCGCCTGCTCGGACAGCCTGCAGCTGCGGATCGCCTCGTACCACGCGGCGTACCGGGCCGAGTCGGTCGCCGAGCGCAGCCGGCTGCTGCTGCGGGCGAGCGCCGCGCTCGGCGCCGCGGCCACCTCCGACGACGTCATCGACACGGTCCGCGACCTGGTCATCGGCAACCTCGACCCGGCGTACGTCGGCGTCTCCTGGCTGGCCGCCGGCGGCCTGATCCAGCTCGTCTCCGGCCGGCTGCTGCCCCCGGCCCTCGCCGAGCGCTGGCAGTCCTACGGCGTGGAGGTCCACACCCCGTCCGGCCTGGCCGCCCGCACCGGCCGGCCGGTGATCCTGCCCGACCTGGCCGCGGTCGCCGCCGCGACGCCCGACGCGCTGTCCACGTTCGAGCAGATGAACTGGCAGGCCGCCGTGAGCGTGCCGCTGCCCGGCGTGCACGGCCCGATCGGCGCGCTCACGTTCTGCTGGAAGCAGCCGTACCGGCCCGGCGAGGGCGAGCACGCCGTCCTCACCGCGCTGGCCGGGTACGTCGCGCAGGCCCTGCTCCGGGCCGCCGAGTACGACGAGCGCCGCACCGCCGCCGAGACGATGCAGAAGGCGCTGCTCAGCCCGCTGCCGGACCTCGACCACGTGCGGATGGCCGCCCGCTACGCCCCGGCGAACCGCAGCGACCTGGTGGGCGGCGACTGGTACGACGCGGTCCGGATCGACGAGTCCCGGATGGCCGTCATGATCGGCGACGTGGCCGGGCACGGGGTGAAGGCCGCCGCGCGGATGGGTCACTACCGGAGCATGCTGCGGGCCCTCCTCGTGGACCGGTACGAATACCCGTCGGTGCTGCTGACCCGCTTCGAACGGGCGGTGCAGATGCTCGGGGTGGGCGGGGTGGCCACGGCGCTGGTCGCCTATCTGACGGCGGAGCCGGACGGCGGGCACACGATGACCTGGGCGAGCGCCGGCCACCTGCCGCCCACGCTGGTGCTCCCGGACGGCACGATCAGTCAGCTCCCGCTCGGCGGCCCACTGCTCGGCGGGCTGCGCGGCATCACCCGGCGAACCCACACCCGGGTGCTGCCGGCCGGGAGCCGGCTCGTGCTCTACACCGACGGGCTGCTGGAGACGCGGACCCGCCCGATCGACGACGGCGTCGCCCGCCTGCACTCGGTGCTGACCGCCCACCCCGGCGCCGGTCTGGACGCGCTGGCCGACGCCGCCATGGAGATCATTCCGGCGGGGGAGCGGGAGGACGACGCGTCCCTCCTGCTGATCGAGACCCGCTGACGGCCGTCACCGGCTGTACGGCACGGCTCTGAGGAGCGCTCCCATCCCGCCCTGCGGTACAGCCGGTGGTTGGGGGACATCGGCCTCACGGACGATGCCGGTGACACGGCCGCGATGCTTGGCTGAGGTGACGGAGCCCGGATCGCGTTCGGTCGCCAGTCCATCTCGCGACCCGGGCGTCCCCACGACGGCGAGGCCCGGTCGGTCGGTTCCTCCTCGGCACGAGAGATGATGCCGCCTGCCGTGACGGCCGCATTCCCGTGTGCACGGTCGTTTACACGTACACGAAATGTCTCTTCTCCAACAGCGCGTCGATCTCCGCCGGGGGCAGCGGGCGCGCGAAGTGGAATCCCTGCGCCTGGCGGTACCCGAGCTCGAACAGCCGCCGCGCCTGCTCGGCCGTCTCGACGCCCTCGGCCACCGTGCGCAGGCCCATGGTCTCGGCGATGCCGGTCAGCGCGATCGCGATCGCCTCCTGCTGCGGTGTGCCGCCGAGACCGTCGACGAACGACTTGTCGACCTTGATGGCGTCGACCGGGCAGGTGCGCAGCAGGCCCAGCGACGAGTGGCCGGTGCCGAAGTCGTCGAGCGCGATGCCGACGCCCAGCTCGGACAGCGCCGTCACGGTGGCGAGCGCCCGGCCGCCGCCGAAGACCGCCGTCTCGGTGATCTCGACGGTGAGCTGCGACGCGGGCACGCCGTGGCGGTCCAGTGCGCCGCGGAGGACGTCGACGAGGCCGGGGTCGAGCAGCTGACGAGCCGAGACGTTGACGGCCACCGACCGCAGGGCGTGCGGCCCGTGCGCGCGCCGCCACTCCGCCGCCTGCGCGCAGACCCGGTCGATGATCCAGGCGCCGAGCTCGACGATGAGGCCGGTGTCCTCGGCGACCGGGATGAACGCGGCCGGGGAGACCAGCGTGCCGTCGGCGCGCGACCAGCGGATCAGCGACTCGACGCCGGTGATCCGGCCGTCCGGCAGGTCGACGATCGGCTGGTAGAGCAGGTGGAACTCGCCGGCCGTGAGCGCCCGGCGCAGGTCGGCCGCGACGGTGGCGCGCCGCGTGAGCGCGGACTCCAGCGACGCGTCGTAGCGGACCAGGCGCGGGCCGGGGCCGGTGGTCGCCTCGCGCAGCGCGATCTCGGCGTGCCGGAAGAGGTCGTCGTCCCCTTCGGCCACGCCGATGGACAGGTCGAGGACGACTTCGTGGCCGGCGGCGGTGATCGTGGTGTCGAGGTCGAGGGAATGGCCGGTGCCCGGTATCAGCAGGCCGAACTCGTCCCCGCCGATCCGAGCGACAATGCCCGACTCAACGGCATATTTCATCTGAATACCGAACGTCTTCAACAACTCGTCCCCGACCTCCGGCCCCAGCGCGTCGTTGATCGACCGGAAGTCCTTGAGGTCGACGAGCACGACCGTGTGCGGGCCGGACGCCCGGGCCACCGACGCGGTGAAGTACCGGCGGCTCCACAGCCCGGTCAGCTCGTCGTGCATGGCGTGGTGGGCGACGGTGTCCAGCAGCGACGCGTTCTCGGACAGCGCCATCGCCTGCCGGGCCACGACGAGCAGCAGGAGCAGGGCGGTTCCGGCCACCTGGACGGTGCTGAGGTGGCCGGTACGCAGGTAGACCGCAGCGACCAGCACGCTGGTCAGGCCGGTGGCGACGAGCGGGACGGCGGTGCCGCGCCGGTGCAGGGCCGGGTGGAGGGGCGCCGGGGCGGCGCCGCGGGTCAGGCTCGCGTGCGCGGCCAGCGCGCCGAACAGGCCCACGAACGGCAGCACCGCGGCACTGCCGTTGAGGTGCGGCCACGGCGTGAGCAGGGTCATCAGCACGGTGGAGAGCGGGCCGCACGCGCCGATCGGGGCGAGCCACCACAGCGACGCGCGCGGCACCGGGCTCTGCCGGGCCGCCATGATCTTCACGACCACCACGACGCCGGCCACCGCGATCGCCATCATCGCGATGTTCAGCCACCACGCCGACGTGCTCACGCCGAACCGGTCCTCGAACCAGCCGACGTACTGCGAGGCCGCGATCCCGGCCGTCACCGCCACGACCGCCACGTCGAGCACGGCCGTGGTGAGCCGGCGCCAGCTGCGCCCGCCGCCGGGCAGCCGCAGCAGCGCCGCGATCGCCAGAATGGTGCCGGTGACGTAGAGCAGGAGCGTGCGCGATCCGAGCGGCGGCATCCCGTCGAACGGCATCGTGATCACGTCGATGGTCTGACTGATCGCCGCGGCGAGCACGAACGCCATCGCCACCGCGACCCGCCGCCAGAAGACTCGCTGCCCTCCGGCGCTCCCTGCCGCTGTCATGAATCCGGCGACCGCCATGGCCGGCCCGATCACGGCGGGCGCCCACACCAGCAGATTCGAGAAGCGGAACCGCAGGCCGCACACCACGAGCAGCACCTCGGCGACGGCCGCCGCGATCGCGACCGGGAGGTACCAGGCGCGCCAGCGCGTGATCACCGCTCCTCCTACCCGCATCGGTCCGGACCCGTCGCCGTGGACATCGGCGCGGTGCGCCCGGATGTGAGGCTCTATGGTTCGGATCATGATCCGTGCGGTTGTCATCGACGTCGACGACACGCTGTGCATGACCGAGGCGGCGTCGTTCGCGCTGGAGAACGAGGTCCTGGCGCGGATGGGCCGCCCGCCGATGCCGCGCTCCCTGCACCTCGCGACCTGGGGCGAGCCCCTCCTCGAGGCCATGCCGAAGCGCTCCCCGGGCCTCGACCTGGACCGATTCGGCCCACTCTTCCACGAGGCGATGACCCGCCACATAGCCGACGGCCTGCTCGACGTCATCCCGCCCGACAACCTCGAGGCCCTCGACGCCCTGCTGCTCGCGGGCTATTCGTTGATGCTGCTGACGTCCCGTACCGGCGCCGAGATCAGGCACATGCTGGAGCCGGACCACGTCCTCTCCACCCGAATAAGCCGGATATATCACCGCGACAACACCCGTTTCGGCAAGCCCGATCCCCGAGCATTCGACGAACTCCTGGCCGAGGCAGGCCTGACTCCCGCCGAATGCGTCTACGTGGGCGACTCTCCCGGCGATGCCGAATCCGCGGGCGGCGCCGGCATCCCCTTCATCGCCTGCCTCCAGAGCGGCGTCCGCGCCTTGTCCGATTTCAACCCCCGCTACACGACGGCCGCGATCGCCGCTTTCCCCGAGGTGGTCGAGACGATGAAGACCCTTTTTCCGTACGAAGATTGACGGCACCCCACAAAAGCACCAGCGAGTCCCGCGTCCTCCCGAAGACCTGACGGCCCGTTCCCCGCCGGCCGGCCCGGCCACCGCACCCGGCCGTAGACCGCCCAGACATGACGTTCAGCCATGACCCGTCAACGCCGCCTGGCTGGAGCGGGCGGTTTCTTGAAAGCGTGAGACGGCGAGGCGCTCTACGACGTGGACCGACAGGTCGCCTTCCCCTCCCCGGGAACGGCTTGGCGGCCGGCCCCGGGGGTTGAGAGTTCAGAGCCGGTCGGCCATCCGGGTGGCGATCGCCACGAGCTCGTCCTGCCCGATCAGCGGCGCGTCGGTGACCGGCTTGCTGCCGTCCCCGCCGAAGTAGTTCACGGCCAGCAGCTTCAGGTGCCGATTCCCGCCGGGCAGTTTCACGTCCACCCCGTGGAAGACCCACTTCCGGCCGGGCTTGTCGACGTAGCGGACCAGGTCCAGCCCGGAGGCCGTCCGGGTGGCCGAGCACGACCGGAGCCCGCTGCCCTCGCACTCGGTGAACTCCGAGCACGACCCGTCCGGGCCGCACCCGACCGGCCGCAGCCACAGGTAGAAGCCGCCCTTGCCGCCGCCGCGGGTGATCCCGGACCGCCCGGCGATCGAGCCCGGATCCTCCTGCCACATCGTCACGTGCCCGTCCGGCGTCCGCTTCTCCCCGGGCTCGTCCGGCATGTAGATCCACGCGATGCCGGGCGCCTCCGCGGCGACGCTCTCCTCGAGAAGGTCCCGCACACCCCCCAAGGTCCGGATGGGCGAAGGAGCAGGGGAAGGGGAAGGGGAAGGGGAAGGGGAAGGGGCAGCAGCAGGTGGGGGCGGAGGCACGGGCGCGGGCTCGGGAGCACCGGTCAGGCTCACCCCCGCGACGACGGCGACGACCACCGCCACGGCTGTCCCACCGGATGCCGCGAGTCGCCGCAGCCGGCGACGCCTCCGGCTGCGCGCGATGACCGCGCCGACATCCACGGTCGAGGGCGGCGCGGCGCCGATGAGCTGGTCGAGCGTCTCCTGGTTCACGGCTTCCTCCCGGAGGCTTGGGTCAGCGTGCGCAGCAGGTCGAGCGCCCGCGCCGACTGGCTCTTCACCGTTCCCGCGGAGATGCCGAGGATCTCGGCGGTCTCCTCGATCGAGTGGTCGAAATAGAAGCGCAGGACGACGACGGCCCGCTGCCGCCGGCCGAGCCTCCCGAGCAGGCGCAGCAGCTGATCACGATCGCCGGTGGCGTCCGCCGGCGTCGCGACCACGTCCGGCACGACGTCGGCGGGACTCTCCCGCTGCCAGGGCCGGCGTCGTTCGTCGATCCAGGCGTTCGTGAGCACTCTCTGCACGTACGCATCGGGGTTGTCTGTCGCAGCGACCCGGCGCCAACGCTCGAAGAGCTTGCCCACGACGGTCCCCACGAGATCATCGGCGAGGTGCCAGTCGTGGCAGAGCAGGTAGGCCGCCCGCCGCCAGCGCTCCATCCGGACGCTGACGAAGGCGCGGAACTCGTCCTCCTCGGAGCGATCCAACTTTCGTCCTTCCCCGTTCGTCTACTGACCGGATCGACGGAATCCACCATCGTCGAGGTTGCACGGGACTTCCGGCCCTGCCGATCAGTGCTTCGGCAGGCGTTCCGTAGGGGGTATGGACACCACCTTCGTCCCTCCATCGCGGGCGATCCTGACGGACTGCGTGCGCTCGGCGGGCACGGCGCCGTCGCTGCACAACAGCCAGCCGTGGCTGTTCCGGGTGGCGCCGCCCGCGATCGACGTGTTCGCCGATCCGGCGAGGCGCCTCCCGGTGGTCGATCCGGAAGGGCGCGAACATCTGATCAGCGTGGGCGCGGCCGTCCTCACGTTGCGCTTGGCGGTGCGTCACGCCGGCTATTCCGTACGTACGGAGCTCCGTGCGGGCGACCTCACCTCCGGCGACGCCCCTTCCCTGGCGGCGACGGTGATCGCCGGCCGCCCCCGCCGCCCGGACCGGGTCACCGAGGCCCTGGCCGCCGCGATCCCGCACCGGCACACGAACCGCTGGCCGTTCGCCCAGGTGGCCGTCCCCGCCGACGCGATCGAACGGCTGCGCGCCGCGGCCCGCGAGGAGGGCGCCACCCTGACCCTGGCCCCACCGGCCGCCCGCGACGCGATCCTGGGCCTGGCCCGCGCCGCCGACCGCTGGCTCAGCACCCGCCCCCACCACGCCGAGGAGATCGCCCGCTGGACCGGCCGCGACGTACGTCACGACGGCGTCCCGGAGTGGGCCGCCGGCCCCTGGGACGCCCTCGAGGTCATGCCGGTCCGCGACTTCGCGGGCCTGCCCCGCGAACGCGTCCCGTTCGAGCCCTACCCGACCGTCCTGGTCCTCTCCACCGACGACGACGGTCCCCAGGACTGGCTCCGAGCGGGCCAGGCGCTGCAGCGGGTCCTGCTCACCGCCACCTGGCTGGGCCTGGCCACCACACCGATCAGCCAGCCCGTGGAGGTCCCCTTCATCCGAGCCGAACTGACCCGTCGACCAGCCCAGATGGTCCTCCGGGTCGGCTACGGCCGGGTGGCGGCCGGCACCCCGCGCCGATCCCTCAACGAACTCCTGATCCCAGCAGAGACCTGACCCCACCGGCACGCCACCACCCCGGTCAACGGCCACCACCCCGGTCAACGGCCACCACCCCGGTCAACGGCCACCACCCCGGTCAACGGCCACCACCCCGGTCAACGGCCACCACCCCGGTCAACGG